>NZ_BAAGRD010000039.1:0-87612 GCF_054783135.1 Niabella terrae
CCATAAATACCGCCACGCTATTGAGTCCTGGCGCCACAACTGGGACTGCCTTACCAGCTATTTTGACTTTCCACTGGAAATCCGAAAAATTATTTATACTACCAATACCATCGAAAACCTGAACCGGGGTATCAGAAAATACACAAAAACAAAAGTCCAGTTCCCCGACGATCAGGCGGCCCTAAAGGCCGTTTACATGGCTATTACCAATATCGAAAAAAAATGGAGCATGCCTATTCAAAATTGAGGCTTCATACTCCATCAGTTCTACTATATAACTACAGTTGGTATCTGAGCTTTTAAGCGAGATAGCGTACGTTCGAGATAGGCAATTTTTGCTTTTTGTAATTTTTGTTTGTATTCTCCATTGTCAAATGGTTGAAAAGGTTGTTTATACCTGACCATTTTGTAATAAATAATTGCGAGCTTTCTTGCTGCAGCAACGATAGCATACTTATTACCTCCTTTGGTTTTCATTCTCCGGAAATAGTCACCCAACCAATGGTTGCTACGCTGCAGTGCATTGGCTGCATAACGAAATGCCTGTGCTGCTGCATTTGGCTTCTTTTTAAGCATATGACTACTGATAAGCTTTCCACCAGAAATCTTATTGTTCGGACAAAGGTTGAGCCAGGAGATAAAGTGCCTTTCGGTAGGCCATTTGCTTAAATTGGTTCCCGTTTCAGCAAATATTTCCAGCGCCGCAATTTCGCTGATACTGTAAATACTGGTTACATCCACCCCATGTATTATTTGTAAAGTCGACTGTGCATTAAAAGATAACTTATTTTTTGTTGTTCGTTTAGCCATCGGGGGCGCCTCAACAACACCATCATTTTGTACTGCCGCAATTTTTTGTAAACACAGTTCAATCTGTTTTTCACAAAGGTTGATTTGCTGTTGTATAAACTGATACATCCCGTATGATTGTTCTAATAAAAACAATTGCTCCTCTCGCCAGTTGGCTTGAAGAGATTTGAGTAAGGTTTGGTCATCTGCCTTAATACGCCTATCCACATATTGAAGAAATTTCTCTGCATTTCTCTGACCCGAGATAATAGCCTCGACAATTGCTTTTCCTGTTTTGCCAACAATATTGCTAATGACAGCATGGAGTTTAATATTCATCATTTCCATGGATTTTTGCATACGTTGCACACAACGAGTACTATCCTGCATCAGACTTCTGCGTTGACGAACCAATGTTCGGACAGTTTGAGTCAAATCATCAGGTAAAAAAGAGCTGCTCAGCAGACCGCAAGAATGCAGGCGTTGTATCCATTCGGCATCCTTCTCGTCCGTCTTCCTGCCTTTCACATTACGCGTGTGTCGTGCATTAACAAGGCAAACATCAAAGCCATATTGAGTTAGAACCGTGTAAATATTTTGCCAATACACACCTGTACATTCCATCGCCACAGTATCAATACTGCATTTTTTTAACCATCGGGCGATGGCTTGCAGATCTTCAGTGAAAGACCCAAATTCTTTAATGCAAAATAGGTCTCTATCTGCAGGTACCGCAACCACTATAAGCATATCGCCTATATCGATACCTGCAGCATTTGGGTGGACGACAGGAATGCTTAGTGTCTTGGAGGAGGCTAATTTTTTCATGTTTCGCGTTTATAAATTATAAAATAAGCGCTCTGAATGCAGCATTATTTGAATATTAATCTACTATACGAACTCTGACGTTCATTAAAAAACTCATGAATGCGGCAAGCCATACTTAACTTTGAAGTCGTCTTCATTGAACTGAAAGGCTTTTACTACAGAACGCTTTGGTACAAAGTTATAATTAACAAAACATAACACAGTTATCTGGGTACTTAACTATATTTGAAAACAGATGCCGGATCTAAATGCAGATAATAAATCCGTTTACACAAAATATTTTACAGTCTCTTTCCTAAAGAACTCAAGGGTTTTATAAATTATATTCTAGGGATAACGGGTAAACTCTATGATATACCAGGAATGTCCTAAACATATAAGCCCCCAAATAGCAGGCTTATCATTACATAAATTTCGTGCTAAGAGGGAGCCTGCACCAGACGTTTCTCCAGAAGCCGGAGTGAACAGCTTTATTTTCATTTTTAGCTATTAATAATTTCTTCGTCCAACCTACCAGCTAATATCCCTTTTTCAAGATGCTGAACAGTCAGTATTTTATTTCGTTTTTTATTTTTACCAGCAAGTATTCTATTAATTGCTGGCAATATTAGGTCTCCGTCACCATAAAAATAATCTGCCGCCATAAATTTTGTTAGGTCTACATTAAATGTTTTGCCGTAAGTAATCAAAAAATCTAATGCGTCACCACCCGTTACTCCTAAATCACCTTCTATTTGTGCATCTCTTATCACTTCTTCGTCTTCGACAGCAGCCTCTTTGATAATGAAGGCTTTCAGCTTATCAAGAATTTCTTCACTCATGGGATTTATTTTTTACCGGTGAACACCCATCGGAATGAGTTTCGTTTATTTCAGTAATATTTTTATTATGAACCAATATAGTGCTGTTAGCTATAAAATAATTATGGTCGCTACCCACTTCTATATTATATACCGGAACAGGTTTAGTTACCTTTTTAATACTGCTTATCTCAACCTTTATCTTACTGTAAGATGATTTTAAAATATAGCTAGCCTTCAAATCTTTAACCTTTGTAAAGCCATTCGCATTAACATAGAATAACCCGCTTTAATCTCCACTCTGTAATCCCATAAATCTTTTGCAAGTAATGCCCACCCCGCATATGGGACAAATCGCCCCAATACTCTTGTAAGGAGCTAAGACAATCCTTTTTCTATAATTTTACTCGGACAGAAGTGATTAAAATCATTAAAATGCAGCCTAAGAATACACAACCTACGATGATGATATGCTGAATACCGTTTGCGCCATATAAAAGCCATAAAATAAAAACAACCAATAATTTTGTTATGGAATTGAGTATAATTATTTTTAACCAACTAAAAATATTTCGAAAAAATAAATAGAATAGTAAATTTATCGAAATACAATATACAAAAAAATAGTTAGCAGCGGTTGTGCTATAAAAAAGAATAGAGCTAACCAATACTTCTTGAATAGTTTCTCCCTTTCCATATATTTCAATGCTTTCAGATGTTGGGAAAAAATATACCTGAAGGAAATATATAATAGATTCTATAAGCGTAGATGTCAAAAATATGATACTTGAAATAACTAAGTTTTTAATCCAATTATTCATTTGCATTATACTTAAAATAATCTTTATATTGTTCGCTTTTCAATCCTCCAAACCTATATACTTCCAACAGTGTAGATTATTGGGGATATTTTAACGGCCACACAAACGAAGAAAACAGAATACCCAAAATGTTTGTAAGTGAATATATTCATTTGCTTATTAATGGATATTGACGAATTAAAAAATAGAGTATGAACTACACGGAGAAGCGCAATAAAATTAGTAACAATTTGCTGAAATATCATTTTTTTGAGGAAAACCCCTCAACGAATTCTTTTACGGAAGAAACTGCATCATCATTTATTGACATAGGGGAATCTGCCCAAAAAATAGCAAATGATCTAATACCAAAACTATATGGTGAAACACTTTCGAAGGAGGAAGTAGAGGATGTTGTTGTGGATAGGTGAAGAGTTGCGTTATATTTTATACCATCTTAAAGAAAATGAAAATATACGATTATCTGTAATCACCTTTTTCAAAGTTTCTAAACTCTCTAACGCAGGTCTGTAGCCAGGGTATGTAGTGTCTTTTTTCTGCCCTCGCAGGTGTTCTGCGCGCCGCGGTTGTTGTGTCTTTTACTCAACAAACCAATTTGGGTTACACTACATCTTTACCCTACCAGTTTTTGCTTCATTTCCTGCTGGAACAAAAAGGCCCTGCTTTACAGTCTCGGTACAGAGGGTTTACCATCATCAGCGGAATATACACGGGGCCAGACCAACGGGGCGGTGATCAGAAAATACCAATACAGCTATGATGCGGTCAACCGCCTCCTGAAAGCTGATTATTCCCGGTACAGCGGATAAGCTTTTAGCGCTACCCATGATTTTAGCAGCCAGATGGGTGATGGCACCAGCCCCGGCAGCGCCTATGATCTCAATGGGATTATCCGCTCACTGACCCGTCAGGGGCTCTATAATGGCACCAAAACGACCATTGACCAGCTCGGTTATACCTATAATACCGGTAGTAACCGGTTATTAAAGGTAATAGACGCCCAAACTACTGATTACCAGCTGGGTGATTTTAATAATGGCAGCAGTGGCAGTAGTAATGACTATGACTATGATGCCAATGGCAACCTGGTCAAAGACGGGAACAAAGGCATTAGCGCGATAAGCTATAATATCTTAAATTTACCGGAGCAAATCACGGTAACAGGCAAAGGTATCATTGTCTACGGCTATGATGCGGCAGGTACCAAACTCAGCAAAACGGTTACCGAAGGTGCAAAAACCACCCGAACCCTGTACCTGGGTGGGATGATCTTTGAAAATGATACGTTAAGGCATATCGCTACTGCGGAAGGCAGGCTAAGACCTGTTACCCCAACGGCTACCACGTTCGTCTATGATTACTTCCTCAAAGACCATCTGGGGAATGTCAGGGCTATGATCGACCAAAATGGCACCGTAATGGAGGAAACGCATTATTATCCGTTCGGGTTAATACAAAAAGGAATATCTTACGAGAATACAAGTTATCTTGGGAACAAGTTCAAATTCAATCGGGGTAATGAATTACAGGCCGGAGAGTTTGCCGGCAATGTTGGTTTGGAGTTATATGATGCTTTAAACAGGCTGTATGATCCGCAACTTGGTAGATTCTGGCAGATAGATGAGTTGGCGGAGGCCAACTGGGAATGGACACCGTATAATTTTGCAATAAATAATCCGATTAGTTTTAATGACCCTCTGGGCTTAAAAGAAGGCCCCAATGATGTAAAAACGCTGGAAGAGGTGACGGTTGTTGCTGCACGAGGTTTATGGGGGAAAAGAAATCTATATTATCAGTTACTTCGCAATAATATTAATATAGATAGAATTGCAAATAACTCTTTGCGCGAGAGTATGCAAAATATCCGGAAGATCGTAAACTTTAGTCAAAAAGTTGCAGAACAAACAAGGAAGGATGATGAAGCGTTTATCGAAGGAGCTACTTTTGTAGGGTCTTTTTTTGTTCCAGTAGGATGGTTGACAAAGGCGAAATATGCAAAGTGGGCCTTACGTTTATTGAAGCTAAAGCGAGGTCTTACCGGATTTAAGGCATTAAAGTACGCGGCACAGTTTGGAATAAAATCATACAGAGAGCTTAAAAAGCTAAGCCCAGCTGGATCACAGGTTCATCATCTAATTGAAAAACGATTTGCCGATCTAATGGAGCAAAAAGCGGGTGAAATGGCCTCAATTGTTGTAACGGAAACAGAGCATCAGGTATTTACAAATGCTTGGAGAGCCAAGATTGGTTATGAAGGCTCCAAAGCAGCCACCACTACCTTAAATGCCACAAGGGAACAGGTAGAAAACGCTGCCAGAGTAATCTATAAGGAGTATCCTGAAATTTTAAAAGCGCTAGGATTGTAACATGAAAAATTTACATAGTATATTTTCAGATTGGGATAAAAAACAAGTTGCCCTACTTAAAAAACACGGAATTAATATTGAGTTAGGGTATTATTCTTTTTGGATTGAAGAGAATGAACTTTATTGGAAATTAAAACCTTATTTTGATAGATGGAGTGTTAAAGAAACTGTAGTTTCAAAATTTACTGAGGAAGAAGAAAACAATACGAAACGACTAGTAATTTTAAGTCCTTGGGCAAATGGCTACCCAATGCCGGACGATGATGCTGGATATAAAAAGACAACTTACAACGACTCTAACTATTGCGGTAGCTGCGGCGTTGGCTTAATACAAAAAGAACCATTTCGGTTAAGAAAAGCACCAAACTGGAGTGGCAAGAAAAGGATATTTTCTTTGAACTGGATATATGATGAACTGTTTGTGAGAAAAGACTTTTATGAAAGTTTGTTTAGGCCTCTCGACATACAAAGTGAGCCAGTATTGCTTTATAAGAAAGAAACCGTTATTGATGATACAGTGCAACTTATTATCCCGGAAGCAGGAGCACCCCTTGATATAGAGGGCTACCCTTATCAACTTTGCAAAAATTGTAATCGAAAACGATACGATTTAATTAATAAAGGCTTTTTTCCTCGATTTAAAGAAAATATAGGTGATATGCAAATTTTCAAAAGCAAAGAATGGTTTGGTACCGGAGCAAATGCTCGAAAGTATATTTTTGTGTCACAATCTCTAAGGAAGGAATTTTTAAAGTTAAAGGTTACTGCTAATTATATTCCTTGTGAAAGCTAATAGAGACCGGCACTGCCGGGCTTTTACTTTATATGGCATTAAACTTAGCAGCTTTAACAAGATTGTCGAGTGTGTAAAAAATATTTTTCCTGTCGGCTTCGGGTAGTTTTTCAATATCGTCCAGGCGGCGAGGTGTCTTTTATCCAGCACCTTCATATCGCTATCGGCCACCAGGTAATCCAGGGACGCAGCAAGGGCATCGGCCAGGAATGGGGGTGCCGGTACATAAATTAAATGCGCAGAAAAAATAATGAATTATTGCAAGGTTATTTGGACGAACTAAACCATCTTGACTGGAATGATGAGACTTCTGCAAGCCGTTCTGAAGGTTTACTGCAAAGGTATGTTAAATATAATTGTCTAAAATAATACCGGCGTAAATGTAATTCTTCCGTTTATCGAGAAGACGCGGATCAGAAAGCTCAGACGGGTTTTATCCAGAATACCACAATGAATGTTAATTCCAAAGTTCATCTTCCTGCTCCTGTGTAAGCTTCAATCTGAGCTGCGCTTGCAGTTCATTCTGTAAAAACCGCTGAACAGAGTCCCTGACTTTCGGATCCCCGCTCACCGGCGCTTCCTTGATTGCTTCTTTCAATGCGGTTAAAAACTCGTAACTGTCAGCCGGCGAGTAAAACTGACCGGCAACAAGTGTATGTAACTTCTCCATCAAATATCTACCGTCGTCATGCCGGTGGCCGTTTCCACCATCGCTGGGCTGATTAGCATCATTATCGGTGGATTCAATATCCTCACCATCGATTAGCTGCTGGGCAGCGAAGTTCCACCTGCCGACAAACATTTTTCTCAAAGTCTTTCGATAGAGCAGCGAAAGGACGATCAGGTAATATCCGCTCAGAATCAGTGATAATAGAATCAATAACTGTGGCCAACTAATTTGAGTACCCATGATTTTCGGTTTTTGATTGTTTGTGTTGTACGTTTAACTGAACAAATGAACAACACCATCAGACCCGTTTCAAGTCCAACATTTTTTTAACCCGGATTGAACTTCAAAAATCCCTGATTTCCAGTATAATATGTCCTACTGCTACCATCGTAGATTTAATATCCCTGGACCCGGCAATATAGCATTTGCTGTACATGCTGTCTGCAACTAACTGTTTTTTATAGATTCTAATCATGATGCCCCGGGCATTTGTTAAACAACCCCTATTTCTCACCTGCCGCTTTAGCAAAATCCATAAAGTTCACCACGTTTGGTTGTAAATATTTTCCGAAATTCACAAATAAAACTTAGCCATATCAGTAATGCAGGATAAAAAGGGAAAGAACAGCAAACGTAGTGCGGAGATCCGCAAACAGTATTTCGATTTTTTAGACCATCATATTGACGATGTTTTGCAAGGCAGAGTTTATAAATTTATGGAACTCAACCAGATAGCCCGTGAACTTGCTGTATCCCACAACCATCTTACTGATACCATTCAGAAAGAAACGGGTCATCATCCCTGCCATTTTTATGACGCCAAAATAATTGATAAAGCAAAGGAATTGCTGGCAAATACAGACTTCTCCATCGCCAAAATTGCATTGACGCTGACTTATGACCCTTCTAATTTCTCAAAGTTTTTTAAAAAATGGACCGGAGAAACACCAGGATTTTTTAGACGCAAAATATCCGATTGACCAGGGGTATATAGGAATTTCAGATACGGAGTAAAAAGACGACGAAATAATTCCCCGAAGAAAATCCGTAAAGTTCACCACAATACGCCGATTTGCATTGTTGAACTTTGTTGCAACAAAAAATAAAATTATGACACGAAACGATGCAAACAGCAAAGTAGTATTGATTGCCGGAGGCGGAAAAAATTTAGGTGGCTTGCTAAGCCGGAATTTTGCGAAAAAAGGAGCAAAACTGGTTATTCATTATAACAGCGGGAACTCTAAAGCAGATGCCGAGCAAACTTTGGCAGACGTACAGGCTGCGGGTGCTGAAGCTATCCTGGTGCAGGGTGACCTTACCAATGTTGCCAATGTTAAAAAACTTTTTGATGCGGGCGTAGCAAAGTTTGGCGGTATCGATATCGCTATTAACACCGTGGGTAAAGTATTGAAAAAGCCCTTCGTGGACACCACCGAAGCTGAGTACGACAGTATGAGCGATATCAATTCCAAAGTGGCATATTTCTTCATTCAGGAAGCAGGTAAAAAACTGAACGACAACGGTAAAATCTGCACGATTGTAACTTCATTACTTGCAGCGTATACCGGATTGTATTCCACCTACGAAGGGATGAAAGCCCCGGTAGAACACTTTACCAGGGCAGCATCTAAAGAATTTGGCGGTCGTGGCATCTCGGTAACGGCAGTCGCGCCGGGCCCTATGGATACGCCCTTCTTTTACGGTCAGGAAAGCGAAGATGCCGTAGCTTACCATAAATCAGCTTCCGCACTGGGCGGTCTTACAGATATCAAAGATATAGCCCCATTGGTAGAATTTTTAGTGACAGATGGTTGGTGGATCACAGGGCAAACCATTTTTGCGAATGGCGGTTACACAACTAGATAGTATATAATTTTCTTTGCAAAGGCAAACCGCTTCTGCGGTTTGCCTTTATGCTTAAAAAGTGGAATTTGATATTAAAACACTACTGCCTGAACTGATGGAGTTCTGTTTGAAGCCAAAAGGGCAATCAGGTACTTATTCCGACTTATAAGCCAAAGAATATCCGGGTAATGAAGATTAAGAAGTTTTCACCTTACCTATACTTTTTCACTGAAGACGAAAATACGGTTAGGCTGCTGTATTATTTTTATAACAAACGAAGCCCTACCTAAATACAAAGAATCTTAAGACCTATGAACCCGCACAAAGAACTGTGATGCGCTACAGCCGTTTAATAGCAGCCGACCGCATAATGTCAAACCGGAAAAATAGCTCACTCCTTTATGTGTAAATAGGAATCGGACCAAATGCCCGAACTGCATAAGCGGTTGCAGCAACGTTACCAGCTTCTCGGCCAAATAACATTGCAGGGGTTCGTCGACAGCCTGTCACGGTAGATTTTACGCACCATTGGATAATATTTTTTGCTTAGTTAGTTATCCTACCTATATTTACAGCGGCAATATTGCCATCCCACTATAAAACTTATCATTTATGCAAAAGTCCATCTTTTATCACGCTGGTTGTCCTGTTTGCCTAAGTGCCGAACATGACGTTATTGATCTTATTGGTGCCGACAATGTGGAAGTGGTCCACCTTGGAGAGGCCCGAAACAGAATTGAAGAGGCCGAAAAAGCGGGCCTAAAATCGGTACCTGCCTTGGTTACCCCTACCGGAAATGTACTGCACATCAATTTCGGAGCATCAATAGCTGATGTAAAAGGGTAAAAATTTTGCCCCATAAAGTTAGGTTAACTACCTTTGTGGGGCATTTAAAATAATAAACCAACCAATCCAATTTTATAAAAAAGAAATGGCGGTTTGGGACACTCTATAAGCGAAAAAGCCGGATCAGAAATGTCCTTTGTCCTAATAGCTCCCTCAGCGTTAAAGGAGAGTAGTCTAATATATAACCACGGAAATCAGTATTTGAATTTGAACATCAGCAGCAGCTGCCGATGAGTTCAACAGCATGTCAGTTCCGCCATACAGAATAGGTAAACCCGCCGTTGAAAGCAGCAATTGAAGAAAAAGGATCCTATATTTACGAAATGGAAAATCGACAGTACTCAAATCTAGTTTATGGGCGAATCAGATTTTGACCTAGAATATCAGAACCAGCGTATAGAGAGCAAGATTGTCGTTTCTTTGGAGCGGATTGCGCAGTCCTTTCGTGTATTGCTATGGCAGGAAAGTAAGAAGTTTGGCTTAACACCTATTCAGATACAGGTTTTAATTTTTTTGCTGCATCACAGCGACGAAAAGCGAAAAGTGAGCTATCTGGCAAATGAATTCAATATGACCAAAGCCACCATCAGTGAGACCATTAGGATACTAGAGCAGAAAAGACTAATTTCCAAAGAATACGAAGCACAAGACACAAGAAGCTATATCATTCACCTTACAGACAGCGGAAAAGAAATTGCAGGGCAAGTATCCCGTTTTGCTCAGCCAATCAGTACATCAATTAGCGGGCTCCACCCGGATGATAAAACTAACCTGCTGTTGAGTCTGTTGGACATTATACGGGATCTGAAAGAATCGGGTGTCATCACAATTCAACGGATGTGTATGACCTGCTCCCATTACCAACCCTTAGAAAACGGGACGCAACATTTTTGCAAACTACTCAATCAGGAGTTAACTGCTACAGATCTCAGGATAGATTGCCCGGAGCACGAAAGTAAATGGTGATTGGATTTATCTGCGGTATATGGAATGAAATTGGCATTTTGCTTTCCGGTAAAAAGGAATACTTGAACTCAAAGAAGCATACGGCAGTTTAGAAACCAATCCTATTTTATAAAGCAGTATACCAATGTCCGGGCACTGAAGATTAAAAACTTTCCGCAATCCCTGTACTATTTTATCAATGAAGATGGAAAAATGGTTAGGAAACTTTCTTGTTTTTATAATATACGAAATCCTACCAAAAGAAAGCGCATTTAAAGATCCACGAACGCGTTCAAAGATGCTGCGCTGCGTTACAGTTTGTTTTCTACCTGAAGACTGCCTAATCCCAATCCGAAAAATGGCTCACTCGATGGTTTGAGCATATAAATCAAACCAAAATAGCCGAACCACAGCAACTGTTGCAGCAGCGCACCGAGAATATCAGTCAGATAATATTGAGTGGTTCGCCGACTGCTTACTATGGCTCGACCTCTGCGTTCTCTGTATTTTCAACAGTGCAGGCCAGGTGATCCTCTGAACTGACTGCTGTATGATACATTTTTGATTGAATATCACCCAGCGAGATCAGCATTTGCCCATATTCTTTGGGGGATCATTCGATCCATCCACTGAAACTACCAGGCTCCTCCCCTTCTCCGTTAATCCCAGTAGGTCCTAAATCAAATCCAATTTGCTTAGATACGGGGTCTGATCCTGTATTGTTTTCAACCCATCACTATTATTGACCATGACTTGTCTTACGATAGGTGAAGAAACAATATTTACATACCTGAGCCTTTTTACCAATAGTTCATTCCAAAGCTGAACTTTCCGTTCTGGTGCAAGCTTCAACCTGAGCTGCGGGTGCAGTCCATGCTGCAAAAACCGCTGAACAGGATCCCTGAGTTCGGATGCCTGTTCACCGGCGCCCACCCTGCTGTTTTTTGAATGCAGCTAAAAATCCGAATCTGCCAGCCGACGGGTAAAACTGATCGGAAAAAGGGCATGTAAGTTCTTTATTGAATCTCTACCCTTGCCATGCCGGTGGCTGCTTCCAACAGCCCAGGGCTGATTACCGTCCTAATTAATGCATGCAGGAGCCGCACCGCTGATTATCTGCGGAGCACCGAAGTTCCAGCTGCCGGCTATCATTTTTATCAAAGTATCAGAACAAATGAACAACACCAGCCGGTCCATCTCAAGTCAAACTTTTTTTTGCAGCACGGATTAAATTTCAATAATCCCTTATCTTCAGTATGATTTGTTCCAGGGTTTCAATCGTATTCTTAATATCCCTGGGCTCGGCATTGTAGCATTTGCTGCGCATGCTGTCGGCAGATAAATGCTTTCTAAAGTTCGTGGAAATAAAAGGAGCTATCGATCTGAATACAGCCGAAAGGGATTTTGATTCGATAATTCTTTCTGCTTCCGCAGCACGGAAAATGAGTGCCAGCTGATCTATGGATAGATTGCATTTCAAACGAGGCTGCATTTCCGTACCAGCAGATGAAGCCATTGCCGGGTTTGTACTGTTTGATTGCGCTGTTAGCTTCAAACGGGCAAGTTCTTCTTGCACCCACCTCGAAAGTAATGCCTCCAGAGACTCGTGCTGCTCATCCAAACTGCAGTTTTTGACACAGCAGGTCTGACGCAGAAGGCTTTGAAGCAAAGTCAGTTTGGCGATTTTATCAGCCGGATGCTGCAGCTTTTCAGTTTGCTTTTGAATCTTATTCAATAAGTACTCAGCAAAAAGCGGATGGTTGAAATTGAATCGGATCAGCTGTATGTCAACGGTGTGCAACCCGTCATCCACTGATTCGAAACTTTCGATTTCCGCCAGGCTGTTCAAAAGCCGCTTCAGATATTCTACCCCCCTATAACTGGCGTTAAACTCCGAATTCCAGCAGCGGAAATAGGATTGACAGATATCCTTTACAATCTGTAGGGTTTCAACGCATTGGGGATACTGACCGGAGACTTTCCCGGCGGAAGTAATCCATGTTTTTATTTGTACAATTGCAGCATTCAGGTATAAAAAAGACGGTTGGTTCCCTGAACGACGTATTTCGGGGAAATCGGTTTCCATCCAGATGACCATGCTCTGGAGGTAGGCAAAGATCTCCTCAAAAAAAAGCGCCTGACAGGTGTTACTATTGGAAAAGTAAGATTGGTTCGGATAAATCTGATGTAACAATACAACATAATAGCGATGAAACTCCAGAATACGCCTTCTGCAGCGTTTCCCCCTTCCCGGTTTAAAAATATGCTGATAAGTTACAGACCTTAAAGAAACCAGGGCTTCTGAGAGTACGTCATGAAGCCGTTCCGCTTGGGAGCCATCCGGCAGGGTATCCTCGTTAGCTTCAGGTTTCAACAGCGCGCTGATAAAGAGTTCCAGCCAGGGCAATAACTGGTCACCGGCAGGCTTTTTTCTTAACAGTCTGTTTACTGTCAACAGGCGGTTCTCATCAAGGACAAAAAACATCGTTTACGGTTTCCGGAAAAATACCATATTCCGCGAGAGCGGACAATAAGCATTTATGCCTATTTTCATACGTAATTATACGGAATTTGCCCTTAAATGGCCAGCTAACCACGCAATTTGTTTAATAAAGCGACTTTATTGTTGACACCTACTTTAGTGAAAATGTTTTGCATATGCTTGCCGACGGTCCGCTCAGAAATGAATAGTTCTTTGGCAACCTGCTCATAAGTATACCCTTTTGCAATTAGCACAACAATTTCTCTTTCCCGGTTGGTAAGTTTAAATTCTTCTGCTTTCAAACGAAGTTTTTCCTCTTCAGAAACTTGTCGTATTTCTTGAATCTCAATGTTATTTTTTCGTAACAGGGCATTTTTTAAGAGTTTAATTTCACGTATGGAGTTGTACAACGAACTATTTTTCAATCTTAGTTCTAAAATATTATCCTTAAAATGAAAAGAAATTAGCAATAGAAATCCAACATTAGTAACGGCTACTTTAATGGGATGTGAAACATTTAAATACGCCATCAATGGCAAAGAAACCCACGGAATTAAACACCCAAAAAGCAACATTAGCTCCAAAGTTCGGGAAGGGCAACGATGAGAACCGACTCTGCGCATTATTCCTTGAATAAGAGAAATTATCACCCAGAACGCATAAATTGTCGGAATTACCAATAACCTTTTAGGTACCTCCAGACTACCAGTGAAATAAAACACCACCGAGAAAATAACCAGTGGGCAAACCAAAAAGAAGAAAACGCCTTTCTTCACATGAAACTGCATACTTTCAATGCCAAACCTGCGATAAACATAGTAGGGGAAATAACAAGGAGTAAGGAATCCGACTGCATAAGAAAATGTCATCTGAATAAAATAAGAGCCTGGTAATCGCTCATCTGGTAATAATCCACCGGTTGTATTAAATATTATTAACAGTGTAAGCAATATTATATCTAAACTAATATTTTCGTTTCTCCTCCATATAAATCTAATTGTACAGAAATTTAATAACACTATAATGTCCATAGCAATAAAACCTAAAGCTGTAATGCTTATATTACCAATGGAAAGTAACATCGAATTAAATATTATAAATGAAAAACATCATTCATGAATTATAGATTAGGACATCGGTGATTAGCGAAGTATTGTAGAACATTCACACCCAAAACGCAACGCATTTTTAGAGATTGGGATCCAGTTACACTCATCGATCACACAGGCTCTTTACGGCAAGAAATTGATCTACCATTAATGATTCGCCTGTTTATACCAAATCGTTGGAAACTGGTATGCTCATCTACAGGATAAAGCTTCTTCTGTGTGATGGTATTAAGTATGACGGCATTTCGGTAGGCGCCCAGCCCCAGATCCGGCGTATTAAAACCATGTGTATGCATTTCGGCATTCTGCACGAAGACCCGGTTATTATTACTAATGGAATAATTCCGGTTTACACAATATCTGCCATTAGCGTCTAATTTCACCATTCCCGCTAGCGATTTTATAAAATCCGGGGCGCTGTACCGGTAACCTGTAGCCAAAATGACAAAATCCGCAGTCACATCAAATTTCTCTTGTAATGCATTATGCAAAAAGCAAAGGGAGTAATTACCCAAATGATTTGTCGGACTTATACTTATTAACTCTGAATGAGGCTGAATAGTAATATGGGACTCAATCTGATCAATATGCAATTGATACAATTGATTATAAATAGCGTTGATCAACTCCGCATTAATCCCCTTATACAATGAAAACTGCCTTTTTAACAGCCTGGACCTGGTCGCCGCATCCAACTTATAAAAAAAATTAATATACTCAGGTGAAGTCATCTCGTAGTTTAGTTTTGTTTGCTCCATTGCGTAAAAACGGTCGGACCTGGTAAACCAATTGATTTCCGTCGAGGACAGGTCTACACTGTTTAGAAGATCATAGAAAATTTCGGCCGCACTCTGGCCGGAGCCCACAATAGTAATCTGGTCAGATTTTGAAATACAGCTTTTATTGTACATATATGCTGATGAATGTATCACCCTGGCCCCTACTTGTTTTGCAACGCCGTCAGGCACAAAGGGTTGCGCCCCAACACCGATCACAATATTCCGGGCCAGAAGCGTGTCAACAGACCCGGAGTTAAATTCCTGGATAACAAGCTTAAAATGGTCTTCCTGGCTTTGGTAAAAGATATCTTTTACACAATAGCCGAAAAGCAGGTTATCCAGCTGGCTACAGACCCAACTACAATACCGGTTGTACTCATTTCGGGCAATATAACTTTCCTCATAAATTCCAAATTGCAGCAACCGGTTCTGTTTTCTAAGAAAATTCAGGTAAGAGTAATTACTGGATGGATCTGCCAGGGTTACCAGATCGGCCAAAAAGGGAACCTGCAGGGTAGCGCCGTTAATCATCATTCCTCCATGCCAGTCAAACTTCTGTTTTTGATCGATAAAGATGGTGCTTAAATTGGTAATTGGTTTACTGAGCGCTGCCAGCCCGAGGTTGAAGGGCCCGATACCAATACCGGCAATATCATAAATCTTCTTTGTTCTCATGTTTGAAAAATTAGTGCAGTAAAGCGCTGGGGTTGAGATCCATTCATTATTTTTAAAGTTGAACCGTTAGATGCATACAGCTATTTCCGGTCAATCCGGTACTGAGATATCCCTTTTCGATGGTTTCACCTTTGGAGCAATCGATACTTTACATTGAAAAGCCGGGTGGGCAAATACATTGCGACACTAAAACTCAATACGGTATTTACCACAATCGCCACTATCGTCATACCTATTCCCAAAACATTAAAGCCGAATACCCGGATAAGCCAGATGATGATGATCCATTGGACAAGATAGATCGGCGTAATTTTATCGCTCAGCTGCATAATAAAATTGAAAAATCTATTCCAACGGATTATTTCTGCAAACACCAGAAACAATAATATCCATAATAATGCAACGCCTATATGAAATATTGTTCCCCCGGGCCCCAGGCGATAGAAATTACGCCCCCAATCAGCCGGTTCCATCCGCATCAAAGGCAAACTGAGCAAAATCAATGAAAGAGCAACCGGCCCCCAAAACAAATACTTAATCTTGTAATGATACTGTTTTATCACCTGGGCAAAGATCAATCCGAAAACGGGATAGCAAATCCAAGGGAAATAGGGGAAAAAAGCTACAGGAGGAAGTCCTACAAACAGGCCTGAAAAATAGTGAAAGATAGAAGTGGGTACTTCAAAAGTCCATAAATAGGGAGAAAGCATCAAAAGCAATATTAACAGCGTTATTTTCAACATCAGAGGCTTAAAAAATCGCAGGATCAGGTGCGTGGTAACATATCCCAATGCAGCGAATTGTAAAATATCTCCGACAGCTAATAGTGAAAAGCTGGCCTTGTGATCACCGGCAATATGATTATGTATTAAAAAGGATTCCGGTAAGCCGCCCCACCAATAAGGTAGTACCAGCCGTAGAAAATTAAGTATATACCCGGCCAAAAAAAGCAGCAAAAATCGCCTAAAGACACGAGTGAAAGATTTTGGTCTCCCAATACCTATGAACAGTCCCATTTGCATCATAAATAACTGCGCACCCGGCTGCTCCGCAAAGAATCCTAAAAGAGATCCCAACCATCCGGCTTTGACGGAATCGCTACTATAAATCAATACCGTGTGAACTGCTGGCATGATCAGGACGATAAAACCCCTTGCAAGAGCAAGGCCCTGGTTTTCATTAGCGTTAAACATGATAATGGTTTTAAAACTTAGAACTTAATTGGCTCAGGTTTAAAAAGTCATCTCTTTCCAAAATATAAAGGTTTGCCGTTTTATAGGACATAGTAACGGGCTTTATAAACTTGAACCCTACCCTTTTAACCAAATCATTGGCCTTCTTATTGCGTGCATCAGGCTCACCGATGACACGAGATGGACCTAATGAAAATATAAAGGACAAGCCTGTTTTCATCACATTCGTTGTTAGGCCTCCAATTGGGGCATCCGCAGGACCCATTAGTAAATGAACGCCGGTATCTTCTGCGTCGACATCATACATAGTACCAATTTCATCAGTATAAGGAAAGTAGATATCCATCAATGCTACCGGCACTTTTCTACCCTGGATAAAAAATACGATGGAATACCCCTCTCCTGTTTCGAGTAGCGATTCATAGTGTTGGCGGACTTTTTCGAAAGAACCTCCCATTTGCCAAAAAGCCTGGGTGTAGTCCATATTCACCCATTTATGAATAAACTTGATATCTCTTGTGAGCGATAAAGGCCTGACCTCCAAACTGTATTCATCGAAACTTTTTCGGTAAAGAATAATTTTCCTTTTTAATTGATCAAAGGGCTGTAGATGGGTCATTACAGGATTTTTATTAAATTTGGCACAGCGATCATTGCTTATTAAGTGCAAGCTATTAATACATTGCCCCAAACCTATTGACCGAAAAGCTGGTTTTATTGACCAAAAAGTAGAAATAAGCCGCTCTTAAGGACCATGAGTGTTTCCTTTAAAATAAAAAACTCCATAAATGAGGAGGTAGAAATAATTAAAACTCCGGTACAACCTGAATCCAATGCCAGGTTTGTAGAGAAATTTGCCAGTGTCGGCCAATATGGTGAAATGAGATTTACCAAAATCAGCTCCCGTCTCTTAGAGTTTTGGCCCAGTTTTTATAAAACAAACTATGAAACCGTCTTCATGGCCGAGGTTCCTCATTCTATTCTTGAAGCGCATATTACACTCCAAAACCGTATGGTTCAATCATTAGGACGCTCGCAAAATACCATTTTTGAAAAAGGAGAATTCAATATGACTTACGCTCCTTATATGGAGAACCGGACACTATTTCCTAAAGGAGGCGAATATGCTACTTTCGATATCCATCCCTCGGAGCCGATATTATTGAGTCTGGCGGAAGACTTTAATGTCCTGGATCAATTCCTGGAAAAAAGAGAAACGAGTACAGAAGCCATTCATTTATACGGACAAAAATGCTTTATAGGCCCCGAAATGCAAATTCTGGTTAGTAGAATCCTCAAAAATACGCAGCTTCCTAATTGCCCAAAAATGCTTATTGACGCATTGGGATCGGAACTCCTGGTATTATTCCTGCTCAGGTCTCAAATCACTAATCTGACGCCATTAAGAAAGCATCATAGAAACATAGAAGCCCTGTTAGAAGTGCGGGATATTATAGCTTATGAAGCCGAAAATTACGATAGCGAAGATCAATTTTCCACTGAACTCCAACTGGCTAAAAAAGTCTATATATCTCTGGCGCAATTAAAATTCGGATTCCCAAAGAAATTCGGGACTACTCCTTACCAAATGCGCCTCGAACTAAGATTAAAAAAAGCACAAAGACTACTGCGAAATACTTCAAAATCAATACTCGATGTTGCTTTAACTACCGGCTTTCAGACAAGCGAAGGATTTATACGCGCCTATAAAAAACATTTTGAAATAACACCAAATACTGATCGTGGGTAATCAGCCTTAATCTTAACCGCAGGTAATCCTCCTGAGCCCTATTTCTACTTTTTGGTCAATTGATTCTGGACTATACACCAGTATCTTTATAGCAGGATCGAACAGCAGTGTCAACTGAACCAATTAATCATCTCAATAAATTCAAAATGCTGTTATTTCAGATAAAATAAAATAAGCATCCGCTTAAAAATACAGGAGAAGCCGAATACCTGCAGAAAATAGTAGGCAAGAACCTCTAACATGCAGCCAACATAAAAAGTAAATGGGGACTGCTTCACTATTATTTATTGCGCAATAATATTAGATCAAACCAATTTTCATTTTTTAAAATATTATTATCATGAGTACATCTAAAAGTCTTCGGACTATAAAATTCGTATTGCCTTTACTGGCATTAATCTCTGTAACTATACTGGCATTTAGTTCGCACAAAACAGAATCTGCCAAATTTGCCACTTCGACATTTCAATTTACTGGTACAGCGGGCCAGGAGTCCGATCCCTCAAAATGGGTGCATGTCGTAACCCTGCCTTTATGTCCGTTAGGAACAGACAGAAGCTGCGCCGTAAAGGTCAATGATGAATTTACCTATCTTGACGAAAACAATGAACTTCAAATTGATCCCCAGGCACTGGACGACGCTTTCAATTCTCCAGACATGCCCGTAATAGCCGGAACAGGAACTTACAATGTCCCGGATCCCGATCCGACCTATTCCGCTTTTTATGATGATATCATAAACCGGGATCTTTAAATTAGAATAAGTCCCACGCAATTGGGTGTGGGACTTATTGTATTAATCAATTCTGTGGCATACCCGTTAAGTCGATAATATCCTTTGGCAACGGCAATGCATACCTTGGATCATTGGCCGGAAGCTCGTAATACTGATTGTTAACAAATCTTTTCAGTACAATTGATGGAGTCAATTTATTTAGCCGCTTAATATCAGGCCATCGAAGTGCTCTAAAAATCAGTTCCTTTCTCCTTTCAGCTAAAATCAACGAAATTATTTCACTGGTATCTGGATTAACCAGTGGTGGAGAAGGCGTTGAATATCTAAATTGCTGCATTGCATAAATCAACGTCAATGCATCGTCCCCCATGCCAATCCGGGCCATACTTTCCGCCAACATTAAATATACTTCTGCCGTCGTGATTCCGGTAAACGGGCTATATATGTTATCAGTGTACATCCCCTTGTAGTGTAGGTAACCATCCAGATCAGCGTAGAAAAACCCTTTCTTCCTCAAATCATCTTCAGCATACATTTTATATAAATTACTGTCTATAATGGCGATATCAGGACGGGAAAAATAAACGGCGGCCGTATTATTAGCACTATAGAACAATATCTCCTTATTAAACTGTGGAAAAGGAAGACTCGCGTTATAATCCGGAATGTCCAGATTAAAATCCAACAAATCATGGTATATATCATATGATAGTTTACTGTACTTATAGACGCTATCATACTCGTTCATGAAAAGAAAGGTTCTTGCCAGTAAGGCATAAGTGGCCGCTTTGCTCGGGCGAAAACTGTGGTCCGTCAGGTTGGGCAACATTCGTGAAGCCATTTTAAGATCAGATAAAATTTGGTTATATACCTCCGCGACAGAATTTCTTACGGACCTGACGTTAAAATCTGAACTAAGTCTTGCCGGGATCCCCGGATCCTGCTCGGCAGTTGCTGGGTCGTACGCCTTGGCGAAAGTCGTAACTAACTGTAAAAATGAATAGGAACGATAAAAAAGCGCGCTGGCTTTGAGTCTGTCCCATTGTTCGGGATCTTGGTCTCTATTAATATTGCCTAATACCTCCAGACACAGGTTACTTATATAAACCGGTTTATAACACACCGCCCAATCGTTAGTAAAGTAGTAATCACCTAAATGCCATATATAGGCTTCTCTATCCTTTGTCTGTACTGTAGACTTATTATAAGAGTCATCACTCACATAATAATCGTCTGCAGAAGCCTCAGGCAGGGAAATACCCTGATGGTTCATAATTCCTGCATTATCCAGTAAGGCCTGAACATCCTGTAAGGTTGAAGGAATAGCCTGCTTCGCATCTGCTTTAAAATCAAGAAATTTCTTACAAGAGCTTAGAAAAATGCTTACGCCAAGCACTATAATTATATAAATTCGCATGATTACTGGTTTATAGTTATAAATTGACTTTTAGGCCTACCGCATATTTGGTGGATGGTGGTAACGTATCCGGAAATTCAGGATCTTTTACTTTCTTCTCGGCGCGCCATATTATGCCCGGGTTAGAAATACTCAGGTATACATTTACAGGAGCCTGTATTCTTCTGCCGATTCTGGAAAAGTTATAAGAAAGATTAATGAACTGAAATCGGATATGATCTGCCCGGGATACCGTAGCTTCCGACAGGGAGTAAAATGCCTCGGCCCGGTCATCGTTTGGATATCTGAGGGCCGGTATATTGGTAAACAGCTCATCGCCCGGCTTTTGCCACCTTTGTGCAAAATCACTATGACCATCACCCCGTTGAAATAAATTAGTGTAACTTATGGTTGGTCGTCGAAAATAATATCCCAGGTTGTAAACAATCGAAGCAGCGAGCGAAAAACCCTTCCACGAAATAGTATTAATAAAATTGCCAAAAAATTTCGGTGTAGCACGACCCGAAAATATCAGACTATCCGGGCTTTTTATCCTGGTCATCGCGGAATAATCAGTACTTAATACGCCATCGCTGTATCCCTGCGGACTGCCTTCCGTATCCAGTCCGCCCCAACGATAACTCAGGATGCCATAGGCAGGGTAGCCCAATAAAGGTGTAACCTGATTTCCACTGATGGGGCTAAAATTTTGCCCGGTTGTATAATAATAATCGGTAACCGTATTGCGAAAGTAGTTGAAGGCCAGACGGTTTGACCACTTAAATTTGCGATTTAAGATACGTGTTTTTAATACGAACTCAAACCCCGAGCCCTTCAATGAAGCTATATTCTTGACAATTACATTTTGGATTCCTACTGTGGAATAATCCAGTGGAGCAGATCCGTATAAATCAGTGGCTTTCTTTTGATAGTATTCTACACTACCGCTGATTCGACTTGCAGGACCGGCAAATTCCAGGGCGGCGTTAAAAGTGGCCACTTTCTCCCATCTGAGATCAGGATTATTAATTGAACTGATCCGGGCATAATCATATGGATATCCCCTATCTTCCGCATCAGAATATAGAATCAGGGGAACGGCCGTCTTCGAAGGATCGATATTGCCGCTATATCCAAAAGTAGTTCTGAACTTGAAAACCGGCATTTTGGCCTTATTCCAGAATGGCTCACCTGCGATATCCCATAACGCCCCTACAGACCATAGTGGCCGCCACTTATCATTCGTGTTCAGCCCGAATATATTCGAGCCATCCCTACGTGCGCTGCCTGAAATCGTATACCTCTTTTTAAATACATAGGATGCATTCGCGTAAAAGGAAAGAAATCGATTCGTCTTTTTAGTTATGGCGCTACCAGATAAAATTTCAGTTTTCGAGCCTGATGGCAATTTAGGATACCGCGTGAGGGGATCAATCAGCGAATACAGAAGTGGGTCTTCCGAATAACCATAACGAAAATTTTGACCGTCGGTTCTTGATACTACCTCTCTTATATCTCCACCTACAATTCCATTAACTTCATGCACGCCCCAGGTATGGTTTACATTAAGCTGTCCCCTGAGATTTTGAGAGGTTATATCTGCGTCGTCAAAAATATAGATTCCACCTAGTGGAACCGGCCGAACTACCTGTCCGGTCTCGTAGTTTATTTGCGTAAAAGAATTAATTGTACTTCTCGCACTATAGCTCAGTTCATCTTGAAGAAGCACGTCTTCATTTTCCTGTCGCTGATACTGGTAGTTGATGGCGAGATCAAGAAATGAGGCGATTTGATAGTCAAGATTTGCAATAGCTATTATCTCCTGCATTTTTGTCTTATTAAGAGAATGTTTATAGTCTTCTAAGGGATAGTATTTCCAGTCTAATAATAGTCCGCTCCCCGCCGTATCAGTATATGCACCCCGTAATCCGATATCCACCGCAATAGGATTACCTGATGCATCTGTGAAACTAAGATAGGGCACCATCCTACCGTCTATTTTGATACTATTATAAGTAGGGCGGCCGCTTTTTGTCCTGTTCTGGCCGTAGTTCACCTGGAATCCTAATTGCATTTTCTTGAATGGCTTATAGTTATTTGCCACCCTTATGTTAAAGCGGTCTGCTTTACTTCCCACAGCACTGATGTTTCTGTCGAAATTGATCGCCAATAAATAGTTCATCTGATCGCTTCCACCATCAACCGAAAGCGCATACTGTTGTAGTAAGGGATTATCATAAAAATACTTCAGGTACTCATCCTTACTGTCCCTCTGCAGTAAGTAATTAATTTTTAATGCGGAATCCTGAGCAGAAATTAGTCCTTCTCTACGTGCCAGGAACACTTCTACAGCTGGTGTTAATGCAGGGCGCGACCGGCTTCTTATTTTCGAGTTGAAGAAGCCATTATCAAATAAAAACTGCTCCGTCCTGATATAATCTTCTATTGTCATGTCCGGCAGACTATGCAAATCAGGCCGTTTGCTCGTAGTAACAGTAGCGTTCGCACTAATACGGATCTTTCGGTTAAAAGATGCCTTTTTAGTTGTAATAACCACTACGCCATTACCTGCACGTGCCCCCCAAATAGACGCAGCTGCGGCATCCTTTAATACAGTTATGTTTTCAATATCATTGGGGTTGATTGAATTCAGATCGCCCTCAAAAGGAAACCCGTCCAGTATAATCAGGACATTTTTTGATGCATTAAGTGTACTCACCCCCCTAACCATAATATCGTTCCGATTATCATTCTTGATCGAAAAGAGTATAGTCGCACTGGTCCCCTTCAATCGCTCCAGAATATTTTGGGACGTGTTCAAATTGAGCGTCTTATTATCAATTAACTCAAAGGAACCGGTGGCCCGCTCTTTATTAATTTTTTGATAACCTGTGCTCACCATCACTTCCTCCTCAGTATTATCACTTGAGAATACTGTTATCAGTAAAGTATCTGTCAAACTTTGAACCGTTACCGTAGTCCTGATTATACTGAGCCCGCTCACTGAAATTTTATCTCCGACACGCGCTTCTATGGAAAATTCCGAAGCTGCATTGGTATAAGTACCCGCCCCGCTTGTATTATTTATGACGGACATGGCCTCTGGTATAAACTCCATTTCGCCAGACATTAGTTTCCCATGAATGAGGCCTCGCGGTAAAGTATCCTGAATAATCTGGACCCCCACGGTTGCTCCGACACTATCGGGCAAACAAATAGCCGAGAATAGTGCAAACCAAAACAGTATCGCATGATTAAATATTTTAGTTGGTTTCATAATGCAAAAGAAATTTGGTTAAAAAAATTGACCGTTATTTCATTGTAATCACAATGTTGCTTTTATTAGCCACCGAAGTATCACGTCGCACCGTAATGTTCCAGTATCGTTCCAGATCCTGTCGCAGGTATTTTGCAAAATCCATGGCATGCGATTCCGGCAATATCAGCTCATAGCAAAAAAGTAAATTGCGGTTCCTATCCAATAAACCTTGCAGGGAATCTACATTACCCGCCAACCGAAAATTGTTGGTTTGAAAGTTCAGCATACCGGGGTATGCTCTATTCAAAAACACTTTAAGAGGTTGATTTACGAGGGCAACTCTCCGGATTTGCTGATCTGGAATCCTATAATTTATTTGTGATGCAATAATGCCGGGCTTATGAGTGGTGAACAGACTTCGATAGAGAAATTCTCCAGCAGCACCACCATTATTATTTACTAACAATGGCTCATGTGAGTTGTACGTAATATCTTCCTGCTTTACCGGAACATGGAGCGTTTGCCTTTTAATCACCGCAATGATGTTCTTTTCATTGAGTGCGCCGCCGTCTGTAATAGCTTTCACTACCCTGTGCTCGTCAATCCACACAACATGAGGCACAGTTGCATATGGAAAATATTGCTTAAGCAGGGTATCCTCATATATATAAGTTATGGGAAGTTTGGCTAGTGCGGGGAAACGGTTTAAATAATGTTTTGTAAAGTCTTTAAATGGTTGGGGTGTCACTGACAACACCTTCAGTTGTGATGAAAATTTTCTTTGAAAACTGTCCAGCTTCGGCATTGCCTCAATACATGGTCTGCAGAAAGTTGTCCAAAAGTCCAAAATCACTACCTTATCCTTAAAATCCGATAGCTTAGCACTTCGAGTAGGATAATTGGCGAGGTTATTTATTGTAATGTCCGGTACCGTATCTCCAACGGTTAGTGGTTTTATATAATTTTGGGCCTGCATATAATGGCATATCATTGCCAATACGCAAACCAGCGCAAGCTTAGTCATAAAGCAAATCGTTATAAATTAAGAAATGGAATTAGCAGCTATCGAGGGAATTGGTCAAATCCCCTGAAAGAAAAGGCATATTTCTTCATCGGTTAACTGTTGTTATACCGGCTTTTTTGGTTTACAGGCAAACAAAACAAATTGTGAAACATTCTGCCCATAGAAAACAGACCAAAAATGCCAAACAGCAATTGATATTATTAGGTGTAAGATGGTATGAGTATGCCTCGCTTTCATTAATTTTCTATCAAGCGAGCTTCATTATAAAGCGGGGTATGGGCCCCACCTCCTACCTACCATCCTGGTTGACAGCCGAGAATATAGATATTCAGTAAGGGCCCATACCCCTGAATGATTGCAAACTATGCAAGATTAAGGTGATATGGGCTTTAAAACTTACTGCTTCGAATTCTCGGCTGTCTTACTTAGGATGTCGAAGCTCCTGGGATTTAATTTAAATAATTGATTAACAATTCATTACATTAAAGTATTAGTTCATCTTAGATGTAAATTTAAAAAAAGAATTCTAAACAGCCAAATATTTACATCCAAAAGTACAATATATACATTCTTATAGTATCGTAAAAGACCTTAGTTGTGCAAATATTTGCTTCTCACAATTACAATGATCGGAAAAAAAATAAAAGAAATAGCAGAAAGCAGAGGGTTGAGCCAAGTTAAGGTTGGGAAACTTATCAATAGAACTAAACAGGCAGTGGCAAGCATTTATAAACGGTCGACTATTGAGGTGGATCTATTAATGCAATTATCCGAAAAATTGGACTATGATTTTTTTGCTGATTTGTACAACACATCCGGAATGTCAAAATTTAAAAAGGCTGAAATTGCAGGTTGGACCTCTAAAATTGACACAATAGAAAATTTTTTAAAGGAAAAGGAAGCATTGCTTCTTACTAAAACCGAACTCGTTGAAACGCAACGGAAGCTAATTGCCGAATTAGAGGGAAAATTAAAAAGGCGGGAAATAAACTAAGCTATTAATAACATATACTTCTTTACATACCAATGGATTCATCGCTGTCGAATCCATTTTTCTTCAAATTCTTGGTTGCTTTAATATCATCCCGAGATTTATGTGTAGTAGGAACCAGCTTCTCTGCAGCATAATCTTCCGTCAAGCTTAATCCATGGATTCCAGCGTATTTGGAGCACATTTTGGATAAATCGTAACGGTTAAAATAAACTTTATCTAAATAGAAGTATTCGGATAACGTTAATTTTTTAAAACCCAATATAGTAACTGAGCAACTTTTTCTACGGTTTGAGTAATAACAGCGGAAGGTGAACCGAGAAGACCCAACCTTTCTGAAAATAGTAAATCTTCACCCTTTAGCGCAGTAACAAACATTGTTCCAACCCGCTTCTCAGCCGTTTCACTTCCTCCGGGTTTTGTTAAACCAGTGATTCCAATATGAATCGAAGCCGGAATCAGTGTTTTCAAGCCCCGGGCAATAGCTTCAGTGACCTTCTGGGATTCAGGGGTGTATTTCTGTATCAGTTCGGGCGAAACTTGCAGTACGGATGATTTCAGGCCGGCATCATTGCAGACAAATCCACCTTTCAGTATCTCTCCCGCATCCGGCAGCAGCGAAAACCTGGCAGATGCGGCTCCTGCTGTAGCACTCTCCGCAAAAGCAATAGATAATTTCTTTTCCGCCAATAAGGCGCCACACATTTCTAACCAGGAACTTTCCATTGCTTGATATTATATATCTAGTATTAAAATAAATAATCCTCTTTGTACAGTTTATTCAGGGCTGATTCAATGTACTGTGATTGTCGTTGCTCCTTTCAAAGCTACACAAAATATAAGCTCCCATGTCGCCTAAATTTCCCGAAAGAAGACGGTAATTTCACCGCATGAACATTGCAGTCTTGTTAGAACAGGAACATTCCAAAAGCGCAACTGAAAGAATCGTCAGCTGGATTGGCGATCACCAGCAAAGATTTGACCAGTTGATGGAGCTTTTTTTGAATGGGGAGAATAGGATGGTGCAAAGAGCGGCTTGGCCGCTAAGTTATTGCGCCATTCAGCACCCTGAATTGATTAAAAAACATTACGGTTCTTTACTGAAACGGTTAAATGCTCCAGGCCAACCCAGCGCAGTTCCCAGAAATATCCTCCGTTTGCTGGACCAGGGACCTTTGCCTCCAAAAACGTTTCATGGGACGCTAATGGACAAATGCTTTTATTTTATCGAAGATCCCAACGCTCCCATCGCGGTAAAAGCATTTTCCCTGGGGATTCTATATAGGTTAACCACTATCTACCCGGAAATCGCGCCCGAACTGGTACTTATAATCGATACCCATTTTGAAAAATCCACGGCAGCGTTCCGGTCCAGGGCCCGGAAAATCAGAAAATCACTGTCCCAATAAACCATACCATTTTTAATCCCGAATTGCCGAAACAAAACCTTTCTATGGAACCCATAAAAACTATTGTTAAAATCCCCATAATGCCGGTTGGCTCAGTCAGAACCCATAAATTTGCCCCCTAAAAAGCATTGATAGTGAGAAGATTTCTGGTCCCTTTGGTAATTGTTTTGACTTTTGTTTCCTGCCAATCCGGCTCTTCCAAGAATAAAAAAGACAAACTGTTATCTGATCCCGACCATCCCTTTGGCCTTACTGAAGTGGAGAAAATGTCGGAAGCTGATATTGCGAGTTATAACACCCAGCTTAGTGATCTTTTCGACAGCATGCTTTTAAAAGGGAGCTTTAATGGTGGCATCCTGGTCGCCAAGGGGGGCAATATCCTTTACGAAAAATATGTAGGCTTCGAAAACCCCAATAAGCCGGAATTTCCGATTACCGACAGCACGGCCTTTCACCTGGCATCGACCAGTAAACCTTTCACCGGTATGGCTGTACTTCGGCTGGTTCAACAGGGAAAAATCGGGCTCAATGATAGCCTTAACACCTATTTTCCCGGCTTCCCTTATCCCGGTGTAACAGTCAAAACCCTGCTGACCCACCGTAGTGGCCTGCCCAATTACCTCTATTTTATGGAGGATAAAAAGAAGTGGCCGGAGCATCAATCCGTTCAAAATCAGGATGTTTTGGACTTTTTGATCAATTTCCAGCCAGACAGATCCTATCGTGCCGGAACAAGGTTCAGCTATTGCAATACCAATTTTGCCTTATTGGCACTATTACTGGAAAAGGTTACGAAACAACCGTATCCTCAATACATGAAAGATTCTATTTTCACACCCTTGGGGATGCACCATACCTTTGTATATACCCCGGAAAAATCCGGTCAGGTGATCCTGTCCTACCGCCCCTCAGGTGCGCTCTGGGAGCAGGATATCTTTGATGACACCTATGGGGATAAGAATATCTACAGTACACCCCGGGATCTGATGAAATGGGACGCGATGATGTACAATGATAATTTCCTGAGTGCAGCATGGAAGGATTCAGCATATACGCCTTACAGTAACGAAAGACCCTCCATCCATAATTATGGACTGGCCTGGCGCCTGCTGATGTTGCCCAACGGGAAAAAAGTTATTTACCACAATGGTAAATGGCATGGCTTTACACCGGCTTTCGCCCGTTTAACAGATGAAAAAGTGGTCATTATCATTGTCGGTAACCGGATGAATTACGGAATATACAAAGCAGCCCGCCAAGCCTATAATCTTTTTGGCGATTATATGAAAGATGGCCCTGGCGACGATGAAGAAGCTGCAGCAGGAACGAAAGCTGAAGCCGACAACACCCAATCGCGTTCCAAAGTGGCACCCGCAGCCAAAAGGACATCGACTAAAATCCCAGCAAAAGTCAAGAACAACAAAAAAACGTCAAGCCAGGTAAAAAAAGCTCCGGACAGAAAAAAAAGCCGGTAGAGATTTCAGGAAGACTGCCCAGTTCAACGCAATAAATAGAAAAGTCCGGGAGTCAAAAGATGTTTCATTAAACGTCAACACCTGGCCTATTTTGAGCATTCCTGGATTACAATGGGGCTAGCCCACCATCGGAAAGCCCGGCTAACCAGAGCGAAATATTCTCCCTCCTTTTATTTCGGGCCCTTTTAACAGCAGGTTTTTTACCTTTAGGTGGCTAGTAGCTCATTATGAAAGTCTTATCGGCCGCACAAATAAAGCAATGGGATGCTTTTACCATCAAAACAGAACCCGTCAGTTCACTGGACCTGATGGAACGGGCTGCGGCTGCCTGCAGCAAATGGCTGTTGGAGAAAATGCTGGCCCGACAGTACTATATTTTCTGTGGTAATGGCAATAACGGTGGCGATGGGCTGGCCATTGCCCGGCAATTACATCAGGCACATTGCCATGTCAGTGTCTATATATTGGGAAATGCCCCGGGAAGTGAAGATTTTCAGGCCAATCTGGAACATTTAAAGGCGGCAACCACCGTTCCTGTAAACATAATTGATAGTGAGAATGAGTTTCCTGAAATTCCTACTGGTACCGTACTCATCGATGCGCTATTTGGCACCGGGCTCAACAGGCCTTTGGAAGATCAGGCCGCGATGTTGGTGCAAAATATTAATGCAAGTCAACAAACGGTTGTTTCAATCGATATACCCAGCGGGATGCTATGCGACCACAGTTCTATCGGATTTCCCATTATCCGGGCTGATTATACGTTCAGCTTCCAGTGCATGAAACTAGCTTTCCTGGTAGCCGAAAACGAACCTTTTATCGGCCAGCTGCACCTGCTGGATATTAATTTGCATCCCGAATTCCTGGAACAAGTAGACTGCAAGCTCCAACTCATATCTGAAGCCCTCTATCAATCGATTTACCACCCCCGAAAGGCTTTCGCTCATAAAGGGAATTTTGGTCATGCCCTGATTATAGCCGGGAGTTATGGTAAAATGGGCGCCGCAATACTTAGTACCAAAGCCTGTCTCAAAAGCGGGGCTGGTCTGGTAACTGCCCATGTACCTGAGTGTGGCCTGGAAATCATGCAGATTTCGGCTCCGGAAGCCATGTGTAAAGTCGATAAGCAGTCACGCTACTTCAGTGGTGTGGATTATGATTTGCAACCTTATTCCGCAATTGGGATCGGTCCGGGCATTGATAAATTACCGGAAACCGCAAATGGACTTAAGGCGTTAATTTCAAGCTATCACAGGCCTTTAGTAATTGATGCAGACGGATTGAATATTCTTGCCGAGAACAAGGACTGGCTAACCGATTTACCTGAAAATACGATCCTCACCCCCCACCCTAAGGAATTTTCCCGGTTATTTGGCGATGGACTGAATGACTTCCAAAAAATAGAAACTGCACTGCAGAAAGCCAAAGAGTTGAAAATAGTAATTATCTTAAAAGGCCATCACAGCTTCATCGCTACTCCAGGCGGATTAGGGTACTTTAACACAACTGGGAATCCTGGAATGGCCACCGGAGGAAGCGGCGACGTTTTGACTGGAATATTAACTGGATTATTAGCTCAAGGATATTCCCCTATAAACACGGCAATAGCCGGTGTTTATTTGCATGGGTTGGCTGGAGATAGGGCTTCAAAAAGACTTGGGATGAACGCTATGCTTGCCGGAGATATTGTGGAAGCATTAGGATCAATTCAGATCGATCACTAAGAGATTTCGATTATTTTATTTTTTACTAAATCATCGACAAAAACGTCGATACTGTTTGTACGAAGGTGAATCTTATCGAATAGCTTTTTGCGCTCTGCGTATTCCCTTAAAAACTCGAATATGTCCTTTTCGCGGGACAATGCATAGTCAGTCTTCATCATCCATTCGGTCAAATCTTTATTAGATGAAAACTTCATAGTTTTTCCGTTCCTGTTCAAAAACGTTACTTTCATAGAGGCACTTTGAGTATAGTAATTTCAATAAGTGATATAAAATGTGTTAAATAAAAACTTAACTACCTTTCATTCAACTAGAAGCTGCCGATGGACATTCTCAATTGCACCGCCATCTTTAAATATATGCACATGAAAATTGTATAGAAGGCGTGCAAAATATTATATCCAAAATATTTTCTAGGAGCGATCAAATATATTGATAATTCCAGTGGTTCGAGTAGCTGAAATGTTAATAATGCTTTATATATCGCCTAATTCTCTCTTAGGAAGTCCCTTAAATACTCTGTGCGGTAATGTGGTTTTAGGATTGAAAATAGCCCATGCAGTTAAAAAAACAATCCATGCATCCACATTGAGGCTTTTATTCTTATTGTACCACATTTCTAGCTCTCCTTTATAAGGTGCAATAACCTTTGAATAATACTCAAACCTTTCCATTTTAGTCGCGCTCAACAATTCCTCTTCATCTCTGAAAATAACTGAACCAATTCCTGTAATCCCTGGAACCGACTCATAAATATGTTTCCTAACTTCTTCGGGATAAACATCAAAAGTTTTATCAACTAATGGTCGCGGGCCGACAAGACTCATATCACCATTTATCACGTTTAAAATTTGCGGCAGCTCATTTACTTTTGTCATTCGTAAAAACCCTCCGATAGGTAATAACCGCGGGTCTTTTCGGACTGTAATTAATCCTGTTCCTAAATTGGGACTATCTTTTAGCATAGTTGCAAACTTAAAAATATTGAATTTTCGATTTTTGTGTCCAATTCGTTCTTGACGATAGAATACATAATGCTCTCCAGTTAATAATAAAAGAATAACTATCGGTAGCATAAAAGGAAATAAAATCAAGAATACTATAACTGATACAATTAAATCAATAAATCGTTTAAAGAGCGGGTACATATCAATAATATTAACTAGTAATGAAAACTCAGAAAGTAAGCAATAATTCGACTTCTACATTTTTTGGTCAAGATTAGTCCCCGTCTCAATATGATTGAAATCCGGTATCATGGCATTTAATGCTGAAACTATGTCACTCTTAGTTGATCCCTTGTTCTCAAAAACTGCCTTCAAATTTTTGATGATATCCTCAAGCTCATCTACACTCCTAAATTTTCCATTAGTTACAATTCCAAGAGATTCAAACGTTTCCAAGTCAATTTTCTCATCTTCAGTATAAAACTCTTCATAAAGTTTCTCTCCACTTGTACTGCTTGGGAAAAAATAGACCGGATATTTACCATTCCTTATTTGATAAACGTTGTTTTTTGCTTCATCTTCGGAACCACAAACCAAAACATCGAAACCAATCTTTTTTAAAAATGGGCTTACGGCGCTTGCAAATGTCACTAAATCAGCATCTTTCAACTTAGGGAAAAAAATCTCCCCGGTTTTTCCTAATAAGCACGCACATAAGCAAATCTGACCCGCCTCTTCTGGAGAAACAAAAAAACGCTTTACGTCAGATGGACATGAAAGAGGCTGTTGCTTTAATACTCTTTCAACAAACCCAGCTAAAAGGCTTCCATTAGAGAACGCTACATTAGCAAACCGCGCAGTAGTAATTTTAATCTTTTTTGAATAAGATAAAATCAATTCTTCCATTAACTTTTTGCTCGCGCCCATGACATTTACTGGATTCGCTGCTTTATCAGTAGATACGCAAAAAAAATGTTTTGGGGGAGAAATTAATAGAGTATCCAATAGTGTTTTTGCTCGAATAACATTGTTCTCAATCATCGCTTCTATTGAGTAAATATCCTTTTCTGATCTTACGTGTTTGTGAGCAGCAAAATTTGCAACAATCTCAAATGGCCCTTCTCGTTCATAAATTTTGTTGAAGACCGAATCATTAAAGTTAACAGGGTATGTTTTAAAAACTCCGTTCAAATCTACTTCTTTTCGGCTTCGCAAATCACGGACTAGTTCCGTCAACCCATTCTCATTTATATCTACAACAATGATTTTAGCTGGTCGATATTTGACCACTGACCTTATGAATGATGAGCCGATTGTACCAGCACCTCCAATCACAAGAACGGTTTTTCCCCCAATTTCTTCCTTGAAGCGATCTTCATAAAACAAAATGTCCTGAGCAAATAAACTTTCTTTACGTTTCGTAATTTGGGATCCTACAAACTCATCGATGTTAAATAATATACTATTCATTAATGTACTAAATTTTAAATTGTTAAATCATTTCGTAAACCTTATCAAGAACCGAACTAGGTTCCCAACCAAGTTCTTTCACCGCCTTATCATCATTGAATGTCAAACTTGATGTTAGTTTCCTAATTTTTAAACTGTTAATTGGAAACCTCTCTCCGACTAGGTCACCAATTTTTCCCATTAGATAGCCAACAATGGTTGGAACAGTCTTGGGTTTCTTCTTGCCTAAGGCTAGTGCAATTTTTCTGCTTAACTCATCAAAATTCGGATGTCTCCTATCTGTTAAATTAAATATTCCACTAGTATATAACAATTTTGGTGCTAATTTGGCAACGTCCCCACCCCAAACTATACTTTTTCTTGCAGGAGACCCGCCTATATTTAAATATCTTCCTTTTTGAATGCCAAGTATCATCTGTCCTAAATTTCCTGGTGGCTTTGGCCCTGCAATCAATGGCAATCGCAAAATACTCACCTTTACTCGATTTTCGATAGCCCACTTTGTTAAAAATGATTCAGCTAATATTTTACTTTTGGCATAGGGCGTAGAACCATTAAGTGGAGTTTCCTCGTGAATCAAGTCCCCAGATTCTAACCCGTAAACCGCAACGGTACTCACAAAAACGAACGCAGTTGGCTTCTGATCTAATCCTTCTAGGGCTGAACAAAGATTTTTAGTCCCATTAAAATTGACATCGAAGAACAACTGGGCATCTTCCTTCGTCCTCGGAATACTATGCGCCTTTCCTGCAATATGTATCACCATGTCAATAGGTACCTTATTATTAAAACTAAATGGGGATACAATATCCACTCTATCCGAGTGTTCGTCCATCATTTCATTTAATAGGAATACTTTAAATCCATCATTCCTTAGAGATTCTAAAAATATCGAGCCTAGAAAACCGGAAGTCCCAGTTAATAATATAGTCATTACAATTGTATTATTTTTGTTTCTATCTCAGACCATATAACTTTTTCGTCATAATTTTTGGATATAAACTCTTTTCCTTTCCGCCCCATTTCCTCGGCCCTTTCACGATTTTTTAATAAAAACGAGATTTTGTTTGCAATATCAATTGGCTGATGAGTACAAAAAATTCCAGTTTCATTCTCCACAATGGAGTCAATACAGCCGGTCACTTTGGTGGTTAAAACCGGCAACTCCATTGCTGATGCTTCTAAGATAACTGTAGGAAACCCCTCTCGATGGGATGGGAGGATAAACATGTCCATTAAAGCATAGTAATCTCTCACATCCTCAATCAATCCGGTACAAATTATTGAGTTGTCATTAAAAATTGTATGTTGTATTTCATTTGAAAGGCCATCCCTTTCTTCCAACGGCCCTATTAAAAGCAACTTAAGGGGTTGCGTCTTTTGAATTAAAGTCCAAGCTTTTATAAGCTCTGGAATACCTTTATCGTTAACTAATCTCCCCACAAAACCGACAACGTAATCACCCGGATGTAACCCCAATTTAACTCTAATCTCATTCAAATGCACAGCAGATACTGAATTTCTAGAAAATCTAGATAAATTAACTCCGTTACAGGTCCCCCTCCCCAAAACCAAATTTTTTCGATTATCATTTAATTTATCCTTTTTAGATATTTCTTCAATGGATTTACTCACACAAACTACTTTTTGCGCAAAAAAACCAGTGACACGCTCGATAAATTTCAAAATAGATCGATTAAAACCAGTCGCTGTTTGATAGACCAAACCATGTCGGAAATATACACGTCTTTTATTTCTAGCAAGAAATGCTGCTAGCATCGCAATTAATCCGCCCTTAGGTGTATGACCTACAACTACATCTATTCGATTCTTTTTTATTGCTTTATACAATTTTAAAATAGCAATTATGTCCCCCCATAAATCAATTTTTCTTTTTATATCTATCGTTATGATTTCAAACTTTTTCTCTTGGGAATATTGGTTAAGATGAGTCGATAAGCTTGAAGCAACGTAAAATTTAACACCTTTGTTTCTGAAAAAATCAAATTGATCGCCAACGAAATAAGGCAACGAGAAGGAGACCGTAACAACATGTAACACCCGCAATTCCATCTATGAATTTATAATTGAACTGTAAAATGTATTTCGCCTTTCCCTTAAAAGTTCAGGTAAAAAGTTTTTAGATTTCATATAATTTATGTCAGAATATTTCTTAAACTCTTCAAATTTGTCTATAATCTCATATAGTTTTTCTACAATTGCATTAACGTCACCGCTTTCAAACAAGCAATTTTCATTTAATAGTTCCGGGATCCCCCCCACATTAGAACCTACACAAATTAAACGGCTCGCCATTGCTTCGATCATTGCACGTGGAAGTCCCTCGGTCAATGAAGGCATGACAAAAATATTATTCAATTCAAAAAATGTACATATTTCTTCATTTGGGACTGTTCCTAGAAAATTAATCTTGTCGGTAATACCAAGTTCACGCGTATCCTGAATATACTTTTCCAGCAATTTGCCACCGCCAATCCAAGTAAGTGAAAAATCTATTTGATCCTTGTTCAAAACGGACAAAGCTTCCAACAAAAATGAGACCCCTTTGTAAGGAAACTCAAGGCTGCCAACCCCAATTAAAGAAAGGACAGGTGAACAAAATATTTTTTGTTCATTCCTTAAAAATTTGCTGCTTAATTCAATGCTTGAATAATTAATAGTAAACCCATTCTCAAAGGGATATTGTCGTTGCAAATATCGTTCTGTAACATAAGCGATGCTGTGAGCATTCTTAACTACTTTCCGTAATTCCCACCTAGTTTTGACCGCAAGAAATTTAGAAATATAAGTCTGCTGGGTATTAAAAACTTCAAATGGGTCACCCACCAACTCAACTGAATAAGAAACTTCTGCACTTTGTAAAACCTTCGCTAACATATTTCCGATTGCTCCAGGAAGTCTAAGAAGAAAACTCGAACTGGAAAAATCACCGATAAGTTGCTTTAGACTTCTTAATAATTTCAAATAGCAAAATACACCTTCTAATAAGCCATGATAATAAGGCAATTTAAATACACTAATTCTATCGCTTTCCACATAGTTTTTTGATTCGACTATCGCAGCTGTATTAACACGCCCAGCTACAACAACTTCATCAAACACATCAAGATAGCGACTCCAAAATTTTGAGGCCCGAGTATTATCTATATTCACGATTCTCCCTTCACTATTGATGTCAAATCGCTTCTCAGTAGACACCACCAAAATCCTTCTACTCATTGATTTGTCCTTTTAAAATATTATACATAAAATCGCCAATCTCGTCAATACTGACAGAATGATTTACTTCTATACGGCCCTTTTTGCAGTTATTCAACCCTGCCTTAAGCACTGAGTACCATCGTCCTAGATAGTCTTCATAGGAGAGAACACCAACGCCCATAATAGCGTTAACACTGTAAATAATTCTTTGGTCGAACTCGTTAATTGTACTTCCAAGAATTTGAGAATATATCGCATTATTTTCATTAGTAATATTACTTCTATTACTACTTCTCTCGAGCCAATAAACCTCACTAGCTATCGATTCCTGACATATGCTTTTGTCGCCGAAAACCTCATAGGGAAGCGCCCATTTAATTTGAGGATTGCGATTTCTAAAATAGTTCATTAATACAGGAAATGGGCTTAACAACTTTTTAATCTTAGGTACAATTCTAGACAATTGTTTTGTAAAAAAAGCGGGTACCAAATTCGGTGATTTGGAAAACACCTCTGGGAACAATTTTTTATGATAAGGATACAAAACCATCGTTTTGGGAAAAGATAAAACATTGCCCTCTTTAGTTAATATAAACAAGTCATCGCCAATAACTTTAAAATTGTACTTTTTGACAAAATCATTTAAAATTGCAGTTTTGCCTACGCCACCCCAAGATGGGAACAATAAAGCCTTTCCTTCATAGCTTACTGCGGCGCCATGGACTAAAACCGCATCTTGCTTTAACAATGCAAGCTGAAAGCAATACACTAACCATTCAATAAATCTAAACTTAGTATTTAATAAAATCTCTTTATCCTTAATTACTACTTCAATACCATATCTAGAATCGATTATTGATTTTTCATTTGTGTAAATTCCATTTGAATATTCCCTATGAAGGCTTTTATCGATAGAGTTAACCTTATTAACCGAAATCTTAAAAGGTGAAGTACTAACTGAGCGTGTAGTATTAATTGAATTTAAAAAATCGTAAATTCGATTAGTATCTTCTAGTTCATCATCTATTTCAACAATTATCAAGTTATGAATATTAAATCTTTTCATGTTTATAAATTATAGTTTAAAATAGTTCACTTTCAAATTGACCAAATAAGATTTTATTATCAAATTTTTGTATCGCCCAATCTCTATATTTAAATTTCTCGACGAATCCCGGACTTTTCAAACATTTTTCAATGGTAGCTACAAACCCCTTTACATCCCGAATATCAAGCAAATGCTCATGAATCTCATTAGGGGTTGTTTCCAAAATAGGATCGATATTGGATGCCAAAATAGGAAGATCCGAAACCATAGCCTCGATTAAGGCATTCGGCTGACCTTCGATTCTCGAGGGAAATAAAAATAAATCAAACGCTTTCAATACATAAGGGACATCGGACCTATATCCCAACGAAAAAAAATTATCTCCTAAATAGGGCCACTTTTGTAGAACTATATCCTTAAATGACTCTGTATTTTTTCCGCAAAGAACAAATATTACATTATTATTCTTACGGCAAATAATTGATGCAACTTTTGCTATTAATTCATGGTTTTTAGAATGATCATATCTACCTACGTTTCCAATTATAAACCCATTTTCGGGAAGTTTCAACGCTCTCCTTACTTCAGCTTTATTTCTAATTTCCAAAAATGGCTTAGCATTCAACCCGTTGTAAATCACCTTAAATTTTCTACCATTTCCTCTCCATTCGGAATGAAATAAATTTAATGCCGCTTTTGAGTTTGATAAAATTTTAGTGGCAAATCGTTTAACCAAAAAATTCAAAAACTTATTGTAAGTCAATTTAGGTAGACTATTTTTGAACCTCACCCCGGCTCCCCGGTAAAAGGCAATTCTCCTTTTTATCTTAGCTATAGCAGCGATCAACAATATAATTCCGCTAAAATTTCCAGTAAAGTCACAAACAGTATGAAATTGGAAAACTTTAAAAGTTTTATATAATCGCAGTAGCGAAAAAATGTTCAAATATCCAACTTTCAGAGCTATTAATTCAATGTCCTTAATAGTTCTATATTTTGATTCAAGCTCCCCAAATTTACCGCTTTTACATATCACAACAGGCTGAAACTTATCGCTTTCAAATTCCAAAAAACGTAATAAATAATTCTCTATTCCACCTGAATTTAAGCCGGTAACAACAAAACAAATCTTAAGTTTACTCATCTATCTTTAAATTAGTTGCTATCCTCTTAAAACTGTTTGTCTTTGCAATAAAAAATTACATCTCAATATCAAGTAAATCCAAACGACTGATTTAAGAGAAAACAAAAAAGCCGATCGAGATATATAAATAGCTATTGGCACATACACAAACATAAAAATCAATAGGAAAAGGGAACCAGAGGCTTTTGCGTATAACTGCTTATCCAGCTTTCCCATTGTTAAACCAAACAAAAACATTCCAACAATGACTCCAAGAACTCCAAAATCACAATAAAAATCGCCTATTACAGACGTACCATCTCCGGATTTCGGATAATCCCCTTGTCGTATCCATGTAACAAGAGAAGCCGATCCAGCATATTTAGGACTATTGTCACTAAAAAGAATCGGGAAAAAAGTACTTATAAACGGTATCGATGCAAGTACGTATGTAAATTGAAACCTCCCATAAAAATAATCATGATTATCGGGAATGTATGAAACTGCTATATTGAGGGTACGCACTGAATTTGCCAATTCAAGAGTGGGAGGCAAAAAACTTTCCTGACGATAATATCGGTTCGAACCATTCAAACTAATTTCAAGCTTTTCTAAAAATGAATGTGACGGATCTTTAATGCTTCGAATTGCGCCTAAAGTAGTAATTGCAATAGCTGCACCGCCGATCATTATTAGCGCCATAATTATACGGAGCTTCGATTTAGTAATATAAAAAAATCCCGTCAAAAAGGTCAACATGACAGTTATGAGGGGGCCTCTGTCGCCGCTCAACAAAACACTTATCAAATAAATCGCAACCATCAAAGAAAACCAAGTCCCTTGATACTTAATGAACTTCCAAAATGATCCTATGACTACATTTTCTACCTTAATATTTATACAGTTCTGAATGACAACTGAAGTAAGAAGCAGAGTAAAAAAAAGAATAGCATATGTCGCAGTGGCACCCATTTCAACCCTACCGTAAGCACCAGCAAGATAAAGCGGATTAACAGTTAGAAAAAACACTAGTAACGAAATCAAAGCCAAAATCTTCATGATATTCGTATTTCTATAAGTTTCCAATATATTATGGGTTTTCTTCGCTTCTAAACTCACCACATTCTTTGACTTAATAATAGTGGCGCCTAATAAAAAAGAGTTAAGACCAATTACGGATAAAATAACTCCTTTCGTAACCACAGTATTGTCAGCCCATAAAAATTTATCATTATACGAAACATTACCCAACAAATAATCAATAATAACTTGGAATGATACTATGCACAAACCTAAAATAGCGAATATCGTTGGCCGAAAAAAATTTCCTTTCAACCTAAAATCTCTCTCTCTATCTGTACTATATATTAAAAGCGATGTTAAAGCAACGGATAATAATATAATTAAATGTTGCCTGTCCATAGCACTATCAATATTAATTGTATATAACACTACTAATATTGAGATAACAGATATATAGTAAACTTTCCTAATCACCGTTATGAGACTACCTTAAAAAATGATAAATTGATAAATTTTTCAGATCTCCACTAAACCAATCATCTGGAAAGCCGCCGACAGAAGTAGCAACATCATATACACCAGGGCCATCTACCCTAAACTTGGCAGGGCTCTTCCCATCAATCGTTATTTCAAAATAAGTCAAATCATATTCAATCTTGATATGTTGCCATCTATCTGGATGAATATAAACGTTGGTATTGAAGCTCTTTAAGCCTGACTTCTTCGTAAAACTGGATAAAACAACTTGACCATCATGTAACCCAATATCTAGAGAACCAAATTGTCCAGAACGATTCGCAAGTACAGTCTGATTACCCTGTTTTTGTTTTGGCCTAATATCAAATTCCACGGTAAAACCTGACAATCGTGGAATTACGCCTTGAGGCAGAGAAATATGCTCGCCCTTACCATTAAACCTTAAATAATAGGATGATGCCGACTTAACCCATTCAGGATATAAATCATTTTGTCGAAGACGACCCATGTTTCCAATTTCATTAAAAAAAGGTGAATCGTCCCCAGCTCTCCCCCCTCCAAAACCCGTAGCCAAAGAACTATGTCCACCTAAAATGCCCCAACTTGACCTGCTGTAGCTAGATTTTAAAATAGATCCCGAATTATTTTCAAACTGATAATTAATTTCAGGCACCCAATCTTTACAAATATCAAGAACTACTGGTTTACGTTTGGATTCAGAGTAGACTATTATTTTTTGCCTCTCCAACGAATTGGAATTAGGTATAATAACATTCGATCTGTACATTTTTCCGCTGATTCCAATAGCTTGTAACTGATATATAGGAAACTTTCCCTTAGCTCGAATCTTAACTCGGAACTTGGAGTAATCCTTATTGATAAGTTCTTCCGGAACAACGTCTTCACTGTTGCATAAACTAAAGACAAGATTAAATCCGCCTTTCCCTTCTATTCCATATATTTCGTTCTGTAAAAGCTGACGAACTGATAGTTCCCCTGTATAAATGCCAGGTAACTTGATCTTAAAAATAGCATTTAAAGCCTGCTTTTTCGGAATTCGAAAGTAAGTCCATTGTGGCCAGATTGAAGCTCCTTGACGATTAAAACTTAATTTGTTCTCCAAAAAAGTCAAACTACCTTTTCCCAAAACATTATTCCCAATACGTGGTTCAATTTTATTTATGCCTTGAACTGTAATTGATCCTGCCAAAGGAACCCTCAATGATGATGTATTTAAAGAACTCCAAGCTAATTTCACAACAAGCGATGTCGTATCATATTCAGCGGAATAAGAATAAACGACTTGATTATTCTCTAACAATTCAACAAATGCCAATTTTTCATTGGCGTCTAGTTCAGCATTTACTTCATATTCGTTGTTCCATTCTAAATTTTTTTCAATTTTAAAATTTGATATTTTGCATACTAATATATCTCTAATATTTTGCTTCACCCATTTGTAATCCCAGTTCGTCGTTGCATTAAGATAAATCGGTTGAAGCCCCTTTTCTATCTCCTCCTTTATCACATTACCATAATAAATTGTAATGATCGGCTTTAAAATTTGATAACTCGAATAGTTTTCTGTTGGCAATTCGACTAAATTACTACTCAATTTAGTTGAGGTGAATGACATTTTTTCACCTCTAAACACAACTTTGCCTTTGGAATCTAAAAATGAGACAATTACACTATAATTTCTTCTAATTGTTCCATCAGGAATATTAAGAAGTTCAAATTTCAAATCTTCTCCTAAGGTCAATATCTTTCTATAAGAAATATTGAGATTTGGTAAATCAGATTCTTCGCTTTGAAAAGGACGCTGATCTTCCCCTTTTAACACCGAAGAATAAAAGCGCATTAACCTCAAGGACGTAAGCCCATTATATACAGTTGGACGTAAACTAGTATTTTCGTTTTGTTCGTCCCATTCCGGAATAATGATTAAATCAGGATTGAAGTTAATTGAGGCTTCCAAAGATTGTCTAAAGGTCAAAGTCCCGTTACTGTTCAACGTGAAACCGAATCTAGTGCAATTTTCGTGACCTAGCGTAGCAGAAAGAGCTAACAATTTATTTCCAAACTCTTCCTCATTCATAACTTCACTATACAATTTCAAAATAAAATTCCTATAACCATCCACATCGAAATTTCGATCTTCATCAATTAAAACTGCTACGTTTCCAAAATATAAGCCATCAGATATTCTTAACCAATTTCGTAGATAATTCTTTATTTGGATTTCATCCTTGGAGGAAACTTGATTTTTTTTATATAATCGAAGCCATGTGCCCCACCCCTTTCCCGCGGGTTTAGCAATCGCTGGTAGAAAATAAAAACTCTCGCCATACTTATCTTTGAGATATCTTATATCCTTACTCCATTGTTTAAAATCATTTGAATTTACATCAACGTTGTAGGAGGTTAATACAATTTTATCATCGATTTTGAACACCGTATGACTTTGCAAAGCACGTTTTAAAAGATCCTCTTTCGACTTTAGGTCCCCACCACTATAAAATTGTGGCAGCATAAAAAATCCTTTTTTACTATTTCTATCAGATATATCAAAAAAATCAAAACGTTTAGCGGTCTGAGGAAAAAATGCTAAGCCATCAAGTCCATATGAAACGACTACATCCCGCATTCTCTGAAATGAAGCATCAGACATCAGATCATTTTCTCGTAGTCCTTTATCTAATTCTGGGTTTAAATATAAAGGCCTGTCAACCCATTTATCAAGATAATCTCTCCTGCCTAAACTATAAATTAGTTGAGCCTGGGAAAATATAAATGTTCTAGAAGTTTTTCTAACATAGGCATTATTTGAATAACAACTTGCAGCAAAAATTTGCAAAGTCGCTAAGGACAGCAGACATTTTACCAATATTTTTTTAGCAATTCTTCCTATTTGAATGACATTTTCCATAAAATAATTTAATGTATTTCAATCTCTGAAATACTAAATTGAAGGCGCTTAATGCGTCAAATAATCCTTCTTTATAAACACACTGTCATCAGTTTCAACTATTTTCTTCCTCTTCTGAGCCGGGTTTAATCCTTTTGTTTTTAAATTATACTTCTGCATCTTTTCCCGATAATTGTCGAAGTCCCCAATTATCACTGCGGGATTCCCTCCTATAATACAATTATCGGGTACACTTTTTGTAACTACTGACCCTGCCGCTATTATAACATTGTCACCAATAGAAACTCCCGGCATTATCAATGAGCAGCTTCCAATATATACGTTATTTCCAACAATTATTTTACCAAAACTATCAAAATCTGGCTGCTGCAAACGCAGTACCCAGCCACCGCCATGTGTAAAAAATCTCACACCACTCGTAATTTGCACATGGTTCCCCAATGTTACTAAGTATGGCTCAGAACCAAAACTGACATCCCCAATCCAACAATTATTGCCAACCTTTACTCCCAAAGATCTAGCGTACTTCAGTGAAGTATCGAACTGTTTTTTAAAAAGCCGAAAAATCTTCTGTATCATATCTGACAGTTTACTTTGTAATTCCTGCTAATGAACTTATTGATTTAATTTCCTTAGCCAAATCAGCCACTTTCGTGATTTTTAAAAAGAAATAAAAAATAAAAATTGCAAAAGGAAGGGTAAGTAAAGATCCTAACGGAGAGAATTTTAAAATATCAATTGAATATTTACAAAAAAGAACACAAAATGCTGAAACACTTATTAATTTTAAAATCGTAAAGATTTCATAAAAACTATCCTTTCCAAGTATTTTTCGGGAATAATAAAAATTTAACCCGTAACTAATTACAGAGCTTAGGATGAAGCCAACTAACAAAACAGACATATTTAGAGTAGCTATACCTATTAATATCGAAATACTTTGAATTGCTTTCTTTAAAATTTCCAAATAAAGTATCTGTTTAGTCTTGTCAAATACTTTAAAAATTATGTTATTTATCAATTCTTGAAAGTAGAAAAAAGAGGCAATAGACAATAATTGCATAAAAAAGGCTGCCCCAAGCCATTGTTCTCCAAAAAGCAATAAAATAATTCCCTCTGCATATACAACAATAAAACAAGTAATAGCCACCATTACAATGGCGAAAATCAACATTAGTCTATTATACGCACGTAGAAATGCTTCCTTTTCATTTTGCAATTTCGCCAAAGAAGAGAACATGACACTTTGTATTACGCTGTTCAAAACGGTAAAAGGAATAATTTGCAACTTTTTCGCTTGATAAAAATATCCGACCTGACCGATAGAAAAAAAACGCCCTAAAATCAATTGGTATATGTTATCAAAGGCAGTTGATAATATCGAAGTCATTGTAGTATTTATACCAAAACCATATAAGTCCTTAAAAATCGGAAAACTGAACCTAAATGATAATTTCATTCGAGTATAAACGATTAAAAGTAGAGAATTAAAAACAGAGGTTAATAGTTGAAATGCGACTAATGCCCATACCCCCCATCCAGTATATGCCATATAAAGACTGATGATTGCCGCAAAGAAATTCGAAGTAAATAAAATAATAGATTTTTGTTTAAACTTCATCTCTATTGTCAACTTGGTATTTTGTACCATGCTTAACGCATTTATGACAAAAATTAGTCCTACGCCAAATAACAATTCTTTAAGTTTGGGATCTCTGTAATATTGTGAAATTTGATTAGAAAAAAGTATTAAAATTATATAACATATAATACTCATGATAAGGTTAAAAACGAAAACCGTTGAGTATTCCTTTTCCGAAACAGTCACTCTCCTTAATAAAGCCCCACCAAATCCGCTTTGAGTTAAAATATTCGCAATCAAAACGAAAAACATTAAGATTCCCATCTCGCCAAATTCGAAAGGTGTAAGCAATCTTGCTAATAAAATATTAGTAATTAAAGAAATTGCCATATATCCAATTTGCCCAATGATAGTCCAAATTGCTCCGCTTGCTATTTGCTTTTTTAAACTCAATTGATGTTTACCTTTATTGTGGGCGAAAATGCAACGTGATAGTCTACAATAAATTGGCTTCAAATAATCAAATAATTGAATCGCATTTTGGGTTATGATATCAATTATTAATCTAAAAGTCTCAATATAAAATGGTATTATTATACTTAGCTCAGATTCTGCAAATTATTCCAATACCAATCTACAGCTATTCTTAAACCTTTGGGAAAAGTAAATTGGGGATTGTAATCCAATAATTTATTTGCTTTATTTATACTTGCATGAGAATGTGGTATATCACCTGTTCTTTCAGGTCCATATTTAATAGGAACTTGTGCAATTGCTGAATCATAGTAACTCAAATATTCCTTTAAAAGAACGCACAACTCGTTTAAAGTTGTTCGATCACCAGTTGCTGTGTTATAGACGGTGTTTACGGCGTTTGAATCACTAGCTGTCATAGCTAATTCATTCATCTGTATAACATTATCGATATAAGTAAAATCTCGAGAATATTCACCAGTACCATTTATAATGGGGCTTTCGTGATTAATTAGTTGCTTAACAAATAACGGAATCACTGCAGCATATGCACCATTCGGATTTTGCCTTCTTCCGAAAACATTAAAATAACGAAGTCCAATTGTTTCCAACCCATAAGTACGACTGAATATATCGGCATATAATTCGTTAACAAATTTTGTAATTGCATACGGAGATAAAGGTTTACCAATCTCTTCTTCTACTTTAGGGAGGGCTTTAGAATCCCCGTAAGTCGAAGATGATGCGGCATATACAAAACGTTTTACACCGGAATCTCTTGAAGCAACAAGCATATTCAAAAATCCTGATATATTCACTTCATTTGTGGTTATAGGATCCTTAATAGATCGGGGAACAGATCCTAATGCTGCTTGATGTAATACAAAATCGCAACCTTCAACCGCACTTATACAAACATCCAAATCTCTGATATCGCCTTCTATTAATTTAAATTTCGGATGAGACAAAAACGGCTCTATATTATGTCGGTACCCTGTGGAAAAATTATCCAGAACATTCACAAAAAAATCCTTCCCTAGAAAATGCTCGGTCAAATTAGATCCAATAAAGCCAGCACCTCCTGTAATTAATAACTTATGTTTTTTCACTATTCTTAAATTTACTTAAATACGAAAAACTAATCGGCAGCGCCGCCCTACCTTCTATTCTGTAATTATATAATGATATTAAAATGCCTAATTCACTTTCTGAATATTTCTTTGACCTTGTCAAAGAACGTTTTTTTAGCAATTTGGTCAGAACCATATCCATAACCGTATCCGTAACCATACCCATAGCCATAAGAATTTTTAGGTTTGGCATCGTTAAGAACAATCATCAAGTTATTCAATTTCCCATGCTCATAAATATCCTGAACAATATTAAGCTGTTCTTTGAATGTATAGTTATAACGCACTACATATGCACTTAAGTTTGCAAATATCCCCAATGTAAAGGCATCTGAAACTTGTCCAACCGGCGGGGAATCAATGATTATATGATCAAAGCTTGATTTCAATTCTTCCATCATAAATTTAATTCTTTCGCTCAATAACAGCTCGGATGGATTTGGTGGTGTGGGACCTGCACCAATCACATAAAGTCCATCTAATTCTTTAACAGGGCTTATCAGATCCTGCACCGTCAAGTCTCTATTGACTACAAAATTAGAAATCCCTGCTTTCACCTTTATATTTAAGCCTTTCAGCAGTTTGGGTTTTCGAAGATCAAATTCAAGCATCACGACCTTCTTTCCACTTAAGGCTAAGCTAGCTCCTAAATTAGTACAGAAAAACGTTTTTCCCTCGCCACTCATACTTGAAGTTGCGAGAATTATCTTATCATCTTTACCAGCGACTGCAAACTTTAAATTGCTCCTGATAAGCCTAAACATTTCCGAAATTGGGCTTCTGGTGTTTTCCTTTACCACTAGTTCTTCGTCTGATCTTGCATGCATTATCTCGCCCAAAATTGGTATTTTGGTGCGAGACAAAATATCTTTCTGCAATCTAACTTTATCATTTAATAAATCCAGAACATACAATACTCCAAATGGAACGAGTAATCCTAAAACAAAAGCACCTAAATAAATTAAAGATTTCTTTGGAGAGACTGGAGTATCTGCGGAATCCGCTTCATCGATTATACGTGAATTTGAAACAGTGGCTGCTAACGATATTAAAGACTCTTCTTTCTTCTGCAGTAAGTACTGATAGATACTTTGCTTAATACCTTGTTCTCTTTGGATTTCAAGCAACTGCCTTTCAACTGCCGGTACAGTTTTTATTTTAGACTGAAATTGTGCGTAGTCAGCATTTACCTGGCTTTGAGTAACAGCGACGCCTTTTTTTAACGTCTTAATGTTCTCATTTATACTCTTTCGAATGTCATCGATACTATGATCCAAGTTTTTTACCAATATATTTCCGGGCTCAACAGTAGTAAGAGTTTGTTGCCGTTTCAACTGCAGTTCGTTAAATGATTCGATTAATCCATTTAAAGTAGGATCTTCAATTCCTAATGATGTTGGTACCAGCCGATGTTGGTTACCATCTGAAGTCATATATTGTTGCAACGATGTCAAAATAGACGATTTTAACTTCGCCTCTTCAAGTTTTTGGTATAGCTCTTGAGTTTGATTAAAATATAGGCTCAAATCAGATGTAACGTCTGTGATTGTGTTTTTCTCTTTAAAATCTGACACCTTTCTTTCTACGCCCGAAAGCTCAGTAACTAAAGTAAGCAGCCTGGCATCAATAAATGCAATCGTATTACGAGATACTTGATTCTTGTCATTTATAGCATCTTGATTATAGACTTCAATAATTTTATTTATTATATCCACTGCTTTTTGTGGTACAGGATCTTTTACCGATATAATAATAGTACTTGTTTGTTGATCACTTACATTAATAGAAATATTTGAACTATAAGCTGCCGCGTAGTCCTTTAGGCTATTAAATCGTATTATAAAATCGTCGCCCGAAAATTTGTATTTTGGATTAGGTGAGATTCTAAACTCTCCAAATCTCATCTTAATTTTCTGACCATAGTTAAACACATAACTTTTGCCAGAATTCTCAACCAACTTGAAACTATTTTCCTTTTTGCTAACTGAAATTTTAAATGTCCCAACATCTTTTCCTGAAAGTGAATCTTCAAAAAGAGTGTCAATTAAAACGATAAATGGAGTTTGATCTCCATAAGCTTCGGACGTCCGAATATTCCCCTCAACGTATTGTGTAGGTTGTAATTCCGGTAGACTTCTAAATACTCGTTGTAAAAGACTTTTACTCTTAAGAATACGTATTTCATTGTCGACGTTTTTGGCGCTCCCAAAAATATCTAAATCTTGGAACGCCGTTGCCATTGCATCTGTAGCTCCTCCTTTCTTATCGTCTTTTACCAAAATTTCAGCAGAAGTTTGATAAATGGGTGTCGTATACCTTAAGTATAAAAATGCGATCAAAAGGCATACCAATACACCTAACACAAACCAATACCAGTTTCTTGTGTAACGTGTTATTTCCGCTCGTAAATTGAGTTCTCCCCCAGTTGTTTTACTTTCGAATTCGCTCATGAAAACAATTATTAGATTTAATTTATAAACACCCTGGATAATACAATTGCAAGCGCCGATATACCCGCTGTTACAATCGGGACCCACCTATAGTTATTCGCATTTGCCTGTCTTGCTTTCAGTTTATTCTCCGGCTGTACATACACGATATCGTTTTGCTTTAAGTAGAAATAAGGGGAGTTAAATACATCCTTATCATTCAGATTAATACGCTGACGGGTACGCACGCCGTCTTCCTCTCGTATGACTAGTACACTGTCTCTTACCGCATAAGGTGTCATATCTCCTGCCATGCCCAACGCCTCTAATACATTTACTTTATCGACAGGTATATTAAAGGAACCAGACTGGGCGACTTCGCCAATTACAGTGATTTTGAAATTCAGAAACTTGACATTTACAATAGGATCTTTGGTAGTTTTGGCCACTTCGGCAGTGATTTTCTCCTGAGCCTGCTCTCGCGTTAGTCCTGCCAACGTAATTTTCCCTAAGAGTGGCAAATTGACCTGTCCATTTCCATCTACCTGGAACCCATTGCGAGTCAATTCATTATTATTCGTACTGGTAACCGGCGTGGTAGTTTGGGCTGACGGAATGGCCCCGGAGTTAAACAGTTGGTTGTATTCAGGATTGAGGGTCACAATGCTGATACCCAGAATATCCCCTGTCTGGATTTTTGCGGAAGTGTTATTGACGATCTGAACGGAGTCCCCCTCCGGAGGCAAATTACTGAAATACACCAGGTTACGCTGCGGAGTACAGGATATAAGCGTTCCAAAAAGGTATAAAATAAAAAGTCCGCATACTAGAGGATATGTTTTCATTTTCATTCGAATAAGTTGTTTTCCGTGTTTGACCGGTCGGCAAATAGTTTGCAAATTTAGGGCCATGAGTCCAGCTAAACTGAAAAACCAAGTAAAAAAATCTGCCAGTTCGTCGCTGACAGATTTTAATTATTTGATTATCAATATTTTAATATATTTACCGAAGTTACCTATTCCTCCTATATCCCTATTTTCTCTCTTATATTATATTACTCCGCCTGGGCCAGGTTTTTGCGGGCATTGATCATATCGTCAACGACCTGCACGGCCTGGTTCAGATAAATATCACCACTCAGTCCTTTGATCCAGAGATTTAAACGCTCCTGTTTGGTTTTATCGTTGTCAAATTTATTGACCTCCATGGGCAGAAGTGATACATTCATATGATTTTTAAGCTTCTGTGCTGCAATGATCTGATCCGCTTTCTGCCTTACCAGCTTTCTCTCTGCCTTGTATTTATCAATATTCAGGGAATAACTGCGATCATTCTCATCTGCCAGCCACTGGCTGTTCCTTTTAATGATCTGAAAAGAGCTGTCGCTCTGTAAACGCTGGTCACTGAGTGCTTTCAGATTACTAATATTATAGGCTGATTGCCAGGGCTGATAATCAGATTTTTCAATTTCATCATATTTCAGGGCATACTCGTTGTCTTTCTCTCTTAATTTCAGGGGTTCCATCTGACTAGGCAGCACAATATCTGACGTCACACCTTTTAATTGGGTGGAACCGCCACTGATCCGATAGAATTTGCGTAAAGTCAGTTTGACTGCGCCCAGATCCCCATTTCCGTCCCTTTTAAAACCAGTATGGTCAATGCCTACATTCTGCTGTACGGTACCTTTCCCATAAGTAGATGTGCTTCCGATGACTACTCCCCGCTTATAATCCTGGATAGCTGCCGCAAAGATTTCTGAGGCCGAAGCGCTGAACTCGTCCACCATTACTGCCAGCGGACCCGTATACAATACCGAAGCATCCTCATCATTTAAGACCATGGGCTTGGAGGTACGATCCTTGACTTGTACGATCGGCCCCTGTTTGATAAAAAGACCCACCATTTGTACGACATCCCAAAGGGATCCGCCCCCGTTTCTTCTGAGATCTATAATAATACCATCTACATTCTCGTCTTTAAGCTTCTGTACTTCCCGGGCTACATCGGTGGAACTCCGCCGTCCATTGGGATCATTTTGCATGGGCGCATAGAACTCGGGTAAAAGAATCACTCCGATTTTAGCGTTACGCACACTATCCCTGACAATGGCGCTACGGGCATAGGTATCCAGGTCGGTTTCGATCTTGGCTCTTACCAGACTCACTTCTTCTACATTCCCGTCAGCTTTCTTGACTGTCAGGCGGACAGTGGTGCCTTCCTTACCCCGGATGATCTTTACCGCATCCTGGACGTCATAACCCAGCATATCTACCCACTCTCCTTCTACTCCCTGAGCTACCTTGGTAATAATATCGCCTGGATCCAGTTGCCCCGATTTAGCGGCCGGACTACCGGCATTCAGGCTGGTAATTTTGATCAGCCCTTCGGTATACTGGAGTGCTGCTCCGATACCAAAAAAACTCCCGCTCAATTCTTCGTCAAAATAATTTTTGTCTGCCGGTGGAAAAAACTCGGTATGGGGATCCATGGTTGTGGTAACGGCATCCACCAAAAGATTGAATTTGTCTTCCTCGGTAAATTTTGCGCGATAGCGGTCGAACAGGCGGCTGATGACGGTATCGGTTTTCTGCCGGGCAATCTTTTCGATTTCTGCCTTGGTCTTGCCTTCTTTGTCTTTATCCTTATCGTCTTCCAGTGCCAGGTAATGTTCCAGGGCATAGTACTTCAACTTCTTTCTCCAGCGGTCTTCCCTTTCCTTCTGGGTAGTCGGGAACTGCAGCTGTTTGCCGTCAAACTGTACGGATTCATCTATCTTATAATCAAAGGGTTTGGCCAGAATCTGGTCACTCCAGGCTTCGCTTTCAGCCACCCGTTGATCAAAAACCTGGGAAATCCCCATAATCGAAGCCACCTGCGCCCCATTGAGCTCATCATCAATCGTTTTACCATAAAGTGCGCCCAGAGAATCCACGTCTTTCTGTAAGAAAATATTCTTACTCGGATCCAGGTCTTCGAGGAACTTGTCAAATACTTTTTGGGAAAAATTGTCATTAATTTCCTTAGGCGCATAATGCCCCTGACTCAGGAGACCTGCCACCAGTCGCATAATCGCTTCATATTTACCGGGAGGGGGATTGCTTGCCAGGGTGTTTTTAAAGGCAACAAAGGCGCCCGCCATTACAACTAACAACAGCACAAAGGGTAATCGCTTCATATTGAACAGATATTTTATAACACGCATATCTAATCAAAAATAACATTAAATATGCATGTTCAGTTTAGATTTCACAAAGATTTACGAAAAGTTTCGAAGGTTATCTATATGGATATGAAAATATTATGACCGCTACCCAACAGCCTGGTCTGCTACCCCGACCATTGGGAGCAACCGCCTTCAAAAAAATAAAATATTCAGGGAAAATATTTAACTGTATTTGTAAATTTTCCATAACTTTGCCGCCCTAAATGGTGGCTGTAGCTCAGTTGGTTAGAGCATCAGATTGTGGTTCTGAGGGTCGCCGGTTCGAGCCCGGTTAGCCACCCTAACCCGGTAACCCTGAATATGATATTCAGGGTTTTTTATTTTTGGAGCATATGCAAACCCTATTCATTCTGATTCCGCTGATTTCGGCATTTATTGGCTGGCTGGCCGGTTATTTCTTTGGTCATTATATGATCCCCCGATACCTGAAGCGCCGCCAGGAGCCGCTTATCGAAAAGCTGGCCTTGTCCATTGCTTCCAGGCTGCCGGTCGAAGAACTGTCCGCTGCAGTAGCTGACCCTGCCCTGATAGAAAAGGCCATGCCTTCCATAGAAGCCCATATAGATGAATTTCTGAATGTTAAGCTGGCACAGGAAATCCCCATGCTGGCGATGTTCGTCGGCAATAAAACCACCGATAAGGTAAAAGAAGTCTTTATCAATCAACTAAAGACCCTGTTTCCCCAGGTTATGACAGATATGCTGGGCGGTCTTCGCCACTCAGACAAATTATCTGCTGCCATTAAGACCAAACTGGCTGAGGTGGATCTTCCAACAGTTGTCCGCCGCCAGTTGGCACCTGTTCTGCGGCGCCACCAGTTGTTTTTTGCACTCACCGGATTGATCATCGGCGGGGTCAGCCTGCTGCTGTTCGGGCTTCTATCCGCTTAAAAAGGGCAAAGATTTGTTAAAATCCATTACGAGGCCCGGCAGCGCAAAACTTATATATGTATTAACAACAAATATCCGGTTGCATAACAAGTTTAGATTTTTTTTTACGTCTAAAGCTGATAACTCTATAATACATGAAAATTTTTCTCTCGATCCTCGCTGCGCTAACCTTTAGCACTATCGCATTTTCTCAAACCAATGGTGGCCGTCCTACGGGTACGATTTATGGCCGGGTAGTGGATGCCTCCAACGGTAAAGGTATTGATGCCGCCACGGTGCAATTGTTTCAGAACCGTAAAGACTCCGTGACAAAAGAGACCCAAAAAGTGCTGGTATCTGGTGCACTGGCTTCTGCCAGCGGAGATTTCAAAATCGAAGGGATCCCGGCCATGGGTAAGTTTATCCTGGAAATTTCCGGGCTGGGTCATAAAACAGAATCCCAAAATTTTGCCTTTTCCGCGCAAAAACCAGGCGCCCCCATGGGAGGCCTGGACCGGGACCTGGGCAATATCAAACTGAAAGCCGATGCTGAAACCCTGGAAGGGGTTACTGTCAATGCCTCCAAGCCTACAGTGCAACTGGGTATCGACAGAAAGATATATAATGTAGAAAACAACCTGGTATCGGCCGGTGGTACGGCAACCGATGTGCTGCGTACCGTACCCTCCGTCAATGTGGATATTGACGGCAACGTGAGCGTCCGTAATGCCAGCCCCCAGCTTTTTATCGATGGCCGGCCTACCGAACTGACCCTGGATCAGATTCCGGCAGACCAGATCGCCAGCGTAGAGGTGATCACCAACCCCTCAGCCAAATATGATGCTTCCGGTGGTACGGCAGGCATCCTGAATATCGTTCTGAAGAAAACTCGGACGGTGGGTTATAACGGTTCGGTAAGAGCCGGTATTGATGAGCGGGGTAAATTCAACCTGGGGGGCAATATTAATGTCCGCCAGGGCAAATTCAATGTATTTGCCAATGCCGCCCTCCACCAGCGTAAATCGATGTCTGACGGAACCACCGAAAGGAATACATTTTTAGGTGATACCACGATCCATATGCTGCAGACCGATCATTCGACCAATAATGGCCGGTTTATGTTTGGCCGCGCGGGATTTGACTATTTCCCCGACAACCGCAATACGATCACGATTTCCGGGATGGGCGTAAATGGCAAGTTTCATAATCTCTCCAACAGTAATATCGGAATCGATTCGCTGGCTTCCGGTCTCAACGACCTGCAGTCACGCACCGACCGGCTCTCAGATGCCGAATTCCAGTTCAAGATGATGGGCGGCAGCCTGGGCTATGTACATAATTTCCCGAAAAAGGACCACCAGCTAACAGCTGACGCCCGGTATGACAAGGGAACCAATAACAGCCTTACCCGGATCACCAATCAGAATTTTGAAAACAACACGGGAGTGGCGACCAACACTTACCGCCAGCAGCAGGAAGGAAATGGTACCAATGAACGCCTGAATGCACAAATCGATTATACCAACCCCCTGAGTGAAAACTCGAAATTCGAAACCGGTGTTAGGGTGAACCAATCGAAAACCTTCAGTGAAAATAATTATTCCGACGTGCAGGCAGACGGCAGTCTGCTGGCCCAGCCCCTGCTTTCGTCCAAATTTGATTATACCGACCGGGTCTATGCCGGCTATGTGAACTTTGCCAGTAAGATCGGGGAAAATTTTGGCTACCAGATCGGTCTCCGGCTGGAAAGCTCGGAATATACCGGAACCGTGTATAGTACTACCCGGGACGGAATGGGCGGCCTCAAAGATACGGTCAGTAATTTCAGTATCTCCTATCCGGTGAGCCTGTTTCCCAGCATCTTTCTTTCCCAGCAATTACCGAATGATCAGACCCTGCAGCTGAATTACAGCCGCCGGATCAACCGACCTAATTTCTTCCAGCTGTTTCCCTTTGTGGATTATTCCGACTCCCTGGACCTGAGCCGTGGTAATCCAGAGCTGAAACCGGAATTCGTGAACTCATTTGAGCTCTCCTACTCTAAAAACTTCGACCGGGCCAATAACCTGATCCTGTCGATTTATTATAAGAGTACCAGTGACCTGATCACCCGTTACCAGGCCCAGGAAGAAAATGCGCTGACCGGTGATCCGGTTATCGTCAATACCTACCTGAATGCTAATAACAGCTATGTCGGTGGTTTTGAGGCTATTGGGAAAAATTCTATTACGAAATGGTGGGAACTCACCAGCAACCTGAACCTGTATACATCCAAGATCACCGTGGATGATCCCGAGATCCCTACCGCCGATCAGCTCTACAGCTGGTTTGCCAAAGTGAACAATACCTTTAAGCTGCCAAAGAACTTCAGCCTGCAGTTGTCGGCTGATTATAATTCAAAAACCGTACTGGCGCCGGGTGGTTCCGGCAGCAGCGGTGGTGGCCGCCGTGGCTGGGGTGGTCAGGTAAGCGGCAATGCCCAGGGCTACAGCATGCCTTCTTATGGCGTTGATATGGCCCTGAAATATGAGTTCCTGAAAAACAATGCGGCTTCCATTACCCTGAATGCGCGGGATATCTTCAAAACCCGCGCTAGTGATGTCTATACAACTTCCGGCTTTTTCAACCAGCATCAGTATAGGGTCCGGGACCAGCAGTTTTTCTCCATCAACTTCGCCTACCGGTTTGGGAAATTTGATGCATCCCTGCTGAAACGCAAGAACATGAAAGCCGACCAGGGAGCCGATATGGGTGGCGGCATGCAGGGTGGCATGCAATAGCACAAGAATTAAAAATATCCAATCAATATCAAACAGCCGGCAAGTGATGGCCGGCTGTTTGGTAGAAACTTACCGTTGTTATCGGTCTGTTTGGCGCATTCTGCTTAAGAAAAATCATTTATTGATGCCCGGTAAAAACAACTTTACCACCAACATTGTGTTGAGTCTCACGCATCCATATTCTATTCGTCAAAGTTGCAAAGTAAACTTTAAGTGCCCACCAAGTCCTGTCTGAATAATTTTCATTAAGGTGGATAGCCTGATGTCGCTTGCGTTATTTTCAATTCTTGAAATGTAAGATTTGTTCGTACCAACTTTTTCGGCAAGTTGTTCTTGGGTTAAACCAAGTTTTAGTCTTGCTTCTTCGAGCAAAACACCAAGTTGGAAAGTTTCAAATTCTTGTTCCCATTGTTCCCTCTTTTTAGCTCTTCGTTTGCCATATTTATTCTCAAGGATTTCGTCAAGAGTGGTGATGTTATTTTCTTTTCTCGTTTTCATACGCTGCTTTAATTTTTAATGCTTTTTCAATTTCTATTTTCGGAGTCTTTTGTGTCTTCTTCTGAAAGCCATTGCCCAATACAACTAAATTTCCTTTGTCAAAAAAGACGAATATTCTAAAAATATTGCCTCCGTGGGCAGGAGCTTTTCTTTCTTCTGTCGAGCTTTACCAGGAATGAAAGATTCCCTTAAATCCATCATCATATCCGGAATATATAGTTGTTTTCCCGGAACAATAAAATTGATATGCTTTTTAATTAATCTTTTGCGATTGAATGTTGCCAGTTGAGCAATTACAAATATAACTTTTAGTCCGATGATGTTTTCAATAAGCTCTTTGCGTTTGCTTGTCTGCAAAATCCCTGGTTCATTTTCTTGCCTTAGTTCGGCCAATAAAACAGATCGTCCTTTCAATTCAGTTGAAGAAAATTGATATTGTTGGCCAAGGCATAGCGGTAAATTGCCCAAACGATCGCCGGTAAGTGGTACAGGCAAAATTTGACACCCAATACTTCATCAATATATTCTACTAATTTGTTCATTATTAATTGAATAAACAATACAATGCATAACATACATACTATGTTTATTATACAAATAAACGTTTATCAATAGAAATGAAGTAAATTTTGGGGCAAGATCAGAGCGAAGTCCAATTAAGCAACAGGAGTGTCTACTGCAAGTTTAAACCAAAATAGCGGAAAGTAAGTCGAAATGACATTCTTTTGAAAAATCCAAATGCAGCAAACCGTGATTGCGGTTGTCGCAATAAAAAAGCTTCTGTAAAAGGTCAAAACGAGCTTTATAGTTTTTACTGGTCGCATATTAATAGAAGGTAACGGCTTACGGCTTGGCGATGTGACGGGTTTTTAGCACAAAAGTTCAATAGAATTCCAAATATTGAACCTTGCACAAATGTTTCATCGAACCACTTCAGCCGCCATATTGTCAAACCGATTACCTGCTGTGTTGTTGTCAGAGTGTAGTCCAATCTTCGATAACAATTCTGTCTAATCGGTCAAAGTCGCTTACGTTTTTTGTTACTAAAATCAGATTATTGAAAATAGCTGTTGAACCGATTAGTAAATCAAAATCGTCTAATATTTTGCCTTTTGTTTTCAGCCGTGCTTTTTCAGTTGCATAGATGTCAAGTGCAGGAAAAATCGGAAAAATCTCTATTTTTTTTTGAAATATGTCGAGTGCTTGTTAGTTTTTTTCTTTTCTTGTGCTTTTTGCTATTCCATATTTCAATTCAGCTATTGTAATTTCGGATACAACGCAGTTTTCAAATCCAATTTCACGGATTTTTGCCCTAAGATTAAATTGACCGTTGAAGAAGCAAGCACAAATATTTGTGTCTAACAGATACTTTTTCACAAGTCAATAGATTTACGACTGAAATTTCTGTCTTTTTTCAAATCTTCTACAAATTCATCGGCGGATTGGTCAAGTTCCCACGAACCAAATAATGCCTCCCAAGAAGTGTCTTTTTTCGCTTTCGTGGTTTTCATTGACTTTGAAAGTCGGGCAATAAGTTCCAATTTATTGTTGGGGCTTAGGCTTTTCAGCAACGTATAGTAGCTGTCAACCAAGTTCATATTTATATCTGCGATTTTCATTATTTAATTGCATTTATCTTTCACAAAGGTACAAAAAATATCAAACGTTCTTAACTAAGGATTTAACCCTTACAGGGCAAACGCATCTAAATTTCCCAAAAAAACAGTTTGCGCGAGAAAATCATTGTCCCAGGAACATAGCGGGCGCTTTTTCTTTACACTCAACTTTTTGGATTGGTTGTTCTTCAGCAGGTTTCGAGCAACTTTAGTAATTGTGCCGAAATTTTCTGCCGCATTACCTTCCTGTTTAGTGCTTAAGTCCTCCTTGAAAGTAACATCAAGGCTCCAATGAAGTTTATTCTCAATACTCCAATGTTGCCGGGTAATGCTTAAAAAACTTTCCGGACTATCGGCCAGATTGGCAATATAATACGTGATTTCACTTTGTTGTTCACCTGTTGCAAGAATACTTCTTTCAGATTCAACACTTATGATAGATTGAAGGTTCTTCCAGCTAGATTGTTTGCAAACCCAGTCCATGTTGGTAATCACCTTACAGGTACGCTTCTCAATGCGACCGTTCGATTTTTCAAGGCTGGTGCGGCTTTCGGCTCCGGGTGTTTGTTCAAAGCCTTCTTTTATATCATCAAGCAAATGAGGCTGATTCTCCTTTACTGCAAGCACATAATCTGCCTTGCGATCAATTATCTTTTCAGCGATTTGCTGCTGGCACCCCATTGCATCTACAGTAACAATAGCCCCTTCAAGCACTAATAGATCCAACAATACAGGAATAGCAGTGATCTCATTGCTTTTCTCATCTGTCTTTCCCTGACCCAGAACCATATTGTTAGTATTGCACCAGGCACTGACCATATGTATAAACCCTTTTTTACCATCAATCCCACTATTGCATAAACATTTACCATCAATGCTTACAACACGCCCGTTAGTGATTTTAGCAACGCTTTGAACCCATGATATAAAGCAATGCTGAAGTTGTGTGGATCAAAAGCTGCAAAAACACGATTGAAGGTATCATGTGAAGGAATGCCATTGGGTAATTGCAAAAACTCTTTAAGCCAGGCAGATTTCTGTTGTCCATAAAATTTCATCGCATCCCAATCATCACTACCGCTTATATAATGCTATTGAAAAATTCACACGCGGTCAAACAAACAGCCTCTCCAAATTCTTTTATAACAACAACACTCGTTGCATTTATTCCAATTTATGTTGACCCCTTACCTTGTTCACAGGAGGGTTAATTTCCGCAACTAAATCGGAAAATCTTTTTAGAAATCAGGATTTTTAATATTGTTTTATCTGACATTCCGACTCAGGTTGACCCCCTGATTGCTCCTAAATAGGATTATGCACAAAAAATGCATCATAAAAGATTGTGTTACCTGCCTAATTCTGACCGATTTACAAGATAAATTGAAAAAAATTAGAAAAAATTTGCGAAACCGAATGGTTGCTTTTATATTTGCAACCGAAAGGTTTCATTAAAATAATCTAGAGAAATGAGAAGAGATATATTTCAGGCAATCGCAGATCCAACCAGACGTGCAATTATTGCATTAATTGCATTACAGGCAATGACGCCAAATGCTATTGCCGAACACTTTGACACGACACGGCAAGCCGTTTCCAAACACCTTCGAACTTTGACCGAGTGCGAACTGATTACTCAGGCCCATAAAGGCAGAGAAATTTATTATCAACTCGAAATAGACAAAATGAAAGAAATAGACAAATGGCTGGAACAGTTTCGTAGAATCTGGGAGTCGAAATTTGACCAGTTGGACAATTTATTAGCCACACTTAAAAAAAGAGAAAAATGAACAATAATTTATTATTTGACTTCATGATCAATAAGGAGAACAAAACCATCCTCATCAAACGTGAATTTGATGCCTCCCTTGAGCTGGTTTGGAAATGCTGGACCACCGCCCAATTGCTTGACCAATGGTGTGCGCCCAACCCTTACAGAACCCAAACCCGCACAATGGATTTCCGTGAAGGGGGTTTCTGGCATTACGCGATCGTAAGTCCGGAAGGAAATAAACATTGGAGCCGTTACAATTATAAAAAAATTGAACCGCTGAAAAGCATTACGGAATTAAGGGTATTCTCCGATGAAAAGGGTGCGGTCAGCCCGGATGCTGAACCGACAGAATGTACCATCACATTTAGTGAAACTGATGGTAAAACATTAATCACAATTGCCGAACGATATAAAAGCCCGGAAATGTTTGAAAAAATGGCCACAGACAATCACAAAAAAGGCTTCACCTCACATCTTAAAAATTTGGACAAATTATTGCTCACCTTAAAAAATAAAGAGAATGAATAACCATTTACTATTCGACTTTACAGTCAACAAAGAAGACAATACCATTCACATCACACGCGAATTCGCGGCAAACCTGGAATTAGTCTGGCAAGCCTGGACCACGCCTGAACTACTCGACCAGTGGTGGGGCCCCCAACCCTGGAGGGCAGAAACGAAGGCAATGGATTTTAGAGAAGGAGGGCATTGGTTGTACGCAATGGTAAGTCCAGAAGGACAAAAGCACTGGAGCAAATCCAATTTCATTTCTATTGTAAAAGAAAAATCATTTTCTTCAAAAGGTGGATTCAGTGATGAAAACGGTGTTATAGATCCCGCAGCTCCGCAAAATTTATGGGAAAACCACTTTATTCCGAAAGATAATAAGGTGCAAGTGGATATGTTACTCAGCTACAATACACTTGCCGACCTTGAAAAAGAAATAGAGATGGGCTTTAAGGAAGGAATGACCACGGACTTCCAGCAGTTGGATGAATTACTAATGTCTCTTCAAAAGTAATTTTCTTGTCCGATGTCAAGAGCGAATACATAGAACTTTCATAATCCCACTACATACTTACAGAGAATTTCAATGCCATCTTCGTACGATTAAAAGCGAAGCGGACAATTATTACCGCTCTTTTACTCTATTCTAATAGTCGCTATTTTTTTCGCTATACCAAAGATGATATTCATTGAAAATATCATAACCGTATTTTTGAGCTATGGAAACATATGATTTGATTTCTTCAATTGCAGCATAATTATTCAGGTTTATACTTAAACTATCCAATTATGATGAAAGTAGATTCGCCATATAGACAAAGTTATCTCACAGGTGTAAAGCCGCTTTCCGAAATAGTTGAAAATAATTTTAAATAACAAGAGCCGCATAGATACGCTAATACCCCGATATTTATAAAGCGAAAAGTTGATTACCAGCCGGAAGAAGATAAATTAACAAGTAATGAAAAACCTGCTACTAACATGTGGTGTTCTAATCTCGACCGGGTGCCTGGCCCAGGGAGAGATCACGGTATCCTATGTCTATCAAACCGAAGATTTTGTTGAAATCAGCCTGTCAATGGATAAAGAAATCAACAAATTTGAACTAATTGACATAGATAGCATATCCATAAGTGATAATAAAGGAAAATTGTTAAAGGAAACCCGGGAATATCCGCTGAACTATAACTATAACAATGGACGCGCTAAAAACCTGCGATTCTACCCGCCTAACAGGAAAATTAAAAATCTAAATATTAGCGGCTTCATGAACTTCTTTGTCCCCTCGACGAAAAACAACTCTTATTTCAACCTCGGATCGATAGGCGCTATTCCCAGAAACATAAACTTAGTGGACAAAGAGATACTTAAAAGCAATCCGAACCTGTTTTTTAGTATAGTAGATTCAACGGAAATCAATAAAGTTTTCCCGAATTTTAGGTTTAGAAGGAAGGATAGTGAGCCTTACCAGAGAATCGATTTTAATTTCTTTGATATAATATACGCGTACCGAAATGATGATGATCGTAAGCTAGTCTATTTTTTTGACAATAACCCGGATCCCGGATACAATAACCTTATCCTGGAGGATAAAAAAACGGGTATCGTTTATAAGCTAACCAAGATCAAACAGGGCATTACCCCATCCGAACTATCCAATATTGCTGTCGAGATAATGATCGAAAACGGTGAATCCATTAAAAGAATACCTTTTGAATTCCACAAAGTACCCGTAAAACCCTTATGATACAGTTGAAAACAATAGTAATATTCTTCCTGCTGAGCTGCCTCTGCAGCCTCGCAAACGATTCTGTCAACCAGGAAGCATTAGCACTGAACGGTCATTTTGAGGGCACTGAACCCTTTTGGAGCATGGATATAGAAAATAACCGGGTGATCCTTTACTGTATCAATGATACGCTGACCGATACGGTTCAAATAAGCAGAAAGCAGTTTCATAGTGAAACTTATGCATTTAAAGGCAATCAGCTATTCGGGATTATCAGGAGATCCGGCAAAGATGGCTGTACACTTGATATTATTGACGGGGAAGCTCCTACTCACGAAATCTACTTTTCATATAAAAATGAGACCTATATGGGATGTGGCGGCCTGAAACCCGAATCAACAGCCTCCCCCGCCCTGACCTACATAACCTCATCAGGCACGCAGCCTGGAAGACCGTGCGCCAGACGCTCCGTGAGAAAGATGCTAGGAAGGACAGAACAATAATGATTGGCCCGGACAACCCCGTAAATTATAAGACCCTCAAATTCTGCTTTGGTACCGTCCATAAAAAGTTCGGAAACCCCTTAATGCAAGAGCGGCTGTCTTGACCCCGAATAAACCGGCCTGATTTTTCAAAAAGGTTTGCTACTGATTCGTATCCTTGTCATCAGTCAGGCAAAGATAAGCAGGTTCGCCAGTCTTGTCAAGGCTATACAAAGCTGACGCCGCACACGTGGCCAGGCTGTCCGGCCTTGACAAGCCTGTCGCCCCTTGCTTCATTGGTGGCCTAACGGTTGACAACGACATGCCTTATGTCATTTTTTCATGGCTATCATAAAATCGATAGCGCCGTGTTTAGGTTTAAATTTATACCAGTACATATATTTTTCGATATGTTGTTTGGCATTATAGAAGCTTGAGAAACCGTGCCGGTCAATCAGCTCACCTTGCTCAATGGAATGAAAGGCTAAGACATCCGTCGTTGATATTTGTTCTCAAATTGTCAAAATATGTCTTTGTCCTTGCCGTCAATTTTATGATTTATTTTCTGTCCCATACTTGAAGTTACATACCCTGCAACAGTTTCTTTATTTCTTTGTCCGTTTGACAAGTAATCAAGATATATTGAACAGTCACCCGTAATTTTCACCCAAACGGTTTTACTTTCTCCTTTTTCTAATTTGTCGATATGACCACCACCACAACCAACAATTTTGATGTCCGTTAACTCAGTTCCTGTGTCGTTTGTAAATGTAATTCTCATTGTCCTTAGCAAGATTATTGCAAACCAACAATAGAGAAGCATTATTGGTATGTTAACCAACATAATTCCTGATGTGGTCAAAAGGCTTTTCCTATTTTCCTTGTCATTGCAGGCTCTTACCAAAATTGCAACAAAAATTACTACATTTATTAGCCCTGCCAATAAAATAAATCCGTAGCCAAAGAAAAGAAGTTCAGAAGAAGAAGTCAGAAAATAAAATCCAAAAATTACTGTTCCAAGCAAGAATGAAACTAATGCTGTTTGTCGTCCGAGTTTTATGTGTCGTTCTGTCGTCATAAGCTTAGTGCTAACGTTAAAACATTGGCGATGTGGCGGTATTCTATGTTCCGTCTGTCCGGTGCCGCTGCTGATTAAAGATACAAAAGCTAATTATTTATTCTGCGGCCAACTTTATTCGTCGGCCAGAACTGAAGCTGATTATCGAACAATAAGGATTGGTCTCGACGACCCCGTATATAAGACCCTCAAAGTCTGCTTTGGCACCCTCCATAAAAAGCTCGGTAACCCCATAATGCAAGAGCGGTTACCATCAGTTCCGTTCAACAACACTTTCATTTCTTGTCCTTCGGACAAAACGAAAGCTTAGTTATTAGGCGATTGTGCTTTTCTATTCAGGTTTTATTCTTACAATTTTATTATCTCGAATGAAAATAAGTTCACTTTTCTTTTCTTTTTTGAACTCAATTAGTTTTTCTTAGACTTTTTCAAGCCCTTTCAAAATTTTATTTTTTTCGTCTATTTGAATTTCAATTGTGTCACAATACCTTCTTAAATAATCAAACTTATCTTGGTTTAGGATGTTAAGCAAACGGTCACCTTGTTTTTCTGCTGTAAGTTCGTGTTTGCCCTCTGAATTATCAAAGATTAATGCGCCATCAACTATTGGAAGGTAAATATCAAATAAGTTTTTAATCCCTTTCAAAGATGTTTTCGTTAATCGAATCCAAGCCGGTAGACCTTGACGTTGCGAGTTATTGAGCATCCAACAGTATCTCTGCATTATTTCTAATCTTTTTTTTCAAATTTTCTTTCTCCTGTGATGTCAAATGTTTTCAAATGCATACCGTTTTGATCATAGATTGAACATTCAAATTCAGGTTTGCCTTTTACGAAGTTTAGAACAAAATGTTGCGCGTCACTAAAATTGTCAAACAGTTTAAAAACTTCTTGTTCGTTGTCGCCATTTAAGAACAGCGTCAAATCTTTTTTTAAAACGTGCCCTGTCGCATATTCCGCGATAAGTATTGAACATTTATTTTCTTCTAATTTAGGTGCGTTCATTTCCTTTCAGTCCTATATGATGTCGGTTTTGGCATTACTGCCAACGGTTCGGGGCTTTGCGTTCGGGCGGTAAATCGAAGCACTAAAGCCAATATTATTACTAAAATTCAATTGAAAAACTACTGTTGAATTTTGCACGTCTGCCCGCCTGATGCAAAACCCATTACCTGCTGTTGTTTTTCTGTCTGTTCATTACATACTCCCGGAGTCAGGCCAATTTGACCAATGGGTGTTTGGTTCTAAAGTCGGCTTATATTGCTGTGGATCATTTGTCACAATGACTTTAGCAATTAATTGCCAAGTCTCGTAGGAACTTGGTCTATTGTTCTCCCAAATTTCTCTATTCCAATCGTCACTTAATATTTCTTGCTGTCGGAATAATTGAACGAAATTCCCAAAGGTCATTCCGCCAAGTTCAGTTAAGTTTTTGTTGAACTCAAAAGTTTGGCGCAAATGCTCGTCCGTCATTGTCGGTGAAATTTGTAATTGGAAGTCTTTATGATACCATTCATCAAGTACTAATATTTTCTCCAAATCAGTCGGAACGGATTTGTATAGTTCATTTTCCGTTGCACGGAATAAGTCACGGTTTTGTGAAACGACAAGTCTTCCAACTTCTTCAGCACTTATTTCATTTGGCTCATATTCTTTCAGTTGAATACATGCATTGGTGTAATCTTGTTTGTTATGGGTTAACTGAACCTGTTGTCCACGGACCACCCAAAATTTTGCATCAGACTTTAAACTCTCACCGTCAATTGTTTCGTTGAAGTTGTCCAAGTCAATTGGGTATATGCTGTAATAGCTTGTGGGACGTTGATTGTAAAATTCCAGATTTGTCAAGCAGATGCCATAATAATTGATGTCAAGAACAATTGCTCCAGCTCTTGGATTATAACCAAGTCTTTCAACTGCAATTGCCCAACGATTGCTGTCCCCTCGAAAAACATTCAGTCTTGTGTCAATGAGATATGAATATACGTGTCCAAGGTCAACAAATGAACAGTAATAGCCGTCATTGGAATTGTCAAGCGTATTTAATACTTCTTCTTCGGTCATTGTCTATTCCGTCGTTTAATAATAGCCGGTAACAAGGTGGCTTCACGCAGTTTCGACCGCAAGGAGCAATTGACAGGAAACCGGAGATGTACGAAGTCCCGCAGAGCTTTGTACATCTAGTAAAACCGCCTCTGATGTGACGGAAGCCCGAAGGGATTTCGTCACATCGGTTAGGTATTTGCGATGATGCGGCAATCCTATTCCGTCAGCCGAGTTTTGCACTAAAGTTAAATAGAATTAACGAAACCGAGTATTTAACTTCAAGCCGCACTATTGCAAATACCTGGTTATAGCCAGCGGTTCTTGTTAATTTGTCAGTTGGAGTTATACCCATACTTTCTACTTAGTAAAACAGTTTTCCACCAGCTTTCTCTTTCAATAATAACTAAATCGTCAGTAGTTGATTTGTAAATGTCAAGAATTGAGTATTTGAAATTTGTTTTTATATGGTCAAAAGTTAGCGCCTTAAGCTCGATGTTTCCTCCATGACCACAGTCAACATACGCTCTCCAACGTCCTAAAATCATATGCTCTCCGTATGTCGAACCAACATACATTTTGCCATTTGATTGGTCGGTAAGCAAGTAAACGCCTTTCTGGTTCTGAAGTGCAGTTTTCCAGTTATCCTTTTCGATTACTCTTCTTAACTCGTCCCAAGAAACGTTTACCTTTTCATAACCTGGAAATAAGTCATTGTCAAAAGCGTCAGGTAAAAGCTGAGATACGTAACATTCGTCAATAACTGATTCAGCATTGCGAATCATTGTCTGTGCTCTATTCTTAAATTTCACGATTAACCGTCCGACATATTTTTCGTGGTCACGCAGCTCTTCATATTCGTAGCCAACACCGTTTAATTTGTTCAAGTCCTTAGTTACTCTTCCAATATGGAACAGTAACCATAAATCTTCATTGCGTTTAATCTTAACAAGTCCAACTGTAATTTGTCCTGCTTTGTAGGATTTGTTTTTATTGTAGTTCCAATATTGCCCTGCAAGCATTGTAGATATGTCTCCATTTTTAAAAAGTTCAATAGGATTCCAATTCTCAGCGAACATCAAATTAAAACGAATTTTTACGTTGTTAAGATTAGCAAGCCTTAGTATATCGTTCAATTTAATACTGTCCATCGTCTATTATTTATTGAGATTTCGGGGTCGCTTTACCGTTGGCTGTAACGGATTAGGTATTTGCGATGGTGCGGAAATAGCATTCCGTCAGCCGAGTTTTGCACTAAAGTTAAATAAAATTGCCAAAGTTGAGCATTTAACGTCAAGCCGCACTATGGCAAATACCCTATACGCTGTTAATTTTGCTTTTGCAATTCGTATTTTTGTGGTCATAAAATTGAAGGTATTGGAAGAAATTACAAAAGAAAATATAGTCGAGCCTATTAATCAAAATAAAATTGAGTTAAGTTCTACCCAAACAAAATTGTGTCTGCCTGTTATTAATAGGATTTACAAAAAATGAAAGCTGGAATAAAGTTTCCTGGCATTAAAGTCGAAGACAATCTGATTTGCGACGGACATCACCGATATTTAGCTTCAATTTTAGCGAATTTTCATCTCGACAGGATTCCAGGTAGTAAAACATCAGCTACTAGTCCAGTTCATTGGAAATCAGTAGTTTTCGAGGAGGAAGACTGGGATACCCCTGCAAAAATTAATATGCTAAATGAACAAGATGCAGAGTACAACAGTATTCCGATAGAGAAAATCGTTGAATTGCTGAAATAAAAGTGTAAATTTTCTATTATGTTATTCTTCTTAGACATAGATGGTGTTATGGTTCCTGCGAAAGGTTGGAAAAGTCCTGAGTTCTTGAATGATGGATTTCCTGCGTTTAGTATTAAGGCAACTAATACACTTCAGAGTTTGATCTCTGAGGATGTTACCATTATGCTTACAACGTCCCATAAATCAAAGTTCAGCATTAACGAATGGAAAAGCATTTTCAAGAATAGAGGTATTAAGATTGACAAGATAAAATTACTTCCTGAAAATTTTAATAATCTTAGTAGGAAAGATGAAATTGTCAATTGGTTTAAGGACAATAAGGTTGAGGAAGATTTTGTCATTATTGATGATGATAAGTCTTTAAATGAACTTCCCGATTTTTTAAAAGAGAATTTAGTGCAAACAAGTCCTTATATCGGTCTTACAAAAGAACATTCAAACGCTATAAAATCTATTTCACGTAAAGGGTTACAACCTGCATAGAAGATTTAAAATGTCAATTTATATAACACCTCACCCTTCAAACAGTGGGGTGTTTCTTTTTAATAGCATACAACTCCCATATATACGCAATAATCTTATGTATGCAGAGACTGTAATTGTTTATTCATTCATAAGTACTTCGATCTGTTCCAGGAATTTTTCTGCCCCATAGTTGGCCAGGCCCTCATGATGAAACCTTATCCTGCCTCTTTTATCCAGTACAACCGTAGTCGGCAAGGTGCCGGAATAAATTTCCGGTGGCACGGGGCCGTTGGTTTTGTAAAAAGGTATCGAATAGTGCTCCTTTTCCAGAAAATGATGGGCAGCGGTAAGGTCATCATCCTGATTAATCATCAAAAAGAAAACATCAGGATGATCTTTTAACCCCGAATACACCGATTCGATAGCCGGAAATTCTGCCCTGCAGGGAGGGCACCAGGACGCCCAGAAATTGATGAAAACGACTTTTCCCCTTAACGATGATAGATTTTGAATATCCCCCTGCGCTGTTTTAAAATCAAAATCCATGACGCTTTGACCGGCAGGATCGGGTGAGCTAGTTTCAAACTTCGGATTGAAAATGCCGGTATGCATCAATTGCTGCAATACCCAGGATTTGGCATCGGGGCTGACGACCATTATTACAATGGCTATTCCCAGAAGTATCGACCAGCCGTTGTTGCGGATGAATGACCAGCGCTTGTTTTGACGCGGTTTCCTGTTTGAATGCGCGTTATAATTCAACATCTTTTTATTTTATTGTATTACTTCTACCCTTTACCACCCTATTCGCATCTGAGGCGAAAGTAGCCGAAACTGGCCCTAGGCCAATCCCTTCATCTTATATTGCGCCTTCCCAGGACTGTGACCCGTAACACTGGATTCAGGCGGGTGCCGGTGCTGCTGTCTATCTGCCCAAAGCCCTCTCTCAGCTCCCCAAGGCCATTACGCTTAAGCTAACACGGGGATAATTAACAGAACCATATGCCGTTAAGGGCCGCTTTTACGCTATCTATTGGCATTGTATTTCCGGCTTACCAAATAATTCTCATCTTACAGCAGCAAATCGCACTGCTATTTAAACACCGATGGAAGATTAAAATATTCTTTAATTGTTTCAAACACCACCCATTAAATTAAATCCTTTGGGGACAATCTGCGAACACAGTAAAAACATTCATCGGTATCGCCGTATTGACCCTCAAATTAACCCAAAATTTCGGTCCGCAGTCATTAACAGATTATAATTCCAAGACTGGACTGACACCGGGAGGTTCCGCAGCAGTAGCTGACGCCGTGACCGGGCAAACGGCTAAACGGCAATACCAGGACTACAACTTGCCTTTTTATGAGGTTGAAGTGGCGCTCAAATTAAGGAACAGCTCTTTTTTTCAAAAACGTGGTGATAAGATTCAATCATAACGTAGTAATATTAAAGAACTGTCTATTTTGTCAATTATAACGTAATAATACCCATTTCTACACATATCATTCAATTATAATTGAATCTCAAATTTCGCAAAACGGTTCTATTTGGGCAAAGACGCAGCATTTATATACGATCTTATCGTAGATTCGTATGATTTCCTTCAAATTCAAGCTTGTTGAGAATTAGCGCATACAGGTCCCCTTATCCGCATCAGCGATTTCAGGAACATCTCGGTTTGCCGTAAAAAAAAAGCTTAAGCGGCAAATAACGGACGGTAATCTTTAGTGGTAAAGATTGAATTTTCCTTTATTATTCAGCCGCCTTATTGAAAATGCACTGTTGCCTGCTGCCCTATTTCTCGTCTGAAGCCATGTCAAATGATGATAAAGAAATTTTTTTTGATGCAAGTTCATCGTATCCAGTTGGCCAAGGGCATATAGGAATTTAGGATACAGGGTTTGAGTTTTGCCCGATGAAAAATAAAAACAACCTCAAAGCAGGGAGGAGAACAGCTCGGATAAAGCAGCGGTGTCAAAACGCAGGAGCTCTTCTAGCGAATAGTCGCTTGCGGCAAACAACTGCATGTATAATCCGAGCCATGGTACCCCCCCATTCCGATTTCATGGTAACCCCTCATTCCGAAGCATGGTAACCCCACCTTTTTTGTCGGCTAGCAGTTATTTTCTGTTAAAAACTGAAGTAAGTTCGATAGTTGTTGAATATTTTTTTATTGCCGAAGACTGCCATTCCGACACATGGTAACCCCTCTGGTTGTTTTTTTGTTTTGAGGTATACAAAAAGGTGAAGCCCGAGTTGTTTTTCTCTTAAACCGGGCTTTTAGCTTCTGAGATATTCCGAAGCATGGTAACCCCTCTGTGTTGAAGCCATAAAACAGGGTTTTTTGTGTTCATTTACTCCCTTTTGAATCTTAAAAATTAAAAGGGATGGCACAGAAACCAATAAATATGAACCAGGTAAAACAAGTACATCAGTTATGGACTGATGGGATAAAGATTAAAGAGATTGTTCGGCGCACAGGAATAAGCCGTAAAACGGTTAAAAAATATCTTCGACAGCTTGGAATATTAACGTCGCCAGCCACCACCCCTCAAAAACTTGAAGTCACTGATAAAGAACTTGCTGATATCGTTTATAACAACGATGTTGCGCACGTTGCAGATGAGCGCTATGGGGCGTTAATTGCTCATTTTGAAAAATCAGCTGGGGATCTTCATAAAACAGGCGTTACCAGGAAAAGATTGTGGGCAGAGTACATTGAGCAGCATGAGCATGGCTATAAGTACAGTCAGTATTGTAATATACTGAGTAAATACCTCAAGGACACAGATCCTGCCTTCCACTGGGAATACCGACCAGCAGAGTTTATTCAGGCGGATTTTGCAGGTAAAAAGCTGTCTTACGTGGATAAAGAAACCGGAGAAGTGATACCTGTTGAGGTTTTTATTGCTATTCTGCCCTTTAGTGGCCTGATTTTCTGTATGGCCGTAGCCTCCCAGCGGATAGCGGATTTTGTTATCTGTATTAACCATATGCTGAAGTACTTTGGGGGCGTAGCTCTTACCATACTGTTGGATAATCTTAAAACAGCCGTTAAAAAGGCCGATCGGTTCGAGCCGGATTTTACCCGATTGTGTCATCAGTTGTCAGAACATTATAATACAACTTTTAGTGCAACAAGATCAAGATCTCCGCGAGATAAAGGGATGGTCGAAGGGGCGGTCAATATTGTGTACCAGCAAATTTATGCTCCTATGCGCCATCAGACCTACTATTCTCTGGAATCGCTAAATCATCATATAGCGCATCACCAGGGGATATTAAACCGCAAAGCATATAAGAACAATCCTGACAGTCGCCGCAGCATCTTTGAAAGCCGGGAGCAACCCTTTCTCAAATTACTACCCGAGAACCCTTTTTTGCTCATGTTGGGTAAAACGGTGATGGTGCAACGCAACTATGCAATCCAGCTTTCTGATAACAAGCATTATTATACTGTTCCTTATCAGTATGTAGGCAAAAAAGTGCAGGTTTACTATAATACCCGGGTGGTAGAGGTCTATTACAATCATGAAAGAATCTCCTTCCATGTCAGACAGAGTAATGAGTCGCAGTTTAACCGCATAGCCGAGCATATGCCACCCAATCACAAGGCGATGGTGGATATGCAGGGCTGGACAGTAGAATCACTTGTCAAACGGGCTTCAAAAGTGGGCGAATATACCGCTCAGATCGCCTCTCGCATTCTGCATAGTAGCATATACCCGGAACAGAATTTTAAAGCCTGTAACGCCATGATCTTACTAAAGAACACCTATAGCGGTTACCGGCTGGAGGCAGCCTGTAAACATGCCTCAATAGTCAAACGACCCACCCTTAAAATGATCCGTAATATTCTAAAAACCGGTCAGGATAAGCAAGCCCTCCTTTTCGATGAAGCATCACAGAAACCCTCAAAGAGTCACGAGAATATCCGTGGAAAGCAATATTACCGTTAAGTCCGCCCCGCCCCTGTATGGGGGGCGGTGGTTACTATAAATGATCGATTAAAATCAATCATTTATAGTAACCCTTACTCATCTCATAAGATCTTTCTATACATTAACAAAATCAAAGAAAATGAACACACAACACACGCTTGAGCAAATGCAGGAGTTAAAATTAAAAGGTATGGCTGAGTGCTATGAAACGCAACTGACCATGCCGGTAGACCAACAACTGGAGAGCCATGAAATGATCGCACACCTGCTGGCGGCAGAAAAACTACAAAGAGGTAATGACCGAATGGAATACCTACTTAAAAACGCCAGGCTTCGTTTTGATGCTACACCGGAAACTATTATTTGTAAACCAGAACGGAATCTGACTAAAACCACCTGGAGCATGTTACTGGAGGGTAGATATCTGCAAGACGGCTCGGCAGTACTCATCACAGGTCCCACTGGTACAGGAAAATCTTGGCTGGCCTGCGCTTTAGGTTATCAGGCCTGTATGATGGGGGTGCGTACCAAATATTACAGCATGCACCGCTTGATAGAATCCATTTTAATGGCAAAAACGGAGGGTTCCTATGTGAAATTATTGAACCATATAGAGAAAATACCACTCATCATTCTTGACGATTTTGGCCTTCAAAATCTGAACAAACAAACGAAGCTGGCACTCCTTCAAATAATGGAAGATCGATACGCCCAAAAATCAATAATTATCACCGCTCAACTCCCCGTTTCTGAATGGCACGAATACTTGAATGAACCCGCAATCGGAGACGCTCTTTGTGACAGACTGACAGCAAAAAGTCAAAGAATCGAACTCAAAGGACCTTCTATGAGACGAGGTAAATAAATAAAAATCCAAACCAGAATAGTATCTTTAAAGAACACATTAAGCTCTTTGTTTTTTGGCCTTCTTACAGAGGGGTTACCATGGCTCGGAATGAGGGGGTATCATCATCGGAATATACACAACTGCATATAGGTGTTCACCGTATTGCGGGAAATCCCCAATACCCAACCTATCCGTCGGTTACTCGCCCCGTCAAGATGTAAGGTTATTATCTGTTTCAAGTCCATCGGATCAAGTATGTTGGCCATGTCGCTGTATTTAGGTAAGACGACAAGGTAATCCCTGATCTCTCAAAGTGGCACAAAACGAACCGTAATTGTTCAGCTCGGTAATTCCGTTAACGAATCGGTCTGGTTCAATAGTGGCACAAAACGAACCGTAACCGCAATCATCAATGTGAAATTAAAATGGCATCATTTGAACCGAAATAACTGGCATCATCCGACCGAAATGGCTGGCACCATTCGAACCGTAGTATCCACCAAAAGCGTTAAAGCATATACCACCTTTTCAATCAGTTTAGGATCAATGCGTTTTCCTAACTTATTTCGTAAGTCGGTAATCCATTCAATTGTATAGGATTTTGTGTCTATCATATTTTATTTATTATTGGCATAAAAAACTTATTTTGCCAAACTTATATTTATCAGTCTTTCTATTTCTTCTTCTCTGTTTCTTCGGACAGCATATCTACGCATCTTTAACTCATTTAAAGTGTATTTCTGGACTACATTTCGCATAATAAATTCCTTTTCATTTTGCTGTGCCGAAAAAAGTGCTGTATCAATCAACATATCCACCAATAACTTTTCCAATGCAGGAATACAAATTTTATCTTTTTCTATCAAAGGAGACTCCGAAACCATATTCTTCACAATAAGAACTTCATCTTGATTATGAATGTAACGGTCAAATATTTCCTCATCAGGATTAAAGAAAACGTTTTTATTGCTTTCTGTCTGAAAAGTAAATACAGATTCAGACGCATCTTTTTCTACTTCTATAACAACATAATGTTTAAATGGCTGGTGACGCATAAAATCATTCAACCACACCGTATCCCAAATACAAAAATTGATATAAGGAAATTCACGCTTTACCTTATTAAATACTCTCTTTAAACTATTTGAAATATTGGGTTGAAAAGGGATGTTACTATCCATCTCATAAATTCCTCTGGAAGGAGCATTTATAACCCCCTCTTTTTTCAGTTTGGACAGATACATATTGATCGTGTTGTCAGACCAGGATGGAAAATCCTTTTTTATTGATCCCACAAGCTTCTGCTTGGAAAGTCTTTCACTTTCCTTAAAATAGTGACCGATATGTTTTTCCAACCTTTCTGCCAAAATCGTTTTTTTATGGTAAATGTAACACTTATTTATATAAGTTCGGCATAAAAAGTGTATTTTGTCAAAGTTATATTTCAATTAGGCTTTGTTTTTCAATGTTTTAATCCTGTTTTTTAGTGCAAAAAAAACGTCTAAAATAAGATTTCATGAAAAGTTGGAAAAGGAAAAAGAAGTTCGTTTGATAGTAAACTAACCAGAACAGCCACTGTCTTTTGATTTTGAGTTTTTAGATTTGATATTCCTTTAAAAAGGGATATCAATGATTCAACAGACATCACCTGCGTTAATAGTTCGCCGCAGTTCTGAGGAACCTATCCATCTGTAATATTATCCAAAAGCTTGGATACCTCATGGAATCTCAGATCCGAAGTCAATAACAATAGCAGCATGCTGTTTACATTACCGGGGTCGTCCAATACATGGTTCATCCTCGGAACTACACGCCGGCAAGAACCCTTATTTATCAGTTGGTCTCGGCTTTTGAAGATCGCAGCTCATAGGCAACCTAAATTTATTTAGGCCGCGGCATCCTGAGCGAACTTCCTTTTATACTCGCTGGGTGTCATTTGCATGATTTTCTTAAAATGCCGGTAAAAATTAGCAACATTATTGAACCCACATTCGAAACAAATAGCGGCAATTGAATACTTATCTTCGATGATCATCTGGCAGGCAAAATTCACCCGCACCTGGATTAAAAAGTCCAGATAGGTCGTCTTGGTGGTATTCTTAAAATACCGGCAAAATGAGGTTACACTCAGGTTACTAACAGAAGCTACTTCTGCCAGGCTGATATCTTTTTTAAAATGTTCCAATGTGTATGCATATATCTTATCCAACCTTTTGGCATCTTCCATGTCCCCGTGATATTCAAGTTCCGTTGATGAAATAACGGTATACTGCTTAGAATTAGCAATGGTATGTAAAATTTGCAATAAGATAATAATCCGCTCAAAGGGTCCTGCCTTGACTCCTTTCAACATCAAAGCCTTCACTTCAACACGAGCATCGCCATGTAGCAACAGTCCCTTTCTCGCTTTTTCATACAGCTGTTCAATATGATGCATCTCCGGGAGAGAGAAAAAATCCTCCCCGAAACAATTTCGCCGAAATTGAAACACGATCGCTTCTACCTCGGGGTTTTCTTTTTCTTTGGCGTGCCAGGCATGGGGCAGGTTTTCACCCAACAAAAATATTTCTCCGGGTTGAAAATTGGCGACTTTATCTCCGATGAACCGGACCCCTTCACCCTTTAAGGTTAAGTGCAATTCCAGATCAGCATGGTAATGTACCGGTTTCCCAAAATTGGGTACAATATCATGACGGACCACAAAACTGTTTTGGTAGGACTTGACCACTTTGTGAAAATAGGCTTTCATATTTTTTTCAGTTTTCAACCGTTACCAGCAATATCGCTGCCATGGCAGAGGGGCTTTAGGCTCCGAACTAAAAATATAATTCTTCGCATCGTGTTTTGGTAGGTTTGCGTGATATAACCGGCTTAAAAAGAAATAGGCGCCGATAAATCAAAACATTGCAAAATTCAGCAACAACTCCGTATCTTTTTTTCATCAGACCTTATGACGCAGGCGCACAAAATGTATATAGCAAACCAGTCTGATAACTCTAAATTACTGCAATCGCCACCCCCTATACTATAGAATATTTACATAATCTTATACAATATTACCAGTTAAATGCTATTTACCAGGGGCTGCGGCTACTTTAAAATCAGGCGCATCGTTGCCGATTAGGGAGCATCCCCAAAATTCCAATACTTATCCCGCCAATTCCTTTTAATTTCTGGCCGTTACTGGGTTGGCTTACCAAGCTTTACCGCCAGAATTTGTAAGTATTCTGTAGCCTGATCCGCAGCAGGCAAGTATTGATTAAATATAATTGTCTGCCCATCCGGGGAAAAACCTGGCGCTCCTACAATCTGTCCCGCACCGGATCCCATATGGGTTATGGGGCGGACTTTTAAGTTGCTGAGCTCCAATAGATATATATTGTTATTGGCTACAAAAACAATCTGAGTTCCGTCCGGACTGCTATTAAAAGGATTGGTAATGGAAAACGCATTACGCGTCAGGTAATCCAGTTTTCCGGTAGCCACTTCACAACGGATCAACTGCGTCAGACCCCGATCGTCCTCTGCCAACGCATAGATATATCGGCCGTCAGGTGAACTGCGTAACCAATGCCGAACAGAGGACAATCCTTTAAGGCTACGGGACAACCTGCGTTGCTGCAAACCTACTGGCACTTGCGGACGCTGCCCCAGGCTCCCCACGGCACTGCTATCGCGTAATATCGCAGCGGTATCAATATCCACCAGGTAGATTTCAGTAATAATCTGACCATGCCTATCCACCGTATTGCCCTGAAAAGCAATTGCATAGGGTACCTGCTCTCCCCGCTGATTAATATAACCCTCCCGGCCCAACCAACACTCATCAAAAGCTTTGCCGATCTGATCGGAGCCCGCTTCCGGCTCAGCGACTACATCAGCAACAACAACGGCATAATACAGTCCGTTATTATTCCCTGTCAGCGCATCTGTCCTGACAGGGTTACCTGCATCCAACATCAGGCCCACAGTTCTCAGATCCGGCTCCACCAAATCATCATTATAGGTAAAACTGATCAGCCTGCCGTCCGGACTCCAGCAATGCGAATGCGTCCCCCCTCTTAATGAACCGGGTGTATAAGGAAAGTGCAGGTCTCTTGCATCCATATGAATCGGTAGCCGGGGATGACTTAATTCAACCGCCACGCCTGTACGTCGGGTAAAACCATAGGGTTTTGCCTGATTTGCGCCAACCAAGCCGTGAATGAAAATCACAGTGTTGGCAACAGGGCTGAATGAAGCGGCCCCCACCCCGGGACCGAATTCTGTAGGATGGGCCGTCCGATAAACTACACGCAGTTCACCGGTCTGTATATCGACCATACCGATCTCAGTCGTCTGGCCGATGGCGGTATCATGATTACGACCGTCAAAAACCACCCACCGCCCGTCACTGGAAAACACCCCGTTATGATGTAAGGTATGCCCGCTTTGCTGATGGGTTAACTGTCTGATGCTATTCTTTTGATCGGATAAACAAGCACTCATACTTAAACATAAGGAGGTTATCGCAAACAGCCGGCATGCATATTTCCGCTGCATCTGAATATTGGATTATTTTAACGATCGAAAACTCCTGATTCGGTGAAAGGTCAGAAAATTAGCGTCATGATTATTATGGGCATCAGCATTCCCGTCAAAATAGGCAGTTCGGGATAAATACAACATATCATCACCTGCAATCAACCAATCCACATACTGAAAGCCGTGTTTTAATACATCCGAATGTTCCAACACTATTTTTACATCTTCCCAATGGAATAAATCTTCAGAACGTCTTAGTTTCAACACATTACGAAATGAAGCCGGGTTACGATTGGGATATTGCTGCTGATACGCTGATGGAATTGCATTGGTTAAGGTATAATAATACTTAGAAACGCTGTCATACTTTACCACAAACTTCTTACTGCCGCCTTCAAAATTAATAAAGCCTGTTTTCGGATTAAAATCCAGTTTTCGTCCATCCGAAGATATACCTACCATGGCCGCCCTTTCCTGATAATCCCTCCTGTTATCTACCCGCAACATATCCCACATCCGCCCCTGCTTATCTACCACAAAATTACCTTCCAGCCACCCGCCAAAATTCCCATCGAGAAAAGTACTGTCGTAATATTTTACATCTGTCGTTGTCCAGGAGTCAGCATTTAAGAGGTCAGCACCTACCGGTGCGGACATGACCATGGCGCCATAACGTTTGCCCCATTCCAGAATGGGCCCGTGGGCTGTTTCCATTGGGCGCCAGATTCTGCCTTGATAAGTAATTACCGGCATGGGAGCGCAATGGAACATCCCTTTTAGCAATAAGCCATTTCTTGTTCCGGTAGGCGCTGTCCAGTGTTCACCGCCATCGATTGACCGCCGAATCAATACCGAACCATGATGGCGGTCCGGTCCAATCAGGTACAAAAAGCCATTATTGACAAATAAGCTGGACCAGAACGCGCCCCTGATTTCACTTATCTGCATCCAGGTGGCTCCCTTATCGGAAGACTTGAATACCCGGGTAACCGCCTGGACGAATTCAGAACTATTGGGGCCAAAAAAATCATGAGAAGCCACATAATCCCCATTCGGTAAAACCGCAAGGCTGGGTGAACCGATGTACTTTTTAGACGCCGCGGGTTCATGGCAAACAACTGTTCCGGGTACACCGGACTGGCTATGAAGCGGCCAATTATAACCCAGAATACCAACCACGAACAAGAGCAATGTCAATCTCATTTTAGCTTTTTTTATAGAAACGTTTAAGCCCCTCATACATTAATCGATAGGTTTTATCCCGATCGACTCCGTAGCAACGCAGCATTCTTCCATTAGTTTTCAAAAAATTATAGTCCATATAGTAACTAAGCGTTGGACAGGACAGTTCTTCCCATTTTCCTATCGAAGGGTCGATTAGCACAGCCACGTCTCCGAGATCAAAAAAACCTCTTCTATCACTGCTCCAATCTGCCCTTTTCAGTCGGTACTCGTACAAATATTGCCCCAAGTCGCCAAAGGGACGAACAAATTTTTCAGATTCCTCAAGGGTTCCTGCCCATAGATCCGTTCCGGTATCAAATAATACAAAAGGAAAAGGTGCGTGAAACAACATTCTCGCCGCATGCATATCACCTTTGACGTTATAATTAATAGCACGATAAGGCCAGGTAGGTTGGGTTCTTCCATGCCAAAACACCCTGATCCTGTCTTGAATTTCAGGCGCTTTTAAATACGCGGATGCAATATCGGTCGCAGCCCCTAATCCCAAAATCCACAAGGGATTATCGGGAGAACCGGCCATCGCTCGTTCAATGATAAAATCGCAGCCGGAGGAAGCGCTGGGTTCGAACTCGTATTGCATGGGATTGCCTCCACTGTATACCGGATACCTCCCTTTCAACCCCGCTTTTTTCAAAATAGTCAAAATACCCTCTACAGAACGCTGGATGCTTTTTGGCCCCAAACCCATTGAACTATGATCATAATTACTGCCAACAAAGCCTTCAATTGAAAAACGTGCAGGATACAATAATGCCAACGAAATTGCCCAAATGTCATCAATTTCATTGGTAGCATCACTTACAATGAGCAATCTGATCTGTGCTTCTTTTGGTGGAACCTCTGGTACTATCCTTTTTGTACCAAAGTATCTGGCAGATTGAGCAAACAGATGTTGAGACAATGGCAACAAAATAATCCACACTAAAATTAAACTATATATTCGTCCGGCCATATATTTATTTTAAACTTAATTAAACCCGCCTTTCTGCCTTCTTACTGTAAGGCAAACCTGCCTCAGCAGTGATCCAATAAAGAATTAGGATTGAAACGCCATTACGCTACTTTTGCAGTCGGGAACATCGGTCCTCAGCAGTCATCCAATAAAGAATTGTAAATCAATGTTACCGGTGCAAACCCGCGGCGAAAGAAATTGGGACTGCTACATTTTTTTAGAAACATTACACCATTCTTCTGATACCAAAGTATCGCGGGGGCATATGCCGAAAAGGAATAATAGACTTAAACGCGGCAGGTGTTGGGGACAGGGATTTGTACATCTCTTCACCTGGCTAAAGGGTTAGAAATCATTAAGATTTCCGAACGGAACCAATGGACCTGAAAACAGAAAGACGGAAGTATCGGTGGTGTATAATAAAGTCTCGCCTGGTCCGGCCTGCAGGTAGCTGATCAATGATCCCTAATCCGCTGTCTCTTGCTACAATACAATCCATATCTTTAAAAGTCCCGATACCCTATACTATAAAGGGATTTAGCCGCGTGACGATTTCCAGCGTATCAAAAATTAAACAAAAAAGGTTCAGCAGGAAGATATATCGATTGTATCAATGAAGAGCTTAGATTTGCACATATGACTCATTTTGCCATCATAGGATGTGGAGAAATTGCTGAACGTCATGCACTTGCGGCTTCGGCAAACGGCACTTTACTGGGCGTATACGATACTGACAACGAAAAAGCCGCCAGACTGGCGGTTAAATATAACTGTCGCGTATATAGAAGTTACGATGAGCTGCTCCACGACCAAACGATTGATGTGCTGAGCATTTGTACGCCCAACTACCTCCATGCCCCCCAATCCATCGAAGCCATGGAAAAAGGCTTTCATGTAGTTTGTGAAAAACCCATGGCCATTTCAAAGCGGGATGCCCAACAAATGATTGACACCAGCAAAAAGACGGGGCGCCACTTATTTATAGTAAAGCAAATGCGGGATTACCCGGGACTCAGAACCCTGAAAAGTTGGATTGATGCGGGTCGGTTAGGTCATATAGAAGAAATAAATTTAGTATGCCTTTGGAACAGAGATGCTACCTATTACCGGGACTGGAGGGGAAAACTCAGCTCCGATGGGGGAACATTGTATACCCAGTTCAGCCATCATATTGACTTATTGCTCTGGCTGTTCGGACCGATTGAGTCTGCAACCCTGTCAATAAGGAATTTCGCACGTAATGAAATAGAATTTGAATCTGATGGTGGTATCTATTTTCAGATGGGTCCCTATACATCAGGCAGTTTCTATTATTCTGTTGACGTTCCCAAAAATAAGGTAGGTAACTCATTACAAATCGAAACCGAAAAAGGTTCTCTTCATTTAACAGGGACCAGCTTGCAAAAGGTGAAAGAAATCACCATCGAAGGTATTGAGGCACCCGGTAGCTTTAGCGTAACACCCCGGCAAAACAGTCATATCGAATGCTACCGAAAGGCCTGTGAGACTATAAGTAGCGCTAGCGGGCCCGGTTCGGACGCGGCGGAAAGTTTCGCCAGCATTGCATTAATCGAATCCCTTTATCAAAACCGTTAAGGATTGTCGAAAACCATTTATTTCACGGTGACCACCGATCTGGTTTATGACCAGCGGATGCGGCGCATCTGCGGCAGCCTGAGCCAGGCCGGCTACCAGGTGCACCTGGTGGGCCGCAAAAAAAAATCGAGCCCGCCCCCTTCCAGCGCCGGATATGTCCAATACCAACTGCCCTGCTGGTTCGAAAAAGGCAAACTCTTTTATATCGAATACCAGATCCGGCTGTTTTGCTTCTTGCTTTTTAAGAAAATGGACGCCATCTGCGCGATCGACCTGGATACGATCCTGCCCGTACTGTCGATTTCCCGGATAAAGCGTATCCCCCGGGTCTACGATGCCCATGAGTTGTTTTCCGAGATGAAGGAGATCAAAAGCCGGCCACTGGTATACCGGATCTGGAAAGCCCTGGAACGCTATGCGCTGCCCCGGTTTCCCAATGGCTATACAGTTTGTGACAGCATCGCCCGCATTTTTAAGGAACAATACGGGGTGGACTATGCCACCGTTCGCAACCTGCCCCTGCCCCTGGTCCGCCCCTTTCCGGCAGACCGGGAGCGAAAACCGGTTTTCATTTATACCGGAGCGGTCAATGAGGGTCGAGGTTTTGAGAGCCTGATACCGGCTATGCGGCAGGTTGACAGTCAGCTGATTGTCTGCGGAGATGGTAATTTTATGCAACAGGCGCAGCAACTCGCCAGGGAGTACGGGGTCTCGGACCGGGTACAGTTTCTGGGAATGCTTTCACCTGCCGCCCTTCGCGAGCAGATGCAACAGGCTTCCATCGGCATCAACCTGATCGATGCCTGCGGCCTTAATCAGTATTATTCACTGGCCAATAAGTTCTTTGACTATATCCAGGCCGGATTGCCGCAAATCACCATGAATTATCCCGAGTACCGGGCCGTCAATGAAATCTACCAGGTAGCTTTATTAATTAATAATTTGGAAATTAATGAGTTGGCAGGGGAAATGAACAATTTGTTACAAGACATTGTTGTATATCAAAACCTGAAAAAAAATTGCAAGACGGCAGCTGCTGTTTTAACTTGGCAACAGGAGGAAACTATTTTGTTGGAATTTTACAAGAAGCTATTCAATAATTCACTTTGAGTCGACATTTACATATTGTCTGTCAGGAGGCGCCTAGTCCGGCCAATAACGGAGAAGCGATTGATATGATGAACCGGATCCGGGCCTTTCAGCAAAACGGCATCAAAGTCCATTTACACTACTTCAAAGAAGAATCCGAAAAAAGCTGTCGGGAACTGGACCGGGCCTGCGAATCCGTGCATGAATACGAGAAAAAGCCGGTAACCGAAAGTATCTCACTACATACCCCCTATACCGTCAGCTGCAGGTGCAATGAAACCCTGGCCGGTAAACTGGCCGCTGACCAGCATCCCATATTATTCGAAGGGCTGCAGACCACCGGCGTCCTGCGGGACCTGGATACCGGTAACCGGCGCATTTGTGTCCGGATCCATAACGAAGGCAGTACCCATTACCGGGAACTGGCCCGCCATACTTCGAATCCGGCAAAAAAGACATATTTTCTGGCAGAAAGCCTGCTGGTAAAAAAATATACGCCTACCCTGCCCAAGGACTGTATCTATATGTGTGCCAGTTATGAGGACCAGGAACAACTGGAGCAGATGGGATTCCCGAATGTGCATTTTATTCCGGTTTTTCCCAGCTGGCAGGAAGTTCAGGGCAGTACCGGTATCGGTAATTTATGCCTGTTTCATGGGAAACTTTCCTGTCCCAAGAACGAAAAAGCCGCCCTCTGGCTGCTGACCAATATATTTAATAAAGTAAGGGTGCCTTTCGTGATTGCCGGCTGCAACCCCAGTCGCCGACTGCAAAAAGCAGCGGAACTCTGCCAGAATACCTGCCTGGTCAGCAATCCCTGTGACGGTGATATGGACGATCTGATCGAAAAAGCCCATATCAATATCCTGCCCAGTTTCAATAAAAATATCACCGGCAGCCGCCTCAAATTACTACATGCCCTGTTTAAAGGCCGCCATTGTGTGACCACGCCGGATATGGTCGCCGGCACCGGTCTGGATTCCGCCTGCCATATCGGAACCAGTTCCTCCGCCATCGCCTCGATTGTTTCCCAGCTCTATTATGTTCCCTTTGAGGAACATGAGATCCGGCTCAGAAAACAACTCCTGGGCGACACTTACAACAACCAGCAGAATATCAGCAAATTTATCAGCTATCTATGGTAGCATGGTCCAGCACTTTGCCGTTTTCGGTCTTGATCAGCCGCGCGGGATATTTTTTCACTACGGTATAGTCATGGGTGGCCATTATAATCGCCGCGTTATTGGTAGCAGCAATCTTAAGTAACAGGTTCATAATCTCTTCTGTAGTTTCAGGATCCAGATTTCCGGTGGGCTCATCCGCCAGGATCAGACCCGGATTGTTCAACAGCGCCCGGGCAATATCCACTCTTTGTTGTTCTCCACCACTCATCTCAAAGGGCATTTTACCGCCTTTATCACTCAGCCCTACCCGCCGGAGTACCTCAGCGACCCGCTGCTTCATTTTCTCCTTATCCGTCCAACCGGTGGCTTTGAGTACAAAAATCAGGTTGCTGCTTACATTGCGATCGGTCAACAGTCGGAAATCCTGGAATACCACGCCCAGTTTTCTTCTTAAGAAAGGCACCTGCTTCCAGTGCAGCCCGTTCAACTGGTAACCCGCTACCACGGCCTGTCCTTCCGTTAGGGGCAATTGACCATACAGGGTTTTGAGCAGGCTGGATTTACCGGTACCGGTACGGCCCACCAGATACACAAACTCACCGGGAGTAACAGTTAGGTTGACTTCACTTAAGATCAGGCTGCTGCCCTGATAAATATTGGCATTCCTTATATCTATAATGGCTTCTTGCTCCATGCTTTGGGTTTGTATCGCTGCAAAATAAGCCAATTTGTCCAATACCCGTCTGCTATATCCGGTGAAAAACGGGTCTGTTCACACTTAAAAAGCCGATTGTATAGAACTGAAGGAAGAAACCGGGCATAGCGCATGTGTGCCGATAACAGCTTCATTTATATAGAAGGACGAACCAGGTTTGTCACCCTACGGTGTTGTACTCGATAACAGCATAAAGCAGCCTACCGAGTAAAAACACCGATTCATGCCAGTTTGTATATGATTTACGCAAGCAACTACAATTAACAGAAAAGCGGCCTCGTGGAGCCTCGTAAGATACCTGAACTATAAGCTATCCCTATTATAAACAACCACAAATAATGGAGCTATATGAACTACACGGATCAACCAATGGCAACCACCGGATGAGGTCTAAAACTGATAATAGAACCCCAGCGTAAAAATCGAGTTAGGTGATTTGCTATTGGATTTTAATTCCTTGCTAAGCACCGAAAGTTGATAGGCGAGCTCGATCATATAAGAGGCCCTGTTATATGCCAGGGGTATCTTGAAATTATATGAAAGCAGATTAAACCCTGTAGAGGACTTTGTCGTCGTTGTTTCTTCCTGATTCTGTCCCTGACCCGGAAGATCTGATAGGGGATTTAGCGGCAGGCCCAAAAGACTGTCCCGTCTTCTTTTTTCAGTAACATAGGTTTCATAAAAACGCTGTGTGCCGGCAACAATATCAATTGCAGGTGTCAGCGTCAACACATCATGCTTCCCAATACTGGCCAGATTGATTTGTTTTGCATTACTGAGGGTCACAAACATATCCTGATCACTGCCAAATGCATAATCAAAATTTAATCCGGTCGTAAGCCAATGTTCATATTCAAGCGTCGCACTTAACAGATCCGGATTTGAGGCCTGCAAAAATGCAGAATGCTCCGGATAAAAAGTGTGGGTATAACTCAAATCCATGGTAAGTTTATGAGCTATGGGGAAATTCACACCAACTCCGGCCGCCGCAGCAGATATAACGCGACCACTATCTTTTAACAACCGGTAACCCATTGCCGAAAAATAAATACCGGATTTTAAGCTATAGACACCCGCTACCGCAAGATAAGGCATCTTTTCAGCAGCCGTTTGCCCGTAATAGCTTGCATTATTACTGTAGAGGGCAGCCAGCGTCAGTGTATTTTTCTTGGGTAGACTGTCCTGAGTGACGGATACTGCTTTTGCCGAGTCAGCGATTGGATCCTGACCATGGGCATAACCGATAAAAAAAACACCTGCCAAACAACAAAACCAACGCAGCAATAAAATACCCAAGCGCTCAACGATAAAAAATCGAAGCATAGTAATTTAAATCAAAGTCTTTTAATAAAATATTCCGGGCCTGCTCTTTTTGAAGACCAGCCCCGGAATCTTATAAAGATAACCTGTAAAACAAGCGAACTAATTAAGATTTAATCCAACTTTGGCTGCCGATTTAATGGTCGCTTTTGGCTTAATGACTTTACCCACCCCTTTAACGGCACCTGAGGAAACTGATTGAACAGTCTTAACCTTTCCCTTAGCAACACCCTTCGCAGTACCGACATTATCTTTTGCCGCAGTCTTTGCCCCATCGACCTTAGTTTTTGCTGCTTCTTTTACCGCATCCACATTTTCACTGGCTGCATCAACAGCAACGCTTTGATTTGATTGCGCATTTACTGTTGCTACTTCTTTAACGACCTGGCCCTTTGTAGCAACGTCCCCGCTTACTGTTGATGTAGCGATCGAACTTACTTCAGCGCCATGTTCATTCTTGGCCATTACTTCGTCAGCTGCAGTAGCCGCGGCAGCATCTGCGTTGCTTTTAGCAGCTTTTGCTTCTGATTTCAAAGAATTTTTTGCCGAAGACTTTAGTTGTTTTGCAGCAGCGATATCTCCACCAGCATCTACATTAGCTTCAGCTTGCATAGAAGCATCCTGTTTTGCAGCTACTTTGTCATTTTTGACTTCAGCACTATTTTTAGCGTTTGATTTTACTTTCACTTCTGTTCCTTTTGATTGGGCGAATGAAGTCAAAGCACATAACACAATCGAACCAATTAAAATTACCTTTTTCATAAAATTTGTGTTTAGTTGAACAAAAAGCAAATATTGGATCCGATTATGAAATTAAAATGAAGGCCCCTTTTAGTTTTTTTTTATTTTAAGGATTAATACAGGATGCTGAGCGGTGCAGAAGCGGTATTTTTTAAATTCTATTAGGGATAGTTTAAAGATTTTTTAAGAAAATCCGGGGGCTGTAAAAACCTGACTCAACCTTTTATCCCGGCGAGCTATACATATAATTTTTTTAATCCCGTTATATGAGCTCGTAGAAAATCTTTCACAAATCTGATCCGGTCAACACTGCAATCCACTTTACAAAATAAGGCCTCGCACCGGCAGACCGTTCTGAGAATACCCTGCATAGGAGGCACCTGAATTAAAAAATATGCATAGCCACGAGGATCCAACCAGCTCAGCTGTCATTTGGATGACGTCAGCGCATCAGGTTGGAAGGCACTTATCAAGTGCAACTTAAAAAAACAATATCGCTGACCGAACGCAGCTGGTCAATTTTATGGAAGCATACGACTTAAAGTAAGGCCGTCACCGGGCGGAACCTTATTCGTTTCGGCAACTGCATCTTCCGTTACCGCTTCTAACCAAGTCACCTGCTCATCATCTTTGTAATTGGTAATGGCAATATGAACCATTCAGGAATCAGCCGTTGCGCCATGCCAATGCACGGCATTTTCAGGAATATTGACCACATCACATTTTTTGATCGGTTGCACCTTTAAAAACGATTTCTTTGCCTATCTCATTTTTGAAAATGTTAAATACAGCGAAGTTTACTCAATAATCCTTTTCTATGTAAATTTCCTTTATGCCTAATTACTGTGATGTGGCAATAATGGCATCTTGAAACAGTCCTTTATTTTCGTGTAACTTCATTTTATATTCCAATTTTGTACGGTTGCTAATTGTTTTTCACTAATGCCGTATTCGTATTCCGAAAGCGGGTTTAAACTTGTTTTTAATGCAGTTAAATCACTTTCAGTTTTTATGTTTTCCAATAACGCACCGAGAAAACTCCGTACTCGTGGCGGATAAGATAAACCGCATTTTATCAAAAGTTTTGTTTCTGTGGGATTGAGTTCTTTCAGTTTTGTTAAAAGTATTTTGATTGCAGAACTTTTATCCAAGTCGGGAATTTTTTTGAAATCCTTTAATGCGTCCAATAACTCCAACAAGTAAAAATTTTTGTCGGTTACTTCCACATAACTTTTTACAGGGCTTGCTTTTACGTTGCCGTTTGAAATGGTAATCCGTTTATCCCGACTTGCAATTTTTATGCTCTTGGGAACTTGTGTTGTTAAACCCAAATGGTTGTATAGCGAAGTTCCTGTGATGTAGGCAATACGTTTGCCTTTTTCAAAAAGATAAGGTTTTAAAATTTCTTCTTCGTTGGGTTTTAGTTCGCCAAAAACAGTTTTCTTGGGCTTGTAAAACACACCTGTCGAAACTCTTTTGATAACGCCTTTGGCAATCAGTCGTTCAATAGCTTTGGCTGTCGCAGAAAACTCCTGTGGTTCAATATCCAATTGTTCATATTTGAAGGTAGTTCCGTCAGCCAATGTGCTGATTTGATTCTGTATGTTTTGTGTAACTCCCATTGCTCTGCAAAGGTAGAGAATATTATTTTTATGTCAAGTAAATGGAACATAATACTTGACATTTAGAAAGGAATATCAGCAAACAAAAGGACAGCAAAGTTAACGGATACCGATAACTCCGTACGCATAATGCCCCTGCTCGTTCCTCACCGGGTCACCCGTTGGGGCTTATAGTGCTTCGTTATCTTAGTATCCGTTGGTAGAATAGCTTTCTTTTGACAGCATTGGTTCTAATGGAATTAGTTTTAATCCCTATCCTTTAGTTTTATCAGCCGTTGCAATTCTTCTCTCGCCCGTTCCGCCTGTTCGGTGGATTGTCTTGCGTTTTCCTCTGCTTTCCTAACGGCAAGTAATCTTTCTTCCTCCTGCTTTACCCATATTTTGTAAACATCCAACGAGGACGGCCTATGATATTTGAATAAAAATCTGTATGGGGAGCATTTTCCCGGCTGCTTTTAGGATTCCGGTTAAAATCCTGAACTTTACTCCTATAATATTATTTC
>NZ_BAAGRD010000040.1:0-100702 GCF_054783135.1 Niabella terrae
CAATGCTTGAATACAAAGCCGATTGGTACGGTAAAAATATTCAAAACATTGGCAGATTTGAGCCATCCTCAAAGCTGTGTTCCTCTTGTGGAACAATTTTCAAAGAACTAAGTTTGAAAGACAGGTCTTGGACTTGTCAATCATGCGGCACACATCACGACCGTGATGGTAATGCTGCAAAAAATATAAAGAACTTCGGGCTTCGGTTCAAGCCTGCAACCGCTAACGTGAGTCATTAGGCTGTGCGTATGGGTTGCGAAGCCCATTGGTCTTTAGCCAATGGGTAGTTCACCCTTTATTTTTGCCAAAAACAAACCGATGATGCGTAATTTACTATTCCTGATACTCTTCTTTCTGGGCGCTTGTAATAGCCCGGCAAGTGATCAGCAGCCGCCTGTTTCAGTCGCAGACAGCCTGCAACAACTGGTCATTGAAGGCCATGATGTGGCGATGGCGAAAATGTTTGTAATGCAACGACAGCAGAAAGACCTGCAGGCCAGGCTGGATTCCCTGAAAAAACAACCCGCAGGCATCGTTTCGGAAAACAGCTTGAAAACGACCGGCGCTGTCTTAGCCGCCGTAACCGCAGCAGATATTGCGATGCATCATTGGATGAACGGATTTAAATACGATACCCTTAAAGATAATCCGGGCGCCAGGGAGCAATACCTCAGACAGCAGCTAACGACCGTCAATCAAATGAAGGATCAGGTCCTCAGCAGTGTTGCAGCCGCGGATAGTCTGCTGGCAGCAACTCCGGCCAAATAAGACCATAAACAGGGTAATGAATATCAAATGGGCAGCCGGTGCTGCCCCTTTATAAATTTGAAGGGACTAATCCAGCTCCTTGTCAATTTCGGTGCCCAGCGCATTAAAAATATCATCAATAGAACCTTCTCCGGCGATAGCGCGGTACTTTCCCTGATGTTTATAATGCTGTGCTACCGGTTCCGTATCGTTATTGTACACATAAAAGCGATTCCGGATCACTTCTTCGCTGGTATCATCTGAGCGACCGGAAGTTTTTCCTCTTTCAAGAAGTCTCCTTACCAACTCATTTTCATTGACTTGAAGTGCAAGTACCAGATCAATGCCGGTTTTCTTTAATTCCAGCAATTTATCCAGCGCCTTGGCCTGATTAATCGTCCTGGGAAATCCGTCAAATAAAAAGCCGTTGGCGCCGTTATTTTTCTCCAGGCAGTTATCGATAATACCAATGACCACTTCGTCCGGGACCAACTGGCCGCTATCCATAATTTTTTTTGCCTCAAGACCGAGGGGGGTTTTATTGGCGATCTCGCTTCTTAATAAATCACCGGTGGAAAGATGCACCAGTTGATATTTTTGAACCAGTTTCACCGCCTGCGTACCCTTGCCGCTGCCCGGAGGGCCAAATAAAACTACGTTAAACATGTATAGATTCGAGTTTGTTGAAAGTCTACAAATATAGTGTACAGGCGCCGGATTTGGCGGTTTTTATCAATTTTATTGAGGTATACAGGCGCCAGGGCCAGCCCTTTGCCAGAAATTCTAAATAAAGCCCTCCGATAACGAACTTCAAGGATGAACTTTTCTTAATTTTAATATGTTAATCAATGAGATGAGGCAGTTATTTATCATATTAATCAGTATCAGCTGCTGTTTTCAGCAGTGTCAGTCTCAAAACAGTCCTTCGAACAAACATAAACCGGCACCCATGAAAGAAAATAATCCCGTCTATTCCAGGACCGATAGCGCGACTGTAAAGCTGTCGGATGACGAATGGAAAAAAATCCTCCCGGAAGAAGTGTATTATATAGCCCGCCAAAAAGGCACCGAAAGACCCTGGACCAGCAAATATGAACATTCCAAGGAAATCGGCACCTATTATTGTGCCGCCTGCGGCAACGCCCTGTTTAAAAGTGATACCAAATTTGAAAGTGGATGTGGCTGGCCCAGTTTCTATGAGCCCGTAACCGATAAAAGTGTTGTCTATCTCGAAGATCGCTCGCACGGTATGGTTCGGACAGAAGTAGAATGCGGAAGATGCCATGCCCATCTGGGGCATGTTTTTAAAGATGGCCCTCCCCCTACCGGCCTGAGGTATTGTATCAATGGTGTAGTACTTGATTTCGAAAAAGCCCGTCAGGCAGAACAGAAATTTGAGGGAAAAAAATAAGCATTGCGGCAGCTTTTAAACAAGTAATCAATACCGTAAAATTATCAAAGATCAGGGCTGGTATGTCCTGATCCTTTTTTTTGAGTACAGGAAATTTCCACGCTACCACCGGCTATCTGCTGCCTGTAACCTGTATTTATGCGGTTTCTGATCTGCGCATACGATTGAACAATTGCGCCGGGAGCTTCGGGCTTTGCGTAATTTTACCGCTCATTTGTAACCATTGTTGCCGGCCTTTATCTTTTAAATTCTTATGACTAAAAATTTTTACCCTTTCCTATTGATGCTTCTGTGCCTTGGTACAAGCCCACTTAGTTATGCACAGACATCAGTGCGGATTACCGGTGTTCATCCATCCGACTCGACCCTGGTAGAACTGCAGTTGGACAATGGCCGGCACATATTACTGGATTTCTATGGTCCGGATATTTTCAGGTTTTTTTCCGACAGCGCCGGCAAATCGCTGCGTCCGCCGACAGCTGAACCGCCCGCCAGTATTCTGGTAGATCAGCCTAAAAAACCGGTAGGGGATATCAGGGTCCGGGACAGCGACTCCGAATTAACCATCAGTACCGCAGCAATCCGTATTCTGTTTGAGAAGAATACCAGCCAGTTCAGGGTGCAGGATCTGCGCAATGGCCGGCAGGTACTGGCTTCCGCCGCACCGCTGGAAATCGGTACAAAAAAGACGGTACTGCATTTAATAGAAAGGCCGGATGAGTATTTTTATGGTGGCGGGGTCCAAAACGGGCGGTTTTCACATAAAGGCCATTCGATTGCGATTGAAAATCTGAGCAGCTGGACCGATGGCGGCGTCGCTTCTCCCTGTCCTTTTTACTGGAGTACCGGGGGATATGGAATCCTGTGGTACAGTTTTAAAAAGGGCCATTATGATTTTGGGTCCACCATAAAGGGAGAGGTGCGCCTGCAGCATGAAACCGATTATGCAGATTTCTTTGTCATGATCGGCAGTAAAATGAGGGATCTGCTGAACGGATACTATCAGCTTACCGGACACCCGGTACTACTCCCCAAGTTCGCCTTCTATGAGGGGCATTTGAATGCCTATAACCGTGATTTTTGGAAAGAAGATACGACGGGCATATTGTTTGAAGATGGTAAAAAATATAAGGAGCGCCAGAAAAACAATGGCGGAATTCCCGAAACGCTGAATGGCGAAAAAAACAATTACCAGTTTTCTGCCAGGGCCGTTATTGACCGATATAACAGGCATGATATGCCCCTGGGCTGGATCCTGCCCAATGACGGTTATGGCGCCGGGTATGGTCAGACAGGTACCCTGGACAGTAATATTCTCAATCTGAAAAGTTTCGGGGATTACGCCAGGGACAAGGGGGTTGCCATCGGTCTCTGGACCCAGAGTGATCTGCATCCCAAAGCGGGCGTAAAACCTTTATTACAGCGGGATATTATCAGGGAAGTTCGTGATGCAGGCGTACGGGTCCTGAAAACCGATGTTGCCTGGGTGGGTCCGGGCTATTCCTTCGGCTTAAATGGCATCGCGGATGTGGCAGCCATTACACCCCGCTATGGCAGCAATGCAAGGCCGTTTATCATTACGCTCAATGGCTGGGCGGGCACCCAGCGATTTGCCGGCATCTGGACCGGCGATCAGACCGGTGGTCAATGGGAATATATCCGGTTCCATATACCTACTTATATTGGTTCGGGGCTATCCGGACAGCCGAATATCGGTTCTGATATGGACGGGATCTTCGGCGGCAAAAACATTCCGGTTCAGGTAAGGGATTTTCAATGGAAAACCTTTACGCCCATGGAATTGAATATGGATGGCTGGGGTGCCAATCCGAAATATCCCGAGGCCCTGGGGGAACCGGCGACTTCCATCAACAGAAATTACCTGAAACTGAAATCAGCATTATTACCTTATACCTACAGCATTGCCCGGACAGCAGTCAACGGGCTGCCCATCATCAGGGCGCTTTTTCTGGAACAGGCTAATCCCTATACACTGGGGACTGCCACCCGCTACGAATATATGTACGGCCCCTATTTCCTGGTTGCGCCGGTGTACCAGGATACCCGGAGCGACGACAAGGGCAATGATATTCGTCACAATATTTATCTGCCGGATGGTCGCTGGTTCGATTTTTTCACTGGCCAGTCCTATGAAGGCGGCCGGATTTATAATCATTTTGACGCCCCCTTGTGGAAGCTTCCTTTATTTGTGAAGGCCGGCGCGATCCTACCCATGACCCTGCCAAATAATAACCCCGGTCAGATACCCTCCGATTCCCGCATTTTTGAATTTTACCCCGGCCCGGCGACCCGGTTCATCGCTTATGATGACGATGGTCGCTCGGAAGCCTATCTGCATGGTCAGGGGGCGACCACCGCGATCAATGCCGCATTAAAAGACGGCAGGTACGATATCACTATTGAGCCTACTCAGGGAAATTTCGATGGTATGGAAAACCAGCAGGAGACCCGGTTGCGGATCAATATATCCCGTCCTCCGGGCAAACTGAGGGTCAAAGTCGGACCTAAAAAACAAAAATTAAAAGCCGTGAATAGCCGCCAGGCACTGGAAAATGCCACCAATGTGTATTTCTACGACGCCCAGCCGGACTTTAACCGTTTTGCCACCCAGGGTGCAGATTTCACAAAAACAAAAATTATCCGCAATCCCCAGCTCCTGATTAAACTGGCCAAAACAGATATCTCCAGGAACCGCATCAGCGTCTCCATCCGGGATCTGGCATTCGATATAGCGCCTCCCGCCCTGAGCCATTCAGGCCCCCTGGCAATCCCCTCAGCAAAGATTACCGACACCCACCGTAATGCCTTCGCCCTGACACCCTCCTGGACGGCGGTAAAGGGAGCCGATTTTTATGAAATTCTGTTTGAGGATATGTACTATACGCATATCACTGATACGCTTTTCCGTTTCAGTGATCTCGAAGCGGCGACCCGTTATGATTTTAAAATCAGGGCAGTCAACAAAGACGGCCATTCGGACTGGGTCAGCCTGGAAGGTCATACCAGGGAAAACCCTTTACAGTATGCGCTGACCGGCGTTAGCGGTTACTGTACTGCAGCAGGCCAGGGTGTACATTCCATTGACAAACTTTTTGACGGGGACGCCGCTTCCGACTGGCATACTGAATTTAGCACCGTAGCGGTCCCCTTTGAAATTCTGATCGATTTGAAATCAGTCAGCCAACTGGATAAGTTTCAATACCTGCCCCGCAGCACCGGCACCAACGGTATTATTACCCATGCCCGGGTGCTGTACAGTATGGATAAAAAGCACTGGACACTGGCGGATTCGGTTGCCTGGGAAAGAGATAATACGGTCAAGGAATTTGTATTCTCCACTAAACCCACGGCCCGCTATCTGAAGATAATGGTATCAGCTGCCGCCGGTAAGTTCGGATCCGGCCGGGAACTCTATATTTTTAAGGTCCCCGGCAGCCCGAGTTATATTCCCGGAGATATTAATAATGATGGTAAAATCGACGAGAACGACCTAACTTCTTATACCAATTATACCGGCCTGAGAAAGGGGGACGGAGATTTTGACGGTTATATCAGCAACGGTGATATCAATAAGAACGGCCTGATCGATGCCTATGATATTTCCCAGGTAGCCGTTCAGTTAAACGGGGGCGCCGGAACCGGTCTGCAGGACAGCCTGCAGGGCAGCATCAGCCTGAGCACGGATAAGCGCAGTTATCAATCCGGCGAACTGGTTACCATCACCGTAAAAGCTGCGGACCTGAAAGCTGTCAACGCCTTCAGTTTCGCACTGCCGTATAATAATCAGGATTATGAATACCTTGGCATGGAACTGCTCCACACAGGGTCCATGGAAAACCTCAGCTATGACCGGCTGCACAGCAATGGGAAGAAAGCCTTATATCCCAGCTTTGTAAACATAGGTGATCAACCAGTCCTGGAAGGTAGTCATGAATTATTCCGGATCCGGTTTCGGGCCCGCAAATCGGGCGCCTTTGAACTGCGACCGGTGGACGGACTGCTGGTGGACCGGCTACTCAATGAACAATCATTCTGATGCAAAAGAATGCCGGATATCAAAAGTTGATATCCGGCTGTTCTTCAATATTCCGAAAAGCTATTTCGGCTTGGTACTAATCTGATTATCTGCGACATATTTATCCTGAACTGCTTTCAGGTTCGCCATTACCTCTGGTTGGGCGCTGATGATCTTATTCATCTTTTCTGCTGCCGCTTTCTTCTCTTCATCCGTTTTTGCTTCTCCGGCCTCCCTGTAAGTAGTATAAATACTTTTAATATATTCAAAATACCTTTCGGTTGCCGTTTTCAGATCCTCGGCGCCTTTACCGATGGCCGGCAGCTCCTTTACGGCGGCTATTTTAGCATCCACGGTATCTTCCATGGCTGTAGCCGACTGAATCAGGGCCGCATTATCACCCCGGTCGCCCCGGACTTTAATTTCCGCTTCGGTTTTCAGAATCGGTTCGGCCATGGTTTCCTCTATGTTCACGAGGGTTTCATTGAACTGCTGGGGTGTAATCGCCGGCTGCTCTTTAGTTTCTGATTTACAGGATAAAAGCAGCATTATCCCTGAAAAAATAACTAATACTGATTGTTTCATCATGATTTTTTGATTTAGTATACAGCTGAACGGCAAAAAACATGCCTTGAATTACATTTAAATGAAAATCATGTTATTATGCGCTGTTCAAGCCAGGGTGTTCCCGGCAGGATCAATAAAAATTCGTAATTTCCCTATAGATTTAAAAAAGCAACCGTATGAAGTTTGATGAATTAATTAAAGCCAAAGAGCCTGTTTTGGTGGATTTTTTTGCAACCTGGTGCGGTCCCTGTAAAATGCAGGCGCCCATATTGTCTGAGGTAAAAAGCAAACTGGGCGAAGCGATCCGGATCATAAAAGTGGATATTGACCAAAGTCCCGCCGCCGCTGCGGCCTATCAGGTCCAGGGGGTCCCGACACTGATCCTTTTTAAAAATGGTCAGATGCTCTGGCGCAAATCCGGTGTGGTAAACGCCCGGGAACTGGAGCAGGTGCTTCAAACCCATCTCGCCAATTAATTAGCCGACTTCCGCTTAAAAAAAGGAACAGGATGCTGATGGCTGATAACTTTAGTATCGAATAACTGCTTAGACCCATGCCCAAGAACAAAGATTTTGCGCTACGTATTGAAATTATTGATGAATGTCTGCGGAACCATCTCAGAAAATGGACCCTGGAGGACCTGCTGCGGCAACTGAACGAATGCCTGGAGGATCGCTATGGCAAATCGGTAAGTAAAAGAACACTGCAGGATGATATCAGGTACCTGATAAACTTCAAAAATGCCCCCATTCAAAAAACTAAAGCCGGTAGCAAAACCTATTTCTCTTATAGTGATAAAAGGTTCTCGCTGAAAAACCTGCCGATTGAAGCGGAAGAAATTGACCGGCTGAATGACGTCATACATATTTTAAAACAAGTCAGTGATTTTAGTCTTCTGGGGGAAGTGGAGGCGATCATTAAGAAGCTGGAAAATACCATTCATGTCCGCTCCTCAGATCCGGGCCCGGCCATACAGTTCGAACAGCAGCCGCTGCGTTCCGGTACCGATTTTGTCAGCGAGCTCTATGATGCGGTCAAAAACGAATCTGCCATCCGTTTGACCTATAAACCCTTCGGTGCCCTGCAGGCCAGGGAGCATATTTTCCATCCTTACCTGTTAAAGGAGTACCGGAACCGATGGTTTATTCTGGGCAGAGTGGGTCGTAAAACCCAGGTAACCTGTTTTGCGCTCGACCGCATTCAGAAAATTAACAACAGCGCGCAACCCTTCCTGTCCAATACGGTTTTTGATCCCGACACCTGGTTTAACAATGCCATCGGTGTCACGGTTCCGGAAGAGGAATTGCCACAGGAAATACTTCTCAAAATCGCGGCGGCTCAGGCACCTTATGTCCGTACGCAACCGCTGCATCAAAGCCAGCAACTACTCAAACAGTATAAGGACGGCGGCCTCCTGATAAAATTACTGCTGCTCAATAATTATGAAATGCGTGCCGTCCTCCTGAGCTTTGGAGACGGTCTTGAAGTACTGGCCCCCGCCTCCTTAAGGACTACCATCAAAGAAACATTAGAAAAGGCCCTGAAAAAATACTGACCCGGAACGCCGGATGCCACCTGGAACTGATTTCCAGGCAATAGCATCGCCTATTTCCCGTTTCTGGCATACATACGTCTGCGGGATGCAAATAGATTGCATACTGCCGTCGCATCTTTGATTTAAATAACGAATCTGACAGTCGTTACCAAAACACTGTTTACTTTAAAATTTCTCTCACATGAATCGTAAAAAAGAGCATTTGGCTCATTTTGACATCGCTGGCTTCACCTACTACGACGGGCCACAGGCTTTTAATAATTTAAGAATAGGCACCCAGCTACAATTATCTTATGATCGCAAAAATGAATACGATCCCCGGGCGATAATGATCTCCTTTAAAAACTACAAACTCGGCTATGTGCCGAGGACGGAAAACAGGATTTTATTCAAATTAATCTCGGTGGGACTGGGGCGCCATCTGGAATCTCGTATTCAGCGGGTGTCTGTTGATTCACATCCGGAGCATCAGATTCAGGTTGTCGTACACCTGCTCGGAAGCTAAAAGTCCTGGTCGTTGTTTACCTGTTTGTTAAACACGCCCGAGATGCCGGGCGTATATTACTAAAATGTTTTCCTTCTTCGAAACATTTTTGTCGGGAGCCTCAATGACAGAAACCTAAATCGCTGTCTGAATTTCCCGATATATATATTTCTTCGGCTGAAAAGCCCCCGTTTACATGCCAGGTTAGCGGGTAACTGCCCCATGAGTAAAAGCAGGCCCGCTTCCCCGGCAATAGCTTACTGCGGATTACGGGGTTTGCAGGCAAATAATTTCATGTTCGCTATAACATAGCGAAAAACAGAATAATATGATTTTTGATGGCGCAATCGCTGCATGAGAAGGATTCCGTCTTATGGTTGAAAAATTTCCGCGGTTCCAGGAACATGCGGTCATGTTCACGGGCAGCTGCCATACGGACAAACTCCGCTACACCGCTGAAAGCATCCATCATCGTATGGACCTTAATGCCTCCCTTTTTCCGGGATCCGTCTCTGGGGTTACGTCCCACGCCTTGAAGTAATTCGCTAAACAACTGGATCGTGCTACTATCAATATTCTTTAAATTTCTGATACTCAATCCCTTTAACCGGCTGTCCGAGATAAATCCGTGATAACGCTTTAATAGTTCCATATAAATCATCTCAAAAACCAAAAAGCTTCTTTTTCTATTGGCATCTGAAAGGGTGCTACGCGCCGGAGCCTTATCAAAGCCCAAATGGACCAGCCTGCCCTCACAGGCCAAAAGCCCCTCACATAGCTCCCTGAGCCCGTTACAATAGGTGAATACCCCATACAGGCAGCTAACCAAATGTACCCGCAAAGGCAGCTTCTTATAATACCGATTGGCCTTGTACTTGCGATTTACCTGCTTAATCAAAGAACTGTCAATTAAATTTAATATCTGTGATAGTACCGGCTGTCCGGTAAACTCTTTAACTTTATCCATGGTTTTAGCTGATTGTCGTAAATCATACTTAACCATTTTGGGTGGTTCTCACGAACTGCCCTTTTTTTATGCCTTTTTCTATAATTTTAATCGGACAACAGTGATAAGTTATATATAGAGGAGGTATCTAGTGTAAATTTATAATGGTCGCAAAGAACGTATAGTTATAGGTACAGTTTTTAGGGATTTACGTTCAATTACAGTGGCTTGACAGATGCCTTAACACAAGACCACATGCTGAATGCGCAACACATCGAATTCTATAATCCCCATCCGGCACTTCAACCGTATGTGCTGGTCTACGCACATCTGCGTATGGATGGTTCAGCAACCGATACTCCGAAAAAGCTCTATCCCACGGACTACGCTATCCTGTCCTTTGATTATAATAGCCGGCATTTTAACGAAGTAAACCACGGCGAATACAATTTTCCGATGTGTTTTTTGGGCGTGACAGATTTTTGCAGGCAGTTTACCAGTTCCCCAAACTCCCTGATAGGCGTAATTTTCAAACCCTTTGGCGCATACCGTCTTTTGGGTATAGCCCAGCAGGAGCTGGCCAATAAAGGCACCAATCTTGCCGATATGCTTGCGGGAGGAAAGCGTATTTCCCAACAGCTGACGGATGACCTGTTCAGCCCTGAACAGAGGATCCAAAGGATAGAGGGATGGCTTTTACAGCAGTTACAGGGACAACGATATTCCGAAAAACACATAGACCAGATTGCGTATGCCTGCAACCTTATCCGGCTTTCCAACGGCACTATGCCCATCAACGAGCTGTGTGCCGACTTGAACCTTTGTGAGACCAGCCTGCGCAACCTGTTTCGCGAATATGTGGGCATCAGCCCCAAAACCTTCAGCAGGATTATCAAATTCAACCAGATTTTAAGCCAGTTACAGACAAATCCTGCCCCGGACTGGCAAGACCTTGCCTACCGTTTTGATTTCTTCGACCAGACACATTTCATCAAAGAATTTAAGCGATGTGCAAACTGCACGCCACGGCAATGGTTACACGATAACTCCACCAACCTGACCCGGCATATCAAGCAAGGATTCAACTCCTAAACAGCTCTTTTTTAGCCCTTGTGCTGATTTTTACTATTTTTTTCCATCCCCCCTTTCTAATTTTATCCGTTGATTAGCCGACATCCGCAAGCGGTCATTAAAAACAATGGCCATTTCTTGCCGAAAAAAGCTACAACGAACAAAAAATAGTAACAAATAAAAGAACCTACAGGATGAAAAACATATTGATTTTTTTAGCGCTAACGGCGCTGTCCGCCTGCTTGTTTACGGGTTGAAGCTAAGATGACGGCAACTCGAATGTACACGAACCTGTTTATGATGTCTATCTGGCTGGCTATGTGACCAACTATTCTAGTATTTCTGCCAAACTCTGGAAGAATGAAGAAGTACAAGACCTCACGGACGAAACTAACAATGTGTATTCCCGTTCGGTTTTTATTACACAACGAGAAGAATAAATTAATCCTTAAAAATATTGAAATATGAACTTATCATTGAAAAATCAGAAACACGGAACGCATCTTAGCGGTGCTATACCCAAAACGCTAAAAATAGTATTGGCTTCCGTATTTATCTTATGCCTGGGAAGTTTTCCGGCAGAGGCACAGATATTCAAAAATTTAGGCAAAAAGGTCGAAAAAGCTGTTGAGCGTGGCGTTGAAAAGACCGTAGAACGAAAAGCACAGGAAAAAACCGAAGAAAAAACCGGCGAGGTGCTCGACGGCGTTCTCGGCGGAAAGAAAAAGAAAAACACCAATACCGGCACGGATAATAATGACGCCACGACGGATGCGACAGGCTTTGAAGGAGATGTAATGGGCGCTATAAAATCCGGAAGCATGTCCGCCAATGCCGGGTCTGATATAGAATGTCCGGTCATGGAAGTGGGCGAGGTCTATGTCGGGGTGGCGGCTCCTGGTGTCAGCCGGCGTGTCACTCCGCAGAAAGACAATGCCTGCGGCTACGAAATCAGCATCAGGGGAAAAATAATCCCGCTGACCATCACGGCGCACAAAATGTCCCAAAGCCAGATGAAAAAAGAGGCCTCAAATTATAAGAACGACCCCAGCGGAATGCTTTCCGCCCAAAGCAGCATATCAGGTAACGTCACGTTGGGTGTCCACAAGCCAAACAGGTGGCTTATGGTTTTTGACCTTTCCAGCGATTATGTGTACCGGTTCAATTTTTCGACCACCGCCTATGCTTCGGTATATCCCGACAAAAAAATGGCAGATTACGAAACAGCCAAAAAAACTGTCATCGACATTGCCAACCATTGGCTAAAAAAATAAAAAATAGACGATATGAGAACAGTAGTAAAACGATACGCCCTGCTGGCGATGGCAGCCTGCCTGGTAGCGGGCTGCAGCAAGAACAACGACCATCCAAAAGAGCCCGTGTACGATGTGTATGTGGTGGGGTATGAAAGAAACAGTTCCGGAAAATATGTCGCCAAGCTTTGGAAAAACGGTCTAGCCCAAAACCTTACTGATGGAAGTAACCATGCTTTTGCCAATTCAGTATTTGTCTCTGGCAATGATGTATATGTGGCGGGCTCCGAAGCAAACAGTTTCAGTAAAGATGTCGTAAAGCTCTGGAAAAATGGCATGCCCCAAAACCTCTCCGATGGTTCTGAGGATGCCGTAGCCCACTCTGTTTTTGTCTCCGGCGCGGATGTATATGCTGCGGGGTATCAAGGCACCATTTCCGGTAAAAATATTGCGAATCTGTGGAAAAACGGCGTGGCTCAAAACCTTACTGACGGCGCCAACAATGCGGTAGCCAACTCGGTCTTTGTCTCCGGGACAGATGTATATGTGACGGGAGTTGAAGCAACCGGTTCCGGTAAACCTGTCATGAAGCTATGGAAAAACGGAGTCGCGCAAGACCTTACCGATGGAGCTAACTATGCCGAAGCCAACTCGGTCTATGTCTCCGGGACAGATGTATATGTTGCGGGGTATGAAGCAAACGGTTCCGGTAAACGTGTCGCTAAGCTATGGAAAAGCGGAGTCGTGCAAGAACTTACCGATGGTACTAAGAATGCGGTAGCCAACTCGGTCTTTGTCTCCGGCACGGATGTGTATGTGACGGGGGTTGAAATCGATGACTTAGGCACTTATGTCGCGAAGCTCTGGAAAAACGGCATAGCCCAAGACCTCACAGAAGGGATTGGCACAGAAGCCGATGCTTATTCGGTATTTGTAACAGGCAATGATGTTTATGTAGTGGGATATGAAGAAAGTTCCGGAACTGATGGTACTTATATTAAAGTCGCCAAATTATGGAAAAACGGCGTTGGGCAAAACCTTAGTGACGTTACTAACGATGCTTATGCCTCCTCTGTATTTGTAGCAGAAAGAAGCGAATAAGCATAAGCAATCATTACCCACCGTTCACCAAGCTGTTTTTATATAATTTTCAATAGCGGTTATATTAAAAGAAGTAAAAATGAAAAATCAATTACAAAAACCAATGCCATATTTTTTTCCTTGTGCTTTTGCCGCTGCGTAGCAATTTCCAGTTTATGGCATTTAGTAACAACTGAATAGATAAAAAAACCAAACTCCTTGACGATGTACCTGTAGCGGAAAATGAAGATATGGAAGCAACAATTTGAAAAAACGACATTAACCTTAAAATTTGAAAAAAATGAAAACTTTAAAATTAACAATCCTGTTCTTGTGTTCCATAATATGGATGAGCTGCGAAAAGGAGGACAATGACCCCAACACCGAGTTTTTTGTCACAAAAATTACGCATTACACCACTCTTACTCCGGATAATCCTACCATTGTCGATTTTTTTTATGACAATGGAGAAGTCAGTGGAATGACGGCAAAAGACAACATGACAACCAATGTTTTCGAGTTTGAATACGATAATGGAGTTCTGAAAAAAGTAACCCTAAATGGAAATTTGAAATATGCATTTTCGCACAACTCAAGCAACAAAATCAATAACATTAAAACTTATGGAAGTTCCGGTACTTTGATTGACAATACTGATATAACCCATACCAGCGGCAGCTATTTAAGATCCGGAGTTTTAATCATAAGAGAGGACAGCCAACGCCAATTGGAAATTTCCAGAATTGCAGATATTGGCCAAATCAATTACACGAGTAAGTTAGGAGTGCACCGTCACGCACCTTTACACAGCGAGCTTTATTTTATTGAAGAAATCTCTCCATTGATTCATCTTTTACATTCCCGCAATGAGATTTCAAGTTTTGAAATCGACGGTCTAGATTATACGGTGCAAAATCTTGTAGATGCAGACGGTAATATCAATGAAATCCGTGCTGTAAAAGAAGGTGTTTCGGGTACGGACAAACAATGGTTTATTCAATACAAACAATTAGCAATTACGCCATAGTAAGCAATATAATAACGATAAAAAAATTTGCAATGAAAACGTTAAAACTAATCACACTTTTCCTTTTCTCCATTTTATTAATGAATTGCAGAAAAGACGACGACGACAATAACGCTGAACCTGTTTATGACGTTTATGCAGTTGGTTATGAACAAATTGGTTCTAAAAATGTTGCCAAACTATGGAAAAATGGCACTGCTCATAACCTAACTGATGGGGCTAATAACGCCTTTGCCCATTCAGTTTTTGTATTGGGGAGTGACGTGTATGTTGCAGGCCGTGAGAGCAATGGAACTAACAACATTGCTAAAGTATGGAAAAACGGGTTTTCTACAAATCTTTCTGATGGCACGAATAACGCCTCCGCCTATTCAGTTTTTGTGTCGGGGAGTAATGTATATATAGCAGGCGAGGAATATATCGGTTCTTATTATGCAGCCAAACTTTGGAAAAACGGCGTAGCCCAAAATCTTACAGATGGATTAAACAACGCCTTCGCCAAATCAGTTTTTGTGTCGGGGAGTGATGTATATGTAGCAGGCAGTGAAAATATCGGTTCTCATTATGTAGCCAAACTTTGGAAAAATGGAGGAGTACAAAGCTTAAGTAATATTGCAAACTACGCTACCGCTACATCAGTATTTGTCTCAGGTAGCGATGTGTATGTTGCAGGAGCTGAAGAAGGCAGTACTGGTCAACGTGTTGCGAAAGTTTGGAAAAATGGTGTTGCACAAAACCTTACCGACGGATCTTATCCTGCTACAGCCAATTCGGTATTTGTATCGGGAAGCGATGTTTATATCGCTGGTTACGAGCAAATTGGATCCAGTCTAGTAGCGAAATTTTGGAAAAATGGTGTTGCCCAAGATCTGTCAGATGGAAGCAATGATGCTATTGCTTATTCAGTCTATGTTGTCGACAATGATGTGTATGTTGCAGGAAAAGAAAACTATATGGCAACCATTTGGAAAAATGGCGAATCTCAATACCTTACTGATCCGTCGGGCAACGCAAATGTCAATTCAATATTTGTAGCGCGAAGAAACCCGTAAATGAAAAACATAAAAATGAAAACGACTGTTAAGCGATATGCCCTGCTGGCGATGGTCACCTGCCTGGTAGCGGGCTGCAGCAAAGATAACAAAAGCAATTCCGGTTCCGTCGAAATTCGGATCACAGAGCTTACGAACAATTCGGAATTAAAATATTTTGGGGGAAACGCGATAACCCAATTCAATGGGCAGCTCTGGTTAGCCGGTGGAGATGTTCTGAGTAGTCAAAACTCCAACTTTTTAATCTTCCAAAGTACCAACGGAATTAACTGGAGTGCCGTTAGCCACAATAGTGATTATACAAGACGGTACGCTCCTTCGCTAACCGTTTTCAATGACCAACTTTGGCTTATCGGCGGTTTAGACCATGAGTCAAATCTATTTGCAGATATTAACAAGAGTCCAGATGGCGTAAGTTGGACAAGCGTTCTCGACAACGTGCCTTTTGGAGCAACGGCACAGCATCACACTTTTGTCCACGGCAATAAAATGATTTTGGTTACGGGGTATCAAACCGGGGCACGTTCGCATAATAAAATCTGGTCAACAACCGACGGAACCAACTGGACAGAAGAGAACAGTTCCGCGTTTCCTTACCGATACGGCAGCTCTTTCGTAAAATTTCAAAACGAATATTACATCGTTGGCGGAACAAATGGCACTGACTATTTCAATGAAATCTACAAAAGTACCGACGGCGTTATCTGGAGCACGGTTTCCGCTTCTGGAAGCCTTTTTAGCGGACGGGCATTTCATACCACAACAGTGCACAACGGAAAAGTATGGCTGATTGGCGGAGAAGGTAGCGGAGCTCCGGCTCCGGATTTATGGTATTCATCAGATATGAAGAATTGGATACGGCATACCGATTTGCCCGCCGATGCACAGGCCATGAAGCTTCATAGCGCGCTGGATTACAACGGCAAAATCTGGCTTTTTGGAGGAGAATATTTCGATACTTCGGATAACGCATGGAAATTACAGGGGAAAATTCAAACAATGGAAGAACTTTAATCACTAAAATTTAAAAAATATGAAACCAATCATAACAACAACCGTTTTTTCGGCTTTTTTATTTTTGGTCGGCTGCAATTCATCGGGCGAGAAAAATACATCTGCGGGGGAAGCGGAAAGTAATGCGTCACAAAATGAAGAAACAAAATCTTCGCCAAACGCGGATTATTCCCGGCTTTACGCTTTGGATAACCAATGCAAAATGACGATGGAGGAGGTTGCCGCTTTATTCGATGTTTCCGCAGATAAAGTGAAAGAAGATTACATCAGCAAAGGAAATACTACCGGCGGAAGCTTTTGCAAATACTCGGTGGAAACAGATGATGGAAAGGTTATTTTTTCCGTCATCGCCGGCCAAAAATCCATAGGCGATGTGAAAAAAGAAACCGAGCAATGGCAAACCGGGGATTACGAAAAAAAATCCCTTAAAATGAGTTCCGGCAATCAGTTTATGTGGTACCACCCAAACCAGGGCTGGCTTTTGTTGCAACATCCTGATTATGCGAATTGCATTAAAATCACCTTCAAAAATCAATCGAAAGACGCTCCCAAAACCGCTTTAGAAAATATCGGACAGAAAGCGGTGGATTTTTTGGAAACGAAATATAAGAAATGAAGTAATTACTAAAATCCACTGTTGTCCGATTAAAATTATATAAAAAGGCATAAAAAAAGGCAGTTCCTGAGAACCACCCCAAATGGTTAAGTTTGATTTACCACAATCAGCTAAAACCATGATTACCGTCGGTGGAACTATAACTTGCCGAAAATGCCTTTTAGTTCCTTGCTCAGATTACGGGCCCAGTAATAATAGCCCCAATCAGAAGGATGTATACCGTCTGCGGAAGTATCATGCCCTTCTGCCGCGGTCAACGGATTATCAATAAAATAAACATTCGCATAGCGTTTCATCAGTGATGTCATCAATTTTCTGGCGGCGGTTCTTTTGGCCTTCTCTGTCTCCTGCACTTTACCGTCAAAACTCAACCGACCGCGATCAATGGTTTCCACAAAAATTAATGGTGTATTCGGATGGGCCTTCGTCAGTCGTTCCAAAAAGGCCGGCAGCCTTTCGGTAATCTGCTGTGCATTGGGATTGGAGAATGCGTCAAATACAAAAGCATCTGCCTGAATAGCCGCCAGCACATCAGCAAAATAGGGTTGCAGCTTGGAATTGCCCGCAAAGCCCAGATTACAAACATCCAGATTTAACATTCTTTCCAACTGCATCGGGTAACTCATGCCGGGGCGGCTGGCAGAAGTACCCTGCGTAAAACTGGAACCAAAGAATACGGTCTTTCTTTTAAAAGGATTGGGCGCCGCCTGGATATCCGCTTCGGCGGCCACGCCGATGGAAAGGCTTTTGAGTTCACTGTATAAGGGCAGGTATAGCAGGCATTCCTTTGTCTGGGTATCCATATTAGCAGCTATGCGGACAACGGCGTCCCGTTTGGAAGGCACGGCCGTATTAGCATAGGTCCATTTGCCGTCCTTTTTAATGTAAAGGTCAAATCCGGCTGAGGCCAACCCGGTCATATTGTCCGACCTGCGTTCCCAAATATATCGGGGATCCAGGTCAATAAAAGAAGAATTAGTACGAAAGACCACAGCAATTCCGGAACTGCAGCGGGCCTGAATGTTCTCGGATTTTGATAGCCCTTTATATACCGCCGTATCAATACGGTGATAAGGGTGAGCAGTAGGCAGTGCTTTACCAATCAGGGTGAGCGTAGTGGCGTCCACAAACTTCGGGGGTGCTTCGTTCTGGGACCGGGCCACCTGAAACGCTGTAACTAAAAGAAAAATCCAGAATAAATACTTTTTCATAATGACTTTATTTTTAATAGGTTTCGACCCATGAGATTTACCCTCGTGTCGAACAACAGTTGAAACCAGCAATAAAACTACACAATAAGACCCGTCGCTGAATCCCGATCATTGGGTTCGTCTGCCCATGATTTTGAGGCTTCGCTTCTGTCCGAATATTGTTGCTACATCCGGAAGCAGTCCCCACTGTTCAAATCCCAATTGTTCGAATAACCGGATACTCGGTTCATTTTCGGAGAATATAAACCCCAGCAGTATGTCGATTCCCAGCTCCGGCGCTTTGCGGATACAGTAGCTAAGCACCTGTCTGCCCCATCCCCTGCCCCGCTGTGCTGTCGCCAGGTAGATGGCGATTTCTGCAGTCCCATCATAAGCCGGACGTCCGTAAAAGGAACGAAAACTGACCCATCCGATCAGTTTTTCCTCCTGGTCCTCAATGATCCACAGCGGTCTTTTGGCCGGATCGTGGCTTTTGAACCAGGGCAATCTTTCTTCCAGACCGACAGGCTCCGTATCAGCGGTCACCCGGCCGGATGCAATGGTTTCATTGTAAATATCCAGGATCGCCTCCAAATCCGTTTCTCTGGCATCCTTATATATGAGTGTTTCATTGTAATTCATTGCCACCTAATGTAATGAAATTAAAATTACACCCATTTGCTTTTATTGGAACCCTCCTTTTTTGCTAGGTCGCCGATGAAACTGGTTTAAAGATAACAATAAAGCAGACCGGAAGACCGGACTGCTTCGTTTTGGTTGCTTATTCGAAAAATGACTATCGCTGCGATCATCTACCTTACAAAGGCCGTAGCGACACCACCATCCACGTTCAGGATATTGCCGGTGGATTTGTTCAGCAGGCCGCTCACAAATACAAAACAGGCATTGGCGATATCATCCGGCAGGATGATGGCATTCATCAGCGTGCGTTTGGCATAGTAGGCCGGCAGCTCGTCCACCGTAATACCATATGCCTTGGCACGGCCTTCGGCCCAGCCACCAGCCCAGATATTTGAATCTGAAATTACCGCATCCGGGTTCACCGCATTGACCCGGATCTTGTCTGCGCCCAGTTCCGCGGCCAGCAGTCGCGATAAATGCGCCTGGGCTGCCTTGGCAGAACCATAGCCCGCATTGTTCGGACCCGCCACAATGGAGTTCTTGGATACTATATTGATGATATCCCCGCCAAAGCCCTGTTTGCGCATTACCGCCACACCGGCCTTGGATACCATAAACTGCCCTTTCACCAGAATATCATAGAGCCGGTCCCATTCCTCGATAGAATGTTCGGCAATACTTTTGGAGATGCTGATGCCGGCATTGTTAATCACAATATCCACCCCGCCGAAAGCCAGGGCGGTCTGGTCCAGGGCCGCCGTGATGGAAGCCGCATCGGTCACGTTCAGACTGACGGCGGCAACCGCATCCTTCCCAAATTCCTGCTGGAACTCGGCTGTGGTAGCATCGATCCTTTCCTGGTTGATATCATTGATGATCACACAGGCTCCCTCCCGCGCAAAACGCCTCGCAATGGCCTTGCCGATACCGCCCCCGGAACCCGTAATCAGGGCTACCCGACCACTCAGCGCCTTGGGCGCTGGCATCCGCTGCAGTTTGGCTTCTTCCAGCAGCCAGTACTCGATATTAAAGGCTTCCTGACGGGGCAATGCCGTATATTCGGATATCGCTTCCGCACCCCGCATCACATTGATCGCATTGGTATAGAACTCGGCTGCTACCCGGGCCGTCTGTTTGTCTTTGGAAAACGAGAACATCCCTACCCCGGGATACAGAATGATTACCGGGTTGGGATCCCGCATGGCGGGGCTGTTGGCATGCCGGCAGCCCTCGTAGTACTGCTCATACATCTGGCGGTAGTCCGCAAAAAGCGGCGCCAGTTTTTCTTTGACGGCATTGGCATCACTCAGGTCCTCATCCGGTGACAGGTGCAGCACCAGCGGGCTGATCTTGGTTCGCAGAAAATGATCCGGGCAGGAAGTACCCAGCGGTGCCAGCCGCTCCAGATCCCGGGAGTTGATAAACTCAAGCACCCGATCATCATCGGTAAAATGACCAATCATCTGCCGCTGGGAGGAACTCAGTCCCCTCAGTACCGGTGCCAGGGCCGCCGCCTGCGCCTGACGCTGCTCTGCCGGCAGGGCCTTCACCAGCTCCCCACCGAATACCGGACCTTTTTTGCCGGTCCGCGTTTCTATATACTCTGCACATTTTTCTATGACTTCCAGGGTATTGATATAACTCTCATAAGCCGTTTCTCCCCAGGTAAACAGGCCGTGGGAGCCCAGCATAATGCCCCGGATGCCGGGGTTCTCTTCCAGGCATTTTTTGAGCATCAGCCCCAGTTCGAAACCCGGCTTCTGCCAGGGAACCCAGCCAATGCTGCCCCCAAATAGCTCCTCGGTGATCTGCTTACTGTCCTTGGCCGCTGCTATCGCAATGGCCGCATCCGGATGCAGGTGATCAATATGCCGGAAGGGCAGAAAACCATGAAGCGGCGTATCGATGGACGGCGCTTTGGACTTCAGATCATAAATACAGTGATTGAACAGTTCCACCATCTCGTCCTCATGCTCCAGTCCGCGGTATACAGACTGAAGGCTCCGCAAACGGTCTACATACAAGGCCGCCAGACCACTGCGCTGCAGGGTACCCAAATCGCCCCCACTGCCCTTCACCCACATTACTTCTGTCTCCGCACCACTCAACGGATCTTTCGCCATTACTTTACAGGAGGTATTGCCGCCCCCATAATTGGTCAGACGCAAATCCGCACCCAGCAGGTTCGATCGGTAAATCAGCAGACCCACTTCATCGCCTGCCAGCTCCGCCGCTTTGGCCTCATCCCATAAATAACTTACATGTTTAAAATTCTTAGTCATTGTATCTTGTATTTTCTATTCTACTGCCCGATTAGGCATATTTAGTTGTATAAATGCAAAACGATGGGATCGTTTTGTAATACGAAAAGATGAATTTTACAAAACTAACTATCGGTGCGGCAATGTTTGTCCTGCACTGTACTGTTGAACCGGAATTAGGATTTGCCGGTTGCCATATAGGCCTTCAACTCGATTAAAGAATCCGGAACCGGATTAGGGTTCCACTGGTCATGAATCGCCAGTGCCGTGCCCAATGCAGTCCCCTGTTTCATGCTCGCAGCATATACGCTTAATTCGGGGAAAGCTGTTCTGAGCAACTCCATATACAGTTCATTTCTACAAAATCCACCATCCACAAACAATTGTTCAACCGGAGATTCCTGCAACACCATTCGGGTTGCCAGTTGTTGCTGGTCGGTAATGTCCATTAGCAAGCGATGGTACGCGACGTCCGCAGTTCCAAATGTGCCCGGGTCACGGCGATGAAAACAGCTTGGTGTTGTCGCCGAGGCTAACAGTTCGGAACCAATGGTAATGCCTTCATCCTTTTTCCGAAGTTGTCCCACTAATTTTAAATCCGGTAAAACCCCCTTATAAAAGTCTGGCGACAAATTAAAATGACCAGCAATTCTCTGGACCTGCTGATCATGATCATTCCCTGCAAAAAGCATGGATGTACGTACCGGCAAACCGTGGGAACTCAGGTAGTTCAGTCCTCCTTTTGAAAGCGAATTCATATCGGGCAGTGTCTGATTGAAGGGGTTCAGACTAATGGTCCAGGTGCCCGTAGACAAAATCACAAATGGGTCATTAAAAGACCTTAAGTAAGGAATGATCGCCGCCGAACTATCATGCAGACCCGTCCCAACAAATACCGGTTGCTCAATGCCGGGGATGTCGATGCTGAACCCCTGATGACCGGAATGCATCGGCGCCAGCTTGCCTATAAAGCCTTCCTCCGCCAGCCATTTATGATAGTTCATTTTGGAAAAATCCCACATCGCTGAATGACAGCCGATATGGGTCAATTCAGCAATCCGGTGGCCGGTAAATAAGTAGCTGAGGTATTGCGGGAAATGAAGAATCGTTTCCGTCTGTTCAAAAATATCCGGTCTTTCCCTTTTTACCCGATAAAGTTGCAGACCCGCATTTAAACTTCCCATAATGGGCGTGCTGGTTTGCTCGGAAAAAGAATGCCGATCGCCTCGCTTTTCTAAAAACGCCTCCTGTAACTCGGAAGGATAAGGCTTTAGATAATTGTATAAAGGAGTCAGCACCTTACCCGCAGTGTTCAGGTAAACCAGGGAAGCTCCATAAGTAGAAAAATTTACTGCGCGTATCAATAAGTCCGGGTCATTACACAATTCTCGGAATTGCTCCAAGACCCAGCCGCTTAAACTTTTAAGATCCTCACACGGAAAACCATCCTCATCCGGAATTTCATCGAACCTGACCGAGGTTTCGCGAATCAACTGGTACTGCTGGTCAAAGACCAATAATTTTTTATTGGTCTTGCCGATATCGAAAATTGCTATAACAGGAATTCTTGTATCCATAATCTCGGTTTATTCAGCCCTCAGTCCATTTCCGTAGCCCACCACAATCACCGCCAAAATGATCGTGGCTATTCCCGCAATAATGGTTCGCCTGGTTTTGGAACTTACGCCTTTCCATTCCCGGAGGGCAAATCCCCATAAATTTGCTACCAGGATAATAAACGCCATATGAAGTATCCAGGAACTCGAGCCGTTACCCAATTTACTTTCCCCCATTCCATAAAACAAATACTGCATGAACCAGGTGGTTCCCGCCAGGGCACAAAACAAATAATTTTTACCAAGTGGTGTCTTAGAATTTGTATAATCCTTAAAACTTTTGTTTCGGGCGTTAAGTATCAAACACCATAAAAGGTTGGTCGTCAATCCGCCCCACAACAAAACCACGTAAATGACATTATTTCGAAAAAGAAAATTAATGGAAGCTTCCGGATGGGCGGCCTTCCATATCTGATTGGCTTGTTCCGCAAGCGCAGCACCTGCTTCAATACCATAATTAAAGCCGGCACTAAGAATCCCGGAAATTATACAAACCGTCAATCCTTTTCTTAGATTAAATTCCTTGACACTGTCCTTCTTGGTGGCATCTGGCAACTCTTTCTCCTTGGAAAACCCTGCTTTTCCGCATAAATAAATACCCAGTAAACAAAGTATCACACCGATCAGAATAACATTCCCCCAGTTGGTTTGGAGTAACTGCGTAAAAGTTACTTTATCCGTTGCATCAACCAAATCATAATAGATGGGAGGAGCCAGGGCGCCAAATGCGGAAGTGAACCCCAGCAATACGGAATTGCCCAGCGACATTCCCAGATATCGCATCCCCAGCCCGTACATCAGGCCGCCGATGCCCCAAAGCACCCCCCAGAAAAATATCCAAAACAAAGTGGAAAACGCAGCACCGGCAATAATCGTTGTAAACTCTGGGATAGTTAACCAGGCGACCAACGGCGGTATTATCAGCCAGGAAAACAGGCCACCCGCCAGCCAGTAGGACTCCCAGGACCACCCCTTCACTTTGTTATAGGGAATATAAAAACTTCCGGATGCGACACCCCCGATGAAATGATAGATAATACCAAAGATTGCCTGCATAAATTTTTATTTTTTGATCATGAAATGATAGGTTCCCGACCCCACGGATATCACTGTTTTACCAGTACCAGATTCCTTAACATCCCATCCAGATTCGCTGAGCGGGCGGCCGGATTCGGTAGCGGAATCCACGCTACCAGGCAGCGTTATTTCCGCACTACTATTGGCCGGAATGACAATCTTCCAGCTAATACGATCTGCAGATTTCTCCCATGCGCTTTTCACCAGACCATATTTTGTATGCAGGGATGCCTTCACGTAGTCCAATTCTTTCGGAAAGATGGGATTCATAATAATCTTCTTAAATGCCACTTCAGCGCTGTCGGTTTTGATACCAGCCAGGTATTCGTAATACCATATAAGCAAATCACCAAGCAACATCTGATGATTGCCTGAGTTCATCATTGGATTGGCCGCATCACCGTTCCACAATTCCCAAATAGTAGTGGCGCCCTGCTTTACCATATAGCCCCAGCTGGGATAACTGGTATTCGTCGCCAGTTTATAAGCGAGTTCCCCTGCACCATTGTCAGTAAGTCCGCGCATCAGCCACATACCACCGATAATACCGGAATTCACATGATCATCAAATTCATGGAGGCGCTCGAGAATATTATGGAACACTGCCTGACGATCGCCCTCCGGCACCATTCCGAAACTCAACGGTAAAAGGTTGGCTGTTACCGTATTGTTGGAATATGATTGTTGCGCACTGTTGTAAAATTTCTTGTTAAATGCCGTTAGCACTTTTGAGGCAATATCTTCAAACTGCAGACGATCTGCTTCCTGCCCCATCATGCTTGCATACTGCTGCATCAAGCCCAAACAATAATAATAGTAGGCAGAGGCGAGCAATCCACCTTCAGTGATTCGCTTCGGATCCTGTGTCCAGATGATCTCGGGCGATTCGGGCGGTACACACCAGTCCCCATAGTTATCCTTTAAAATGAGATCGTTATCCCGGTACGTGTTCCACATATACAGCATCCATTTTTTCATTGCAGGATACTGTTTTTCAATACTGCGGTTATCCCCAAATTGCCGGCGCAGCATCTCCGGTATCAGAATAAACGCACTCGGGTAGGTTACATTATCCGCATATCGGACCCAGAAACTGGGTGCAATATCCGGAATGCTGCCTGAAGGCTTTTGGCTGTCACGTATATCATCCAGCCATTTGGCGTAAAACCTTGAGTTATCAAATAGAAAGCTTTCTCCGTAAGAACTGATGACCCGGTCGCCCAACCAGCCGACCCTTTCATCACGTTGCGGACAATCAGTAGGCATGCCCCGATAATTGCCCCGGATCGTCCAATAGGCATTTCGGTAAATGGCATTGATCGTAGAATCAGATGTTTCAAAATTACCGATAGTGGCCAGGTCGTCATAAACTACTTTTCCCTGAAACTGGCTCGCTGCTGGAGGAACACGTAATCCTTCAATTTCCGCATAACGGAAACCATGATAGGTAAACTTTGGTTCCCAATTTTCGGTTGTGCCGCCTTTCAAAATATACAGGTCTGTTGCCTTGGCATCGCGTAGGTTATCGGTATATAACGAGTCGGGACTTTTTAGCGTTTCGGCAAATCGCATCCGGATCGTGTCACCCTGTTGACCGTTAACCTGAATAGCCAGCCAGCCGACCATATTTTGTCCCATATCGACAATATAAGTGCCACGCGGAGTCCGATGTATTGATAGGGGATTTAGGACTTCCTTAACCCGGATATTTTCATTGGGCTGCGCAACGATGCGAACACTATCTCCATAATGCATCAGGTCCACCGGTCGCCAGTGCTGATCATTATATCCCGGCTTACTCCAGCCAATCATTTCCCTATTGGCATTATATACTTCACCGTCAAACTCGTTATTGGCACGAATAGGCCCCTGATCAGTTACTTTCCAGCTTTCGTCCGATTGTATCCAGTCCACCGTACTGTCTTCATAGACAATCCTTAATTGCAGCAATAACTGCGGCAGTCCGTAGTGCGCCTGTTCGATCTGCGTAAGGGGATTGGGTTGTCCGTGATAATTCCGTACTGCAAAAAAGCGGCCATTGCCAAGAATTACGCCCAAACAATTGATACCCGACTGAAGCGCCGAAGTTATATCATAGGTATTATAATATATCGTCTTATTATACTCCGAAACTGTCGGAGCCAATACATCCTGTCCCACTTTATGGCCATTCAGCATCAATTCATATAAGCCCATACCACTGAGATACACATTAGCGGAAGCGATTTTTTTATCTGCAGTAAACTCTTTTCGAAGGTACCGGGCAGCCAGTCGTGTGAAGGTACTGTCCGGAGCATCTTCCGGCCCCGCCGAATCCAGACCAATCCATCGCGCCTTCCATTCACCGGATGGCAGCAGTCCCATACTCCAGTAGGACGGGGCGCTTTCTGCTTGCTGATCGCCGGACCACACGGTAACCTGCCAGTAACAGTTCTGATAGGACTTCAGGGGACTGCCTTTATAAACGATATTTACTGAGGAGTCACTGAGCGTCTTACCACTATCCCAGATGTCGGCCTTCCCGGATTCCAGGCAATCAATCGAGCTGGCAACCCGAATCTGATAGGCGGTTTGACGCAAATTATGCCCGGTAGATTGCAATATCCAACTAAAGCGTGGTTGCATTATATCTGAGCCAAGTAGGGTATCGCGCCCTTCAACTGTTAGTTCACCGACCAGAAATGATTTACTTCCCGTATGGCACCCTGCCGCCATCAAAAAGAGGCCCGCCAGTACAGGGAACATTAAAAATCCGTATACTTTGTTCATTTAAAAAAATTTAGCTGGTAATGCAGTGAGACATTATTCTGATAATCTCATTTTTCTTCATCTGGGTGTTGAGCGAATCGATAATCCTTCAATATCGTAACCCGATTCGGCCTTCGGGCGGCAGCGTGCGCAGCCTGCTGTGCTATTTCTATTTTCTCAGCTGAAATGTCATCCGGCCTGTAGGGGTTTCCGATGACTGATTGATTAAACAATATCTCAAACCAGCAACAGGCTACGGCATAACGCCCGTAAGTCGTCTCCAGGTGAAATCCGTCGCGGTTGAAATGATCTCCTATAAAACTCGTCCTGGCGTTTTGAATCGTTGTTCCAGAAGGCACAATAGCATCCGCCTTAATCAGTTTCCGGGCTTTCCTATATGCCTTAACAATTGCGCGATACATAACCTGCTGGTCTTTATCGTAGCTGACAAAACCGGGGTGGGTGGCAGTTGCCGCATAAGCCCATATCTGATGTAAAATGATTTTTGAGTCCGGGTTGGCAGATGTCTTTTTTACATACGTAAATAACGCTGGTAATGGCTGGACAAAACTCAGGTACCGGCCGGAAAGATGGCTTACCTGCTGTAAACTAATATAGTCCCATCTTTCACTTTTCAATACTGGTTCAATCGCGTTATTAAATGTCGTCGTCTTTTTTCCTCCCTCATCTATTTTTGTATAAATATAGGGATGACGCTTCATCCGAATATTTGTAACATGCTGCTCCAGGGTTCCACCCGCAATAGCCAGGTTTCCAATAACCAGAGGCTTCCCTGCGGCGGTAGCCAGGTCATGGAGATAGAATTCCAACGCATCGACAGAAAAACTATTGCCAATGGCCAGAATTCTAAGGGTATCAGGTTTTGACTTTCCAGCCAGCGTACTGAAGGGTAGTAGCTGCCAGATCACATAAAGTATAACACATAATATTCTTGGCATCCTGGCAATCATTCTAATCTATTTTATCGGGTTCAATGAATTCATGGATCCTCCCTGGGCGAATGCCCATCTTACAGTTGGATCATTATACCTGAACAATGACGGCTCAGGGTTTCCACTCGGTATTAAATGAGTAGTCGCCAGAGCTGACCTCATATATCCGCCAGTTTCCTTCCGTACGGAGGTACCTGCAGGTTGTGACATTTTCAATTGCTTTTCCACGCTCAGTAATGTTTCTGCTGCTGGTAGCCGGGAGATACACAGTGGCGATCGTGTTAGCCGGGATGCTCACCCGGTATTCTATCCGGCCGGACGTCTTTTTCCAGGCTGACCGGATCTGCCCTTTGACCGACTGATAGGTTCCGGATGCATGGTTCAGCTCATTGAAGATATAAGGACGAAGTATAAAACGGTCAAATCCGGGATACCGGATATCCGGAAGTATCCCTACGACATACTTGAACAACCAGGAGCCCACAGAACCCATCATTGGATGATTATGAGAATTCATAGAACCGCCTGTCAGATACTCCCAGCGTTCCCACAGGGTGGTAGCTCCGTTCTCCAGCATGAACCCCCAGCTCGGGTAAGTGGTCTGCGTAGCAATTTTAAACGCGAGTTCCGCTGCTCCATTTTCCGTCAGGGATTCCAACAGGTATTTAGTACAAAGATTCCCTGTGGTGAGGTGATAATTATGTTTTGCCACGTCCTTCCTTAAATTTTCCATCACCCTCGGCAACTTTTCCTCGTCGGGGGCCCCGATAAAAACCGCGAATGAGTTACATGCCTGGTTATTGGTTCCATACCCGCCTATCTCCTCTTTCCAGAACCGATCATTAAATGCCTTTAAAGTGGTCGTCGCCAGAGACCCATAGGTTTCCTGATCTTTTTCTCTTCCGGTGATCTCCGCAAACTGGGCAAGCATTCTCGCACAATAATATAAATAGCCGGTAGAAATCAAGTCACCAGGAGTATTCTCTGACAAGGCTCCGTAAGCCTGCCCGCTGACGCTTTCCGAAGCGGGCGGCGACCAATCTCCATAATAACTGTAATCTACAATACCCTCCTTTGTCCGGGTAGTCAAATAGTCGACCCAGGCTTTCATCTGATCATAATGTTGGCGAATAATTTCTGTGTTCCCGTAAAACTCGTAACTCTTGAGCGCCAACAGGAGAAAACTGGCAGACACAGGATCCGCCGGCCGGCCTCCATAACGAAAAGGCGCCGTATCTGTAATACGGCCCTGGTCGTCCTGCGTCTCTGCAACATCTTTGATGTATTTGGCGTAGAACCGATGCAAATTAAAATTGTAAACTGCCTGCTCAATACGAACCGTAAGATCATTCAACCAGCCCATCCGCTCATCCCGTTGCGGGCAATCGGTTGGCACGCTGTGCAAATTGCTGGCTTCAGTGCGTTTAACCATCTGATAAATCCGGTTGAGCAGGTCATTGCTACTAGTAAAGCTTCCCGCATCCTGTACATCGGATCGGACCCTTCGGATCGTAAAATCATTCGAAGCCGGCTTTCCGGGCCAGCCCTCTACCTGCACGTACCGGAATCCATGATAGGTAAATCGGGGCTCCCATTCTTCCACACCCTCCCCTTTCAGAATATACAAGTCGGTGGCTGCGGCGGTACGCAGGTTTTCCTGATTTACAAGGCCATTCTCATATATCGTCTCTGCAAATCTCATGGTAATCCGCGCACCTCTTTTCCCCTTCACTTTAAGCGCCAGCCAACCGGCCATATTCTGACCTGCGTCCAGGACAAAAATGCCGGGCTTAGGCTCGGTGATCGCTACCGGTGCAAAGGATTCCACAACCCGGATGGGTTCCAGCGAAGCCGCGGTCATCTTACCCCCTGGAGCTTCCACCACAGTAGCGACGCCCCAGTGTTTATTCGGCAATCCTTTAATAATAGTGTCGGAAGGAATCAACCATTCCTTGTGTTCCTGTCGGGCGTCATAACGTTCACCATCCAGAATTCCCGAGCTTACCACAGGTCCGAGGGTAACGTTTCGCATAGATGAGGAATTGATCAGCTCCGTACTACCATCGGTATATAACAACTCCAGCTGCATGCGGAGTTGCGGCTTCCCATACCAGCCGGGGGCTACGGCAATGACCATCACGTTATCCTTCTGTAAAAAACTTTTCACATCATAGGTCGTATAATACACCGTTTTATTATAATCACTTGTAGCCGGGTCTAACACGTGGTCACCCACTTTTTTGCCATTGATTTCAAGTTCATTATAACCGATGCCTGCTACATACGCCCTGGCCCTGTCTATAGGCTTGGCGACAGAAAATACTCTTCTGAAGTACAAAACTTTTCCGATCCACCCGAAGGGGAACCCCACCCAATCACCGCTCCAATCAGATTGCTCCAGTAAACCCATTTCAAAGTGGGCAGGAGCGCTCTGAACCGGTGTTGGGTCATTCCCATACCAACTCAACACTTTCCAGTAATATTTTTTCCGGCTTTCCAGCGAAACACCATCATAGGAAATACCCGAAGACTGCGATGTAATCACTTTGCCGCTGTTCCAGATACGGGCAGCCGTAATTGTCAGTTTTTCCGGCGCGTCTGCTACCAATATCTGGTAGGCCGTCTGCCGGATGCCACGCTGTGAAGCTGTGGCTTCCCAGCTGAATTGCGGTCGGTGACTATCAATACCCAGTGGATTGAGGGCATAATCACATTTTAGATGCTGCAATTCCACTGGAGGAACAGCCCTTAGGACCTGGGAAGGAAATCCGGAAAGCAACAGCGTCAACAGCACCGCGGTAACATGCTTCAGGCAACACGAAAGGCAATCGTTCATATCGAATTAACTTTAGATGAAAAAAATCAGACAATCAACTTCCGCAGGAAACGTGAAGTACTAACGGCATCATTGAATTGAATCAAAGCATCGATTTCATCATAGTACTGATCGACAATTTCCTGATATTTCTTTACCCAGAGTATACTCTCAGAAATAGCGTCCACGGCATCTTCGCGATACGGGTACTGGTCCATCGAAAGCCATCCTTCGTAGCCTGTTTTCCTCAACCAGAACAACAATTCCACATAGGTGGTTAAATGCACGCTGCTCACAATCATATCGTCGTCCCAGCTTCCGTGGTTATCATTAAAGTGCATATGAAAAAGCAAATTCCCGGCTCTTTTCGCCAGCACGACGGCTTCGGCCACATTTTCGCCGGCATAGAAACTATGACCGGTATCAATAGTCACACCTACATTATCATAGCCGGTCTCTTTGGCGGCAAGTATCGTATCAGCCATACGCGCGTGATAGGAAAAATTTCTTGGTTCCTTAGGTTTGTATTCCAGTGCAAACCGAAGCTGCGGAAACTCGGTTGCCAGCGCACGGGTTGCTTCCAGGAGCCAATCTCGTTCCTGGTCATAATTGGTAGCCAGCAGGTAATCATAACCATCCTGACCCAACCAGAGATTGACGATATTGCAATTCATTTTATGGGCTACTTCACTCATTTGCCGTAAGTAATCCAGGGCCTCCTGGCGAACGCCTTTATCGATACTCGTAATGCTGCCCCTGCCGAAACGTGGGTTGCCGAAGGTATCAGGAATTATGCTGGCACAGGCTACGCCTGCATCATCCAGCCTTTTTTTCATATCTGATACATTATCTGGCCGGATGTCCCATGTACCAACCAACTCGACGCCTTGAATATGGGGCATCTTTTCCAGCGCCATTTTAAGCATCTCCTCTGAACTGGGATTCTCCTTATATCCGGGACAAAAGCGATCTCTGGTATTTCCCAGATTGCCCAGAATTATGGCATATTTATTATGCATAGCTACAATTTTTATTATGATCCGATTCTACATTTTCCAATCATAGTTCTTCCAGCGACTCATCACCTTGCCCAACTGCTCCACCTCCTCATCGCTAATGGGAACCAGCTCCCCAAGAGAGGAGGACAATACTAAGGATTTTGCGCTGAACTCAGCCACTTCCAAATAATCAAAAGCCTGTAATAACTTGTTTCCGGTTACAACAACACATTCGTTTTTCAAAATAACCAGTGGAGATCCGGCAGACACCAACGATGCCAGTCCTTCTGTTCCCAGGAACTGTGCGCCAAATTCGGCCATCCGTACATCCTGAAGATAAATCCAGGTTTCGGGGATCGTGCGTACATTCAGGGGGGTACCGGTAATAGCAAAAGAAGTCAGATAAGTTGGCTGCGTAAATATAACAGCATTTATATCCGGGTGCTGTTCGTAGATCGCCTGATGCAGCAACACTGTTTTATCAGGCATTTTGCCTTTTTGCCGTTTGCCTTCTCTGATGTGCACCATGTCGTCCAATGTGAGATCCCATTTGGACATCTTATCGGGTGTTATGATAAAGTCGTTGTCCTTCCACCGGGCGGACACCGACCCGTATGAACCGAGCATAAGTCCCTGCCGGCAGGCGCGCTTAACGATTTTATCGATGTCCGTACGCTTCTCCCGGTTCAGAGAAGAGGGCGTCACCCACTCGCTTTCTTCCGGCAACTCGTTGTGAAACTGTGCCAGATGTCCGGAGATCTGCTTGTCGTTGAGCGAAACCGGAGCTGAGGTCCTGGCCCCATACAAAAGCGACTTCGCAGTCACTTCCAGCATCTCAAATTTCTGGTAAGCTTCAGATAAATCTTCTGCGCCCACCACGGTGCCATGATTCTCCATAATGACGATATGAACGCCCGCTCTGAATTCATTCGCAATATTTTTACCCAACTCTTCCGTTCCGGGCATGGCATAGGACGCATAGCCTATTTCGCCGCAAAAAGCCCGAAATTGAGGTAACACACTGGTATCAGGCACTTTTCGGGCAATGCTAAACGCGACGATACCCGGGGGGTGCGCATGAACGACGGCCCGTATATCCGGTCTCTTTTGATAAATCGCTAAATGAAACGGATATTCTGAAGACGGTTTATGGTCTCCCAATACTTCACCCGATTTGGTGACACAAACGATATCAGAAGGTTTTAACAGTCCTTTATCCACACCGGCTGGTGTAATCCATATATTGTCCTCTTCGTCCCTTATTGACAGATTTCCTCCTGATGTAGTGGTCAGTACCCGGTCATAAATACGCTTCATTACTAAAGTTATCTGGTCGCGGGGATGCATGGTTTTAGTGTTCAGCAAGCTTGTCATTTTTCTCTTAAAAATTACTTTGTTGTCACAAACTTAACTTAACCGCATTTGTTTTCTATCCTGAGTTGACCCGAATAATTCCATTTTAAAAAATATTGTTTTTGTTCCTTTTAATATTCAAACATTAGTCCTAAATTGGTTGTTCGTTTGTCAAACCCGTCATGTGATGAAGAAACAAAATCTCCTGGATCTGATACAGGTCGATCCTTATTCAAGCACTTCAAAATATCTGCAAATTGCGAACGCTGTCCTGAAAGAAATCGAAAAGGGAAGCATTAAAGCAGGTGATAGTATGCCCTCCATTAATGACCTGAGCCTGGAACTGGATATTTCCAGGGATACGGTAGAGCGGGGTTATAAGCAGTTAAGACAATTAGGTGTTATTAATGCCGTGCCGCGACGCGGATACTTTATTAACAATACTGAGTTCCGGCGACAACTACGGGTATTTCTGCTTTTTAATAAGCTGAGCACACCTAAAAAAATGGTCTACGACGCGCTGGTTAATGAATTAGGTGACGCGGCCAGTATTGATTTTTATATTTATAACAACGACTTCCATCTTTTCAAACGTTTACTTTCAGGAAACAAAGACCCCTATACGCACTATGTAATTATTCCGCATTTTATAGATGGTGGTGATCGGGCTTATGAAGTCATTGATATGATCCCAAAGGATAAGTTGATCATTGTGGATAAATCAGTTCCGGAAGTCAAAGGGGAGTACGGATCCATTTACATTGACTATAAAAACGATATTTATCAGGTCCTCACCGAAGCGCTGGAACCACTGTCAAAGTATCATGCTATAAAACTCATCTTTCCCGAGAACAGTTATTTTCCTAAGGAAATAAAAAAAGGTTTCGCTCATTTCTGCCAGGACAATGCCTTCTCTTATAAGATTATAAGTAGCATTCAGAATGAACCCATAAAGGCCGGAGAAGTTTATATCAATATGGTGGAAGAAGACTTGGTTACCCTGATAGAAAAAATTCAGCCCACTACTTATAAAATCGGTGAACAGGTAGGCATCATCTCCTATAATGAAACGCCGTTTAAAAGAGTAATATTAAACGGGATCACAACCATCTCCTCGGACTTTTATGAAATGGGCGTCATGACCGCAAAAGCAATACTTTCCGGATCTACGGACCGTCAGAAAGTGCCCTTTAAATTAACCTTGAGAAATTCGTTGTAATCCGGAATTAATAACTGTAGTTCAAACGGCCAATGGGCGCACTGTCACCGCTGACATAGTAATCCATAATATCGTTGTATTTGGTCACATGATCGGCTACCTTGAACTCAAAAAATACCTGACCGGGCTGCATACCCAGATCTTTCAACTTTACCGAAATTTCCAACAGGTTGCCTGCGATCCGATAGTTGGCGGTGCCCGTTTTGGTCCATTTATAGCCGCCCAGGGACCGTTCGACAGAACTGTGCTTCTGCGTCGGCATACGGTTCAAAACATACTGATATCCTTCAAAAGAAGGGCCCTTAGCCCGGGTTCGTATCATAATGTTCATCCAGTTCCTGTCCGTTCCGTTATACGGTGTGACAGCTCCTTGTGTTCGAATACGAAAATACAGCCGTTTTTTATCGTGCATTACCTGGATCCGGGTAATATCATTGCGGGCACTGCTGTCAGTATAAATCTCCGTTCCTGAAGCATTCGAAAAATTTCGAATCAGGGCATCTCCTGCCGGATCGGTATACGTGATGGCATAGCGGTCCCAGACCTCATCGCTGGTCCTGCGGAATTTGCGACGCGGAGGAACTGGCGGGCGTTCAGCGGTGGGCTGTTCCTCCAGTTTAAAGCGCCGGATATTGCGAACCAGTTGCAGGTAAAAATTATCGGCATATCCGCCCTTCATCATTTCGATATCCCTCGAAAACTCATGGTTATAAACGTCTACAAAAAACACACCTTTGAGACCAAACTCATTGGCATACTTTATGGCCATCCATTCATTGAATGAAGTAACCAGCACATTATTTACCTGCACGTCACTTTCAAAAACTGCGTCCCACATCGTCTGGAAATTGGCGCCCGCCATCCAATTTTTTTCTACTTTCTTGGTCTTATTGTTGTAGCCACGGCTGCTTTCAGGATGCATGAGGCTGGCAGCGATCGCAGTATGACTATGTTGTGCTACCGGCACTGCTACCGTTCCGCTATGATTCCATTGAGGATATTGCCAGCTCATCCAAGGAATAGCTGCAGGGTTATAATCTCCGTTAGGCCATTCGGATTCACGGACATCAAAGTATTTTTCCATGGCGGGTTTGATATAATCCTTGAAATCATTGTACTTTGTCATATCTGAAGCCCGGTTGTTGTTATGGGTTATACCAATAATCATCGGCTTGCCCTCTGGCCGGAACCATAAGCTGTCGTAAGTCCCGGATTGATAGAACTGTTGGTAAAGCTGGTCAACGGTGGTTCCTGAATAACTATTGGTATAGAAAACCACTTTAGGAATCGCATAGCCCTGATCCATAAACTGTCGCAGTATATTCAATAAATTTTCGGTTGATTCTTTATATACCACATTGTTGGTGGCGTCAATACAAAGATAATCCACACCAGCGTTGGAGAGGAGTTCCATATGCCGGGTCACCACCCAGGGGTCACTCATACTATAATAGCCATAAAGTGGTTCTCCCCAGAAATGAAACTGGCGCATCGGGCTTTCGGGTCTGCCCAGGGTATCCTTTAAGGCGGCCGGATTTTTATTTAACAGCTTCTGTATATCGTAAATTCCCTTCTGTCCGCTTCGGTGCTGTCCCAACCATAAAGAATAAAAAACACCAACCGTTTTATTTCCGGCCTTCCTGGCGGATGCAGGTCCGAAACTCCTTCCAAGTCTGTCGGTCGCAGTAAGTCTGAGTCGCGAATTAAAGATGTCCCGGCCTTGATGGGAAGATACAGCTTGCGTACAGGCCTCCTTTTGAATAAGCAGCCCCGTTAAAAACAGCAGGCTGTATAGTTTAAATATGCGCATACCCTTTAGGTTATAAAGCTTCAGTTCTCTGGGATTCCAGACCAAATTGGTTTACAGTACTGATATAAATTTTAGATGAATCGTTCCAGGGCAGGGAGATATCGGTTTGTAAAGGCGGCAAATTTAGGGGATAAGCATCATCGCCGTTGGTATCGAATTGTTGATAACTGCCGGTTGCAGGAAAACGACCAACGAATTGATCGCCCTTATAAATATTAAAATGGCTGATACCCGAACCTATATCCGCATCGGCCTTCCATTTAAGTTCAACGGTCATATTATGCCGGCGATGTATTGAGGCCCCGAAGGGAGGCGGAGGGGGTGTGTGATCCACTACAGTGCCGGTAATCGCGTATTCTCTCCATAGCGTTGCCGCTATCGAATCCGGCAGCCATGAGGCTGATAGCGGGTTACCAGGATATCTGTTCAGCGGGTATATATTCAGTGATGCGGTATCGCCCAACCAGGCTTTCTTTACGTCCATCGGTCGCATGGCTTTATAATCCGTCTCGGGCAATTCCGGAAGCCGCTGCCGCATGACGGCTTCAAAAAACGGTATAGCCATGTAACGCACGAAACTGTAATTGTGATTTTGAAACCGGGTATAGGCGATGGCTGCCAGTCCCTGTTGCCCACGGAGTTCATGAAATGTATGAAACGCGGTCTGCCAGCAGCACGCATCACCAACAGGGCCTGCATGGCGGATCATCACAGGAACCTGCAGTGCTGCCGGAGGGTACGGAAACTGCGCATCCAGGCCGGGAGAATAACTGAACAGCGCAAGTACCCGCTGCGGGTAAGCTGCCAGCATTGCCTGGGACCAGTATCCGCCTCCGGAATGTCCCCATAACAACCAGGGCGCAGTATTCAGCTCCGGATGTTCCGACTGCCGACCGATCGTCCTGAGTGCAGCAAATAAGGCGGCAGCGGAGCCGGAAGCAGGATCTTTCCAGTCATGGCAATTGTTCTTTGCATAAAGATCAGGACCCACAATTGCCAATTGCCATTTTTTCGCGAATGCCTGATACTGTATATCAAAAGCGGTTGCCATTCCCCGACCTTCCATGGTACAACCATGTTGATGAATGAAAACGCCCCGAATGGCAGACACACCCTGAGGAATGAATATTGCATACCGGGCGGAGTCGATGCGATATTTTGGGTTTGTCTGAGTGGTTAAATAAATCTTGCCGGCGGACGATTGGATGACCTGGGTTTTATTATCCATTGATGACTGTGCCAGTAGCTGATTGCCATGAACCGTTAAAAATAATGCGATAAACCTGAGGCATTGACTGTTAAAAAATTTCATTTTCACGGATTTTAATATGCGATTTCGACAAATTTATTTACGCTGTGAATAATCAGCCTTTGATCTGGTACATATAACTGATTCTGCCCGTCGGCATGGAACTGCCTGAGGTATAATAGGACATAATAGCTCCCGGATCCTGAACATCTGCGGCTACTTTAAAATAAAAATTTTTGTCTCCGGCTAAGCCTACAGATGAACGCGGGCAGGCGATCTGCAGGACATTCCCTGATAAATTCCATGATGCGGCGCCGTTGCTTGTCCGGTTGAACCCCGCACTCAGCCGATCTATCGAAACCGAAGATGAAGCAAATTCATTACCGATCAGGTATTCATAGCCTTCCCAGCCTTTTAGAGAGGGACGCCCCGTACCTATAAAAATATTGACCCAGTTCGATTTTCCCGAAGGAGAAGTAAAGCTATTTCTGCCACGGATTAAAAAGTAAATATACTGATCATCATATGCCACTTTTATTTCCCGGATTAGATTCTCAGGCGCAGGCTGCTGATACCGCACCGTCATAGAAGCGCCATAAGCATCCCGATTAAAACGGTTACGATTTATATTTACCCCGGCAACCGGCAGCTGACTCCATTGTTGCAGCCCGGCCTTAATATCAATGCTCGCGGAAGGCAAAACAGCCCCCGCAGATTCGGTCGCTTTGTATTTTCTAACATTGGAAATCAGCTGCAAATAGAAAGCGTCCTGATAACCACCTTCCATTGGTTCAATATCCCGGGAGTATTCTTTATTTACAGCGTCGACAAGGACGTATTCGTTCCAATAGGGTTGTTTGTAAGCGATCCATTCGTTCCAACCACCTACGGTGATCATCCTGGGGTCGGCCTGAAGGGCATGATCCCATTGTCGCTGGAAAAATCCGCCCCTATCGATTTCTGCAGTAATATTCGTTCGGGACTCCGGATTCCAGCCGCGGCCCCAATTGGTCATCTGTTCCGGTCGGGTCAGTGAAAATGACATTGGAACATTAGGATGACTGGCGACTGTAACATTCATAACGCCATTATGCATGGGTTGGGGGAAAATCCATTCTATCCAGGGAAAGCCATCGGGATAAACCGGATCACTTGGCCATTGCGGTCTGTAAAAATGAAAAAAGTCAAGAATTTCAGCGGAAAGGGGTGTGGGCACATAACTCGTATCGCCTCTGGTTGCCGCCTCCCTCAAATCATCCTGGGGGTTGGTATAGGCAATAATCATGGGCTTACCGTTTACCCGGTACCAGGTCTCCGGGAACAGGTTGGGTCGGTAAAGTTCTCTGTAAAGCTGCTCTGTAGTCTGAATGGACCTGGAATGGGTATAAAAAGCTATTTGCGGTGGTTTAAATCCATCGCGTCTGTATTCGTCAATAATAGCCAGCAATTTTATAAATACCGGCTTGTAGGTAAAAGCATTGGTCGCATCAAAAAAAATATAGTCAATCCCGGCGATACTCAGCATTTCTACCTGTTTTCTTAATACCCATTGATCATCGGAATTATAATATCCCCAAATAGGTTTTCCCCAGAAATGGGCCTGTCCGGCAGGACTTACGGAAGCATCCTGATGATTAAAATCCGTAAGCAGTTTTAATCCTTCCGGCATCGACAGAATCCTGGACGCATCATAGATAGCACTGGCATAGGGCTGACCCAGCCAAAGCCAGAAGAACAAGCCTACCTGACGATCCTGGCGCATCGCCTTTACCGGAGAAAATGCCCTTCCAAATTGATCGATACCGACAATATTATAAAAACCGGAAACTTCAGCGGTGACAGTTGCCGGACCGGGCTCTCCGGTATTCCCTTTTACCTTATGACAACTGCAGCAGATCAATAGGAAAAAAACCGGTAAACGTAAATTATCAGTTACCTTTTTCATAGCAAATTTTAGATCAACACCGGTTCTCGGCCACAGTCCTTTTAATAAGACCGTGCTCAATTCAATTGAATAGCTATCCCATTAGCTACTGCCCTGGGAACGGCATCTGAATACCTGTTGACAATCTCAAAATCGCCGGATCCATTTTTTATAACCATCGTGCTGGATCCGCCACCATCCAGATTCGTTGCCGCATAAACGCCCAGGCTGCCAATGATGGCTATCAGCTCATCGATGGTCATCCCAACCGAATAGTCCGGCCGACGGCCGTCCACCACTACCAGATAAACCGTCTTGTTTGTTGTATAACCAATCATGGTCCTCGGCTCCCGCACTCTATCATTATAGGATTTTCCGGTGCCGTTCATGTATAATAAATTTGATCCGGCACCACAGAGATTTTGAAACGCAGCAAAATCGGAAGTTGAAAGTTCTGAAGCGAGGCCGATTTCAATACTTTTATCTTTCCTGATACCGAAATAGCTGGTACCGGTCAGCCCCGCCTTAATTTCATTTTTTATTACTATGCCATCTGCGACAACCGGCCCCCAGGGTCTGCCGGCTACCGGCGACCAGTCAAAATAATCGGCATTTACTGCCGCCAGTATTCTTCCCCCCGCCGCATCCTTATGTGTTGCCATCGCCTGGACGGTTTGCAACCCGAATGCAGTGCCATTGTTGGGCATTAAGGTCGTCATGGAGAGATTACCGGCATTGAGGTCAGCCCGGACAATAAAAAGACTGAATGGATTTCCCGAGCCGTTTTCAAATTGAAGGGTTGTATATTCCAGATCTGAGCGCAGGTGCTTAACGGACTGACCTGTCAGGCGGCCGACCAGTCCCGATTTTTCGACGATATTTTTTGCAGCAAGACTCGCGTATCGGGTAATATAAGGTATGAATTGACTTGCCGCTCTAAAGCTGTCAACACATCCTGGTTCCGGAAGAAAATAGGATTGATATTCGATCGCGGTTTGTGGCTTGTAATCCGGGAGCTCGGTCCTTTGAGATGCGTCGATCATCCAAATGCTATTGGCAACTCCGGATTTGTTGGTATAATTTACTCGCACAGCAACTTCATCTGCCTGCGGTTGCTTCCACTCAATATAGGGCGTTTCTCCCTCTAAAAAAACCAAATCCTGTATCTGGCGGTTATCCAAATTCGACTGATAGGCTGCTCCATACACTTTCACAGTCACAGATTGGGGTGCAGAGGCCGCTCCGGAAGCCGTATAACCTATTAACTCGAAAAGATAATCACCCGCATCCAGATTGGTGATGTTCACGGTAATAACGCCTTCGACTGCCAGTTCTGATGTCAGTCTTCTTGAAGCAGAACGATGGTTCCAGTAAATTTCATAGGAGGAGAATGCAGCCCTGTCGGCCTGAAACGAAAGTTGTACCCTGCCGTTTCCGGGACGGCCTGTGATGGAAGCTAATTGCGACTTCTGCGGCTCAGTCGGATCTGATTTAGCGCAGGCCAATGCGAAAAACAACGCGACCAAAAAATAAATACGCCTATAACTCAAATTCATGATTTACGTAAAAATTACTTTTATCCTGACACCAGCCACCAGCTAAGAACTTATTCCACGGGTTATTGCTGGTAAAGACCGGGCAGGTCCCTGAGTGTCTGTTCAAACATGCGGGTTCCTCCTTTTGCATTAGGGTGGTGATAGATCTGCCAGCCATAGCTGCCCGTATAATCCTCCCAGTACATTAATGTTTGATCTACTTCCCTACCATCGCCGTTAAGCGAGGTCGCAACGTCGAATTGGCAACCCTGAATATCCAGATCCCGCCTGACTTTCTCGATTAATTCATTCGTCTTCAACTGGGTACCGCTTTCATTGCAGGGAATATTATTCAACAGGGGAATCGCCCCCTGAGCGCGGATATATCTCATTAGCGCTTTGAGCTTTTCTTCGGTATTGCCTCCGTTGGTTCCAATCGTTACCATTACATATTCAGCGCGGATAAAGGGGAGTTCATTTTTGATATAATCCAAAATCATGTCAATGCGCGCGCCTCCCCGGCCACTGGAAATTGCCTGACCCTGTAGTTTACGAATGATCTGCTGTGTCCATGCCAGCTGAAAATCTTTGGTCGGAAAATACGCTTCCGGCTGAGAGATTGAATCGCCGTATAGCAGTAATTTTACGGACTTTTTCAAAGCGAATACACTAATTTTTTTCACCAGCATGGCAGCTCCTTCAACCAGTCCGAAACAATAATAATCCCATTGCATGCCAACGCTATAGCCCTGATGTATAACACCCTTACCTACACCCCCCTGACCATCCTGTATGGCGCTAATTTCGGCCTTAACACCGGTTTGCGGATCTATAACCGTTAGTTGAGATTTTTGATAATCATGTATCACTTCCACGATATAATCCCTGCCCGCCTGCAAAAAATCCGCCGCTTGCTCTGATGCAGGATCTGTAGCGATCGAAATTATTTTACGGCCGACATCCACATAAGCTTTGAAATCACCTTCGCTGCTCTGGAACACAGCTTTGCTATCGGCAGCAAACCGTACCAGGTACCGAACTTTGCGCTGCGCTAGCGCATAAAACTTATCGAGTTTTACTAAAGGGCCCATTTGATCGATTCGAAGGCCATCTTGTGTGTAGCGGCCGGCGCCGTTTAACTCCAGTGCAGTCAGGGGTTGCGCATTCAGTACGGCTTCAAAAAGTGTCGCCAGCTGCTGCTCTTCCCCAGGGTTGGCGACTTTTACTTTTATCACCTGATAATAACCTGCATACCGAACCGTTACTGTCGATTGTCCCGCATGTACCGCAGTAATCAGACCTTCCTGTACAGTAACTATATTTTCATCAGCTGACTGCCATTGAAAAGCCACTGTACCTGAGCCGGCGGGAACCAGTGCCGCAGAAATCTGGCGCGACTCTCCCGGTTTCAGCGTAATTGACTGGGCAGATACAGTTATTCTCTCAGGGGTTTGCCCACTGCTATCCCGATTCTTCTGACAACCAGCGGCCGACAGAGATGTTAGAAAAAGATAAAGACCAATGATAAAAATATGCATGAAAAACTCATTGTACTACTCCAAACGATAGCGGATAAACTGATGGCCTACGCCTTCAAATCTGCCACTACGATGCCATTCCGTCACCCTGACATTATTTATTGCGACAAATCCACCTTGATAAGCTCCAGGCCGTTGATCGTGAGCGTTGACCAGGGGACACCAGTAGAACTATACTGACTTCGGATATTATATACAAACCCAATGCTTACGGAGCCTGCTGTCGTCACCTGAAACGGCAATGTTGCCACTTTATTGAAATAGGGAACCAGGTCCATGTACCGTAAAACCGGCGTCGCTGCTGCAATCGTTGTATAGTCTGGCAGGGCACCGCCGCTGGTGACGGCACCATAAATATCTACCGGTCCTGAAGCGCTGCCCATATCAATTTTTAATATATAATGACCGGGCGAAAGGTTTAAACTCTGATGGATCTTGCCATTTGTAACGGTCGGCAATCCCCACACGGCGGCGGTAAAAAGCGTAAACTTTGTATTGTCATAAGTAGCGACGGCGTTGGGACTATGAATCCAGTCTTTCACCTTTTGAAGCCGGTAATCGCCCAGCAAAGGAAATGGGTTGGAGCCGTCACCCACAAAAGGAGCCTGAGCATTTTCAAGTTCAACCGGAGTAGTGGCTGTATAGGATTCCAATCCATTTTCCGCACTCAAACCGTTTGCATTGTAAGCATCTATTTCCGAAAAGACCATTCCCGGTGTCTGACTGTCGAACATTTCAATCGCCGTAATTCGGAAATACCGGACCGTCACTGGTTCGGAAAGTGGTAACAACTGTCTCAGATAACTGGGCCCTATGGAAGTTTCCAGTACTTTGGTCCAGGTAGCATTGTCATTACTTACGTCGATACGGATCGATTTGGCGGACTTGTCATTGGTATAAGGATTCAAGAGACTGAAGCCATTGATGACTTTGGAAGATCCAAGATCTATACTAATCCAGTTCTGCGCCGAAGGCGCCGCCGCAGATTGCCAATAGGTTGCAGGATCGTTATCAATTGCCATTGCTGCTGTATGATTCGTCAACTCATCCGAGGAGCCTGCAATCTCCCAACCGTCCTTTCTGAAATTAAAAAACCGGGCATTTTTCGCGTCAACATCTTCAGAATAGAAATCATCAATATTTGAAACCTGAGGTTTATAAACCGAGTAATAGAAATATGGCTGATCTAAGTCGATATTGTCAATCACCACAGCATTCTTGTCACTGCCGATCGATACACTGTCCTTTTGTCCTCCTGTCGTAGTATACAATACGCGCAACTCGGTTTCATTGGCGAAGGCAGGATCAAACAAAATCTCAATATTTGTCGATGAATGGTCCAGTTGATCCTTCCAGCGTCGCGGACGCAGTGTGCTTTCATATGTCTCGCCATAAGCCGTTACTTTTACGGCTTTGGGATCGGAGACTATTCCCGACGCGTTGATGGTTACGACGCGCAGGATATGCTCATCTTCGGAAAGGCCCTCAACCACAACGGACTGTACCGGTCCCGTCACCTCAAACTCCTTATATTCTCCGTTATTGTAAAATACTTTACCCCGGACGGCCCCTTCCGGCACCGGAAACTCCACCATGGCCCGATGTTTACCAGGATAGGCTATCAGATCTGTCACCTGGGCAGGACCTGTCGGGTGCTCTTTACTACACCCTGCCAAAATAGTCAGCAGCAATATGATCCAATTAAAAAATTTAGTCCATTTCATATTCAAGAGTTTTAGTAGGATAATCGATACCTGTTAACGCCATGCTTCCGGTTGCAGCATGCCAGTCATTTTTTTTGCATCTTCCAGGGGTATGGGCATGACCAGATATTTATCAGTATAGGATTGATAGTCGCGAATCTTTTTTCGCTGGTAATTGAAAAGCCCATCGCTATCTTTAGTAATGCGCATTCCGGTAATAAACCGGTTGGTCCGGTCCAGGATTTTCCAGCGACGCTGGTCAAAAAACCGATACTGCCCTTCCAGACAAAACTCTACCCTTCGCTCGTTTCGAATGCGTTCTCTGAGAAAGGATTGGGAGGCTTCAAAGCCCGGCACATCCTGAATTCTGGGTTGCAGCGCCCGTTGCCGAATGACATTCAGTGCTTCCATCGCCGGCGCCAACTCACCAAGCTCACATAAGGCCTCTGCTTTGTTGAGATAAAATTCAGCCAATCGGAAAAACACCCAATAAGTCTCTTCATTGCCCTTATCACTTCCAGGACCCCAATAGGTGATTTGCTTGTCCTTCCTGCTGTAGTAGCCGGTACAGGAGGTCTGCGTCTCTCTGGAAATAATATCATTAAAGCCATTCCGGCCACCCACAAAAGTCTCAATGATATAGGGTTCGGTACAGTTGTAAGGAACACCATAATTAGCCGTGTTATAAAGGATATTAATATAGAACCTTGCATCTCTGTTGGAATAAGGATCGCCTCCCGGGGCTTCACTATATCCCAGGGCCGCAGCTTCCGGATTGACCGTCACCCGCGTATGGGTTTCATCGTTATAGCTTACCGGTAATACCCCGTTCTTCATTTCAAAGGCGTCTACCAGTTCCTGACTAGGCGACTCCCCGCAATTCCAAATATTTGTAATGCTGGCATAGGGATAGGCGCCTACATTAACACCATTCGTATTGTTGATATGAGAATTATCCGACCAGGCTCTCCAGATAATTTCTTCTGGCGGATTGGCAAAAGCACCTACGAATAGCTTTTTGTAATCACTCATCGGCACAAGGTCGTAACCGGGAAGATCAAGAACATCCTGCGCTGCATCCGCAGCCTTACGCCACTTCGTCAAATCATTTTCAGGATTGTTTAACGGACTGGCATTGTACATAAGCACTCTTGCCCGAATGGCCAGCGCCACGCCCTTATCTACAAATCTCCGGTCCTGAAGACCCGCATTTGCTTTAATAGGCAGGTCTCCTGAATTTATCACATCCAATAGCTCAGACGCTATTTTGGTAGATATTTCGTCCATACTGGGGCGGGTAAGTTCATTCCAGCCCATAAATGTGGGTTCAAACGGCTCTTCTATCCAGGGAACCGGACCATAAAACTCCAGTAAATGCATATAAAACAGGCAACGTAATACCCGGGCTTCCGCAATCCAGCGGGTGCGCTGCTCTTCCTGTAAAGAAGGTGCCGTAGATTGAGGCAGATACTTAATAGCATTATTCGCTAAGCGAATGCCCCGCCAGAAATCGGGCCACAACTGTTCGGGATTGGTATGCCATTGCCAGTCAATTACAGGATCAGAAAGTGATAAAGATCCGTTATGCCACCGATAAGCATTGAATGTCGCCGCCCAGAATGCATTGTCAGTGAGCGCATCAAATGTGTTATGTACAAACGATATCTGATCCCTGGCCTGATAAACACTACCGAAAACCACGTCTCTAAGACCTTTGGTCTGGTCAAAGTCGTTCAGCACTTTATCAATCGTTATTTGACCATCCGGGGTTTTCTCCAATACTTTCTGGCAGCCATTCAGCAATATAAGCCCAGCGCCCAACATCAATAAAACCATTAACTTTTTCATGATATTCAATATTGTAAGGTTCATTAATTTAAAATGAGATATTAAAACCAACATTATAGGCTTTAAATACCGGATAGAGCAATTCATTATTCTGCTCCGGATCCAGATACTTCACCGGATACTTGTCAAAAGTGAATAAATTCAGTCCATTGGCGTAGATACGGATCGAACTGGCACCGATTCGGTCTGAAATCCGGTGATCTAAAGTATATCCCAGTTCCAGGTTCCGCAACCGGATATAGCTACCGTTTACATACCAGAAATCTGAGGTCAGTTTGCTGGCACTGCTCCCCTGATCCAGTCGTGGATAAGTGATCGGCAGACCAGCGTCATAACGTTCCTGGCTCCAGGCTTCTTTATGCCATTCGTTGAAATTATAGGTTTCGAATATCCGCTGTCCCGTTAACAGATAGCTTCTCTTGCCGACGCCCTGCCACAACATACTGAAATCAAAACTCCCCTTTTGAAAACTGAGTCCGGCTCCATAAGTCCATGACGGAAACTCGGGATTGCCTATGGGCACCATATCCTCATCTGTTATGATGCCGTCGCCGTTCATGTCCTGATACTTCAGGTCGCCCAGCTTGGGGACCGCTCCAACACCTGACTGATCATACCAATCGGCGATCTCTTGTTCTGTATTGAAAAAACCGGCGGTTTTATATCCGAATGGCTGACCCAACGGCAGACCGGTACTTCGATATCGGTACGCGTAACTTTCGGGAAGCAATACCTCACTCAGATAGAGCACTTCATTTTCATTATACGCGGCATTCAGCCGGATATCCAGGCGGGTAGCCGCGCCAAAATTCTTGGTATAGGACGTACTAATTTCGAAGCCCCGGTTTTCAATTTCTCCGGCATTGATTTTGGGTATAATACCTGACACGTTTACCCCACCGGTACCGAATACGCCGGTAGGCACCAGGCCATCGGCGGAAATCAGGATATTATTACGTTTCTCATAAAATACATCCGCTTCGATATTAAAATGATCCAGGAAGCGGGCTTCTATGCCCAGGTTCGCCTTATTTGCCTTTTCCCAAACAAGGTCTTCATTACCGATCTGACTTTCCAAACTGTTACTCCATAATGTCAGGAAAGCAAAGCGGGCGCCGTTCATATTGTCATTTCCCACCTGTCCGTATGAAGCCCGAAGCTTGGCAAAATTCAGCCAGGGTGCTGCATCACGCAGAAATTTCTCCCTGGTTGCTACCCAACCAATCGAAACAGATGGGAAAAAGCCCATTTTATTGCCAGGTGCAAATTGTTCCGAACCGTTGTATCCGAAATTCAGCTCCGCAAGATACTTATCGTCGTAACCGTAGGTAAACCTCCCGACATAGCCAATATAATTAAAAGGCAGCTGGATATTGATTACCCGTTGATAACGGTTGAACAAAGCCATCGCGGTAACATCGTGCAGGCCAAATGACCGGTTATAATTTATCGATGCGTCAATATTTAGCAGGTTCCATTGGGACTGGGCCTGTGCATCAGACAGGGGACTGTTTTCATTTGTCCCTGTTTTCTGATACAACACGGAATCGGGGTTCGCAGGATCCGCGACCGCTTCAAATAGCTGATAAGAACGTTGCCTTACCTGCTGATTGACGGCCGTATTGTCGTAGGATACCACAACCCTTCCACTTAATCCTTTGGTGATAAAATCCAGTCCCTGCTCTGCGCCCAAAGTGGCAGTCACCTGATTGGTCATGGTATTGCGGAAGCCTGAACGGTTCAGCATTCCATAAGGTACGTTATTAACATTTCCCCCTTTGAGGTGCGTGGACAGCACTTCCCCATCCGGCGTCAGATCATTATGGTAATTATTGGGTGTTTGCAGCAGGGATCCTATTATAATCGAATAAGCATTTACATCATTTAGATAACTTCCGTTAAAGGGCACCACTACCGGATCATTTTTCTTCTCCATATACCCACTGACGTTCAAAAACATCTTTAAGGACGCATTAATATCAATATCAAAATTCGATCGGAAGTTGACGCGATTGGCTTTAGATGTTGGATCGTAGTCGTATTCATCAAATTTTTCGGTTCGGAAAATTCCTTCCTGAAATAAATATCCTACTGTTGTAAAGTAACGCATACGTTCATTTCCTCCGCTAACATTTACATTAACCCTTCGCATCGGAAAATTATCTTTCATAAACTCATGAATAAAATCCCGAACCGGGTATAACTCCTTGAAATCACCCGTACGGTAATGCTCCAATTCTTCAGGAGTATAAATTTCCTGACGGCCGTTTTGTACCTCAACCTGATTACGGAGTACCGCATAATCATAAGCATTGGTCATCTCCGGGAGCCGGGTCGGCGCCTGCCAGGACTGTTCTGCAGTAATATCAATCTTGGCTTTTCCGGCCTGACCGCGTCGGGTTGTAATCATAATTACGCCGTTGGCGCCCCGTACACCATACACCGCCGTAGCAGAAGCATCCTTTAAAACGGAAATCGTAGCTACTTCCCGGGGATCCAGCGCCGTAAAATCACGTTCGACCCCATCTACCAGGATCAGCGGTTGCTGTCCGTTTACGGTGCTTTTACCGCGGATGTAAAATTCCATCTGTTCCCCTCCGGGGACACCCGACCGTTGCAGCACACTCAGACCCGGCAATCGGCCCGCCAGTGCGATACCCAGGTTGGCCGCCGGCGTCTGTTTGAGTCCTGTCGCATCTATCTGGGAAATGGCGGCGACTACACTGGCACGCTTTTGTTTACCGTATCCGACAACAACAATATCGGACAGATTACCGTTTGTTGCGGCCATATTTATCACCGGGCTTTTATCCAGGCTCACCGTGTAATCTATCGTGCGATAACTCACGTGAGAGATCGTCAGGACCTGACCCACAACTGCGTCCAGTTTAAAAAGACCGGCCTCATCGGAGACTACTACGATATCTGTTCCTCCCAATGCGATGGAGGCTCCGGAAACAGGAGCAGCAGTAGCAGAATCAAGTAGTACTCCCTGAATCGTCTGCTTTTGCTGTGCCAACCCATCAAGGGAGGACAAGCAAAAAAGGTTAAGCAGAAAAACCACAAATAAAGGGCGAATCAGCCTTATGCAATCGTTACTCATAGAAAAAAGTTTTAGTAATTTCTAATGTGAATGTAGAAGTATATTTTGCTTTTGTTGACCTGCTTTGTACTGATTTTCGAAAAAATATTTTTTGTCTGCCTGAAAAGACCTGGAGGTTCTAATTTTCCATATTCCTATTTTCATTTTATTCCGGCTCAAAAAAAACCTGACTAGTTTAGCAAAAAAATACCTGTTTTGCTAACCTTCATTAAACGCTATTTCTCCTATTTATTTACAGCTATAAAAATCATTGTCCGCTAATTTTCTCTTCGTTTATTATGGGTCGTTTTCTGTTATGCAATCCGGTACCGCTATGTGAATGAACTACAATACGGGCGATTCCTTCCAGGCCGCACAAGAAGCAGAAAAAACCAAAAACTGGAAACTTCCACCGGAAAACCCATATACAGGTTCGTTACTTAATAATTTCACCGGCTGTTGGGAACAGCATGAATACCCATCAGGTTAGTTGGATCGAACTGCGCATTTGGGTTGCCGATCAGTAAAGGGTCGAGCTTCAGAGACTTATTAACTTAAAAAGCTAATCCGGGTAAAGGATGGCTATAGTGTAGCTTCTCTTTTAATCAATCCGGATGCCAGGGTCATCATATAATCCCGGGGAACGGCTCCCCTGTTCTTTTCGATCAGGTTCACCAGCAGTTCAGCTGCATTCTTACCAATTTCAAATGCAGGTTGGGTGATCGTTGTGAGTGAAGGTGATAATAATGGGGCTGTCTCAAGGGTGGAAAAGGCGATAATTTTCAAGTCTCGGGGTATCAGAATTTTTTCGGTTTTACATACGCTATAGGCATGTATAGCCAGCCGCTCCACGGTCGCCACAATGCCATCAGGAGAGGGAGTAGACTGCAGTATACGTTTTAGCTGACGCATAATGCTTCGACTGTCATTTCCTTTAATCAGGCGCACCGCGTCGTCTGAGGGCAATTTTTTTTCTTTTAGAAAATCGGTGAATCCTGCAGCCCGCTTATTGCAAATCGACAAAGCAGTGGAGCTGGAAAGCAGGAGGGGTCGGATACAACCACGTTGAATCAGATGCCGGGCCGCCAGCCGTCCACATTCATAATCATTAGTAACTACTTTCGGCGCCGCATAGCCTTCAAAATCCCGGTCGAAAAAGACCAGGGGAATTTTCCCCGCTTCCAACATCGAAAAATGTGTACTGTCACAGGTTTCATTGGAAACAGATATCAGCACCCCGTCCACCCGCCCGCTCATACAATGTTTGACCACCTCTTTTTCGATAGCAGTTTTCTCATGAGATAAATATATGAGTACATGATAATTTCGTGAGGAGGCAACTTCCTGTATTCCATTAATGGCCAATGAGAAAAAATTATCGGCAACTTCCGGCAGGATTACGGCAATGGTTTTACTGCTTTGCTTTCTGAGACTGCTGGCGTAAGGGTTGGGTGTATAATTCAAGTCGGCAGCCAGGTCCAGCACTTTCTTCTTGGTAACAGCACTGATCTCATAGCTGTCTTTAAGCGCTTTTGAAACAGTAGCAATGGAAAGGCCCAGTTGCTGCGCTAATGTCTTGATTGTAACTCTGCTCATGCCGAACCTCTGCTATTAAAAATGATCTCAATCGAACCCTTGAACACCACCCGGATTACGAAAACGATTTCGTAAATAAAGCGATTGCAATTAACGACAATTATCAGTAAATAATGCATTTTTGGTGACGACTTTAACGACAGTTTAAACAATATGCATAAGGAAGAAAACGATGGTCCGAAGCCAGACCTGAACGAGGATCCTGCAAACTGAATGGTCCGCTTAAGTTTTATTGTTGTCAACAACTTTTTGGAAAAAATTTCTCAGATCATGAATAAAAACAACAGAGAAACCCTTCCGCTCAGCAGCCTGGATGAGTGGGAAGATGACCTGATCCGTCGTTATCCGGATCCGGAGACCATTGCTCAGGCAAAAACTACCGGCGAATACCGGAATTATGAAGCGCCGGTCCGTGATACGGTCAGAGAGTTCTACCGGTTGAATCACAAATACCAGACTTTTGATTTCGTTCGTGAAAAAAGGCGGGAATTCCTGAAATTCGATAAAAAGGAAATGTCCATCTGGGATGCTTTCGATTTTTTAAACCGGCTGGTGGACGACTCCGATCCCGATACAGACCTGGATCAGCTGCAGCACCTGCTGCAAACATCCGAGGCCATCCGCGCAGATGGCCACCCTGACTGGATGATTCTTGTCGGCCTGATGCACGATCTGGGAAAAGTCCTCTGCCTGTTCGGAGAACCTCAATGGGCGGTCGTCGGCGATACTTTTCCGGTCGGCTGCGCCTATTCTGATAAAATCGTTTATTCCGAATTTTTTTCGGATAATCCCGATTACCACCATCCGCAGTACCAGGAGCTGCACGGCGTCTACGAGCCGCACTGTGGATTGAAAAATGTAACGATGTCCTGGGGACATGATGAATATATCTATCAGATACTGAAAGATTACCTGCCTGAGGAGGGGTTATATATGCTGCGGTACCATTCTTTCTACGCCTGGCATCGGGAAGGTGCTTATCAGCATTTGTTGGATGACCAGGACCACAGGATGCTGCCCTGGGTGCAATTATTCAACCCCTATGATTTATATTCCAAAAGCCCCGAACCGCCTGACTGGAAGCAACTGCAACCCTTTTATCAGCAACTGATTCAAAAATACCTGCCGGCTACGCTTAAATTCTAAGTCCCGCTGAACCATTTCATTGCTGCATTATTCATTTTTTAAAAATTTTTTATGTCCGAAACTGTAAAACAATCCTCCCGGATCCTTCCTATAACCACGGTGCTGCTGTTACTGCTGTTTTGTTGCGGATGGCAACTTCATGCCCAACAGGGACAGATTCGAGGAAAAGTAAGTGACGAAAATGGCGCTCCGATTGAAGCCGCCACCGTTGCCATAAAGGGAAAACCGGTACAGACCCTGACCGACGCTAAAGGAGACTTTGTGATTGCCGCCAGCACAGGTGATCAACTGCAGGTCACGGCGGTTTCTTTTAGTCCGCAGGAAATCCAGGTAACCGGCGCATCGCAATACACGATCACACTGCAACACAGTTCCGTTATTTTATCGGATATCGTTGTAGTCGGTTACGGGAGGGGTTCGAAAAAAACCCTGTCCAGTGCAATTACTTCCGTAAAGCCTGAAGAACTGAACCGGGCAGTAACCGGCGATGTAGGGCAATTGCTGCAGGGGAAAGTTCCGGGATTGAATATTACTTCCAGCGGCGACCCCAATGCTTCGGCGGCCGTCGTCCTGCGGGGCGCTTCCACGATTAACAGTCCGCAGGGACCCTTCTATGTGATAGATGGTGTTCCCGGTGCGGATATCGCTACGATTGCTCCATCAGATATCGCCTCCATTGATGTATTGAAGGATGCCGCCGCGACCGCCATCTACGGGAATAAAGCTTCCAACGGCGTCATTATCGTCACCACCCGTAAGGGTAAGGCCGGAAGAACCCAGGCTTCCTATGACGGATACATAGGTATCGAAAAAGTCTCAGGGTCATTGGAAGTAATGAATGCGGCTGAAATCAAGGACTTTGTAACCAAAAACGGCAATTCGATTTCGCCGGCTGATGATCTGGGCGCCAATACTGACTGGTTGCAGGCGATTCAACGTTCGGGGGCAGTGTCGCAGAACCATAACCTGGCGTTCAGCGGTGGTAATGAAAAAAGTACTTACAGTGCCAGCCTGAACTACCTGGATAAGGAAGGTATCCTGCTAAAAAGTGACCTTAAAAGAATTATTGCCCGCGTAAGCCTGGAGCAGAAAGTACTCAGGGACCGCATCAAGCTGGGTCTGAATATTACCAATTCCAATAGTAAGGCCCGGCATACACCGCTCAGAAATGTCGTGCTGCAGCAGGCGGCCAAACATATGCCGCTCTCGCCCGTCTATAATCCGGATGGAAGCTTCTTCGAAAATTTCAATACTCCGGGTTATTTTAACCCCGTATCCCTGATTGAAAATGCCCAGGATGATACCAAGTACAATACCCTGCTCGGGAATTTTACCCTGGAAGCGCAGTTGCCCTGGAATTTCAGGTTTAATGTCAATGCCGCCTATCAGCGCAATACAGCCCTGTTTGGCGCCTACTATAACAGCTATTATTCCGACAATTACAAATCCGGGTTCTACAGCAATCCGGACCCAGGCTTTACCAATAAAGGTTTATTGAGCTTCGGTCAGAACGGAGCGGCTTACCGGAGTTCTTATGAAAACAACACGACCACGCTGGAGTCCTTTCTTACCTGGGATAAAACCCTGGACCGGCACCATGTCAATGCCGTTCTGGGCTATTCCTGGCAGGAAAATAACAATGGCGATGGCCTGCAGGCCAGCAATACCAATTTTGTTTCGGATTATACCGGTTACTATAACCTGGGTTTGGGCAACTATCAGGCCGTCAACGGTTATACTATTGATTTTGGCGGAACGGTTTTTCAAACCACCCGTTTTATCTCTGATTTTTTCCGGGTAAACTATGATTATGCCAGCAAATACCTGCTGCAGGCCTCTGTTCGCCGTGACGGCAGTTCCGTATTCGGTACCAATAATCAATGGGGTTATTTTCCTGCCGTAGGTATTGGCTGGAGAATTGATCAGGAGCCTTTTATGGAGCCGGCCACATTTATCAGTGACCTGAAACTGCGCCTGAGCTATGGCCAGACAGGGAATGCCTTTGGTTTTGGCGCCTACACGGCAAAACAGTTGTTCAGCAGTTATGGCACTTATTATAATAATGGTGTGTATGAAACTGCCATTGGTGTTACCCAGGGCTCGAATCCCGATCTGAAATGGGAGGTGACGGCCACCAGCAACCTGGGTCTGGATTTCGGACTATTCAACAATAAACTGACGGGATCGGTGGATTTATATGAAAAAATTACTACCAATATGATCTTTGCCTATACGGTAAGCAGCACGATTGTCCCCGGCGGCTATGTTTGGGGGAATGGCGGAAAAGTCCGCAACCGCGGTATTGAGATCAGTTTAGGCGCGACGCCTGTACAGACCGCCCATTTCAAATGGAATACCGCATTGAATTTTGCCAGCAACCGGAATTTGATTCTGGACATGAACGGCCCTGCCAAATATGGCGTAAACTCTGATTCTATTCGGTATACCCAGCCTGACGGACCAGGACAGACCAATAGTACCCTGCAGATCCTCAAAGTGGGGCATGCGATCGGTGAATTCTTTACCCTTAACTATCAGGGCAAAGACGCTGATGGTATCTCCCAGTTTATGGCCCGGGACGGAAGTCTCACCACCTCGCCAGCGATTGGCACCGATTATATTTACGCCGGCAGTCCGCATCCCAAGATGCTGTTGGGATGGAACAATACCTTTTCCTATAAAAATTTTGATTTGAATTTTTTCCTGAGAGGTGCTTTCGGCAATAAAATCTTCAATGTCACCCGGGCGGATCTTTCCTATACCGTGAATGCTGCGGTGAATAATATCAGCCGTTATGCGATGGATGACCTGATGACCGACGCTAAAAACAATGCGTATTCCACCCGTTATATTGAGTCCGGTTCCTATATCCGGATGGATAATGCCACATTGAGCTATCGCCTGGGTCTGAAGGAAGGCGCTGCTGTTAATAATTTGCGGTTCTACCTGACCGGTAATAATTTATTTGTAATAACCAAGTATAAGGGAATCGATCCGGAGATCAATCAGGGAGGTGTCGGACTGGGTGTGGACGGCAATAATTTCTACCCCAAAACCAGGACCATCATCTTCGGGGTGAATATCGGATTCTGATAGGGAACCCAAGCCCTGTTTACAGATCTATTAACGTTTAAACTATTTACGCATGAAACACTTATACAAATATATCCTGCCGGCCGTTCTGATACTGGCGATGGCCGGTTGTCATAAAATTGATATTACACCCAAATCCCTCTACACGGAAGATAGCTTCCCACAAACTGAAGAACAGTTTCAGGCAGTACTTGGTCCGGTTTATACCAGCCTGCGCGGCCATTTTGCCCTGACCTACTTCTTTATCTCTGAATGTACAACCGATGCATCCATCCTGGCTGCCCGTGGTGGGAACTGGTATGATGGCGCCAGCTATGAAGCGCTGCACCGGCACAGCTGGACACCGGACCATAACTGGGTGACGACTGCCTGGAACGATGTGACCGGTTTGATCGGCACCTGTAATCAAACGCTCTACATCCTGAGAAACGCTCCGGATGGCGACGCTAAGAATACCAGCCTGGCAGAAGTACGCACGATGCGGGCCTATGCTTACTGGGAACTCATGGATCTATACGGAGGTGTTCCGCTTGATACCCTGTATCCCAGCCCGGGGCTTCAGGCCCGGGCCAGTCGTGCTGAAGTATTTGATTTTGTTGTTAACGAACTCAATGCGGTTAAACCCTATTTGAAAACCGAAGCAGACGCCTCCACTTATGGCAAGCCCACGGTACATTTTGCCAATGCGTTGCTGGCCAAAATCTATCTCAACGCTGAGGTGTACACCGGAACACCGAAGTACAACGAGTGCATCGCTGCCTGCGACGCCATCATCAGTGCCGATAAATTTGCCGTGCAGCCCCGCAGTTCCTACCTGGAAATGTTCTACCCTTCCAACGGACCTACTACCCAGTCAGCGTTCATTTTTGCCATACCCTATGATCCTTCCACTTCCGGGGGATATATGTTTTACGGACGCTATGACCTGAACCGGAACCTGGGTATGAAGTATAAATATTCGGGCGCCACGGTGGGTTCCAATACCCATCCTGTCGTCAATCAGACCAGTGGTAACGGACTGGTGAACAGCAAGCCCAGCGGGCCCCGTTCCACCCTGTCCCGCTACCTGAATTATTTTCTTTCAGATCCCGGTGATATTCGCCTGAAACAATGGCTTTACGGACCCCAATACTGGGATGATGGTGCCCCGATAATGGTGGCAACCACCAACCTGGGCTATGACCAGTTTTACAGCGGATCCAATGGCAGCGCCGCTTATGTATATCATCTGAATATCGATACCGCCATTCAGCTCCGGCAGAATGTCAGTCTCTTTGACTGCGGTAATGACGAAATTGCCTGGAACCAGGGTGCCAGAAATATCAAGTTCTTCCCCGATGGTGGCTCGACCAGCAGAAATCAGAATAATGATGTACCGGTATTCCGGTACGCCGATATATTGCTGATGAAAGCGGAAGCCATGCTGAGAGGTGGCAGCCCAACCATGGGCCAGTCCGCCCTTTCCCTCGTCAATACGGTACGCACTAACCGGACGACGGCGACTGCCTGGTCTTCCGTAAACCTGGAGCAACTTTATGAAGAAAGATGCCGGGAGTTTGCCTGGGAATGTCTGCACCGCAATGATATGATCCGTTTCGGTAAATTTGAGGATATATATGGTTTTAAAACAAATACGGATGTCACCCGCCGCTTGTTCCCCATACCAACGGCAGCCAGAACCGCTAATCCCAAGCTGGAACAGAATAGTGGCTATTAAAAATTAATCCCTTGTCAGGGGGCTGTTGCTCTGGTGAAGCAGACAGCCCCCTGTTTATGTATACAATGAATCAACCGGTAGCAATGGGCCCTGTTAAAAAAACCGGCGGTCGTTTAAGATCGCTGGACAGCCTGCGGGGTTTTGACATGTTCTGGATCGTCAGCGGGGAAGGGATCGTGCACGGACTGGCTTCGGCGGTCAAAAACCGGTACGGACTCCTGCAGGATCCGGTCAACTGGCAGATCGCGGTTGATGGTCGCCTGAATGGGATGGAACGTGCAGTCATCTGGTTCAGTAACCAATTGCATCATTCGGTCTGGAATGGGTTTAGTTGCTACGACCTGATCTTCCCGCTGTTCATTTTTATCGCCGGGGTGAGTATGCCCTTTTCTTTTGCCAAATCCCTCGAACGCAACCCTTCGGGACGCCGGAAACTATACCGGTCACTGGTCCGGCGCAGTCTGCTGCTCATTGCACTGGGCATGGTCGTGAATGGCGCCCTCCAATGGGAGGCTTACGAGCATACCCGCTTTGCGAGTGTGCTGGGACGCATCGCCCTGAGTTGCTTTTTTGCGGCGGTCATCTACCTCAACAGCTCCCTGCGGGGGCGGATCCTATGGGCCATCGGTCTGTTATTGGGCTACTGGCTTTTGCTTACCCAGGTACCCGTACCGGGATTTGGTCGCGGCCTGCTGACGCCCGAAGGCAATCTGACGGCCTGGTTCGACCGAAGTTTCCTTCCCGGCAAGCTGCATCGGGAAGTCTATGATCCGGAAGGGTTGTTATCGACGGTCCCCGCCATTGTTTCCGCCCTGCTGGGTGTGCTGGCAGGCGAATGGCTGCGCCGCCGGGACCTGACCGGCAGACAGAAAACGGTGGGCCTGCTGGCAGCCGGGCTGCTGCTATTAGGGCTGGGGCTTTTGTGGGGACGGCTCTTCCCGATCAATAAAACCCTCTGGTCCAGTTCCTTTGTACTGGTGGCAGGCGGCTGGAGTCTGCTATTGCTGGCGCTGTTCTATCTGGTCATCGATGTAATGGGCTATAAGAACTGGTGCGCGCCACTGGTGTGGATGGGTTGTAATTCTATATTGATTTATATGCTGGCCCATGGGCTGGTAAATTTTAAGACCAGTTCGGCGTTTATCTTTGGCGGGCTGCTGCAATGGGTGCCTTCCGGTTATCAGGATGCGCTGATCTGGACCGGCGTGGCCCTGATCCAGTTTGCCCTGCTGTATTTTTTATACCGTAAAAAAATATTCTTAAAATTATAACCCGTAATCAGGGTGCAGCCACCCGAAAACCGGGCCAATCCCGCCCTGGTGTTCCGGCCGGCAGCGACTTAACTTTACCGGCGCTGATCCATCCGGACGGCGGTCAAAATATATGAACAGATGACTCTGAAATCCTATTTTCTACAAGGGGCTCTGCTATCCGGCTGCTGTATTTATTTTGGACTGGCAAGGGCTCAGCAATTCCTTGATTATGTGCAACCGCTTTCAGGTACCGCCGCAGCCACTACGCCTGCGGCCCTGAAGCATAGTGAGGCGGGTAGCGAGAAAAACGCCAATACGATTCCGGCGGTCACCCTTCCTTTTGCCATGACCCAGTGGACGCCGGAGACCCGGCTTACAGAAAATAAATGTGTCCCACCTTATTACTACCGCGACAGTTTCTTAACAGGATTCCGGGCCACGCACTGGCTGAGCGGCTCCTGTACCCAGGATTACGGCAGCTTCAGCCTCATGCCGGTGGCCGGCCAGCTGAAAACCGACCCGGCCCTTTATGCCGCTGCCTTCTCCCATCAGCAGGAAACCGCCCGCCCGGATTATTACCGGGTAAAAACGGCCGACTGGGTGGCAGAAATGACTGCCAGCCCGCGCTGTGGGATGTTGCAGCTGCGTTTGGAACAGGACGACAGCCTGTACTTGCTGATCCGGCCCAATAGTGACGAAGCGAAAGGTTTTATTCAGATAGATGAAAAGACGGGAACGGTCTGGGGGTATAATCCGGTACACCGTATTTATCAGGGCTGGGGAGAATCTGCGGGTTTCAGTGGCTGGTTTTATATTGAATTCGACCGGCCTTCTTCCCAATGCGGCAGCTTCAGTGCGGCCGGTATTTCCGGGAAGCCGGTGCGCCGGGATGAGAAAGGGTTGGGCGCTTATATCGGGTGGTCCTTAAAAAAAGGACAGCGATTGCAGGTCCGTATCGGCACCTCCTTCAGCAGCCTGGCGGCTGCCCGAAACAACCTGAGCGCAGAAATCCATCATCAACCCTTTGAAGCCGTTCGTCAGGCAGCTGCCCGTGCCTGGGAGCAGGCCCTGGGTCAGGTTGAAGTGGTGACCGGTGATCAGCAGCAAAAACGTATTTTTTATACCGCGCTCTATCATGCCATGCAGCAACCCCGGCTCTTCAGTGACGTGGATGGCAGCTATCCTGCCTTTAATAGCAAGGGTCGTTTGCTGCGGATGTCCAGGGGTCATTATTATGATGATTTTTCCATGTGGGATATTTACCGCGCCCAATTGCCACTCTTTGAAATCCTCTCACCCGATTTGATCAATGAATGGATCCGATCCTTGATAGCCAAGGCAGCAAGTGGTGGTTGGCTGCCGGTCTTTCCCTGCTGGAACAGTTATACGGCCGCCATGATTGGCGACCATGCCACTGCTTTTATTGCCGGCGCTTACCAAAAAGGCATCCGCGACTATGATATCCAAAAAGCCTATTACTACATGCGGAAAAATGCTTTCGACCGTCCTGACAATGCGGATTATAAAAATGGATTGGGCCGGCGGGCCCTGATTTCCTATAGCAAATACGGCTTTATTCCGATGGAGGATACTGTGCCCGAAGCTTTTCATCATCGGGAACAGGTCAGCCGCACCCTGGAATATGCCTTTGATGATTATGCGCTGGCCCTGACCGCCCGGTCGCTGGGCAGGACCGATGATTACCAACGATTACGAGGCCGGGCATTCAATTATCGCAAGGTCTTCGATACCGCCGTAGGTCTGGTCAGAGGTCGTTACAGGAATGGCAGCTGGTATGAGCCCTTCCGGCCCGACCAACGGGAGCCCTATATCACGGAAGGCACGCCCCGGCAATATACTTTTTATGTTCCCCATGATATCCCCGGACTGGCCGGTTTAATGGGCGGTACTAATGCATTGGAAAAGGCTTTGGACAGCCTGTTCGACAAAGGAGAATACTGGCATGGTAATGAACCCGGGCATCAGATCCCTTTTCTGTACAATTATACGGCAGCGCCTTACAAAACCCAGCAACAGGTAAGCCGGATTCTTAAGGAAGAATACAGCGACGGACCGGGCGGCCTGAGTGGCAATGATGATGCCGGCCAGATGAGTGCCTGGTATGTATTTGCCAGCCTGGGATTTTATCCCGTGGATCCGGTATCGGGCCACTACCTGTTAACGGTCCCGATATTTGATTCGGTTATTTTGCAGATCCCCGGAAAGAAAAAATTTGAAATCATCCGGCACGGGAACGGAAGCGGAGACTATATACAATCAGTGCGGTGGAATGGCCGGCCCTATCTGCCTAATTATATCAGTTACCGGATGATCATGGGCGGCGGCCGGCTGGAATTCGTGCTGGCCGACCAGCCTACGGATTGGGGAAAAGACCCTGCCGCCCGGCCACCCGGCCTCCAGACTAAAGTGCCGCAGTAGCTTTCTCCACCCGGATATTCACCTGCCGGATCATGCTGTCGCCGTCACTGTCCCTGACTTCGAAGCTAAAGCTGGCCAGACCGGGCCTGGCCGGCTGAAATACCGCCTGCGTGCCGCTAATAACGACCTTACCGTTTTCGGCTTTCACCAGCCGGTACTGCGGTGCCCGGGTATATCCGCGGGTAAGGGCTGCCAGGTCTATCTTCAGCTGCTCACCCCGGCTGAAATAATGCGGCAGTGCCATCCAGTGCAGATACGCATCGAGCCGGGTATAACCGTCGCGATCCTCATCCAAATGGGCATCGCTGAAATCACCAACGCCGGACCGGCTGTTGGTATGCGTTAGCGCTTCCCACCAATCCGGCAAACCATCACCATCACTGTCCCAGTTGGCTTCGCGGTGCTGCTCCGGATAGTCTTCCCAGCCACCCACGTCCTGCTGGTGATCGGGCAGTCCCGGCAGACCAGTCTTACTGCCCCGGTAGGTAAAGCTGCTGTCCCTTGTTTCACGAATAATGCGCTGATCATGCAGATCGAAAAAGGGCTGGGTACAGCCCACGTCAGAAAGGACGTCCTTATAGGCCTGCCTGGCGGTTTGAGTCGTCACCAGTGAAGGGAAAAAAGGCTGGTCCACATAGGTTTCATAATGAGTTTTCTCGCCCCGACTCCAGGTCGTATTTCTGCCTTTCTCCTGATGCAGTTCGTCAAAATGACCGGGCATTACATTGCCGGCAAAATAGGCGCGTTGGGTTCCCAGGCCAACGCCCTCATGTTGCATGGTCAGGGCATAAAATTTCTCGGAGGCCGGCCCCGGTTTATAATAATTATTCACAAAATTTACTTCCCGGGATCCGCCGTCAGTAGTTCTATGTTTCCAGTTATAGACGACATTATTGGTAATATCAATATAGCCCGAATAATGCGCATCCCCATCCAGGGCGCCGCCCAGACTCCAGTTTCGGCCGGCACAGTGCGCCAGTAAATTATGATGGTAGCTGCCGGTATAGCCCGAAATGGTAGCCGCAAAACCATGTTGTTTGCCAGGTTCATAGTTTTTATGACCTGCGGCATTCAGGGCCTCAGAAATCAGGGTCCGCTGCAGGGTAATATTCAGGGCACCCCGGGAACTAAAGGCTTCATCGATGGTCCAGCTGATCGAACAGTGATCCATAATGGAATGATTGGCACCCGTCAGCCCCATACCGTCGAAAGTTCGTCCTGCGCCCAGTCGCACCCGCATGAACCGGATGATACAATCATTGCCGGTAGATCCAAATGGGGCGCCTTTAATGCAAATCCCTTTTCCCGGTGCCGTCTGACCGGCAACGGTCACATAATCGTCCGTCAGCGTCAATCGGTCCTTCAGGGTAATGATGCCGCCCACATCAAAAACGATCGTACGCGGTCCGGACAGATGCTCAACCGCATAACGCAGACTGCCCGGCTGGTTGTCATCCCGCAGATTTGTAACATGCACCACTTTACCGTCCCTGCCGCCGCGGCCATTACGGCCATATCCTTCGGCGCCGGGGAAGGCTGTTTGCGCCGGGCGAAAATACCAGACATCTCCCGGGGTAGACCCGGAAGCGGTGATTTCATCTATCCGCCAATAGTAATGATCGCCGCTGTACAGTTCGGGGCTCTGAAATACGGTGTCGGTCTGCCGGCCCCGGTAAGTGGGAGATGCCGGCGTAGCGGAGGCCACCTCCAATGAATCCCGGCCAAAATAAATAGCATGCTCCCGGACGCCGGATGCGGGATGCCAGCTGAGCTGCAGCCGGCGGCCGGTCAGTTCCACATGTTCGTCGCTATAGGCCGGAAAGGGCCGCCCCGCCTGTAAAGCAGGATTAGGTGTATTGATTTCAAAACCATTGATCACGATATTTCTGATCGCTGCGGAACGGGAATCGGTGGCACGAAATTCGAGGATGATATCGGAACCGGCACGGGCCGGCAGATCGATATAGCTTTGGGCAGCATCTTCATTACGCAGGGCTCTTACGGTGGGCAGGACTTCGGCGAGCTGCCGGTTGCCACTATAAATGGCAATCGGGCTGAAATCCTGTTGCGCGCCGCTTTGTGACAGGTTATGATAGGTCAGCAGGCTGTGCCGGCCGGTGGGTAACCCGCTGATCCGCATTTCAATCACCGCTTGCCGGTCGCCGTCTTTAACTGAAATGCCATCAGAGACCAGCCGGGCAAAATAGGGCACTTGCATGCTCAGTTTGTACCAGGAGCTGGCCAGCGTTCCGGTAGGACTATGGATTTTTCTAAAAATGACCTGAACGCCATTATTACGAAAGGTGTCCGCTATCCCTGGTCGGAACTGCCAGGAAGTATATCCCGGTTCGTTAATTTCCTTCAGTTTACGGGTCGTCTCATTCAGGTCTACTTTCAGTACGGGATGCTGCGCCCCCGCCAGGCTGAAAAAACACAAAAAAACAATGATCGGGATAAAAGGAACCTGCTTTATCATAATGGCTTGAATTAAAACTCCGATGATATCACTGCAGCGCCCCCCTGGCAAATAGGGAAGACAGCAGCGGAGACGATTGGCGGCTCCGTATCGGAAGCCGTGTAAAATTAATCGGAAGGCAGCATCCTTTCATGTACCTGAACACTGAACTGATGTATTATTTTACTGAGGATCTGCCGGCTCCCAGCCTTCGCCCACCCTGGTCGATGGTCGGCCGTAAGCCATGTATCCCGTCTTCAGGAAGACAGGATACCGAAAGAATCCGGGAAGCAGCAGGGGTGCAGTTCCCCTTATTTTTCAAAGCCTTTCAAATGAACCTTTCCTTTCGTATCCAACCCCGGATCTTATTACTTGCAATCACAAACAGCACCGCCTCCAAGCACCCCCTGCGTAGACATCTCGGCATAATGCTTCCGCCCCATGGTAATCTCCAGCGTCATATCCGCCATACCGTCCTTCTTAAAGTCTTCATTGTATCGGGTCAGCAGTCCGGAGGCTTTCACCCTGATCTGCCGATCTGAGTTTTCTAACAACTCCACATTCACCTGACCAAGGTCGTTATGATCATCCGCTGCAAATCCATAAAAAGGCCAGAGTGCAAAGCCGCCGGTATGAAATGCGGTTGTTGAAAAAACAGCGGCCGGATAGACGCCGGGAGCCAGTTGGGAATTCAGCAGGGCAGGACCGGCCAGATTCAGTATGGCCGGATCGGATCCTCCCGATTTGGCCTGATCAATCCGAAATCCAAATGCCTGCTCCGCCGGGTCGTTCACATCGGCGCCAGATGTCAATACCAGACGATCCTGTCCAAACCGGTTCGGTTCCACGGTCTGGCCATCCAGGACCAGACGATACCAGCAGGCATCTCCGCCGCCTTCCTTCTCTGAATCGCCTTTACTGCAGGAAACAAAAAGGATCATCAGGGCAAGTGCCCCCAAAAAACTGCTATTCTTTCTCATCTTCATAAATTTATTGTTTAAAAAATGTTCGATACCGAATGGACCAGCCGGTACCGGCATCGCTGGTCGGGTTTACTACCGCAAATCTAGATCGGTGGCCGAGCGGCAACTACCCCTCAAAGGGGGTTTTTTGAAGCCCCTTAACCTCTATCTTTACCTATAAACCCATTTTATAATTACAATACCAGGTCTATGTCTTTTAGAAGTTATCTTCAGATGACGCAAAAACAAACGTTGTATCTCCTGATAAGTTTTCTTCTGCTTCCTGCGCTGGGCCTGGGCCAGGTCACAGACTCACTGGAACAGCTCCTCGTTCACAAAAAGCTGTCAGACGCGGAAAAATTAAAAATATATGATGACCTGAACTGGAAATGGCTCACCAGTGATGTACAGCGATCGCTGGACTTCGGAAAAAAAGGACTGGCACTTGCCCTAAAGACCAATGATCATAAAATGCAGGCTGTTTTTTATAAGGGCCTGGGAACGGGTTATTATATCAAAGGAGATCTTGATTCAGCGCTGCTCGAACTGGACAAGGGCCAGCCGGTTGTCGGGAGGTTGAAGGATTACCAAATGGAAGCCTCTTATCACAATGCTTATGCAAATATTTACCGGGCTCAGGGACAGTATGACCAATCCCTTCAGCATTATTTTGCCGCTGCAAATATTTATGACAACAACAATCGTCGGGATAAATTGCCCATTCCTTACGGCAATATTGCAGGCGTCTATCAAGTGATGAAAAACTATGATCAGGCGATTAAATACTTTACGATAACCGAAGGGCTGGCCCGGGAATTCAATGATCAGGAAGGACTGGCAGGCGTCTATCTGTCGATGTGCGATATAAGCCTTGAGCAAAACCAACCCAAAGACAGTTCTGTAAACTACGGCCTTAAAGCCGTCGAAATTTTCCAGTCCCTCGGAAATGAATTGGCGACAACCAATGCCCGGCTGACCCTTGCCAAAGTTTACGCCAGGCATAAAGACTATATACAATCTGAAAAGATTGCCCTGGAGGCGGTCACCGCAGCCCAGAAAATCGGTATGCCTGTTCTTTTGGCCAAGGCCCTGATGATTCGTTCCAATGCCCTGCTGAACCAGAAAAAATTTGCTGCGGCTGCGCGCCTGGCAGCAGAAGTCCTGGCCACGGATTCGACCGACAAAAATATTACCCGGAATGTGTACTATAATCTGGCAGTAAGCAGTGGTTATCTGGGAGCATCCGAAAGTTTCCTCGACTATATGGGAAAGTATAAGGATATCTCTCAGCTGTACACCACCCAACAATATCATCAGGCCGTCTCTGATACCGAAGTCCGGTACGAAACAGAAAAAAAACAGCTCAAAATAGACGCCCTGGAAAAACAGCATCGATTATTTATATGGCTCGGTATAGCTGGCGTATTGGTTTTACTGGCGCTGCTCGCATTTGCATTGGTCCGATACCGGCTGGCTGTCAATAAAAGAAAACTCGCTGACGAAAAAGCCCGGCGGCTCGAGCAGGAAAAACAACTGGTCGCCGTCCAGGCGGCCCTGGATGGAGAAGCTTCCGAACGCAGCCGGCTGGCCAGGGACCTGCATGACGGGCTGGGCAGTATGTTATCCATGGTAAAAGTCAATCTGCCGGTGGTACGCGGAAATGCGTTTATAGAAGAAGTGGATGCGTCTCGTTTTCAAACGGCCCTGGGCATGTTGGACGACTCCATAAAGGAGCTCCGGAGGGTGGCGCACCATATGATGCCGGAATCGCTGCTACGTTTTGGCCTGCGCGCCTCCTTGGCCGATTTTTGCCAGGCGATTCCTATTGCTGAATTTCATTATTTCGGTAATGAACAGCGACTGGAGGAAAAAATGGAAATTATGATCTACCGCTGTATCCATGAACTGGTCAATAATGCGCTGAAACATGCAGCAGCCAGCCAGATCCATGTCCAGCTGGTACAGGAGACCGATCGGATCTCTTTTACCGTACAGGACGACGGCAAAGGTTTTGACAGGGCAGCAACTACGGAGGGCATGGGTCTGAAAAATGTCCGCCAACGGGTTACTGCTTTTGGCGGTGAACTAAATATTTACAGCTCCGGACAGGGCACTGAGATTCATGTGGACCTGGTCATTAAAAAAGACAGCAATGATTAAGGTAGCGATTGTTGACGATCATAAAATACTTGCCGAAGGACTAAAGAGTCTGATCGAAGAATCCAATCTGGCGGAGGTCGTGGGCGTGGCCCATACAACGGAGAAATGCCTGCGTATGCTCCCTTTCTGGAAACCTGAAGTGCTTTTGCTGGACGTGGGGCTTCCGGATAAAAGCGGCATCGATTTTTGTAGAGAACTTAGGGAAGCATTCCCTTCCCTCAGGATACTGGCGCTCACCACCCATACTGAATATGCCGTCATCAGGCAAATGCTGGAGAATGGCGCTTCGGGTTATCTGATTAAGAATGCCATGACAGAGGAAGTCTTAGCAGGTATCCAGGCGGTAGCCGCCGGACAAAGTTTCCTGAGTCATGAAGTAGATTTACTGATGCGGCGCAGTCCCGAAAAAAACATCTGGCTGAGTCCGCGGGAACGCGAGTTGCTTCGTCTGATTACCGAAGGGCTGACCAACCAGGAGATCGGTGAACGAATCTTTCTCAGCCCGGAAACGATTCGTGGTTACCGGAAAAACCTGTTGTTTAAACTGGGTGCCCGTAATACCGCCGTACTGGTAAAAATGGCGCTGGAAAAGAAATTGATCTAAAAAGAGGAAATGGCCGGGCATTCGCCGGCGCATTCCCGCTTCCCTATGATCAGGCTCATTATCCGCTGATTGATCACCCCTTATCGAAATTTTGGTGGTGCACCGTCCATTCGCACAATCCGGGGGGTGAACCTGCCGACAATATCTACCAGCATTTTCTGGGATTCCATTACCTGATGAATGTCTTTATAAGCAAAGGGAGATTCATCAAGACCACCACCCAGCAGGCGCACACCTCTTTTTTCGAGTTCCTGACGGAACTGCTTTTCAGTGATGCGCTGCATCGCCTGGCTCCGGCTCATTTGCCGGCCTGCACCATGAGAGGCAGAATGGACCGCTGCGGCAAGTCCCCGGCCTTTTACAATAAAGCCATCGGCTGTCATACTGCCTGGAATAATGCCCAGTACACCGGCGCCTGCCGGCGTCGCGCCCTTACGATGCACAATGACCTGTCGCCCTTCGAGTTCTTCTTTCCAGGCGAAATTGTGGTGGTTTTCCACCCGTTTCAGCGGCCGCCCCAGTTGCCTGGCGATCTTATCATGGATAACCTGATGGCAGGCCGAAGCGTAGTCGCCTGCGAGGTTCATGGCCTGCCAGTACTCCGCCCCCTCAGATTCATCCAAATCCAGCCATGCCAGGTTTTTTGCTTCCTGCGGCAATCGTCTTTTACTGATGGCCACCCTGGTATAATGATTGGCGATATAGGCGCCCAGCCCCCTGGATCCTGAATGCGTCAACAATCCAATATAAGAACCCGGTGTCACAGCCAACTTCTCATCCGGCGCCTCAATGCTTACCAGGCCAAACTCCGCAAAATGATTGCCTGAACCCGAACTGCCCAACTGTTTCCAGGCACGGCCATGAAGTTTTCGGAGCAGGGGCATTTCGGTAAACAAGGGGTGCTCCATGATACCATGGTCTGTCGCCTTATCAAACTGGGCGCCGCTGCCAAACAGGGTCGCGGCCTGTAGTTCGCGCACGAGAAAATCTTCCCGGCGCCCCAGCTGATCTGCCGGGATGTCAAAAATACTCAGGCACATCCTGCACCCGATATCCACGCCCACACCATAGGGAATGACTGCATTGTCGGTGGCCAATACGCCACCAATAGGCAGTCCGTAACCATGATGGGCATCGGGCATCAGCGCCCCTGCAACCGCAACCGGCAGCTTCGCCGCCTGATACATCTGGTGCATGGCGCCTTCCCCAATATGCTCGGCGCCGAATACATTAAATGAAATCCCCGCCTTGTTCAGCGACAGTGCTGCACCTTCATTTGAAGCCGGCTCCGGTACCAGCCTGGTTGCAATAACGCCGAGACAATTATCGGCAAGATAATCCTCCGGTGTCATCAGCAGTTTTTTCAATAACGCCAGGACCTGTTTTTTTTCTGAATATTTAAAGTTTTTTTGTACGGTATGCATTGCCACCGATATCACCGGACCTTCGGGATATCCGATCGCCCTTAGTTCTTTACCGCTAATTGTAAGTTTACTCATGTCCTTTGTTTTTATTGCTACCGATCTTTATTCGGGTACAATTATTTTTGAAAATAAGCATCCGCCATTCAACTAAATGACGGATGCATGCTTATTGAGCTGGCAAAAAGAGCTGCTTTAATTGATCGATTAAAACCCCGTTTCCACCAACGCTGATATGGCTGATTTTTTCCGCAATTTTCTCCACATGTTCCATTTCCCTCAGTTTCCACAACATCGCATTCTCCTCCATCAACCGGGCAGTATTCAGCAGGCTCCGGGTGCTCGCAGTTTCCTCCCTGCGGGTAATCGAATTTGCCTGCGCTCTCTTCTCCGCTACCAGCACCTGGTTCATGATTTCTTTCATTTCCCCAGGCAGTATAATATCACGGATACCAAAGTTTAGGACTTCCACGCCCATATCCCGGGCCTGGTGCTGTACCGCCTGCAACACAAAGGGTGCCAGTTCGGCCCTTTTGTCCAGCAATTCGTCAAAGCGGTAGCCGGCCACAAATTCCCGCAAAGCCAACTGTACAGCAATGTACAACTGTTTTTCGTAGTCCTTATGCTGTAATACGGCCTTTTCAATCACCGCCACGCGGTACTGTGCCCAGGCATTAATCCGTAAAGCGGCTTTATCATGGGTAAGGATCTCCTGCCCGTTTACCTCCATTTGCTGTCGTCTCAAATCCACCCGCACAATCCGAACATCCATGGCATTTCTCCACCAGTAATAATAACCGCTTTCCAGCAGTTTTTCATAATGCCCGTTCACAAACAAGACCGCGGCTTCATGGCCTTCCACACCCACGACCCTCACATAGGGAGATAAGATCGGGTGCTGCAGCAAAGCAGGTTCAAGCTGATCGGGAATTTCCAGCACGGAATTATCTACCAGCACAAACTGATAGTTGATGGCGCCGGATTTCCAGAATGCATATTCCCCCGCCTGCAAAACCGCTTTCAACAAACCATTTTCAAACTGAATGGCCAGTTCGTGATCTTTCACCTGCACCACTTCGAGTGCGGCCGCCAGTTGCGGGTCCTGCAATAGCAGGTTCAGGGCCACCGGCGCTTCGAAAGCCCCCTGCCGTTCATAAAGGATGATCTTCCGGTTCCAACGCCAGTAGACACCCTCCTCCAACAGTTCTTCATAAACACCGTCTTTAAATACCAGTCCCAACTGGTAGGCATTGATTTTTACCCTTTTCATTTCTATTGATTTCTAATTAAAAAATTGCTTTTAAAACAGCTCGGTACCGAAACGGCTGCCGCTGGCCTCGCGGAGCCGGCAAGCGATAAAAAGTCCGAATCCCCTCAGGCGGACCGGCTGTTGCGATAGCCCTGCTATCCCTAAAGCCTGTAGGCTGAACGATTCGCGGTCTTAATAGCTGCTGCCGGCTGCTGGCGGGCAAACGGTGCAGATCGAAGGAACCCGGTTCCATCCGCTGCTGCCGTTCCGGTCTGTCGCTGTACGCATATTAGCAGTGCGCGCTGCTTTTGCCTTCAGATTAAAGCTCTGATGTTCTACCTTTGAACTATCCAATAGGACACTGGAGCGGGATTCGAACCCGCAGTGGTGCAACTGCTCTGCCACTGAGCTATCGTCCCTGGGAACGAAGGGGAATCGAACCCCTGTCTGCCGCGTTCTTAGCCATGCTCCGCATATGCACAACAGCATACAGTAGGTTACAACCGCCTGCACTGTGCTGCCTGTCATACAGCTACCTGGTTTATGTATACCGGAGCTATAGCCTCTTCTGCCCTCAGGCAATAATATTATTGTATCATCCCGCTTTATATCCGGCCGGTTACACGGGTTATTGCACCATCTTATTGGCACAGCAGGAACTGGCAAAAGCCGCTGGTTTTGCCCGGCAGGCGAAGCCCATGGCATTGATATATCCCATCGCTTCGCTCAGGGCATCATTGCTCTTAAAAGCGGGATTGGTATTGATATCAACGTGCAATTCCAGATCGGTATTAAAAGCGGTAAAAACATCACAGAGCTCATAGGCGGTGGCGATACTTTTCTGTACCTCCGCCAACATCCTTTCCTTAATCCGCATCCTTTGCCTGGAGCGTTCTTTGCTGATGAGCATAAAACCACCCCGGCCTCGTCTAATAAAGACAATTACCGTTGCGAATTCCGTTTCCCTGCTTTTCACCTGGCTGTCCGTACCAATACAGACTTTCAGCTGGTGTCCGGCTTCTGATTCCCTGAGCAATAGCGCTCTTACTTCTTCTTCGAGGGAGCGACCGAGTCGCCTTCCGTCAAAGGTTCTCCATTGTTGATCCATCTTTATATCATTTTTCTCTTTCTTCAAACTGTTTTTTAGCCGGGCCCCTGGCTTGCCGATCCTATTTGTTCGCGGCCATTGGCACCTGATCCCTGGTTCCTCACGACAACTGCCCTGCTTTTGGGGGCCCATCCTTGTTGGTCCGCGGGGGATCGAACCCCGAACCCCCGGTGTAAAAGACCGGTGCTCTGACACTGTTGAGCTACGAACCAGTAATTGCTGCTGTCCCTGCTGTTGGCAGGCCTACTGTGGCACATCCCGGTTGAGATGCGTCCCGGAGCGGCCATTGCATTGCCCTGTTTTCGCGGCTAAGGATCAACTACGGATACCTGATTCCGCAGGATGCGGGCGACGCGCCCGCTTATCCGGGCATTCCCGGGTGCCTTCGGCCGCAGCAGGTCTGAGTAAGCGCAACAAAGCGCATATGACCAGTACAATGATTAAAAATTTCATTCTATTCTTTTTGAAAACACAAACCCCACCCCTTACAAAGACCGGTTCAGACATCAGCCTGAAACAATCCTGTTTCCATCTTAACGCTGTCAGCGCCGCAGAGATATCGCAATAAGTTGCTAACAATAAATGGGCATTCAGCAATATCTATTTACTGTGTTACCGTTGGTAATCACTGAGCAGCACTTATCGTTTGTATTGTGTTATTGTTTACATAAAACCATTTTACAAAGGCGGAACAATCTTGATTATTGGGGAGATAAAAAAACCCCGCTTTCAGAGCGGGGTACAGCTATCGTGAAGATCGTTATTATAAAAACGCAACAGATAAAACCATCCCCGTCCGGCTGTACCCCCAGCGGGCAAAGCTTTCCGTTGAATGAATATGTTTATCTCTGAGTTGCATTTTATTCTTTTTTATTTGCGGTGCAAAGTTGAAACAATTTTTTTGATTCCACCAAACTTTCAGTAAAAAAATATTTTTATAAAAGTTTTTCTTTAATACGGATGGTAAAAAATGGTAACCCAAAAAACGCAGCTGTTTCAAAATATTTTTTACCTGCTGTGTTTTCTCAGCTGGTTTGAACTGTGGAATTGACGACTAAGAACCCGGATACTTTTTGTATCTTACTTTTAATTGCTTCAGTAATTAAGCTGTCCTCCGATTTTTTATACCCTGATAACCTCTTTTCAAAAGCGCCATTCGATCCTTATTATTACTGCTGTTCGGGGATGTTTTTTAGCACAGCCTGATCTTAGGCACGGGTGCATGATATGGGAATCCTCTCTTCCTGTGTCTGTCGCTTATCCTTCCGTCAGGCGCATTCCGTAAGGAAGTCCCGAACAGGCGCTGGTGGGCCGGCCTGACAATCAATTTGCCTTTTATTGAATGCTTAATGCCCTGCCTATAACAGTCCGCCCCGTTACCTGTGTCGTGATTTTCCCGATGCCTTCAGCGGGTTTACTGCCCCAGGGTCAGACCTGTGAAAGTTTCGGGTAACCAGACCTGCATTTTCCGATTTCCCCGGTTGTTCCAGCTGAAATAGGGAATGGCCTGAACCGTCGCGGTTTTTGTACTTACAGCATTACCCGCTGCATTTACGGTTAGCTGTGGTGCCTGAAACGCAATGGTATTAACGCCACCGAGCAGCTGCGGGTCGTAGTTTACCTCAAAAACCGTTTCGGCGGGCAGGGTAATTCGATCCGGTTCGATGCCATCATCTGAACTTTCTACACAGTAGACAATCGGTCCGTATTGTATGGCCGTACGGTTGGCATTGGCCAACACCGCATTATTGGCCTTTATTTTTCTGACTTCCATCGGCAGTTCCATCAGCAGTTCATCGCCTTTTTTCCAGGTTCTTTCAAGTATCGCATAGCCGTCTTCCGTTGTATAAGCCACCGGCTTCCCGTTGACTTTGATAACAGGTTCCGGTTGTTTATCATCCGTATAATAATATAAATTTCCATCCACCGGGTGTTTCAACCAACCGGGAATGCGCAGCCGAAGCTGGAAAGCGGTCTTTCCGGAAGGCTGCAGGCGCAGGCGGACATTGCCCTTCCAGGGATAGTCCGTTAGCATTTCGATCCCAAGATCGGTTTTGCCGATATTGATCTGTGTGCGGCTGCCGATAAATAAATTAACCCAGACGGCCCCGGGACTGCTGGCATAAATATAATTACCTACGGAGGCAACCAGGCGGGCGATATTGGAAGGGCAACAGGCAGTACCAAACCATTCCCGCCGGTGTTTATCCCCTTTTGACGCCAATGGATTTCCATAAAAAAACCGGTCACCCGACAGCGACAACCCATCCAGGGCGCCGTTATACAAACTACGCTCCAGCAGATCGGTATACCGGGCCTGCCCCGACAGTAGCTGCATGCGCTGATTCCAGAATACCATACCGACAGAAGCACAGGTTTCACAATATGCAGTCGCATTGGGTAAATCATAGGGCTGGCCAAAGCCCTCATTGGAGGCCTGGGCACCGATACCACCGGTAATGTACAAATGATGTCCGACGACATCTGCCCATACCGAATCCATAGTGGTGGTAAACTGCGGGTTCCCTGTTACTGCCGCCACGTCAGCCGCTCCGGTATACATATACATGGCGCGGACGGCATGGCCGGTAATCTTTCTTTGCCGGATCAGGGGCAGCTTGTTCTGATTGTATTGTTCGCCGCCGCCTCGCTGCTGCAGGAACCAGTCCGCCAGTTTCAGATAACGGTCTTCACCGGTATGATGATAGAGGCGCATCAAGGCCAGCTCTATTTCCTGATGACCGGGCGCCCAGTGACGGTTGGCCAGGCGAAAAACGGAATCTATATGTTCGGCGAAACGAATGCCGGTTTGGAGCAGCCGATCCTTGCCGGTAGTATTATAATAAGCAATACCGGCTTCAATGAGATGGCCCGCACAATAGGTTTCATGTTTGCTCATATCGGTCCACCGCTGGTTGATATCAGTCAGGATATAATAAGTGTTTAGGTACCCGTCGGGTAATTGGGCCGCGGCTATTTTATCGATCCAGCTATCTGCGATGGCCTCGAGCGCCGGATCCGGGTTGTTCTTCAAGGAATAGGCAATGGCTTCCAGGGCTTTGTATACATCGGAATCATCATAATAAATGCCTTCATGCTTACCCTGTTTTTTGGCCGCTTTTTCGAAATTACGGATCCGGCCGGTTTTATTCGCCGTGTAGGAAACGCAGGCATCGAGCGTCGCCGTGGCTACGGTCTTCAGTTTTGGCGTCCAGAAAGCATCCCGGATTTCCACCCGGGAAAAATCAACCGGAATACATTTTTGTAGCGGTGTTTGCGCGTTCAATCTGGTTATGAACAGTCCTGCAAGGATCAATAAGCTGACGGATTTTAACATGTCTGGATGGTGTTGGCGATGAATCGTTTTAATTTAAAGCTTTAAAGTAACGCTATATTTTTAAAAGCCGCGGCCCGGTACCTGAAGTTTAGGGGCGGTCACCGGGTCTGGCCGCCATCCAGATAAGGTTAACCGCAGCCATCCGACCAGTCATGATCCGCCGGATACCGGGCCGGCCACCAGAAACGCCGGCTTTTTTAGCTGCCGAGCAGCGAAGCACGCCCCAGGTCCGGATTGATTGTGTGGAGCTCAGGAACCCCGGCGCCCCCCTCCGATGGCCTTTCTGCTGCCAGCCCTGGTTATTAATGGAAGTTCATTGAACTTTTCTGTACCGGCTTTGTTGATTAAAAAATATACCCTTTTCATCAAAAGAAGGTTTTAAATCGTTCCGGTAACGATTCCATGCGACCCTTTTATTCATATCACCCGAAATTGAGCCTTTACCGGCCACACAGTTCCTGTGTCGGGCGAGCTGCCGGCTACTGCTTTTCCGGCGGTCGACTTTATATCCATATAGGGAATAAAGCGTTTCCCCAGGGTTCCCGGGCCTGAAAACTGATCCAGATCCGGGAAATATCCGTCTTTTAAACAGCTGGGCGCAACAGCTGGATGGCAATTTATTATCTTACTGTAATTCAAATATTTATGAACCCTAATTTAGCCAATCCGGTATTAATTACCGAAGAAGATTACCAGTTATTAAAACCTTTTGCCAAAAACAATCCGCAGGAAGGAGAAATGTCACTCAGCGAAGAGTTGAAAAGGGCGATTATTGTCCAGAAAGACGCGTTTCCCGAACACGCCGTTCGGCTGAATTCAAAAGTGACGGTAATGGACCTGGCCACCGAAAAGCTACTGGAATTTACCCTTGTTATGCCGGGACATGCTGACCTGCAGGCCAAAAAGATATCCATTCTCACGCCTATGGGAGCCGCGTTGATCGGGTTTCGCAAAGGCGATCAGGTACAATGGCAACTCCCCAAGGGACTGAAAACTTTTAAAATAATGGAGGTAAAAAATAATCCAGCTGCCACCTGATCCTCCGAAAATGCCGGCCCGGTGCCTATGGCTCTGGGTGAATACTCAGAGACCGGCCCCTGCCTAACCCACTCACCGAAATGCCCTGGACGGCATCGGGTGCCGTTACTGTGGGAGCTGGCGGCAGCTAGCATTTTTTCTGTCCCGGCCTCCCGATTCGGATCCGGCAATTTTTTGCGGCAGCGCTTGCAAAAAACCCCTGTCAGAATTATCTTCGCTTGATTTTCAACGAATAGCCAAAAAAATAGCAAAGATGCGATTGGATTTTACAGCTGTATTTTCTGGAAGAATTTTGTTTTTATATATGCTGATTGCCGGATTTTCTCTGTCGCAGCCATCACTACATGCCGCCGATACGATTTATTTCCGACTATCCGATATGGGCATCAGGCCCAATACCGCTGAGAGTATTACGGGGCCCCTGCGCATGGCCATTGAAAAAATTAAAAGATCTACGGGCAAGGGAAAACTGGTCGTCATTAGTTTCGCACCCGGCCGTTACGAATTTTATCCCGACACCAACGCTCAAAAAACACTGTATATATCGAACCATGACCAAACCAACCCCAAATCCCTGGGACTGCATTTCCAGAATATGCAAGAGGTACTGGTGGATGGCAATGGCGCCGAGCTGATTTTTCACGGAAGGATGCTGCCCATTGCGATGGAACAGGTGGCACAGTTCACCTTAAAAAACCTGCATATTGATTTTGAGAATCCACAGATCTGCCAGGTCGAAGTGCTGCAAAATGACACCACCCGGAAAACCATCACCTTCAGGACTGCCCCCTGGGTGCAATACGAAATTCGTGATAGTTCATTTTCTAATAAAGGCCAGGGCTGGAAACTGCATCCGCGGTCTGCCATTGCCTTTGATCAACAGACCCGGCATATCGTATATCAAACCAGTGATATAGCAGCGCCCCTGAACGCGACGGTTGAGCTCGAACCGGGTGTTATCAAAGCATTTAACTGGTATAATCCACGGCTGCAACCCGGTACTATACTAGCGCTGCGCTCAGGTCAAAGGCCTGCACCCGCCATCTTTGTGGATCAGAGCAATAATATCAGGCTGCTGGGCGTAAAAGTACACTATGCAGAAGGCATGGGACTGCTGGCACAGGTTTCAGAAAATATCACGCTGGATCGGTTTGAAGTGGCATTAAGGGGGCCCGACGATCCCCGCTATTTCACCACCCAGGCCGACGCCACGCATTTTTCCGGCTGCCGGGGGCTGATCCGGTCGGTAAATGGTCGCTATGAAGCCATGATGGATGATGCCATTAATGTACATGGCACTTACTTAAAGGTCAGGAACTACAAAGATGCCTATACCCTGGTAGCACTGTATATGCATGGTCAATCCTATGGTTTTAAATGGGGAGATCCCGGAGATGAAATTCAGTTCATCGCCAGCAAAACCATGGAAACCGTCGGTGAAAGAAACCGTATACGTTCCATCCGTGCTGTTGATCAGCCGAATTTCAGGGGTGCGAAATTATTTGAAATCAGTTTTCAAAAGAAACTGGATACAGCCCTGCTCTTCCAGCTGGAAACCGGAATAGAAAACCTTTCCTGGACGCCCGAGGTCTATTTTGCCAATAATGTCATTCGTAATAACAGGGCCAGGGGCGCATTATTCAGCACCCCCAAATCCACCATCATCGAGAACAATCTTTTTGATCATACTTCAGGATCCGCCATCCTGCTCTGCGGAGACTGTAATGGCTGGTTTGAAACCGGAGCCTGCCATTCAGTGATGATCCGAAACAACCGATTTGTAAATGCATTGACCAATATGTTTCAGTTCACCAATGCTATTATCTCCATTGCTCCGGTAATCCCTGACTTAAAAAATCAACATAAGTATTTTCATTCCGGCATCACCATTACCTCAAACAGTTTTGAAACCTTTGACCGGCCCCTGGTATATGCCAAGTCGGTCCAGGGACTGGAAATTACCCATAACAAGATTACAACGACCAGGGATTATCCTGCCTTCCACTGGAATAAACACCCATTTCTTTTTGAGCGGGTGACGAACTATAAGGTAGAAGACAATTCATTTGACTATGATTTTGACCCCGAACGGGATATTCAATCCGATTGAGCATCCTGTGCTTACAATTTGCTGAAAAGCCGGCTCCGCTATCCAGATTAAGGACCCACCGGCAAGCGGTAGCCGTTAGTACGGAAATATCCGCCCTGCGGTCCTGGACGATCCGGAGCGCCGGCGCTTCCTGATCCTGATTTCAATGTAACCTACAGGCGGGCCTGAGGTGCTGGATGTTCTGGAAACTACCTATTCAATACAAAGTTTACTTGTTCTGTGAATGGCTTCTGCCGCCCCGCTTAGCACAGTTGCCGACATAAATACTTTCTCTTTCGTTGCCGCACTGAGTGGGACCTGTATTAGCTACAAAGCGCCAGCTGACCCCATGCAGCCATTCCCAATAGTCGCTGTTGGCCATTTTCCCTGCTTCCATAACTGCAATAGCAGAAAACGAAATAGCCGATAAAACTACCCTTTATCTATTCCAAGCTAACTTTGATCATCTCACCGATAGCAGGTAAGCTGTTAAATTCGTTAGGATTGGGCACGGGTTGGATCGCCTTGCTTTCCTGTAAAGGAGTGCCGGCCAGGTTGGCCTGTGTTATCCCTGCACCCGGGTATTGGTTTACTGCCGTACCATCATCAAAGAGACCTATGGTTGCTGTCACATCGCCTTTCTGCGCCCCATCAATATCAGATCCGGTAGTAGCAAAGAACCAGTCATTTGAAAATCCATACATCGTCGCGATTGCGATACGGTCATCTGGCAGCAAAGACAACTCTTGAGATACCTTACCTCCAGGAGCGTCATCGATCTTTGGCAATAACACTGTATTGGAAATATCTTTCAGCACATACACATTTCTTATTCCCGGTCTGGTTTTTAGTACTTCGGCAAGGGGCTCGGCATTCCCCGTTTGGGCCAAATCCTTCAGCCCCTCACCCCGATCGCTTTCTCCCGTTTTGTAAAACGGATTGCTTTCTCCACTATAAACTACGACCAGCACAGGGGAGAGAGGGGTAAATATACCCGTATGTTGCGTAAGCCAGGCATCTAATGGGGTGATATCACCCATTTCTGCAATATTTGTGAGTCCATTCATGGATAGCTTATCCACTGAATAAATAGGTTCTTCCAGCAGCAAGTTCTCACCGGCTGTATAGGAAATGGCCCATACCCCCGGGCTGAATGGTGTTTCATTTGCAGTACCTCCGGAGTTGTTTTTTATGGTAATCGTAAATCTGGAACTGCCCTCATACTTTAATGAAACCTGCATGAGCCTGGAAGCCGGTAGATAATTATTCCCGAAGTCATCCATTCCATTTACTTCCTTAATATTTTTAGGAGTAGTCTCCGCAGTCCCCGGATGCATCACCGCGGCCCCAGGTGTCTGATTCATCCTGGTTCCATTATCCCAGAGTTTTATCTGCTCAGATACATCACCTGATATTGGCATTCCATCATCATTATACAATCTGATACCGGGGTTTTCGGGCGCGAAGAACAGGTCATTGCTCCATCCATACATCGTTGCAAATGTGAGCCGTTGATTTTTAGCAGCGTAAAATGAAAAGGAAACCGACTGAGCGGGCAGAATGACGGGTGGTGTACCGTTTCCTTTAAACCTGCCGGATTCTACCAGCGGTTTGCCATCCAATACGTTTTCAATTGAAATGGTTTTAATTTGCATTTTGGATATACCATCCCCTTTATGACAGGATGCCATTAGTATGACCGCGGCAAACAGGGAACAAGGCAGGATACTGTTCTTTTTCATGTCTGATTTATTTTAGACTACAAAAGAACAGGTACCAGTTCTCAAAGACGTAACAGAGTTATAACAAAAGTATCACGGTCCAATTTTAAGCGGTTTTTTTCTGAAATTTGTGTCTCCGCAATACAGCAACATGCAAAAAGTACTTATCATAGAAGACGACCCAGAGATTATTGAACTGCTTAAGATCCATTTAAGGGACCTGGGTTGTGAAGTGACTGCAGTTAACAATGGACAAGGGGGATTAAAAGCTGTAAGTGATGCGCCTTTTGAGCTGATCATCCTGGATCTGATGCTGCCCGGTCTGAACGGCATGGAAGTATGCCGACGGATCCGCCAGACCGATCGTCATACGCCCATACTGATGTTGACCGCCAGGTCTGAGGAAATCGATAAAGTAATGGGATTGGAAACGGGCGCTGATGATTACCTTACCAAACCCTTTAGTATCCGCGAATTCATTGCCCGTGTAAAAGTGATCTTCAGAAGAAATGAAGAAAATCAATCCCCCCGATTTAACAATGATGATACACCAGCTATACGCTCATGCGACGGATTGGAAATCGATTTGGACAAGCGGAAGGTTTCTTTAAACCATCAGCGTGTGGATCTCTCACCGAAGGAATTTGAGCTCTTGGTATTGCTGGCCTCAAACCCGGGTAAGAGCTACAATCGGAAACGCCTGCTGAACCTGGTATGGGGCTATGACTTTGACGGCTATGAGCATACAGTTAACAGTCATATTAACAGGCTGCGCGGGAAGATAGAGACCGATCCGTCCGCGCCGAAGTATATTTTAACCACCTGGGGGGTTGGCTACCGGTTTAATGAAGAATTATAATGTCAAAGACAAAATTCATCAAAAGCAATTTGCTATTCTGGAAAATCGCTACGGTATTTACGGTTGTATTGGTAGTGCTCGGCCTTGTATTCATACTTATTGCCTCCCGGTTCTCCAAATCCTATTACAATGCAGCGCACCAGGAGCTGTACGGTGACCTTGCCCAACACCTTGCGTCGTTTACGCAACCCATCAAAAATGGGAAACCGGATACCGCAGTTACGCACGATATCATCCATTCCACCATGGTGGCGAACCCCAGCGTTGAGGTATACCTATTGGACACAGTAGGCAATATCACCGATTTTGTGGTGCCCGATACCACAGTACAGATCCGGCAGGTAAACATGGCCCTCGTAAAAAAATGGTTATCCTCAAAAAACGGCGATCGGCCCATGGGCGACAACCCCAAACAACCTGAAGAACCGGCCATTTTTTCAGTCGCACCCATCAGAGAGAAGGGACAACTCTCTGGCTATATCTATGCCGTCCTTGCTAGTGAAAAGCAGCGCGACGTACTGTCGGCGCTGAATAGTCATCTATATACTCGATTGAGTGTTTCTATTTTCTTTGCTGCACTTACCGTGGCGTTAGTTGTTGGCCTCGTTACCTTCTTTCTTATAACGCGCAGTATCCGGAATACTGCCCTTGTGGTACAACGCTTCAAAGAGGGCGACTATTCCGCTCGTATTGAAGGTAAGGCCGAAGGGGAGCTGGGAATGCTTACTTCAACATTCAATGAAATGGCAGATGTTATTGTGCGTAATTTCGATAAGATAACAGCTACCGATAAATTCAGACAGGAGTTGATTGCCAATGTATCGCACGATCTGCGCACGCCCCTGTCCATTATGCAGGGGTATATAGAAACCCTAATGATGAAAAAAGACAACCTGTCCGATACCGACAAAGAGCGCTATTTGTCGGTAATTCATGCCAGCGCTCAAAAACTATCCATATTAGTGGACCAGCTTTTTCAATATGCAAAACTTGAGGCCAACCTCGTGACACCGGAAAAGGAGCCATTTCTGATCAATGAACTGGCATCAGACATTTTAATGGCTTATCAGTTAAAAGCCACCGAACGATCCATCCTTCTTGAGCTGGACACCCACCGATACCTGCCTCGGGTTTTTGCAGACATCGCTCTTACTGAACGGGTATTCCAAAACCTTCTGGACAATGCATTTAAATTTACGCCGGATGGAGGCAGCATTCGAATCATTTTATCAGAGACCTCAGCTGGTGTAAACGTAGAGGTGGCAGATACCGGCATTGGCATTTCTCCGGAAGACCAGGCATTTATCTTTGAACGTTACAAGCAACTTGATAAAGTTGCATCCCCACAAAAAGGTATAGGGATCGGACTGGCGATCGTAAAAAAAATACTGGAACTGCATCATACTACGATTGATGTCATCAGCCAACCGGGCAATGGTACCAGGTTCCGGTTCGTCATACCGGCCTGATATATTTTATGTAAGGTCATCTCCTCCCCAAAAATGGGATACCCAATAAACTTGTCGAGCATAAAAGCCAGAGAAATATACTTGTTGCTTTCATCCGGAAATCACCGGAGGCATACGAATATCAAAAGAACAGAAAGCTATCCGAATAGCTTTGAAAATTAAATAAAGAAAGCGTATGCGAGTCGATTATCAGCTTTAAAACTCAATTGTAAGCGTCATTGCTCGCAAGACCCGTTTAAAAAAAGACTGCTGGATCAAGAAGTTTTTAGAAACTGTTCTTTAGTTATCATGTACAGCTTTGCCGTTTTATCTGTCAATCGAATCACGCGCTGAAATTGAAACCCTGCTTTCTCCGCCAACCGGTGGGCCAGCACATTGCCAATATCGGGTTCCGCAACCACTCTATTTACCGCCTGATAGGAAAAAAGCATTTCCAGTATCGTTGCAAGCACGTTTTCGGAAACGTTCCGGATTTTCGCCTTTAAAGAAAGCAATTCTTCTGGAGGAGCCATTAAAAGGTGAATACCGTAATCGTCATTCGCTGATGCATAAACTGCGGCGACTTCGGTTTGTTCGACATGATAGACCTCAAAGAGTGCAATTGGATTCAGGCGGTGGCAAACGATAAAAGTAATGGTAACGGATGCCTCTTCTTGTTTTATAAGATACAGAACCAGTGCTTTTAAAGTTCCCTGCATTTGCCAGTACCGGTGTGCATAAGGCCGGTTTACCCACCGGTGTATTAAGGGCACATCTTTTCGAAAATGGAACGGGCGTATATAGATCCAGGTCCGCGCAAATTTTTTCCTGTAAAAGAAATGATGCGGGCCCTTAAATAGTGAATAGGGCATAAAACGCGGTTTTATTAGAAAATCATTAGATTTATAGCTGCATTAGCTCTCTATTGAATTGATGGCAAGCTACAGCGGGAAAATATCCTTCCCCTTATCAATTCAGCTATTTTATTTGTCAATTCGTATTGTTTTGTGATGTGCGTATGAACCCACCTTTTGAAATCATCTGTCTCCAGGGAGACACCCTAACATGGGCAGACCAGTACCATAAACATTCATCGGGGCTAAATCTACCCCGAAGTGAGTCCTTTACTGCTTATGGAGGTTGGGGGAATATGCTTTTTCAATCATTTAAAAAGCAACAGTTTAGTATTTGGAGCAGTCGTTATGATAACAGGTTGCGCAGGTCTTTTGAAGCCCGTGGAAATATAAAATTATTGGAATTTTCATTGCAAGTGGATGGCAGCGTCTCCTATAGAGCAAAGCCGTTCAGCCATCAGACAGTAAAAAACAGCCAGTTCAGTATTTTCTACCTTCCTTATATAGAAAGCCAGGCCAGTTTTGAGGTAGGTCAGTTGACCACTACGCTGGATATTCATTTCACCTTTGATTATCTGAAAACCTTCTCAGAACCTTTTCCTGATATCATTGATCCTTTTTTAAACGCCGTAAAAAACAATAAGCCGGTACAGTTATTTACACAGCCGCTATTTGCCACTAATTTCATGTTATCATTAGCAGATAGCATTCTACATCACTTAAAAACCGGTAATAACAATGATTACCTGCTGGAATTGAATGTAAAAACCCTGCTCAGTTACGCTTTTACCTGTAAATACGAGCTCAATCCTAAGAAAAAGCGGATTTCCCTGGAGCAAATCAGCCACATTCATGCCATACGGAACCGCTTGCTAACAGATTTTTCCCAAATTCCAAGGTTGACAGATCTTGCCCGCGAAGCCCATATGAGCCTGCCTCGTTTTAAAGTACTCTTTAAGGAAATTGTCCTGGAATCCCCATACCGATTTTGGATGATCAACCGATTAAATACTGCTCGGGAACGCCTGCTAAGTAGCGATGACGCAATCTCAGATATTGCGCTCGACCTGGAATTTTCGGATATTTTTTCTTTTTCCAAGGCGTTTAAAAATCGATTTGACCTTTATCCCAGCGAAATGAGAGAAAATAATTCCAAATAAAAAAGAAAATGATACGAATTGATAAACAGAGCACTTGGTGGGGATCGTATCTTCGTTTCAGAAGAATGTAGATGGCTATTTTAACCCGAACGCTAACTACATTCTGTAAATGTTATCCGGCCTATAGTATTGATCGACCGCATTTAATAACATGAAAGCAACTTGCCACCATACAGGAAAAGTATCTTTTGGGTCAAGAACCGAAGCAATGAGGGCACTTCTCACCATCCGGAGCGCTGCCAGGCGAAAAAGTGCAGACGGAAAACGCATCAAACACCGCTGTTTAAAACCCAGGCAAAAGCGGGTTTATTATTGTAGCTATTGTTGCGGTTACCACCTTACCAGTTGGGCTTGGTGGTTTGGGAAAAGTGCAAAATTTGCGCTGAATCTCACGGTTTTCAACACAGAGCAGAAATTGGATTTAACATCTAAACCAACCCATTAAAGCAGGACCCGGAACATGCCTCTCCCAAGCTCCAAAACAACAATACCGGCCCTCCGCTATATGTAATGATAATAAAAAAAATCTCGTTGGCTTTTGCTGCTACAGCAATGGCCGCAGCGCTGGCATGGGCTGCCAGTGACACCGATAAAAAGCCCGTGGTAGAGAAGGCGTATACGATGCGCACGTTTCAGTACAACGGCCTCGATTTTTCACAAACCGAGGTGCAGAAAAACTCAAACTGGAATTATACTACCAACACAACCGCCTGCCCCGCCGGCAGTGACATTGCATGCAAGATAAACGTATCTGATGCTTACGTTGTACCAGATGGTTCGGGTTATAAACTGGACCCATCATTGGTCATCACTGCGTCATCTGGATCGATCTCACATGTAATATCTACAACGGAGGGAAGTGACGCAACATATGTTTCCAATACCTTAAATTAGGAAACATTCCGGAACAAGGCATTGACGCAATTAATGCCTTGTTTTCTACTCTTCATTTTGAGGCATTCCTGTTAGTCTGATAATATCATCAGGGAGTGGTAACGCATAATAGTTCGCGTTGGGCGATAGCACAAAGGGCTCACCGTTTACGACCCGTTTCAATATTATGTTTGCTCCCTCCTTATTCAGCCTTTTTATATCGCTCCATCTAAGTCCTCTCATTACCAGTTCTTTCCTGCGCTCATTCAAAACGATACGCAAGCTCTCCTCTACGTCCGTAGGGTGATATGGCATGTAGGTACCATCCTTATAACGTTTGCTTAAAAGCGCATTAAGGTCATCCAGCCCCGCCTGCATATTATCTATCCGGATAGCCGCTTCTGCTCTCACCAGGTACATTTCACTAGTAGTAATCCCGGCAAAGGGAACGTAATACTGACCTGAATAGGAGCCTTTAAAAAAATACCGGCCAGGTGTCCAAATATCAAAAAAAGCCACCTTTCGAAGATCATTATCTTCATACATACTTATCAAAGTGGTATCCATATAACTTCTTGAAGTAGCATCCGTATTGAACAAGTAATAAATTGGGTTGAAGTTGGCATAAAAAATAGTTTCCTTATTAAAGGTAACGAAGGGTAGTCTTGCTGCAATTCCCTCCGGAATATCCGTATCCCCGTTAAGATCCATCAGCCTGTCATTGAGCCGGAGACTGGAATCCGCATATAAAAAAGCATTGGCATAATCCCGCATCGATAAATAACATCTTGCCAACAAACCATATGCCGCGCATTTAGATGGCCTTGTGGCAACTGATGAAAGCACTGGTAAAAACTGAAGAGCAGATTTTGTATCGCTGATTACCTGCTGATACCCGGCTTCAGCTGTAGTCCTAACTGATGGCACATTAAAATCTGAGGTTTGCCTAAGTGCAATGCCCAAGTCTTTGGATGCCGTGGCTGCATCATAGGCTTTTGCATGGTTCCATAAGAGTTGAAGGAAGTAAAAACTGCGATAAAACAAGGCACTGCCTTTGATATTATCGAAGTCCTGTTCATTGCCGGTTGTCCGCTTAATGTTTTGCAACTGTTCCAACACAAGGTTGGTATTGTAAACTGCATTATAAGCCTTTGACCAGTCATTTTCTCCATCAATTGAATATTTCTTCCAGGTATAAGCAGCTTTCAACGCCGGCGTCCTTGAATTGTAGAATGCATCCGTAATGATATACTCATCTGCGGAGATCATACCATAAGTAGGTACATAACCGTTCATTATTCCTTTATTGTCTAGCAGCGCCTGCAAATCAGGTAGCGTAACAGGAACTATCACTTTACTATTTTGCTTTTTATCCAAAAATTTTGTGCAGGAGCAAAAGATAAAGAAGGTTGTCCATACAATAATAGCAGGCTTTATAAATTGATTTTTCATCAGTTTGTTTTTATTTTTTAGGTGTGATCATATACATTCGTAATAACTCAGAAACTGGCCCTAATTCCAACAGTATAGGATCTTGGCGGTGGTATGCTATTTATATAGTCCGGGTCTGCGCCCTCCTTGTTACTGCGCCAAAGAATGCCCAGGTTATTTGCGTTTGCATAAACCTGTAACCCGGAAAGGCCCCGATGCGCCTGTGGGTTGAATGAATATGACAGGTTAATAAACTGAAGCCGGACCTGATCACCCCGGATCACATTTACTTCTGACCTTCCGTAAAAACTTTCCCGGTCGATGTTGATGGGATAAGTAAATACGGGAACCGAAGTCCGGGCTTCATCACCTGGCTGCCGCCACCGGTTTTGATAATCGCCAGTGCCCTGACCACTATTTAACAGCGCGCTGTAAGACAGGCTTCGTCTAAACAAATAATATCCCAATTTGTAAACAATATTTGCAGAGATTTCCCATCCTTTATAATTAATGCTATTGAATACAGATCCAAAAATCGGCGGTGAGGCAGGCCCTATATACCTGAAGCTGCCCGATGCAAAACCCTTATCAGATGCATTTTGAATGAGTGAACGATAATCTGTGGTTAAGGTATCCTGCATGTAGCCAAGCGGCATTCCCTGCGCATTAAGGCCACCCCAACGGTAAGCGGCGATAGCATAAAGAGGTTTGCCAATTACCGGATTAATGCCTGAGCCGTCAAAACTCAGCAGCTGGGCCATGTTAGCGGCCTGCGGCGCGTAATATTTTGTGGTGATTGCTGTGTTATAGTTAAACAAAAAACTGGTGCGCCATTTAAAGGCCCGGTTTACATTAAGGCTGTTCAGCGTTATATCCCAACCCCGGCCTTTCATAGCGGCAACATTTGCCACAATGGTACTGGAAGCACCCCAGGCCGTATAATCATAAGGCGTTGGACCGTAAAGGTTGGTTCCCTTTTTTAAATAATACTCTATGGTGCCGGTTATCCGTTGCTCTCGCAGAGAAAAATCAGCTTTTATATTGGTTTGAAAAGTTTTTTCCCAGCTTAGGCGGGGATTATTTATAACTGTCACCTGCGCTATAGGTAGACCCGTGAGCGGATCGGTATTCATAACAGCGACAGGCAGTGCAGATTTCCCGAGGTCGACATTTCCGCTCGCGCCGTAGGTTACTGATAATTTTAAAAAAGGCATTGCAGTCCAGTGATAAAAATTTTCCTTTGATAACACCCAGCCCAGACCTGCCGACCATAGCGGTTTCCATCTATCGTTAACTTTTGCGCCAAAAATATTGGCCCCGTCCTGTCGGATACTGCCAGATAGCTGGTATCTTCCTTTAAAGCTATATGCTGCATTAGCCAGTACAGATAGAAACCGGTTTTCTGTTTTATTCATCGCAATACCTGATGGTATTTGCGCCCGGCCGCCGGTGATAAACGTGGGATAGCTGGTTGCAAAATCCATATTGGTACTATAGATAAGCGGATCTTTATAATAACCATAGCGCCTTGTAGTCCGATCATCTGATCGGGCAGCTCTTATTTCCACCGCAGTAATAGCGGAAATACGATGCATTTTCTGAATGACCCTATCGAAGTTCAATTGTCCCCGGAAATTATAAGCGTTGAGCACAACATCCTGCTTATTCAAAATACCCCCCATTGGCACTATATAGGTACGCGCTCCTGTTTGGGTGTTAAGCTGCGTGTACAGGTTGATAAGATTGCGCGTAAAAAAGCTGGTCGTATCATAATGTGTGTTGGCAGTCGATTGCTGTAATTGGTGCTGGTAGGTTAGAATTGCCCGCAGGCTGCTGCTGAACTGGTACTCCATTCCAATTTCAGCCAGTAACTCCCGTCGATTGGTTTTGGTACGGCTATGCAGATAATCGTTAAGCGGGTAATAGTCCCAGCTAAGCAATCGACCGCCACCCGCGGTATCCGTATAGTCCTGGTTATATATAGGTACTGCAACCGGCCTTCCGGAAGGCCCCGCAATGGGTAAATAGGGTATTTTCCGGCCATTTACAGATGTCGTTGCATTATAATCAGGTCTGCCCGATAGGGCTGTACTGCTGGTAAAAAAAACACTGGCATGCACCGTAAAGTGTTTAAACGGTCTATAGTCGTTTTTAATACGGAGATTTATTTTATCTATATTGTTGTTCAACTGATCTCGGCTATGGTCATACGCCCCGGAAATTAGCCAGGCCATCGAGGAACTACCGCCCGACAGATTCACGGCGTATTGTTGTGTAAGTGCTTTTTCGTAGAAATATTTCATGTATTGCTCGCGGTTGTCTATCGCCATTAAGGCATTTATTTCAAGCGCAGAATCCTGCGCCGAAATAAGGCCGGAGCGCCGGTTTTTGAAAATATATACTGCAGGAGATAATGCTGGTCTGGTTCGACTATTGATTGTGCCATCATAATAACCCTGCCTGAATAATTGCTGCTCCAGGTCTATGTAGTCTGAACTGCTGAGCTGTGAAAGGGAATAAAGGTCCGGCTTGCCAGTTATAATAGTGTTGGCGCTAATCCCTATATTAATTTTTTGATCCCAACGTCCTTTTTTCATGGTTATTACAATAACCCCGTTGCCGGCACGCGCGCCCCAAATACTGGCAGCTGCGGCATCCTTCAAGATGGTTACACTCTCCACATCATTGGGATTGATGTTCGCAATATTACCTTCGTAAATAAAATTGTCTACAACAATTAAGGGGTCTAAGGGCCCGTTAATGGTGCTCAGGCCCCGGATGCTGATATTGGTCGTATTTTGCGGATTGCGGTTGCTTTTACCCATGTTCACTAACAGGCTGCTGGTAATGCCATTGAGCCGGTCCAGTATATTGGTTCCGGTTTGCTGGTTCAGTGCCTTATTGTCAATTAGGGTGTAGGAGCCGTTGACTTCGTTGGGCTTTAGTCGCTGGTAGCCGGTATTAATAGTTATAGTCTCCAGTTCACCCCCGAGGGGTACAAGCCGTACTTGTAATGGTGCGTTATTTTCCAGGATTATTTTTGCCGTCTCAAACCCTGTATGTGAAATATACAGGGTATCCGGTAAACGCAATAATAAGGTGAAGGCGCCATTGCCCTTGGTTTGGGTAGCTATTTTATTATTGGACGCTGTTACCGTTACACCTGGGAGTGCAGCACCGGTGACGGCGTTACTAACTATTCCGGTAACCGCACTGTCGCTCTGTGCCGACAGATTGCAGAAATAAACACAGATACCTACAATTAATAATAGTGTTTTTTTCATTGGGCTTTCGTATTTAGAGGTTGGTGATTTTTTTTGTCCTGGCCCTCCAGATAGGCCTTAATAATGCCCTCGTTCATGAAGAGCACGGAGGACTGGGCCAGTAGCCTTCCATCTGCTGCCACCCAGGCGTAATGTGTTTCATAACGATGATGTATAAGTTTGTGCAGCAGGGTATCATTGGTAATGATGGGCAGTGTAAATGCAATTTTATTTTTTTGCTCCCAGTTTTTTATAAATGTTTTAACTGCGTTCTTGTCTTCATGCGCCACCATTATAAACTGGACCTTGTCACTAAACTGTTTTTGAAGTGCCAGTATTTTGGGAAACGACCTGATACAAACAATGCAGGAGGTAAACCAAAAATCCAGGATCAGGAGTTTACCTTTAAAGTCAGATAGCTTAAACGCCGGAACTTTAAAATTTATCCCCTCGGCAAAACTGCTATCCGGTAGATAGTCGTCAATACAGATCGGGCTAATATTTGATTGCCGGGCGTTTTCCTGGGCTGTAAGCTGGAGCCATAAGATGGCTATTACGCCTAAGAGCGTTACTTTTTTCATATTGCATAAGCATTAAAATTTGAGGAATTAGGTTACGGCAATGCCGGGATTTGCGGGCTAATGCCCATGAGAAAAGCAGGCCCGCCGCCCGGCTGCCGATGTTACTCGGGTAGACGTGGTTTACACGCATACAATAGCTTATACGCTACTGCATACGAAAAATAAAGGATGTATAGTGCTTTAATACTCATCCGTTAGGGGTTGGATGAGTCTCCAGGCAAATTGCTTTTTTTGCCAAGCAATAAATTGGGCGCGGCACACAACTTACCGCTCTGAGGTACTGGTATACCTTGTACACGAAAAGAAGGTGCTCACGCCCGGGTCGTGAGCCATTCTACTTTTCGTCTCGTGTACGTAAAAATTACCAGTTTTTCAGAGCGAGACTCCAAGCGAATTGCTTTAATATTTTTTTACAGCCTAATTCGCAAAAGTAAATCTCAAGGTGTCAAAAAACAACTTTAAGAAATACCGCACAACAAATATACAAAAACCTATTTAATAACGACCAAATATGTACATAATCGTACATTTTTATGCATTTACTCGATTTGACCTTTGAAAAATGGCAAAAGGAAATCTTCATAGAGGTGAACTATTGAAAAAAATAGTTGACGCATCGGGTATGAATAAAACTATTTTGATTAAAAAAACAGGATACAAAAGTACAACAAGCTATTACAATCACATTGAAGATAAGAATCTTTCTGCTGAAATTTTATTGAAGTATGGAGAAGCATTAAACTATGATTTTTCCAGTGAATTGCCAGATGTTAAGAGAATTAAGGCAATGCTATCTAATGAGGAGCCGGCAACTCTGAATGAGGCTCAAAAACAGATAGCCTATTGGAAAGCCAAATACTATGAAATCTTAGAAAAGTATAACCAGATTCTAGAAAGGCAACTTAAAAAATAAAAGGATGAACTTGTGAAAAACTAAACATCTTGGAATTATATAGCACTGGCTTTTTCAATACATGGAGAGCATCCAAGGAGATTGTTATTCTCACTTACCTTGGTTTGCCTAATGGCCGTTACAGCGTTTGCATTTGCTACCAGTGAAAAGTATGCAAATTCGGGATTATATGCCCAGATAAATGCCGCTAGTTTCAAGCAGCTTTCAGATCAGCCCAGTGTTCCTACGCCAAATGGTGCGAATGTTACTGTAAATCCAGCGAATCCGGCGATTGAGATCTCTGTTGGTGGTACAATTTACCCTTTGGTTTACGATAATGGGTCAGGAACAAAACCGCAAGTACATACCGATGGCACATGGTAACCAGATATGTATTCAGTCTGTGTGAAATCCAAAAACAAAATTTGGGCGCAGTTTACTGTGCCCAAATTGCTCCGATCGGTAATTCCGTTAACGAATCGGTCTGGTTCAATAGCGGTGTCTTAACCCCCAATAAACTGGACTGATTTTTCAAAATGGTTTGCTACTAATTCTCCGTTACCCCGGTCACCTTCCGGGCAAAGATAAGAAGGTTCTCCAGTCTTGTCAAGGCTATACAAAGCGGACGCCGCGCTCAGGCTCACGCAGTCCGGCCTTGACAAGCCCGTCGCCCCTTGCTTCATGAGTGCCTTAACAGCTTTCCGGGATAATCCTTGTGCCCATTTCTGCATGGGTGTCATAAAGCCTATTGCACCATGTTTTCTTCTACAGTTGTACCAATCCATGTACTTTTCGATATGTTGTTTGGCATTGTAGAAGCCCTGAGAAACTGTGCCGGTCAATCAGCTCACTTTGCTCAATGGAATGAAAGGCTTCAATGTATGCGTTTTTTTCCGGTGTGGCCACGTGAGTGAACTCCTGCCTGGCTTCCAGTAATTGCAATGCTTCGCGTACCTTATGGACGATGAACTTCGATCCATTGTCATTACGGATGATCACTCCTTTGAGGCCAAAGCGGAGATCCAGCCACCGCATCAGTGCGATTACATCTGTTTGGCGAACGCTCCGCTGAAAGATCCAGCACAGGATCCTGCGGCTGAACACATCCATGATCGCTAACTGGTAAGACCAGCGGCTTTCACCCTGAAAATGTATTTGATATCCAGACACAAGTACTTCATGGCATGCCTGGCGTCAATACGGCGATGCTCCACCCATTTACGCTTGCCCTGAACCTTTATACGTTTACCGCTCAGCAAGTGGCTCTCTTTCATTAGCCGATACACTTTCTTGGGGTTGATATGGTATTCTAAATCCCGAGGTTCTTCTGTCATCTTCCGGTAACCGTATACGCAGTAATCCATAGAAAGAATCTGAACGTATCTGATCAGTCACCAGGCCATTTTCCACAAGTCCTGAGTGACCAACCTGGGTGTGCGTGCTGGGCCTCCGCCCCCTGGGACCCGGATGTGAAAGGTAATACAGACTACTTTTGGCCACCCCCGACCATTTGCAGAGATCTTCTATACCTGCCTTGCTTTTGTACTGAGCTATCATTTGCCTTGTTTCAGATAATAGGCATCACTTTTTTTTAAAAGCTCGGTCTTAAACTCCAGTTCAAGAGCCTGATTGGCAACAATCTTTTTAAGCCGGGCATTTTCCTCTTCCAGGGCGCGAACCTGCGGATCTATTCTCTTGTAACCAGCTTTTAATCCATCTTTTCCTCTGGACAGATACTTCTTTTTCCAATAGCTTATTACTGAATGCGCCAAATTATACTTTCGAGCCGTCGCGGTCGTACCCTCTCGTTCGGCTTCCTGCAAGATGCTGTACTTCTCCTCAGCTGCGAAATGTCATCTTGTTTTTGCCATAATCCTTAAATTTACTGTGACTAAATAGATTTTCAATTTTTGTCCAGGCTTTTAAGGGGCTAGGACAATGAAGGAAACTGCAGTGTATCATGTAACTAAAGTGCTGGTAGATAAGACGAAAAAGAAAAATGTGAAGGGTTATTAAAAGAACAATATATTATGGTGGGTGTTAGGAAAAATGGGGTGGAGACGAATCGGTTAAAGCTCCGGCGTATTACTTTTAAAACAGATGAAGGAAAGTTTATGTGTTTATCACTAATAATTTTGCGTTACCGCCTACACAGATAGCTTCCATTTATAAGAGTCGCTGGAGGACCGAGCTGCTATTCAAACAAATCAAGCAGAACTTTCCCTTGCGGTACTTCTGGGCTAATAACGTCAATGCTATTAAAATACAGGTGTATTGCGTACTGATCGGTCAATTATTAATGGTAGTTATTAGAAAGAAGGCGGCTACAAAGAAATCTTTTGCGATTATGATTACTGTGATCAGGCTTCATTTAATGAGCTATGTCGACCTGTTTGAGTTTATTAATAACACATAAAAAGCATGGAGGAAAATGCATAATACCTCTTTTGCTTTTGCAACATGAAGAAGCTGGGGGTACTCCCCCTGAATCTGGAACAAGGAATTTTTAAGCTGTAACATTTACCCAGTAAGGGTCACGGCAAATTTAACCCCGGATTTATCCGGACAACAATGTTTTTTAATAGTGTTTGTGACTTAATCAATTGACAACACTTCCAATTTGTGTACGAATGTTAAAAAAACTAATTCTTGAAAACTATAGATGCTTTGAGAAGACGGAAATAAATTTCAAAGACCTAACAATAATTGTTGGTAAAAACAACGCAGGGAAATCTACACTTATTGAAGCACTACGAATTCTCTCTTTAGTCGTAAACCGATGCAAGAATATTAATTATACCAAACGACCAGCTTGGTTAAGACTTAGTGACGACCTTTTAGGAATTAGTCCATCATTACAAAATCTTGACATTAATGTTGCGGGAATAATATTTATGTACCGCGAAGGGCCTGCTAAAATAATTGCAACGTTCGAAAATGGGACGACAATAAACATCTTCATTAATGATGAGTTAGATGTCTTTGCCACCATACACAATGGCCATCAAATAAATATTGAATCAAAGAAATTTGCCGCAAGTTTGAAACTTCAGGATATAAATATTCTCCCACAAATTTCTCCTCTATTGAAGGAAGAGCCGATAATAAAGTACGAAACCGTTCAAAAAAATTTAGCTACCTACTTAAGTTCTAGGAACTTTAGGAACCAACTACACTATTATCGTAGCGAGTTTAGCAAATTCAAGGAATTATCGGAAATAACATGGCAAGGTCTCCTAATTCATAGTGAAAGTCAAAACATAAGAACGCAAGGAGATCTATTTCTATTCGTAAGAGATAATCGCTTTGAAGGAGAAATCGGAATGATGGGCCATGGACTACAAATGTGGCTACAGACAATGTGGTTTCTTTCTCGTTCATTACCCTCCTCTACGGTAATTCTTGACGAGCCTGATGTATATATGCATGCAGATTTACAAAGACGGTTAATAAAGTTAGTTAAAAGCCATCACAAGCAAATTATTGTTGCGACACATTCAATAGAAATAATGTCTGAAGTTGAACCTGAAAATATTCTACCTATAAATAACATGAAGCCTCGACAAGAGTATGCTAACAAAGCGCCGATAGTTCAGAAAGTTGTCAATGAAATTGGCAGCGTTCATAACATAGAGATAGCAAGATTATTCTCTTATAATAAATTTTTAATTGTCGAGGGTGATAAAGACGATATTAAGCTGCTTTCTATTTTTCAAGGAAAGATTTTTGCGAATACTTTTGAGCAACTCGATATTTTACCAAAAATATTTGTTGAAGGTTGGGGCGGTTGGCAAAGAGTAATTGGATCAAACAAGGTTTTTAAAGAAAATAAAATGTCACTTAAAACCTATTGCATTTTTGACTCCGATTATCACACTGAGGACGAGAAACTAAAAAGACTTTCAGATGCCAAGGAAAATGAAATAAACTTGCATATTTGGAACAAAAAGGAAATTGAAAACTATTTATTAGTGCCAGCGGCAATCTTTCGGTTAATTAAAGCAAAGAGAAAGTCAGCTGAAGTCGATGAAGTTGCGGTAGCGAATGCTATAGACAATTTTTGTGAAGAATTAAAAGATGATGTTATTGACTCTTTTGCTACAGAAATAAGAAATAGAGATACTTCTAAAGACTTAAAAACGGCCAATCAACAAGCAAGAAAATATGTTAATGAAAGATGGAATAAGGAAAAGACGAGTTTATGCTCAGGGAAGGAACTTCTTTCAAAGTTATTTTTATGGGCAGCCGAAACTTACAAAGCTTCTTTAAGTAAATTTGGCGTCGCCAGAGAAATAAATTTATCGGAAGTTGACTCTGAAATAATAAAAACTATAACCTGTATTGAAAACGCAACTGCTTTTTAATTGACACTGAAAGCCATTTGAATTATTTATTGCTTACTAAGCAAAGATCAAGATTAACCAAGACAAAGAAGCCCCTGACAGGATCGATAGGTATGTTGTTCTATTTGTATGCTTTTCAGTATCCGTTCAATACAACGGACAGTATAAGGGCCTACCACCGCGGCCCGCTCTATAAAATCAATTCCTTCCCATCTCCAGGCCTCAGTATGAGCCTGGTGGGAGGCTGGCATATGCTCAAAACTCGGCACCTTAAACAGCAATAAAAAAAATTCATATTATACATATTATCAATATATAAATAAATGATGTTCGTAATTGTAAGGATCGGAAAATAGCTTTCGCGGATTTTTTTAATCCAATAACCAAAACCTAAATTCAATATCCAGGTTGGACCTGTATGGTTTCAGAAAAATTGGCCCAAAACGCCATGAGAAAAAATGGGCCTGTATCGCATGAGAAAGTACCGCACATGCAAAAATGGCAGCCTTTGATAAACTGTAAAAACATCGGAATGATGGTCTACGAAATATGCCGGGAGGGGTAAATAAAGCTTGATAACAGTGGCGACATTACTTGATATTATACACAAGCCGGTTCAGGTGTAAATTCCTGTGATGCTGGTTCTTAGTCAAATTTGGTGCATGATTTAAAATATCTTCCGGGGGCGGTCCGTTCTTATTAAAAGAACGGAGATGAACTTAACACAACTGATTTTTAATTCAGCGGATCGGTTGGAGGTAATTTCGATAGACAGGCATTATGATTCAATCGCAATTCGGGTCAAAAGCAAGGCATCACAATGCCTTTGTCCCAAATGTGGTAAAGCTTCTCGTAAAATACGCAGTTACTACTGTCGAAAACTAGCTGACCTGCCTGCCTTCGGAGGCTCCTGCCGGATTCTATTACGGGCTAGGAAATTTAAGTGTTGCAATAAAAATTGCGAAGCCAGGATTTTTACGGAGCGGTTTAAGGCTGAAATTCAGCCTTATCAGCGTCGAACGAGTCGGCTAACTGTTCTTTTACAAAACCTTGCATTGCAGATGGGAGGGCGCCCAGCGGAAAGGCTATGCTCACTCATGTCGATAGCGGCAAGTGATACTACGCTGCTGCGCCTGATCTATAAAACGCCTCTACCAGCCCCACCTCGGACTAAGGCAATCGGAGTTGATGATTGGGCCTATACAAAACGTCGCCTGTACGGGAGTATTCTGGTTGACCTTACAACCAATAAGCCAATAGGTTTACTCCCTGACAGAGAGACCGCTACATTACGAAATTGGCTTAAGACCCAACCTCATATCCGGATTGTTTCCAGGGATCGATACAGTAAATTTCAAAAGGGAATATCTGAGGGTGCTCCTCGGGCAATACAAGTGACAGATCGCTGGCATTTGCTACAGAATCTTCATTTCTCCATACGCAAAATACTTGATCGAGAGCACATGGTACTCGGAAAGGTTCGACAGGACTGGGCTACTATGGAACAGAAAAAGAATATAGTCCCGAAGACTCCCACCATAGGAGTACTACAACGAAACTTCCAACAGGTAAAGGAGATGTTGAGTCAAGGGGTTCCTGTTAGAGAAATAAGTAGAAGGCTGAAAATGTGTAGGGTTACCATTCGTAAATATCGTCAATATGATCAATTGCCGTTAAAATCATACTCATCAAGTTTTAACCAAATGCGTCCTTACATTGAGCAAAGACTAATAGAGCAACCTAATATTACAGTCAGAGTTTTGCATAAGGAACTTCAAAGTAAAGGGTACTCCGGATGCTACAGCGTATTAGCTGAGAACATAGTTAAAATGGGATTACGAAAAAAGTCAGTCAAGAAAGATACATCACATAACCTTCCTAAAATGGACATATTCTGGAGGCCTTCAAAAACCTCTATTCTGTTCTTTAAAAAACGAGAACGTCTTCAGCCAATAGAATCCGACTTGTTAAAAAGTCTTTGTGAGAGATCTTCGCAAATACAAAAATCCTATCGCTTGGTTATGGAATTTCTCCAGATAATGCTTGATGAAAAAATGGCAATAAATTGAGCAAATGGATGAAGGCGGCGGTACGAAGCAACGTGAAAGAAATAGCCGGCTTTGCGAAAAGTCTAACGTCGGATTTTAATGCAATAAAAAACGCATTTGATTATAAATGGAGTAAACGGGCCTGTAGAAGGCAATGTCAATAAATTAAAAACAATAAAACGGCAAATGTATGGACGCTGTTCACTCCGGCTTCTGGAGAAACGTCTGGTGCTGGCTCCTTCTTAGCACCAAATTTGACTAAGAACCAGCATCAACGGAATATACACCCTATGAGTAATAATGACAACACCTCTTTTCGGGGAATCGAGCAACCTTGCTTTCTTTAGGTATGTTCTGGCCCAGCCTGCACGATTAGGAAATAACAATGAACCGCCGCTGGGCAGAATTTCACTCAACTCTTCTTCTGTTAATTTAAATTGCTGCCCCAATGCAGCAACTACGTCTTTAAAAACATACTCTTTTCTGTCTGCTACAAATTGTAGTAAAGGCAACATGATCGTTTGATAGTCTTGTATTGGCATCGATAAATTTTGTACATTTTATTTGTTGAAAATTAATGGTTCTGGGTGCTTAAAATCATTTTATAGCTTATTAATATAACCTAGTAACAGCCCTCCGAAATTTTGTTCGATGGGCTGTTTTACTACTTGAGATTTCTAACTCTTTATTTCAATGCTTTAAACATCTGTTCAATTGCTTTCTTCTTCTGTTCCATATTAGGATGAACATACAGATTAAGAGTGGTGCTAATATTAGAATGTCCTAACAGTACACTTACCGTTTTGTAATCACAATTACTTTCTATACATCGGGTTGCAAAGCTGTGTCTTAATCCATGAAACTTCAATTCGGGCATATTAAGGGATGTCATTAGATTTTTATAGTAGCTTCGATATGTTCTAGGTTCAGTTGGTTTCGCATCATTAGTCAACACAAAAAATGATGAATTCACTATTTTTTTAAACGGCTTTAATATTCTTAACAAATCCTTACTTATTGGTATTTCACGAATAGAATTTTTTGTTTTCGGGGTGTCTAAAATTAATTCCGTCCCACGAATTCCATCCTCTATCACATAAATGCGTTGGATGGTTCTGTTAACACTAATAACTCCATTATCTGTATCAATATCTTCCCAAGTCAATGCACATATTTCGCCAATACGCATTCCTGCACTTAAACATATATAAACGCCCAAATTCCGAAATGTAAAATGCTCCTGTATATAACTCATTATTTTTTTCTGATCAGATTTGCTTAATACTTCAATAATGTGTCTTTCTCTTTCAGTAGGAAACTGTATGTCGAAAGGTGTATAGTCTATCCATTTATTCTTTGCTCCAAATTTTAGAATCATTTTTAAGACAATAAGAATGTCCTTAATCGTTTTATGGCTTAAACCTGTTTCCAATTTCTGCAAAACAAAGCTTTGTACATCCGCCTCTTCAATTGCATATTTGCTACCAAAAATTGGCAGCAAATGATTTTCAACCACTAGCGAATACGCTGAAAAGCTTGATTTTTTCACGTATTGCTTTTTGTTGATTTTCCATAGGGTCACGATTTCTGAAATTAATTTTTTGTTCATTTTATTTGAATTAAGATTAAAAATCTTAAAGGAAAGCATTTATAGATTTTAAAACCTTAAGGAAATGAATTAGTCAATGTTCCCACTTTGAGATTTCCGGGGTTTGAAGGAAAGTGGGAATTGAGAAAGTTGGGAGAAGTAGCGGAAATAGCAAGAGGTAAATCAAAACATCGCCCCAGAGATGCTGATTTCTTGTTTGGTGGAAAATACCCATTTATACAGACAGGGGATATAAAAAAAGCAGATTTATATTTAACTGAATATAATCAAACGTATTCTGAACAAGGTTTAAAGCAAAGTAAACTATGGAATGAGGATACTTTATGTATTACTATTGCTGCTAATATTGCGGAAACAGCAATTCTTAAAATTAAGGCTTGTTTTCCTGATAGTATAATTGGTTTGATACCGTACAAAGACAAAACGACTGTCTTGTTCGTTAAATACTCATTTGATAAATTTAAAATTTTTATTCAAAAACTTTCACAAGGAGTTGCTCAAGATAATTTAAATCAAGAGAAGTTATCAAAAATAGAATTCAATTTCCCGTCACTTTCTGAACAACAAAAAATCGCCTCATTCTTTTCTCTAATAGATCAAAGGATTGCAACCCAAAACAAAATAATTGAGGAGTTGAAATTATTAAAGATTACGATTAGTAAGAAATTATTCTTACGTCAATTGAGATTTAAAAATGGAAACAATGAAAATTATATAGATTGGTATACTAAAAAGTTGGGAGAGGTTACAACTCTTATAAATAGGAGAAATAAAAATAACGAAAAGTTTCCTGTTTATTCTATAAATAACAAATTAGGATTCGTTCCGCAAAGTGAGCAATTCGAGGGAGTTGATAGTGAAGATAGAGGCTACGATATTAAATTATACAAAATAATTGACAAGAACACCTTTGCCTATAATCCAGCAAGAATTAATGTGGGATCTATTGGCTATAATGAAAACTTAGAGAATATTATTATCAGTTCATTGTATGTTTGTTTTAAAACGGATAACATCGTAAATGATAACTTTCTATATCAATATCTAAAGACAGATTTTTTTAATAGAGAAGTTTTAAAAAATGTTGAAGGAGGAGTAAGAGATTATCTTTTCTACGACAATTTTGCGAGAATTAAATTTGATTTACCTTGTATTGAAGAGCAAAAAAAGATTGCTGATTACCTTTCATCTATAGATTCAAAGATTGATATTGAAAGCCAACTATTGCATAAATTTGAAGAACAAAAGAGATACTTGTTAGCTAACTTATTTATATAAATAAATTAGCTAACAAGTATTGTTTCTGCTTAAGTAATAGCGTATGAATTTCAAATTCAGTTTTTATTTTATCGTCAATACTTGATAGAAAATCTGCAACATACGTTTGTTGAACATAATTTGGTAATTGCATTTCCATAGGCTCAATTTCGGATATATAATGCCGTTTGTGCTCATTTGATGATAGATTTAAAAATGACAAATACTCAAATATAAATTTTAGGTTAACATTTGGTTTCGCTTTCAGTATTTTAATTGCTGAAGATTTTACTTTGAATAGAAAATTAACAAACTTTATATCCATTGTAAAATCATCGAAAATGATACATTGACCTTTGTCATAAATACCAAATTCTTCATCGGTATATCCTAATACAAAAGCTTTATTTGCAGTTAGAACTGGAATTAGCGAAATATCAGATGAATAATCCGTATTTGTAACCAAATATTTAGTTGGCTGTTCATAGTTTAAAGTATCCTTAACTTGAACATATTCATTTTCTTGATTAAGAATTTGTTCGTATAGTTGATAGCGAAGCGTAATCACATAGGAAATAAAATCCCTAATTAAAGGGCTTTGTCAGAAACTAATTCTAAATCAAGTACCAAATAAGAAAATAAATAATTGTGTTTCTTGCTGTTCATCATCATTAACAGAATCTGATGTAATTGATAAAAATGGAATTTACCCAGTTTATGGAGCTACAGGTGTTATTGCATTTACGGAAAAATCTCAAATTAATGAAGATGCGATTTTAATAATAAAAGATGGTTCTGGAGTTGGAAAGGTTCAATACGCATCGGATAAGTTTTCGGTTATTGGTACTTTGAACTATCTAACTGTAAAACCAGATGTTAATTTGAAGTATATTTTTTTCTGTTTAAAATTCTTCAACTTTGAAAAATACAAAATTGGCTCTGGGATTCCGCATATCTATTTCAAAGATTATGGAGAATCATTAATTTTTTGCCCATCACTTGATGAACAAGGTAATACTGAGAAATTACTATCATCACTTGATGAGAAAATAAATATTGAAAAGACGTTATTAAAAAAGTATGAGATACAAAAAAAGAACCTTTTACAGAACTTGTTTATATAAATAGGCTCTGTAACAGATATTGTTTTTGACAATGGAATTTATCTAAAGTATTTTTTTCTGTTTGAATTTTTGTTTCAATAACAGAAAGAAAATTAGCAATGGTAGTTTGCTCATCTAAACAAGGAGATTTGATAGGCATAGATTGAAACATTGGCAATCGTAATGACTTTACAGTAGAACCAACTGCTTTTGATTGTAAATATTTATCATCATTAAGTAAATGGTAATATAAATATTTTCCATTTATTCCTCTGAAATCAAAAATCGCATATGTTCGTTGATGAAGATCAAATTTTCCTATAAAATATTTAGGGATAAATTCTTGCCCTTCTCCTGGAACAATTACTGCTTCTTTATCAAACAAAAATCTACTACTTGTTCTAATATCTTGTGACCTGTCAAAAAAAGTATATTCTCCATTTAGAATAGAATCTTCTCGATTAGAAGAACCAGTTGTTATGGTTGATATTTCGCCTAACTTCTTCACCTCCCATTTCTCTGTGAATTTCATAAACCTAATTTTCTGCGAATATATTTTTTCACTTAGCCCTTTAATTAAGGTTTCTAATTGTTCAATTATTTTGTTTTGGGTTTGGATTCGAGAGTCTATTAAGGATAGAAATGATGCAATTTTAGTTTGCTCATTGAGCGATGGAAAGGGCAGAGTTACAGAAGCTAATATTTCTTGACCAATATTATATCTTGTACTTCCTCCCGATTTTGATGTTATTTGATTTCTTACTAAATCAGTTTTTAATGATTTATTCAAAAAAATAGGTTCATATTCTCCAATTTTTTTACCTCTAATTACAAATCCTCCAAATGTTGCAGTTTTGTCTTTATCTAAGTATACACTTGTGGTTCCCACTTCCTCTCGTGTCTCAGAACTTCGTTGAAACAGAATATCTCCGTAGTTCACTGGGAATTTATCAATGATTTCTTCATTGACATTTACACTCCCAATAATTTTATCGTGTGTTATAAACTCGTTATTGAGAATGTCCAATACGTTTATGAACTTGTATCGTATCCAGTTGGCCAAGGGCATATAGGAATTTAGGATACAGGGTTTGACTTTTGCCCGATGAAAAGTAAAAACAACCTCAAAGCAGCGGCTATGGGTGCGCATATTGACGCCTGCCGCAAAAGCGG
>NZ_BAAGRD010000041.1:0-141216 GCF_054783135.1 Niabella terrae
ATATCCTGAAATAATATTATAGGAGTAAAGTTCAGGATTTTAACCGGAATCCTAAAAGCAGCCGGGAAAATGCTCCCCATACAGATTTTTATTCAAATATCATAGGCCGTCCTCGTTGGATGTTTACCACTTTTAAATCATGATTGCCGGCAATAGTTGCAATTTTGCGTTTGCGGACTTCAGCAATTACTTCATTGGGCCAGATATGATATCCCACCAGGTCTCCCAGGCAATAAACTGCATCGGGCTGTTGCTGATCCATATCCCCCAGCATGGCTTCAAAAGCGGGCAGGTTCGCGTGTACGTCAGAAAAAAAAGCTAATCTCATATATTATTATCCGTTTCTTAACATATCTGCATAGGCATTCGGCAAAGGGCTGTCTTCTACTGCTTTTGCAGCTTTCTCCACATCATATTCAAAGCGGATAAATTCAACCTGAACACTATCCTTATCTTTAATAGAACTGTTTTCGTTGATTGTCAGCAGCACATAGCCGCCCCTGGGGTCGGAATCTTTGGGTTTACCCACAGAGCCAATATTTACGGCATGGCGATAATGTACGTCTTCTGTAACTTCAGTTGGTAAAATACGGTGGTAGGGCTTGTGCGTATGGCCAAAGCACATTACATCTGCATCGGCTTGCTCCATAATACGCATCAGGCTTTTTTCGTCCCGGTCTTCAAACAGGTATTCATTTACCTTTCTTGGACTGCCATGTACCAGGAGCACATTTAATTTGTCGTTGTTCAACTGGAACTCTAACCGTATATGTGCGGGAAGGGTACGTAAGTAGGCACGTTGTTCATCTTTTACAACTTCATTGGTGTAGGATATAGATACCTTGCCCATTGCTTTTTCTTCATCCGTTTTGTAGGCACAGCCACAATCATCACTGGCACGTCCAATGCCAAAATCATAATTCCCGGCGATAGTTGGAATGTGCCTTTTACGAATTTCATTGATCACCTCATTAGGCCAGATATTATACCCCACCAGGTCACCCAAACAATAAATGGCATCAGTGTTACGGGTTTCTACATCCTTAAAGAAAGCCTCCAGTGCAGGCAGGTTTGCATGAATATCGGAGAATAGTGCAATTTTCATTTTTTATTTGATTGTGTTACTGTATTGCTTTTGCCGGTTGGTAATATTTATCCCGGAGCCAAAAAGCCAGGTTCACCAAGGCAATAAGGGCTGGTACTTCTACCAGTGGCCCTATAACGCCTACAAACGCCTGTCCGCTGTTAATACCAAATACGCCAATGGCAACAGCAATGGCCAGTTCAAAATTGTTGCCCGCGGCGGTAAACGCTATGGAGGCGCTTTTGGAATAATCTGCGCCCATGCGCTTCCCTGCAAAAAAGCTCACCAGGAACATGATGGCAAAATAGATAACCAGCGGAATGGCTATCCTGATTACATCCATTGGTATCTGAACGATTAGTTGACCCTTTAGGCTGAACATTACCACGATCGTAAAGAGCAGTGCAACTAATGTAATGGGCGAGATAACCGGTACATATTTATTTTGAAACCATTCTTCCCCTTTAAGTTTAATGAGGACATACCGGCTCACTACGCCAGCAACAAATGGGATGCCAAGGTAAACACCTACACTCTTTGCAATTTCGCCAATGGTAATATGTACTTCCAGTCCTTTAATACCGAATAACGGCGGCAGGACGGTAATAAAAACATAGGCATAAACACTATACAGCAATACCTGGAAAATGCTGTTCAGTGCAATTAAGCCCGCCGCATATTCCCTGTTTCCTTCGGCCAGTTCGTTCCAAACCACTACCATTGCAATGCAACGTGCCAGCCCGATCAGGATAAGGCCAATCATATATTCCGGATAACCTTTCAGGAACAGGATGGCGAGGGCAAACATAAGGATCGGCCCCACAATCCAGTTCAGGAAAAGAGACGTACCTAACACTTTTGTATTTTTAAAAACTTCACCCATCTTTTCATACCGCACTTTAGCCAGCGGTGGATACATCATCAGGATGAGGCCGATAGCCAGGGGAATGTTTGTAGTGCTACTGGAAAAGGAATTAATAAAAGTGGCAGAAGATGGAAAGAAATAACCTATCCCAACACCAACAGCCATTGCCAAAAAAATCCACAGGGTGAGGTATCGATCCAGGAAACTTAATTTTTTTCGTTCGTGAGCGGGGGCACAATTTTGAGCAGACATAGTTTTTTTCGATTTAGAAACCAATATTATCTTTTACAAAGTCCTGGCTATATTTTTTAATCATATCACGTACCCGGCGGAACTCGTTCATCACCTCTTCATCAGTACCGGTAGCCTTTGCCGGGTCAGGGAAATTATAATGAAATTTTTGCGCTTTGGAAGGGAATACTGGGCAGCTTTCTTTAGCGTTATCGCAAACAGTAATCACATAGTCAAAGTCAATACCAGCATATTCATTTACATTGTTTGAGGTGTGGCCGGAAATATCCATCCCGCTTTCTGCCATTACCTGTATTGCTTTGGGATTTACGCCGTGCGTTTCAATCCCGGCACTGTAAATTTGTGCCTTATCGCCCGCAAAATGCCTCAGAAAACCTTCTGCAAGCTGGCTCCTGCAACTGTTCCCGGTACAGAGTACCAATACTTTTTTCATTATTCTAAATTTTAATCGCCTGCCTGTTTTCGTACAGGTTAGGTCATCGTTTTTGCTTTATTAAATGCACTTAAAACTTCTGCCGCAATTTGCGTAAACAATTTATCCGCATCATCTTCGGTAATCCCGGCGTCCGGATTTACAAATGGTAATGCCTCTTTATAAAATGCTCCTTTCATATCAGGGCAGGTATTATCCGCCACGGGGCACATTTTCATTTGTAAAAAACTACCCGGTATCGTAGCATCATTACTATTCTTTGCGTAAACAGTAGATGTAGGCATATTAGTACCAAAAGTAACCGAATATGCTTTTTTCCCATTTACTGCGGCTGCTTCAGCAACTTTATACCCATGCTTAGTTAAAACTTTTATCAAAACAGGGTTAATATCCGTTGCCTGGTAACCGCATGATGTTACGCCCAGTTTATTGCTCTTATTGGCCCACAGCAGGGATTGTAAAACAAGCTGTGCTGAAACACTTGCAAAAGAATTGTCCTTATCACATAAAACCAAATCTATTTTCTTTTCACTTCCCATTCCCTGAAGTATGTACTTCTGGAGATCGCTCAAGCCCAGTGCATGTTGCGGATCGGGCGAAACAGCATTCAGGCTTTCATAAAACTTTTTTAGTTCCGGAAACAATTCAGGTTTTGGCCCCCCGGCCATCACTGGCAAACTGGCAAGTAATAAAAGGGGCATACTTAGCAGAAAAAGTAACTTTTTCATATTTTATTTTTTTGGTTGATTTGTTTAGCAGCAGCCGCCTCCTGGTGTGCAGCAGCTTTCTTTGGCAGTTGCCAGCTCTGTCAGTGGCAGGTACTGTTTATCAGCCGGTACCCCACATTTTTCTTGCGCAAGGCAGGCCGTGGCTGTTGACACTAACAGGAAGGCTTCGCCATTAAAATCTAATGTGTATTTGCCGATCGTATCGCCCTGGTATTCCACTTCTATATCCAACGCTTCATTGATACTTAATTTTTGTTCACTTAGCTTTATGATGTTCAGCAATTTGCCGGGCTTTAAACGGTGCTCAAAATCATTTGCATTCCATAATTGAAAGTTCACCTTAGATTCATAACGGGTAGTGCCTCCACAATCAATAAAATGTTTGTTTACTATACCCACTTCTGTAACATGGAAATGCTCAGGCACTTTTGTTCCGTCTGGCAGAATAAATTCAACATTATCAAGTACCGGCAGTATGCTTTTAATTTCAGATAATTTCATTTCTATATTTTTATTGTTTTATAATATTGCATTATTGCGATGTATTGAATCAAATTTTTTTAGCAACAACTATTTTCAGCCCCATCATAAGAGCCTAAGAAATCGGACAGTTCCTTTTTTACCTGCCCCCATACTTTATTATCAATACAGTAGCAAATACTGGTGCCCTCAATAGTCCCCTGAATGATGCCGATATTTTTTAATTCTTTCAGGTGTTGGGAAATAGTAGCCTGTGCCAAACCCAATTCATCTACCAGGTCATTACAAATGCAAGCTTTTGATTTTATAATATGTTGGAGGATGGCAATACGTGCAGGATGGGCCAACGCTTTTAGCGTTGTGGCCAGTTTATTCTGCTGTTTATTAAATATGTCCGTGCGGGTAATGCCCATTAGTATTAATTACATTGCAATATTACGATAAATATATTAACTCAACAAAAAAAACTGTAAGTTCCTTTTAAGTCTTTGGTTTTAGAAATGTTTTTAGCATTCCGATCAGGTTATTTTTGTGAGCAGGTGAATGAGTGTACCCTCTTGTTAACAACAACAGGATTCTCCTTTTTGAATCGGAGGACATTTTACAGTACCATAACTGCAATAAACACAACAGTCGCCCTGTTTTGGCTTTAATCTTGTCTTGCAATTTTCGCATTCGTAGAAATATTGGCAGGCATCTGTAGGCATTGTCTCTTCCTTCTTATGTCCACAATCAGGGCAGGTAATGACAGATTGTAGTATTAGTGTTTTTTCCATTATTGCTTAATTACTGTTTGAGAAATTACTTTGTAACCCGTGTTATTAATAGCAGTAGCGATGTTGTCAACCGAAGTTTTACTGTTGTCAAATTTTACAGTGCTGCTTCTCTTTTCATAAGATGTATTAAAGGTAATTACGCCCGATGTTTTTGAGAGTTCGCTGTTTATATGTTCTGTACACCCCTCACAGGTCATACCCTTTATTTTAAATTCCGCAGTCTGTATTTTGCTTTTATCAACAATAATAACTTTTGTATCCTGCGGCTTGGGGTAAAATACTTTGGCATAGTATGGAAATGCGATCAATAATCCGGCGAGAACTGTAACAATAGCTAAAAATGATTTTGATTGCCAAAATAACTTTTTATTGTCAGCTTCACAGTCGCAGTTAACCTGTTTCTTCTGTTTTAGTTTTTGATACCACGCAAATGCAAAAACTGCAATGGTCAACCCGATTAAATATGGACGATAAGGCTCAATCCATGAAAACGAAGAAGCAAGCCCGCTTGCACCACCTAAGAAAGCCAAAGCAGGTGTAATGCAACAAAGCGATGCTGCAATGGCAGCAAGAATGCCGGCGATCCAGCTTTTATTATTTTTTGTTGTCGCTGTCATATTGGTTGCGTCGATTTTTTTTACATCTTCATGCCAGCCATTGGCGAAGCACCTTTCTTAAAAATATATTCACTGTTAATTAAATATGCGCCTCTTGTTACAACTGCTTCGCCCTGCATTAAGCCGCCGGTAATTTCTATCCGGTCACTGTTTTCCGCGCCGGTTGTTATCATTTTACTTTTAAAAGTATGCTGCCCCGTTTGCACCCAAACGGTGGCTCCGTCAGCATTTCTAATTACAGCATCGGCAGGCAATGATAAAACATTTTGTTTACTCTCTCCTAATACAACGTAAGCAGGCATACCGGGTTTTAACTGGTTACCCTCGTTGGGTATAGTAACTCTTATTAAATTTATCCGCTTATCCGGACTGATCTCAGGATTTACAAATTCGACCTTTCCTTTTATCGTTTTGCCTATGTCTGGCAGTTGTACCGTCACACTGCTGTTTGTATTCAACTGTGAAAATAAACTTGTATAAACCTGCGCCTCAGCCCAAAGTGTTGACAAATCAGCCAATTGCATTATTGTACTGCCTTCTGATACATAGGCACCCTCCTGGGCATCTAATTCCGTAATGTAGCCGCTTTCATTACTGTAAATAGTGGTGGTCAGACTGGTTTTATTATTATTCCCAAGTGCATTTACCTGGGCTTCACTCATGCCCCACAAGCGTAGTTTTGTTTTGGCGCTGCTAATAACCTGGTCAAAATTGATGAGCGAATTATCAAGCTGCTTTTTTCGTTCTAAGGCGAGTAAATATTCCTGCTTTGCATTGTTCAATTCTTCGCTGTACACATCCATTAAGGGCTCACCTTTTTTAACATAGTCACCGATGTTTTTGTGATAAAGCCTGTCGATTCTTCCGGTTAATTTAGCGCTTATAGCTGATAGTTTTTGCTGGTCGTAATTCAAAGTGGCCGTTAATACCGTTTGATTGCCAATCACACCTTTCCCGATCGTATCTACCCGGATATTACCCAACTGCATCTGTTGTTCACTTAACTCAATTTCATCGGCTTTCGGTACGTTACTCTTTTGTACCGGGATTAAATCCATTCCGCAAATGGGGCATTTACCCGGTTTGGGCTCCATTATCTGCGGGTGCATCGAACAGGTGTAAAAAACATCATTCTTTGCAGTTTGTTTTTTAGGCTGCTTACATGATGCTAAAGTAATAATCGAACTGGCAAGCATTGACAGCATAAAGAATTTATATTTTAAGTCCATATCTACTGTTTTACTTTGATGAAACTTTCACTATCGAAAAGATATTGAACATTGGCCGCGACGGTATCTGTAACTGTTAAACCACTTATTATTTGCACCAGGTTATTTTGCCTGATACCGGTTTGTATTTTTTTGGCTATAAAACCACCATCAGATTTTGTAAATGCAACCTGGTTTAACCCTAACGACAAAACGGCTTCCTGCGGCAACCAATCGGCATTTGTAATAGTACTGGAAATAGTCGCCCGGAGCTGGCTGCCAATGGGGAGATGCAAAGCAGCATTTTTAAAATATACCCTTGCCGTTATCGTTTTACTTCCGGATCTGTAAAAAGGTTCAATGAAATTGACTTTTGAATTAAAGGCTTTTTGCGGCATCGCTTCCGGTATGATTCTTACCGGATCGCCCACCTTTACAAGGTTTTGATTCTCCGGGAAAATATTTAAAATGGCCCAAGCTTTTTCTGGATTGGTCAATGAAAATATTTTTTGCCCAAGCTGTACATACATGCCTTCCTTTACAGCCAATGGCAATGTTTCGGCTGATGCAGTTTGCATTTGCCCGGTTACTCCCATTGTTTCCTGACCCGCTTCATGTATATGCCCCATCGCATTGGAATATACAGATACAGTGAAAGTTGCTTTTTGTGTCCGCATCAATTGCTGTAATTGTCCAATACTCATTCCCAGCAATAACAATCTTTGTTTAGCCGCTTCAATCAATGAAGTATTTGCTCCGTCGTTCCTTAAAAGAAATATGAGGTTCTGTTGGGCAGTGGCGATTTCAGGGCTGTATATATCCATGATCTTATCTCCCGGCATTACCATTTGATAGCGATAACGAATGTATAATTTTTCAATTCTTCCGGTGGCTTTTGCAGATATAGTTGCAAATTCCCGGCTGTCGTTCTGAATATTTCCGGTTGCTTCAATCGTGAATGCTTCATTGCTTTTTTTGATGGCGGTTACCGGAACCGAGCTGATCACAAATTCGTTGACAGGTTTCAACAAATCTTCCAATTGTATATCATTTATTTTTTTTGCATTATCGACCTTCTCGATTAATTCCATGCCACAGATGGGGCATTTGCCTGGTTTATCCCTGATAATCTGCGGATGCATGGAACAGGTGTATAATTGCTTGTTATTTGCGATCTCCTGCGTTTCTGTTTTATTCTTTGCGTTCCCGCATGATGAACCGGCAACTGCAATAATTATGCTTGCAAAAAAAATCAGTAAATATTTGTTGTACTTCATGAACAGTGTCATCGTTGATAATTTTATTTCAGCTCCAATATCCTTTCCATTTCTGCCTGCATGGTTAATAGCTGTTGCAACTGGTCAAGATATTCAAGTTGTGTTTTATTCAATGTTTGCCACGCATCAAAGAGCGTAAATAATTGCTCTGTGTTTTGCTGGTAACCCAATTGTATTACCATATAATTTTTCCGTAGTGCCGGAATGATATTTTCTTCAAAAAGGGTTACCTGCTTTTTTTTCGCTTCAATTCCTTTACTGATGCCGCCTGCCATACCCGATGCTTCATTTAACAGCATTTGTTTTTGTTGTGCCAGGGCCTCCGATTTCCATTTCAGACTTTCTACATTGGCTTTGGATGCCCTGTTAGCCTTGCCAATGGGTATCTTTGCTTTAGCCATTAAACTGTATTGCATAGGCAGTCCGCCAAAACCAAACATGTGGTCATATTCAATGCCAAATTCTGGTTTCGTTTTCGATTTTTCTACGGCTTGTTGCAGGTAGGCTAATTGTATATCCTTGTCTATGGCTTTTATATCACTCCTTGCGTGTAAAGATGTTGTATCAAAGGAATTAAAATCTTTCATTGTATAAACCGTGTCAATATCAAACAGTACCGATTTATCCCTGTTCATTAGGGTGTTTAAGAAAATCCGTTTCTGGTTGACCTGGTTCTCCAGTTCAACTTTCATGGTTGCAACATTGCCCAGTTCTGCCTTTGCCTTGTAATAGGCGCTTAACCGGTCAAGCCCGTTCTTATAGCGTATTTCTGCATCTTTGATCATGAAGTTCAGGAGCTTTTCATCCTCATTAAGAATGCCGATTTTCTTTTTAACAATTAACCATTCGTAATAATTCTTCTTTGCATCGGCATACAATTGGTTCAATGCATATTTTTTTGTTTCCTTTTCCGAAGCCGACATTCCTTCCATATAGGCAGCTTCTGCATCCTGCTTTTTTCTGTTGGGAAACATTTGCTGCACCGAAAACATATACTGCCCCATACCGGTAGCGCCATTATCAGCTTTTCGCCACATTGCGGGGTTATAGGGCGTCATCCAGAGACCTGTTCCAAACTCAGTGGGCATCCAGCTTCTGGCACCCTTGGCCGCTTCATCCATAGAACGTATTTGCGCATCATACATTTTTGCAGAAGGGTTAGTGCTGTCTATTTTTTGAATGATTTCACCTAATCCAATTACTTGCTGGGCATTAGCTACGCCGCAGATCAACAGAACAGAAACGATGAATAATAATTTAACTTTCATGTTTAATGTTTTACTTCAAGTACATCAATTTTTCCATGTTTCCTTAACTCATATTCTTTCGTCATTAGAAAAATTAACGGCGTTACTAATAAAATATGTGTTGCTGAGGTAATAACACCTCCAATCATAGGCAGCACGATTGGTTTCATCACATCGCTGCCTACGCCCGTGCTCCAGAGAATGGGGATTAAGGCGAACAGGGAAACACTCACCGTCATTAGCTTTGGCCGCAATCTTTTTGCTGCGCCAGCAATTACAAATTCTTTTAAATCAGTTCTTGTAATCGTTTCGTTTGAATTGCCTTTTAAAGCCACCAACTGTTGCATGGCATCATTCAGGTAAATAACCATTACAATGCCTGTTTCTACCGCCAGGCCAAATAATGCGATGAAGCCAACCGCAACAGCGACTGAAAGATTAACACCCCAGAAATAAATCATAAAAGCGCCGCCAATTAATGCAAACGGAATGGAGATCAAGCTAAAGAAAGCTTCTCTTGCTGAGTGGAATGCAAAATACATTGACAGAAAGATGATGATTAACACTACCGGCAATATCAACTTTAATGTTTTTTCGCTTCTTATTAAATTTTCGTATTGCCCGCTCCATTCAATAAAATAGCCTTTAGGCATTTTGCCAATCATCTTTTCCAGGTTTGTTTGTGCTTCTTTTACCGTCCCCGCAAGGTCGCGGCCCCTGACATTAAATAAAACAGTACCTCGTAACAGTGCATTCTCTGAATTGATCATCGGCGGGCCTTCCGTAATTTTTACATCCGCGACAGCAGCTAAAGGGATAGGACCAAAATTCATTGTCTGCACTTGCAGTTGTTTAATAGCTTCAAGATTATTCCGGAAATCCTGCCCAAACCTGGCATTAACAGAAAACCGTTGCCTGCCTTCAATAGTAGTTGTCAGCTTCATGCCTCCCAATGCCGTTTCAATAACCGTATTTACATCATCAACGCTTAACCCATACCTGCCGATTTCATCTCTCTTGATGGCTATATCAATGTACTTGCCCCCGGTTATCGGTTCAACATATAAATCGTTTACACCGGTTATTCCTTCTAAAGCAGTTCTTACTTTTTGTGCAAATACATTGATGGTGTCTAAATGCTGGCCATACACTTTTACCCCCACATCGGTGCGGATGCCTGTTGAAAGCATATTGATACGGTTGATGATGGGCTGTGTCCAGCCATTGGTAACGCCAGGTATCTGAAGTTTTCCGTTTAACTCATTAATGATTTGTTCCTTTGTAATACCGGCCCGCCATTCATGTTTCGGTTTTAAGGTGATGATGGTTTCAATCATGCTGATGGGGGAATTATCCGTAGCCGTATTTGCCCGGCCAGCCTTGCCTAAAACATTAGCCACTTCAGGCACTGATTTGATCAATTTATCCTGCACCTGCAATATTCGTTTTACTTCGGCGTTGGACACATCAGGCAGCGTTACCGGCATAAAGAGAATGGAGCCCTCATCCAAAGGCGGCATAAATTCCCGTCCTAAACTAAATACCAGTGGAATACTTATGATCAACGCGATAATATTAATGGCGATGGTTGTTTTTCGCCATTTGATACAGATCCTTATTACAGGTTCATATACCCGTTCAAGAAAACGGTTTACTGGGTTCGCATTTTCTCCCCTGAACCGGCCTTTCATAAAGAGCGAAATGAGTACGGGCGCTAATGTCAATACCAGTATAGCATCCACCACCATTATAAAAGTTTTGGTATATGCCAGCGGGCCAAACAATTTTCCTTCCTGCCCGGTAAGCATAAATACCGGGAGAAAGGATGCGATAATAATAATAGTAGAAAAAAACACGCCCCGCGATACCTGTTTGCTCGATTTGGCAATAATATCAACCCGGACATCTTCAGGAATTTTTGTGTAATCCTGTTGCTTAAACAGTTTCTTGCTGTGTTTAAAGAATTTCATGTCAGACTTTTTTATTTGCAGGATTATTTTGCCATGCTGAAAGATTCCGGTACGCGTTTTCGCTCATAATTATCCCATTGTCCACGATAACCCCGATTGCGAGGGCAATACCTGTTAATGACATAATGTTTGATGAAATACCGAAAGCATTGAGCAATATAAAACTGATGGCAATGGTTACCGGTATTTGTATAATGATGCTTAATGCGCTTCGCCAGTGCAGTAGAAAAAGGATAACAATAATACAGACGATGGTGATCTCTTCTACCAGCTTTGTTTTAATGGTTTCAATGGCGGCTTCTATTAAACTGCTCCTGTCATAAGCAATTTTGAATTTTACACCATCCGGCAATCCTTTTTCTATATCCTTCATTTTTTCTTTCACCGCCTTAATAACCTTATCCGCATTTTCGCCATAACGCATTACTACAATTCCGCCTACGGCTTCACCTTCTCCGTTATTATCAAATATGCCTAAGCGCAGATCGGCCCCCATTTGAACACTGCCTACATCTTTAATCCGTACAGGAACGCCATTGTTATTGGATAAAGCAATACTTTCCACATCTTCTTTGTTTTTAATATAACCCAGGCCCCTTATAATATAAGCCATGTCCGACATTTCAAACTTCCTTCCACCTACATCATTATTGTTTGATTTTACTTTGTTCATTACATCCATCATAGAAAGGTTGTAGAACTGGAGTTTAACAGGGTCAATAACTACCTGGTACTGTTTTTCAAAACCTCCAAAAGATGCCACTTCGGCAACGCCGGGAACAGTTTGCAGCCCGAACTTTATATACCAGTCCTGTAGCGCTCTTTGTTCCCCTAAATCCATGCCTTTTGTGTCTAATGTGTACCAAAAGATATGTCCGACACCTGTGCCGTCAGGCCCCAGTGTTGGCGTTACGCCTTCGGGCAACAATCGCTGGGCATAATTCAATCGTTCCAATACCCTTGTTCTTGCCCAATACACATCGGCATCATCGTCAAAAATGATGTAGACAAAGCTCATCCCGAACATCGACGAAGCTCTTATATTCTTAACCCTGGCGATACCCTGCAAATTGCTTACCAACGGGTAGGTTACCTGGTCTTCAATTACCTGGGGACTTCTGCCATTCCATTCCGTAAATACAATTACCTGGTTTTCGGACAAATCGGGTATGGCGTCAATAGGATTTTTATTGATAGAGTAAATACCCCATGCGAACAAACCCATTGCAACAAGCAGTACAATGAGCCTGTTGTGCAGGGAAAAATCTATGAGTTTATTAACCATGATTTTATTCTTTTGGCTTTACATAAGTGCCTTCTTTCATCATTTTCATTTGTGCCTCGGTCATTTTTTGTTTTACCAGCTCCATACCACATTTGGGGCATTTGCCGGGGTGGTCACTCATCACCTCGTTGTGCATGGTACAGGTATAAGTTTCGTCTTTTGCCAGTTGCTCCGTTTTCTTACTATCTTTTCCTGAGCAAGCGGTAAAAACAAAACCTATCGTCAAGAGCACCGCTGCTATAAAAAATATCTTTTTCATTAGTTTGATTTTTTAAACAGGAGGCAGCAATTATTGCTGCCTCCTGGGTTGTTATTATTTTTTTATTGACGCGCTATTTTTTGCCATCTTCCTTTTAACCAATTGCATACCGCATTCCGGGCATTTGCCTGGCTTGTCGGCCTGAACATTAGGGTGCATCGGGCAAGTGTACATTTTCGTCACCTCCATTTTCATTTGTTCTTTTTTTGAAAGAACCAAATCCATATTGCACTTAGGGCATTTACCGGGTTTAGAACTGGCAACTTCCGGGTGCATGGGGCAGGTGTAGATCGCAGTGGCTGTATGCCCTTTTCCCGGGTTTCCTTGTTTTCCTTTTTGAGCGTAAACTGCTGTTACAGATGCAATCATCAGCATCAGCATGAAGAACTGTTTCATGTTGTTTGTTTTATTAATAAGTAAATAAATATGGATTAGCTGTTGCGATAGTGGCAGCAGTCGGGTAATTTATTATATACCGAATCAGCGGCTTTGTACTTTTCTGTGTCGTTGCCAACGGCAGCTATTTGCTTTTGCACATTGTCGGCTGCACCTTTTTTAAATACATCATATTTTAAGGTAAGTACCTGGGTATATTCGTCCCAATCGGCAGATTTCACCCCGTCCACGCTGTATGCGGCGGTTTCAATACGTCTTTTATCCATGCTGCAGGTGCCGGAAATTTTTATGTTTTGGGTTTTTATGCCAATAGTTCTTTGTGTTTTATCGCTTTGGGCATTGATGGTCTGTGTGGCAGCAAATGCAAAGAACACTGCAACCAATATTTTTATCGTTTTCATTTTGTAATAATTATGAGTAATTGAATAAATGCAAAACTTGCTAACCGGACTAACAGCAGCAAGTGGAATACAATTAATCAATCATCATATTCTGAAAACGCAAAACAAAATATTACGGGAGGGGAGAATACCTGGCGGCGGCCTTTTGCATAACTGGGTTATATTGCTATTTATAGCAATATTTGAAACCATGTAATTCTCTGTATGAAGAATAACCGGTGAAAGCGGGGCATTAAAATGAAGCGCTGTTTGTTCCTGGCTTTTCTGGTCGGTCTTTAGCTTTACTGTAACCGTTTTATTGTTGCAGCAGCCTTTGCCGGTTTTGACTTTGCAATTTTTTTCTTCGGTGTTAATTTTAAATGAAACAGTTTTTAATTTACCGCAGCAATAAAAATAATTAAGGCTTACCCCAAACGACGCGATGGAATAAGAAATTAAAATTGCTATGATTAATAAACGCTTCACTCCACTGATTTCTATAACATAAAGGTATTTATTTCTCTGCTCAATTTATTGTAAAATTTCGTATAAGATTTATGAAATTTCTCAAAAGCATTGTCAATCACATACTACCACTTCTAATCTTTAATTGCCAAAAATGATTAATATGTTTTTAAAGACTTCATTATCCAATCTTTACGCTTTATAATCTAATTTTTATTCCTCCATTCACCACAAATCCATCCAGGGGCGCATATATATCCCTGAATACCGGGTTGGTGGTTGTTCCCGTGTAAATACTGTCAAACCGGGTCTGCCTCGTATCAGTAAAATTCTCAAAATTGGCAAACAACGAAAAATGCTCCCAGATTCTTTCCGCCATAAACCCGCAAGTCCAGTATGCTTTCCCCGTCTTACCATCATTTAATGCCTGCCTGCTATAATAATAGGCTTCCAGGCCAATTTTCCATTTATCCTCAACTTCATACATCAGTACATCACTGCCTCTTTTTCCTTTAGTTGCTTTTGCTTAAACAGTGGGTTGTCTTTTATGAATTGTTGTTCAAAATAAGAAAGATCAAAAGGCACTAATTCATCGGCAAACTTCTTCGCATCCGTTTCGATCTTTTGAAGATTGATGCGGATTTGTTGCAACTCATTACTAATACGGGGTGCTGAAAATTTTTGATAATCTTCTTCAGATAGATCATAGATTGTTGGGTAGTATTCGCATTTTCGATCTACTGTTACTCTCAACTTCATAGGATAAACGCCTCCTTTCTTCGGTCTCCTTGTGTCCTGGACAATTACAATACTTACTGACATTGTAAAAAGATTTTTTGATTAAAAAATCCTTCCCGGCAAAAATTTGCAAACAGATTTGCAAACAATCAGCGGTTAAACGCCATAATAATGGAGTTGAGCGCAAGTAAGTTTATTTTTGTAAATTATTGAAATATAAACAGTTATGATAAAACAAGTGCAATCCGATTAAATGAAATAAGATATTCTGTTTGCCTCAAAATCTGGTTTCAGCAATGGAGTGCAGGTTCGATTCCTGTTCTGGGCACCAGTAAAAGGTTGTAAATCTATAATTTACAACCTTTTATATTTTCAGGTCAGTCAAATTTCAATCACTTCTTTACAATAAAATCTCCTTGCGTTTTTATTTTGCGCCGGTTTAGCGTTTGTTTTTAATTGCAAAATGCGCAATGAAAATATCATCATTGCCCACTGATTTATCTTCTTTGGATAGTTTTCCGGATAATATTTCTTTGTTTTCTTTGCTGTTATTATAGCAACCAGCATCGGGGGCGGGCTCGGCACTGTAATCGGAGCTATTCTTATTACAGAATGCAGGCGTATATAATTCAGAAGCGTTGTTGTGATTCATTTTTTTGTTTATATTGATGTTTTGCATGATTTAGAAGTTGATAGAATATTCCTGCACAAAATTTAGAAACCTGTTAAACTTAAAGAAGAATGAAGATTGTTGTTTTGCTGATGATTTTTGTTTCCGCGATTATTTCCGACTTTTTGCTGCCTGAGAAGCTTACTGCGCCTGAAACGTTTTTGACTGCGAAGGACATTGGTGTGACCACATTAGCAGATTCTTCGACTATTGAACCGGTGGTTCACGGGGATTTTGCGGATCCTTCGGTTATCCGCGTGGGGGATAATTATTTTGCGACAGGTACTTCCTCCGAATGGGCGCCTCATTTTCCGCTTTTTAAATCAAAAGATATGGTTCACTGGACACAGCAGGGCTATATTCTTCCACAGACCCCACAATGGGCTTCTTCGTCTTTCTGGGCGCCTGAGTTATTATACAGAAATGGCACTTATTATGTGTATTATACTGCAAGAAAAAAATCGGATGGCATCTCCTGTATTGGTGTGGCTACTGCCAGAAATCCTGAAGAAGGGTTTACCGACAGAGGTATTATTATTGAGCTTGGCAAAGAAGCGATCGACGCTTTTTTGGCAGAAGAAAACGGAGTATGGTATATTACCTTTAAGGCGTACGGATTGGATAACCGGCCAATTGAGCTGCTGGGTTACGAACTGTCAGATGATGGGCTGAAAACTGTTGGTGAACCATTTATGCTGCTGCGGGATGATGAAAAGAAAGGGTTGGAAGGGCAATGCATTATTCGGCGAAATAATTATTATTACCTGCTTTATTCAGCCGGCGGCTGTTGCGGAGTGCAATGCAGTTATCATGTAAATGTAGCAAGAGCTGAAACCATAAAAGGCCCATACACCCCGTTTCCTGGCAATCCTGTATTAGCGGCATTTGATGACTGGAAATGTACAGGTCACGGAACCCTCGTATCCAATAAGGAGGGCGAGGACTATTATCTTTTTCATGCTTATAACAAAGAAACAAATGTGCATACCGGCAGAGAGGGAATGCTGGCCAGGGTCAGCTGGAGTAAAGAAACGGGATGGCCTTCTTTTCATCCTGTTTCGGGTAAGCCAGCCACAGACTATTCCGATGATTTTTCCGGCAGCGCCCTTGACGCCGCATGGCAATGGGATTTCAGGCATGCGCAGCCGCAGGTAAATTTTAAAAAGGGGCAACTGCATTTATCGGGAATTAATAAAACGGACAATGCAACGGGTACTGCAATAACAGTAAGGCCGTCTCATGCGGATTATGAAATAACAACGGCTGTGGTTAATCATAACAGTGCGTTAAAAGGGTTGACCTTATACGCAGATGCGGCTCAGGCCGTTGGTGTTGGCGTAAAGGATGAACAGGTAGAAGTTTGGTTTGTGAAGGATAATATTAGAAGGGTAGTGAAGATCATTCGGCTTAAGAAAACAGCGCCGGTTCATTTAAAAATGGTGGTGAAGGATGGGAATAAGGTCAGTTTTTTCTATTGCAGTGATCCCAATCACTGGAATGAAATCGTTGCAACCGACGCCGATTTTGGTGAAGGATTTATGCCCCCCTGGGACAGAAGCTCCCGTCCCGGCCTATTGCAGCAAGGGCATGAGGCCGCTGTATTTGATTATTTTAATATCAGGTATTTTTAACATGATCGATTGTTGAGCGGTTGTTTATCGTTGAAACTAATAAATTTTTCCTCTTGTTTTAACGGAAAATTATCTGTGCTGAACGGGAGCTACCGGCAGTGCTTATTGTGATACGGTACTTTTTTTTTGAAACAGACCCGAGCATTTTTGTGTGCCGCTCATCTTTATTCCCTATTGATGTAATGCTTCTTTAATGGCCTGCTGCACTATCGGCTCCATTATTTTGTATCCTTCCAATATAGGGTGCACTCCATAACTGGACAATTCTTTTTTCATCCCTTTTCGTTGGTCGGCCATCGTCGTCCAGTAATCGGCATAGATGCAGTTCTTTTGTATCGCATATTAGTGCAATAATTTTTTCAGCTGGATTAAGTCCGGGTTTCCACGGATAATCAAAAGCAGGTGTTACAGAGCAAAGAATCACTTTTATCCGATTGGCCTGTGCCAGTTCTACCATTGACGCAATATTATTCTGGATCATCTCAGGAGTAGAAGGGCCGGTATTCAATGTTGAGGTGGTTTGACCAGTTAACACTTCACGGCCATTTAAATTATTTATTATCGAAATACCGGAATTATCCGTATTACTTGAAATCGTAAATTTCTGGCGAAATCCACTAATAATCGTGGCCCAATTGGAAAGACCCATTACAATTATTGAGCATGAAAATGTTTCGGTAAGAAACTTCTTTATTATTGTAAAAGTCTGTCAAACTTTCCCTCTTAGTTTAAGTTTCTTTATCAGTTGATCGATTCGCCTTTTGTTTTCCTGTTGCAATAATGAGGGGTATAGGTTCATCAATATATTCACAATCATGATAGTTAACCCAAATATGAATCCGAATTTCAATGCTTTGATGACAGCAAAAACGCAAATAAAAATAAACGCGATCAAATGGCTGATTTCAGATATGGTCATTTCGTTACGCAGGTAATTTAATATCGACATATCTATTTTACTTTTCAATTTTAGCTTTTGATTAAAAAAGCTAAAAAAAGTATTTTTCACGATCCATTTAAAAACGCCGATCCCTATGATCTTATTTACATTTTCATTTTTAATGAAGTTTAGATGGGATAGTTCTTGTTTATAAAAGGGCGCTTTTATGATAAGCGCATTAACGATCATCCCAACAATCCAGGAAATAAAGGTTATTGCGATGCTGAATGTTAAATATTTAATTGTCATTCGGTAGGCAAAAAATACAGTTAAAAGTTGAAAATTAAGGAACTCCTCCAACTATATGCTATATTCTTTACGGTACTAAGGCATTTTACACTCAATTTTTTTGTTATTATTCGTAATCACTTATATCTAGGGAGAATTTATCGGCAAAATTAATTCAGTTTTAAATAATCGTTTAAATTTTCCGGTTTGTACTCAAGATTGTCATCTCCGTTAGAATATGAAATTTTAAAAGTAGTGGTTTAATATCTCCGGATGTAAAATTTCCGTCTTCGTCGCTGCCTTTATTTTTGGAGCAGGAAATTGCCGGCAAGAGCGGTAACCTGACCAGCAGGACTGCATTGAACAAAAATTTCATAAGTCAGTTTTTTTGAGTTGAAGAACCAGATCGAGTTCTCTTTGCAGCAACTATTGTCCCAAATCCGGAAAGCTGTTGACAGATTTTCAGAGGGCGCTCGCAGTTTGAAAGGTGTAAGGGGTCAGACCTGCGATGGACTTGATTGCAAAGATATTCTGAGCAGTATTTGGGTGGTTACTGTCAACGATAGCAACCCGCTCCGCCAGCACACTCCGACAGGATCCAATAGAGATAAAGCCATTCCGCATTTTCAGGCGGGTGCCGACAGCCTGCACTACAAAAGCGCCTGGAGAAGCCCAGGCGCATCGCAGCTGGCGATGAGCGCTATTGCCTGCAGCAATAGGATATCCGGGCGTGTCACAGCCCTCCGGAGTTGTAGCTTAGCTGCCCAGTAAGGAATCTGAACTTTGATGAATGATTTTACCGAATCGCTATTTTTTAAATATTCGGAAAGTACCGAGACCGCTGGTGCTGGCGCCTGATCCCCAGGTGCCATCCATGGTAGTAAATCCCTCATCCACAGTGGCTGTCGTTGAATAGGAGGTGCTGGGGGGGTAGAGGTAGGTGGTTTTTACTGTATTGCCGGTGACAATATAAGTGCCTTCGGCTTTTCCTGCAGTAGCCGTGTCTTCGCTGTCGGCATATACCCTAACTGTTCCATTGGATCGAAACAAAAAGTAATACGGATGCGAGGGGATATCATTACCATTTCCATATTCGCCCGTCCAGTATCCAACGACCGTAGGCTTGGGGTTGTCTTTTTTGCAGGCGAGCAGACCACATAATAAAAAGAAGGCGACTGCCATTAATGTTTTGATAGATGATTTTAGTTTCATACAGTTTCAGATTTTATTGGTGAGTTAAAATGGATAAAAGCCTATTTGTAAATGCTGATCATGGTTGAGGTAATTCCTGTTGGTTGTTGATATCTTTAAACAGGAGTATTTTCCCGATTTTTGAAGAAGCGCCATTGTAGAAACCTGTTTCCTGAACAAAATCTTTGGGATTTCGAAAAGTGCCAAAAAGAATATCAAACAGCGGAAGATCCGAATAATTATGAGCGTGAATGCCCTTGGCATGGTGCAGTCAGTGGGATTCCGGACGTTGGAAAATATAACCTGTCCACTGTGGTGTTCGGATATTGGTGTGTTGGATGACAGCCAGAAATGTTGCACCGTAAATGGCATAAATAGTGGCCTGGGCTGTAAATCCGGCTACCCATACCATGGCCAGACTGGTCAGAAAGGTGAATCCGATCATGTCCATCAGACTGAAATAGAAGGCGCCATAAACATCGACACGCTCTGCACTATGGTGCATTTGGTGAAATACCCGCCATAAGACATGGCTTTTGTGCATCGATCGGTGCCAGACATATACCCCAAATTCATAGATGATCAGGGCCGTCAATCCACCCCAGTAATCGCCCAGAAAAGTCAGATCGAATATCTTGTATTCAGCTAAGTAGACGTTCCAGATTAAAGGGAGATAAGATGAGACAAAAAAATAGATAAAAAATGCTGTAATGCCCTTGATCCTCCAAAACCGTATAACCGGCAAATTTCTTCCGGGTATCAGGATTTCCGCAAACATCAGCACAACAAATATTGAGATTACAATAATTGATGCGGGGTCCGAAAGTATTTGCCAGGGCGTAGGAATTTGTAGAATCCTGGTAAGCATATGATGTGTTTTTAAGTTATCTTTTTTTCGGATTGCTGTTTTAGCGCTCGCGCGTGATAATGTCAGTTTTAACCTGAGACCTATATCTTGACTTCCCCCGCCGGCACTTTTTTCCGCTTTGTGTTGTAATACCCTTATTGATTTCCTTTATTGCCGTTTTTTTGATCTACCCGTCTGTTAGCAGCAGACCGCCGCTTTTTTTCTTCTCATTTCGGTTTATTTGAGATCAAAAATACGTACCGCTTTACTGAACCACAATACCTAATTTACGGGAGTTTTTGTCTGAGTTATTGATATGCAGCCTGTGGTAATACAGATTTTGTATTTTGCTGGAATCCGATCAGTATGGATTTTTATGGCACTCGAAAAGAGGCCGAATTAACACAGCGGTCCAGACCATTGTTCTTTAAAACTGTCTGGTACTTTTATTTAGGACTGATACAGGATTTCCCGTCCGCGAGCGGGAGGAGAAAATTAAAGGTTGGTTTTAGCTCAGATTAGGCTTCTAGTCATGCGATTACTGTGAATGCTTTTTGAAAAAGTCTCTTATTGCTGTAAAGTAAACTTCAGGTGCTTCCATATTTAGATTATGTGCCGCACCGGTGACGATGGTAAGCTTTTTTTGCCCTTCAGTCAAAGATCCCAGGCCTGCATAAATCATTTCTGCCTGACGGGGTCCGATGCTATAATCTTCGGCGCCCTGGATGACCAGCGTCGGCGTGTTTACTTTTGGAAGTTGGTCGAGAATATTGAGATGATTGTAGGCTGCTGTATTCCGAAAGACCCTGTTAACATAGTCAAAGCGTTGCATCGCGCTGTCAAACCCCGCCATCGTATATCCCGCCCGCGCATAATAAGCGGTGTCTTTCCCTAATAAGGCGGCCTGCTGTCTTGCCGAATCATTCGCCCAGTAGACATTAAAACCCAGCAGTTTTGGATAGTCGTGTTTGAGCTGATTAACAGACTCGTAAAACGCCTCCATATTACTTTTTTCGATCGCCGGCAGTTCTTGCAGCATTTGGTTGATTTGTTGTCTCTGTTTCGGGTTGAGGTCTGTTTGTAACAAACTATCTGCCAGCGCCCGCTCATGGCGGATGAGTGCCTGAATCGGGTAAACTCCGTCGGCTTTTCCGCTGACACAGGCAAAAGCGTTGACTTTTCCTGGGTGGGCAATCAAATAAAGTAGTCCCAGGCTTCCGCCCCAGGACGTCCCGATCAGATTAACGGGCTTACCGGGATACCCCTTTCGGAGGCTGTCGATCACCAGGTCAAGGTCGGCCACAAATTGTTCCATATTTAATTTGGTGGAGTCGGGTTCGGGATCCGACCTGCCGCCTCCCCGCTGGTCCAGGTAGGCTACCAGATATTCGGGCTCCAGTTCTGGACGGTAGGTTTCCCGGTCAAAACCGGAAAAAGCCCCCGGGCCTCCATGTAAGTTTATAAGCAGAGGCCCATCCGGGTTTCCTGCCAGCCGGATGAAGAGACGACTCTGATCTACAGCAACAAAAAATGACTGATCGACGGGTTCGGTATTGGGCCGGCATGCCGCGAATAGCATAGAAACTAGGATGAGTACCGGCAGGGTACGGGCTTGAGTGGCTTTCATGATATCTGGGTTAAGAAAAGCCGTAAAGCTAAGCAAAACTTTCCGATTTGATCTTCGTCCCCGGTTGCCGCGGCTGTCTGTGTTGTTTCTGCTGGTCAGGGCCGGATGGTATTAGCCGAGCTGGTGTACAATCCGATCAGGGCCCCCGTAAAGCCACCAGCGACGTTAGTGGAAAGAATATCACCTGTGACGGGGGATCCCATATTCTTGAAATGAATGCCATCCAGCGAATAACTGAACTGGTAGCTGTCACCTTCGGAAGCCTTCACTTTCAATACCAGCTGTTGTCCCAGTTTGACAGGACAGCTTTCCAGAACTATGCTACGGGCTGAAGCCGGGGTAGCAGCGCCTCCCTGTGCGGGTTCACCGGATGTTCTGGCCAGCACGAGATAGTTCTCAATGCCTTTTTTGGTCAGGCCGAATACATAATGATAGGATTCGCTCTGCAGGCAGGTAATGCCTGCTATATCTTTTTCTGAAAGGGGCTGAAATTTCAAAGTGGCGCTGGCTTCAAACCGGGCGTGCTGTTGGCGGAAGAACCAGGCGGAGATTGGTGCCCGATCCCGTATTTCAGTCCGGAGGGGACGCATGCTCAGACCGCCAGTCGGAAGTATCCTGCTAAAAGCTTCCCGGGGGCCACGCAGCGTAACCCATCTGAAATCGGGAGTGGCTTTTTGAAAATCGTCGGTAAAACTGAAATTACCATTGGGTAGAAAGCCGTTTTTCCCGTGCTGATTGCTTACGCCTTCCGGTAGTTTCAGGCGCGGTGTCAGCGGGACCAGACCGTTTTGAAATACCGGGAAATCGCCGGACCAGTCGACGGGCAACAGAAAGGTTTCCCGTCCGGTATTTACGCGTCCCTGATCATTTGGCCGGACACCCAGAAATACGCCATAGTACCGGCCGTCTCGGCCTTTTACCAGATCCGCATGACCGGTCCATTCTACCTTATTATTCCTGTCTTTATCCAGGTAACGTTGGGTAAGAATCGGGTTGGAAGGCGCCGCCCGGTACGGTCCTTTGGGATGATCACTGACAAATACCACTTCGCTGTGCCAGTCACCGGTACCACCTTCGGCGCAGAGCAAATAATATTTTCCGTTCTTCTTATAGATATGGGGGCCTTCAATCCAAATAGGTTTTTGGCGGATGTCTACGCCACCATCCACAATGATGCGGGAAGATCCGGGGACTACCTGATCCTTATCAGTGTCATAGTCCCATATTTTAATAACCCGGTGGCCCTCGTACTGCACCTTGCCTTGGTCCGGCGCATCGTTATGCACCAGATAGGCTTTACCATCGTCGTCAAAAAACAGTGAGGGATCAATGCCACCGAATGCAAGTTTGATGATATCGCTCCAGCCTTTAAATGGATCCTGGGATTTGACTACCATATTTCCGACACCGCCTGCAATCAGGGTGGTAATCATATAAAAAGTCTGGTTGACCGGGTTATAGCTGATGGCAGGCGCGTAAATTCCTCCGGAAATACCTGCCTGTTCCAATGGCAACTGGGAAGGCCGGTCCAGGACATGACCGATCTGCTTCCAGTTGACCAGGTCAGTGGAATGGAATATAGGGACCCCCGGAAACATGGCAAAGGAAGAATTGACCAGAAAATAGTCATCGCCCCGACGGACGATAGAGGGATCCGGATAACAGCCCTGTAAAATGGGATTGTAAAAGTCATCGTCGCCCAGCGGATGCTGCTGATATACCGGATCCAGACCCCGATAAGTAAATTGGGTGAACAGGACTTCCTGCTGCATGGCAGCGGGGGCAGATTGGGCTGAGGCCTTCGGTAACGTATAAAATGGTAAGAGCCATAGGCAGCAGACAAGATGTATGGATTTTTTCATGATTTCATTTTTTGGGGCGCCAGGTAAAAAGACTCAGATCCACAGTTTCTCCCATTTTCCGGTAACCGGCTTCATTGGGATGTAGCATATCGCCATCCTGCAGCGGTTTCTGAAGCATTTTGATAGCAGTTGGATCGCGCATAGCCGTATCAAAGTCCACCAGCCCATCGAAGGTGTCCGTTCGGCGGATCCAGACGTTAAGGCTGTCTCTGGCCGGTTGCCGGAAGCTGCTGTCATAAAAGGATCCTCCAAAAGGAAGGAGGGTGGCCGCATATACTTTGATGCCTTTTGCTTGCGCCAGGCGGGCCATTCGTTCATAAGCATTCATCAATTCTCTGCTTACCCTGCCGGCGGTAACAGCATCCCTGGTACTGCCGATATCGTTGATGCCTTCCAGAAGGATCAGCCAGCGGACATTGCTCTGGGTAAGGATATCCCGCTCGAAACGCTCCAGTGCCGTTGGACCGAGACCGCCTCTTAACACACAGTTACCGCCGATACCCAGATTCAGTACCGCGATATTCCGGGTTGTCGGGTTTTTGAGCAGTCGTTCAGAAAGAATATCAGTCCAGCGATTTTGTTGATTGGTTCCCGACCCCCGGCCATCAGTAATGGAATTGCCCAGCACCGCCACGGCTGCTGCTTCTGGTGCTGACAAAACGTCCAGCCGGCTGATCAGGTACCAATGGTCCGTTTTGACAGCCTGTTGAAAATCAGCGGAACCTGTCCGATCATCCTTCAGTATATAAGAAGTAGTGCGCGAACCGGGATGTCCGGTAAGCTGGACCGGAACCTGTTCGGAGTAAATTGTAATGGCTAACCGGGCACCGGAAGCAAGCGGAAATCGTATCGGATCCGACCAGGCTTCAGCGCCGGCAGGCAGGGTGATAAAATCTTGGTGAGAAAACTGAAGCCATTGCAGGGAAGGGGGCATGATGCGACTACTGTCAGCGGCCAGGGCCATGGAGACTTTTTTAATTACCAATGGCTCCCGACCGAACAAATTGGAAAATCGTAAACGAAGGGTATTGCCACCGATGGACACGCGGATGATCTGACGCAGGCTATGATGATCCAGTCCCGGCGATGGCGGCATATTACCGGGTTCCACCAGCTGTAGGGCCGTAGCCCAGCTGCCGGTCCACAGTGAATCTTTTTTCTGGTAGGCTGCTGACTTGGCGCTCTGGCAGGTAATCAGAAAATAAGCCGGCATGCCGGTGACAAGAAGGATAATGAATATTTTTAGGATACGAGCCATCTTCGTTTATTCTGCAGTGATTTCAATTCCCATAAGTTCCAGCATGACAGCGGCATACCTTTTGCCGAGTTTTCGATAACCGGCGGCGCTGAAATGGAGGTGATCCTCGATGCCCTCACAGCCGGCTGAAGAGATAATATGTGCCTGGGGCAGGGTTTGGGGAAGCTGGCGAATAATTGGGTTCATCCTGGCACAGACGCCCTGCTGATCCGTGCCCAAAACCTCGCCGGCCAGCAGGGGTATCGAACCAGGTGCAAGTTGCAGATCCGCTAGCAGACGGTCATAAACTTTCTTCACTTTTTCAGGCCAAAGGCTATCACCGGTATTGGACTCCCCCTGATGCAGGAGAATACCTTTGATCACGCCATCTTTTTGGGCCAGCCGGCCCATTTCGACCAGGCGGCGGTAGGGGTTGCCGCCGTATTCTTTGACGATGGCCTGCAGCCAGTCTGCCGTAGTGGGCAGGTAGCTGCTGAATTGGTCCTCATCGAAAAGTTCGATCTTGCAGCCGCCCACGGCAACATTGATAACACCAACACGGATACTGTCCGGTAAGGCATCGGTCATGGTCCGGCCAAAATAGTCCGCCGGAGAGAGTCCGCTATAACAGCGGGCCAGTGGCGGCAGGGCCGGATACCACTGCCCCGTATGTCTACCCCGATGCACGCAATCTACGGTTGACATCATGGTAAACCGATCACTGATTCCCAGACTGTCCTGATGCTCCGCTTTGGAGGCACCTTCCATATTAGACTGTCCCAGACAGAGATAGATGTGAAAATTCGGATCCTGAGCCACTGCGTAAACCTGCGATAGCATTAATAAAAGCAGTAAACTAAGCCCTCTGAATTTTAGCAGATTCTTCATATGATATAATGTTGTAGTTTATTGAAATTCAAATCAATATATTAATTATATAATATTATTATTTCGTTTCAATGTCTAATTGTATTTCCGAAAGACCGGGACTGCTGACCTTTAGCAGGAGTCGACCCGGCTGATCCTTTGTGCCTTCCAGAATGACCAGGGCCCGTCCATGATAAGCCTTGCGTTCCATAGCATGAAAACTCGTCATATCTGCAGGGTCGCCATTATCCGTAGCAAGGATCCTTCCCGGTCCCTCCAGGCTGAAGTGAAGCTTGTGTTGACTGTCCGGCACCGGACGGCCCTGGGCGTCCAGAATGGAAACGGTGACAAATGCCAGGTCCTGACCATCTGCATGAATACGGCTGCGATCGGCTTTTAACTCCAGTCGGGTCGCCGGACCCGTCGTTGACACGGAATCCATAGCCCAACGCCGACCATTCTTATAGGCCACTACTTTTAATGTCCCCGGTTCGTAACGGATTTCATCCCAGCGTAGTCTGTATTCGAAGGCGCCTTTCTTTTTTCTGCCCAGGGATTTTCCGTTCAAAAAGAGTTCGGCTTCGTCGCCGGAGGTAAACACATGGACCGGAGTAACCTGATCCATTCTGTCCGGCCAGTTCCAGTGCGGGAGGATATGTGCCATTGGCAACTCCGGTCTCCAGCGGGACTGGTAGAGATAAAAACGGTCCTTTTTAAATCCCGCCAGATCAATGATACCAGAGTAGGAACTGCGGGCGCCATAATAAGGTGTGGGTTCGCCCACATAGTCCCAGCCGGTCCAGACAAATTCACCGGCTACAAAGGGATGTCGGTCCTGGGAGGCGAACACTTTATCTGGTGAAGCACCAAATTGGGCCGTGTATAACTCATAGGCACTTACCGACTGGCTCACCGGCTCGCCGCCACTGCTGTCGCTCACCGGCGCGCTGATTCCGGGGGTCACCGGAAAGAAATAATATTCTCTTGAACTTAAGGTAGATGCAGTTTCACTGCTAAATATCAACTTGTTAGGAAATTTTTTGTGAAATGCCGGATAGAGCGGCGAAGTGCGGATCCCCTTCAAGTGTGCATAAGCGGGTGCGTCCCGGATACCTTCGCCCTGATAGTTCAGGCTGATGATATCCATTTCCGCCGCAAAGGGCATATCGGGTTTGGCAAAGTTCATGGAAGCGGTGGCCGGGCGGCTATTATCTTCCTGGTGAACTATTTCATACAGGGAACGCGCCAGGGCGGCACCTGCGCTATCGGTATACTGTTCGCCTACTTCGTTTCCAAAACTCCAGGCAATTACTGAAGGATGATTTCTGTCCCTGCGAATAAAGGAGCGGATATCAGCTTCATGCCAGTCATGGAAAATCAAGTGGAAATCATGCGGGGTCTTACCTTTTTCCCAGCAATCAAAGATTTCATCAATCACCAGAAAGCCCATCCTGTCAGTTAACGCGAGCAGCTCCGGAGCGGGTGGATTATGGGCCAGGCGGATGGCGTTGCAACCCAATTCACGCAACATTTCCAATTGCCTTTCAGCGGCCCGCAGATTGAAGGCGGCGCCCAGTGCCCCCAGGTCATGATGTTGGTTGACACCCTGAATACGGTATTTTTTTCCATTAACCAGTAAGCCTTTTTCGGCATCGAACTCCAGGGAGCGGATGCCAAAGGGTGTCGTATATTCATCGATCAGTCGCTCATTTTCATATACGCGGGTGACGGCCACATACAGGTTTTGTTGCTGATCAGGAAGGGGCTCCCATAGTTTTGGTGCTGCCAGGCGCGTTTCCTGCCGGAGTACCTGGGTGGTTCCGGGCTTCAGGGTCAGGCTTTGCGCTTTAAATCTGCCGGCTACGGGCCCGGTAGGCCTGCCTTCTCCGTCCTGGAGGTACAGCGCCGTTTGCGCCGTAATTTTCCTGGTCTTTTCAGCCTGATTGACAATTTTGAGTTCAAGTTCGAGCTTTGCAGCAACCTTACTGATATCAGTAGCCTGAATAAAACTACCCCAGTGTGCGATATGCACCGGGCCGGTGCTTACCAGCCAAACGTTGCGATAAAGTCCCGCACCCGGGTACCAGCGTGCAGCATAATTAGGATTGTCGATCCGAATGGCGATCTGGTTGTCTGCTCCCGGTCGAAGAAAGGGCGTCATGTCGATCCGGAAGGAATTATAACCATAAGGCCAGCCTCCGGCCAGTTGTCCATTGATCCATACGATGGCATAGGACATCGCCCCGTCGATATCCAGAAAATATTGCCGGGTACGGTCGCCGGCAGGGATTTTTATTTTTTTACGGTACCAGCCCACCCCCTGGATGGGTAGTCGTCCCATTCCACCGCCAACCACAGCGGGCTCGCCGACATAAAAAGGACCGCCGATGGCCCAGTCATGGGGGATTTGTACGGTTTCCCAGGACTGGTCATTAAATTCCGGTTCTGCAAATACGGGTCCTGCAGGCGGGGGCGTGGCGGGCCGGGGCCAATGCCGGGCAGGATCCTTGATAAAGGAGTTGGCGCCAGGTAGAATCCATTTTTTCAGACCGCCGTCTGCTGTCTGTGCCAGGGCAGATTCGGTGGCTCTGGTATCGGCCACTTTGCCATCTTTATAGGCCGTAATATCCGGCCGGCGTTCATAATAATTACTGTCAGTTGCTTGCTGTGTTTTGAAGAATTTCCATTGCTCGTTGAACGGGATACGTTGCCGGACAGTGGTTTGAGCTGCCACCGAACAGATCGCCGATATGAAAAATAATTGAATCGGGACTAAAATTTTTAATGTGGTACACAGCATATTGCTTACAACTTGAGCCTTGAGTTTTTAAATATAGTCGGCATATTCGACAGACATAATCAAGAAAAATTCAATAATTAGACCAGTTCGGTCTCGCTTAAACGATGCAATCCAGGAAAGCTAAAGTAATGAAGTTTTACATAAATTGCAATCGGTTGCAGTAAAAATATTTTTGTCTATTTTTACTGCAGTCATAGTGACGGAAATATAAAATAATCAAAAATAGTACAGTTGGAGGTGCATGCAATTTTACAATTGTTTATTTGGGTAAACCAATGTTCGCCACGATAATTTAAAATAGTATCGAATTGAAACTAATCAAATCCTTACTGTTCTTATATATTCAGATCTGCGAACCCCGGATATTATAATGAGAATGTTGGCGCCGGGATTTTTAAAATATTAAGTCCATATGGGCTAAATGAAAATGTTTATGAACCGGATAATTTTATGCATTTGCTTGTTTTTTATGGGTACCACTGTGAAAGCGGAAGACGGTTACCGGCTCTGGCTTCGGTTTGACAAGCTGCAGGATACAGCGGTACTGCAGCGGTACCGTGCCCAATTGTCCGGCGTCTGGCTGCCGGGCGAATCCGCCACTCTTCGTACAGCTGCCGGCGAACTGACCCGGGCGCTCAGCAGCCTGCTGGGCCAAGAGGTAAACCTGCAGGACCGGGCAATCCACCACAGTGTGATAGCCGGTACACCGGCGACCGTTCCATTGATCCGGGACCTGCTGGCTGCCGGCGACTTTGACCCGGGGCCGGAAGGTTATCTGATCTGCAGTCAACAAAAGAACGGGCAGGAATATACCATTATTGCTGCCCGTACAGATATCGGCGTTTTATACGGCGTCTACGCATTTTTACGTGTCCTGCAGACCGGGCAGGCCCTGCAACCACTCGATATCAAAAGCCGGCCACGAATACAACGCCGGATACTTAACCACTGGGATAACCTCAACCGGACTGTTGAGAGAGGCTATGCAGGTGCATCTATCTGGAACTGGCATACCCTGCCGGATTATCTGGATCAGCGCTATATCGATTATGCACGTGCCAATGCTTCCATTGGTATCAACGGTACGGTGCTCACCAATGTAAATGCCGATGTCTTGATGCTCACGCCTCGCTATCTTGAAAAAGTAAAAGCGCTGGCTGATTTGTTCCGGCCTTATGGGATCCGGGTATACCTGACGGCAAAATTCAGTGCGCCGGTAGAGCTCGGTGCGCTGAAAACGGCGGACCCCCTGCATCCGGAAGTCATCAAATGGTGGCAGGATAAATGCCGTGAAATATACCAGTTGATACCGGATTTTGGCGGTTTTCTGATCAAAGCAAATTCCGAAGGCCAGCCAGGCCCCCAGGGTTATGGCCGCAGTCATGCTGATGGTGCCAATATGTTCGCCGATGCCCTGGCTCCCTATGGTGGCATTGTGATGTGGCGTGCTTTTGTCTATGATGCCCGGGTGCAGCTAAAGGAAGAAAATTTTGAAGAAGGGCAGGGAGGTCATCATACCCAGACGATCGCTGCGACAGACCGTTTCAAACAGGCTTATAACGAATTTCAGCCCCTGGATGGGCAGTTCAAAAAAAATGTAATGATTCAGGTCAAAAACGGTCCCATAGATTTTCAACCCCGGGAACCCTTTTCTCCCTTATTTGGCGCGATGCCCCAAACCCCCTTGGCCATGGAATTTCAACTGACCCAGGAGTATCTGGGCCAGGGTACCCATCTGGTATACGAAGCGCCGTTGTTCAAGGAATGTCTGGACGCCGATACCTATGCCAAAGGACCGGGCTCCACAGTGGCTCGCGTTATTGACGGTTCGGTGGATCAGCATCAACTGAGCGCCATTGCCGGTGTTGCGAATATCGGCAATGAACGAAACTGGACCGGCCATCCTTTCGGACAGGCGAACTGGTATGCCTTTGGCCGGCTGGCTTGGGACCATCAGCTGGGGGCAGATACCATCGCGGCCGAGTGGCTGCGTCAGACCTTTTCCAATGATCCGGCATTTGTACAGGCAATGGTGGAAATGATGCGGGAATCTCGCGAAGCCGTGGTGAATTATATGACCCCACTGGGACTTCATCATATCATGGCAACCGGACATCATTACGGGCCGGCACCCTGGGTAGACAATGCGGGAAGGGCCGACTGGAATCCCGTTTATTATCATCGCGCAGATCGTCAGGGTATCGGTTTTAACCGGACAAATACCGGTAGCAATGCCCTGGCCCAGTACCAGCCGCGGGCCCGTAGTAAATGGGAGGACCCGAAGATCTGTGATGAAAAATATCTGTTATGGTTTCATCACCTACCCTGGAATTTTCAGATGAACAGTGGCCGGAACTTGTGGGAGGAACTCTGTTATAAATATTATACGGGAGTTGATACGGTCCGCCGGATGCAAGCCGTCTGGAAGCTGCAGGCGGCTTATGTCGATCAGGAGCGGTTCCGGCAGGTCGAAATGTTGCTGGGTATTCAGCAACAAGAAGCAATATGGTGGCGCAATGCCTGTTTACTGTATTTTCAGATTTATTCCGGAATGCCGATTCCATCTGGCTATGAGAAGGCTGAACAGGATCTGAACTATTATAAACAACTGAGATTTCCCAATGCTCCAGGGATCGGTGGTAATTTATAATACCTACCATAGTGACTAAAACGCTTTAGGTTTTCGAAACGAAAGCAATTGGATTTTATTGTAAAAAATTACCCCCAGCCGACACATATCTTGTATCCCTATTTTTTGAAGCGCAACATGAACCCAGGAACGGGAAATAAAAATAAACGATGGGGTAAATAAGCTAAGGGTATTGATTGATTTATTCTGTGGGATTTCCTTTTTGGGATTTTTCAATCTTCAATGTTTCTTTCGGACCCAGATAGCTGGTTTTCAAACCCCCGGCATCTACTACAATTTTTTGGAGCACAATACCCTGGGATATCAGCCAGTATTTGAGTGTGTGTTGTCCTTTACTGGTAATGTTGTGTTTACTCGAAGTGATATTGATATTGTCAGAAACCCATCTGGCCCATGCGCGGCTGTCGACTTTTTTTTCAGAGTTTATAGAAACAAACTGCGGCTTCGCGCCATCCAGTGAGATAGCATATTGAAGCCCTTGGGGAGCATTGTGAAAATTGAGTGTAGGCGAACAATAAACGAATAATTTCACTTCCCCGGGATGGTATGCGTAAAAATCATACTCCAAGTGAGGGGTTTTTGCGCTCAGCGTATCTATGCCTTTGGTAACCGGGAACGTTGTAATGCCGTTACCTTCCCGACCAATGCCGGGGAGGACTTTCCACTGAATATCCGCAGCATTTATTTTTCTTGAATAATGATCCGCAAGTATCGAAATATAACCGTCCGTTTCCGTAAAAATATTTTTAGGGTTTTTTGAAGGGGCGGTTAAGTTGTTTGTTGCCGCAGTCGGCAGCGTTTCCGGAATCACCTGGTTTCCGGCGGCTGATACGTATTTTACTGCCGGCATTATCTGACGTTCAGGTTGCTGCCAGTTTGTATAGCCAATATGTAACTGTGCCATTAGATGATTCCATTTTCCGTTGTTCAGCAAGTGGTACTCATTTGTGATTATCGAATCATTTTTGTAGAAATAAAGTACGCTATCCGCATATTTATTTGCCAACGAATTTCCTTCTGCGGCATAATATTGATTCTTTGCGGTTGCCGTATACAAGTTCTGAAGATTCGCATATGCTTTTACGGGATGCAGTACCAACTGATAAAAAGCACCTTTCTGGTCCTTATTGATCATTCTGTTCAGATTTTCGGCTTGCTGTAGTAAAATGTTCCAGTCTTTGGTAATGCGATCTGCTTCCTGATAATGATGAATACTGTAGGTTTTGGCATCCAGGAGTTCCGGTTTTCTTCTTGCAGCATAACTGGCATATCTTGAAAGGATGGAGGCGATCTTATCAGCATTTTTTACGCCAAACTGTTGCTGCGCCCACATTTTGTAATAAGCTGCCAGGTTGTTTTCGTTCCATCGATTTACGTTCCAGGCATAGTCCAGAAAAAATGTCATAGGCAGTTCCATCGGTTTGAGGTCGCCTACATTAACAATCCAGATGTCCTTTACGCCATGTACATAGGCCAGGTGCATTTGTTCCCAAACCCGCGCTATGTTATTGGTATTGATCCATTTGTAGTTTCTTGGCCCACCCACATAGTCGAAGTGGTAATAAATCCCATAGCCTCCTTTTCTGGGTTTTTCGTCCAGACGGGGCAACCGCCGTATATTACCCCAGTTGTCGTCGCAGAGCAGTAAGGTAACGTCATCCGGAACCCGCATGCCTTTATCGTAATAATCCTGCACTTCTTTGTATAATGCCCAAAGTTGGGGCGTCTGATTAGCCTTCTTTTGGGTGACTTCTTCAATTATATTTCTTTGATCGGCTACGATTCTTTCCAATAAAGCCGTCGCTGTTTGGCTGGACATGGGTTCATCACCATCACCACGCATTCCAATAGTTACAATTTTTTCATTTGTAGCCCTTTGAAGACCTTTTTTCCAGAATTCCTTTAAACGCAGTTCATTGCTGTCATAATTCCACTGGCCCTTTCCATATCTTCTCCATTCATCGTGTGCTCTCATTAAAGGTTCGTGATGCGATGTCCCGATTACGATACCGTATTCGCCAGCGATTTTGGAGTTTAATGAATCATCATCATAGAATGCATTGCCCCACATTGCGGGCCAGATATAATTTGCCTTTAACCGCAGCAGAAGTTCAAAAACCTTTGAATAGAATTTGTGATTGAATCCCCCAAATTTCTCTTTAGCCCAACCGCTTAATGCGGGCGCTTCATCGTTAAGAAAAATACCTCGGTATTTTACGGATGGCGATGGATAGTGGTAGCTGCCTTTATTTATATAAATGGAAGATTGTTTTTTTACTGGTACATCGGCCCACCAGTACCAAGGAGAAACGCCTATCTGTTTTGAGAGTTCTAATGCGCCAAATGCTACACCGCGTTTATCACTTCCGGCGATAACCAGTGCGCGTTTCACCATTGACAATGGTTGATCGACAGTTTGGAGCGAGAATGCTTCCCACTGATCGTGAATTTGATCCAGCTTTATTTTTCTTTTTTCTAAAAGCTGTTTTAATAGGGGAGACTGACCGGCTACTCCCAGGATAATGAGTTGCGGGTAATCAGTGGAAAGAGAGGATATAATTTCCGGGTGCTGGCCGGTTACCCGGGCGATGTCCTGTTGTAGAAGGACGGCAGTTTTATGTAGGAGCGGATCGGCGTCTTTGTCCACATATATCGGAGCAGCCCAACTTGTATCCGCCAAAAGAATAGCAGGCCCCGTTTTCTTAAAACTTATACAATTTTGAGCTGGCAACTGGGTTATTAGGAAACTTAATAGAAGCGATAAGGATATTCTAATCATAATAAGGGGGTAATATAAAAAAAAGAGATAGCAACATCCCGTCATTTTCGACACACTGAAAACAGGCAGATACTCGATCAAAAACTAAAATTAATAAAAAATACTGCAATCGGTTGCATTTTCAAAAAAAAACCTATTTTTGTTTTGTCTTACACAAGAGAAGATGCTAAGATCAGAATGGTTGCAAAAGCTATAGAACATAAATGTCCCTTATTTTAAAGGGTTTAAAAGGTTTTAAACGGATATTAAACGATGCTCTTATTCAACTATTTGGGTTTTTGGGGTCATTTTTTGTGAGAGTTGTTTTACCAAAATTTGATAGTATATGGGCCTAATATGGCTTATATTCTGCAATCGCTTACTTTAATTTTTAAAATGAAAAAAATGCTTGTCCAACTTAAAGTGGTTTGCTGCCAAGACGCAGCATACCTCAAGAAACTGCTTTTCAGTTTTGCATTGATCCTTCTGGCGGGTTTATCCATGGCACAAACACAGAAAGTAAACGGAACGGTTCTAGACCTCTCCGGACAGCCAGTGGCGGGAGCTTCCATTATTTTAAAAGGATCCTCGGTAGGAACCAATGCGGATGCGAATGGTGCTTTTTCAGTAGATGCGCCGGCTAACGGGGTTCTGGTAGTTACAGCGGTAAATTACCAATCACAGGAAGTCCGGATTAATGGCCAACAAAGCCTTGTTATTACCCTGGCACTCCAACAGGGAGCGTTGGAGGAAATCGTTGTAGTCGGTTACGGTACTCAGCGAAAGGAAGCTGTAACCGGGTCGGTGGCCTCCATTGGCGGCGCCGAGATGCGTGAAGTCCCCTCGCCTAATATTTCGCAGGCCTTACAGGGGCGCCTCGCAGGGGTACAGATGAATCAAACCTCTTCAAAGCCCGGAGCCACGATGCAAATTCGGATCCGGGGAACAAGATCATTGAATGCTGATAATAATCCACTGATCGTTCTGGACGGAATTCCGTTTCCGGGATCAATTGGAGATTTAAACCCCAATGATGTAAAAAGCATTGATGTGTTGAAGGATGCATCGGCAACGGCTATCTACGGTTCGCGGGGTGCAAATGGAGTTATTTTGATCACTACCAACAGAGGTCAAAAAGGCAGAAGGGCAACTATTTCTTATAATCCCTATTTTGGAAATCAAACTGTTTTTGCGAAGTACCCCATGATGAACGGGTCAGAATTCGCTGCATTACGTGCAGCGGCAGGTATATATTCAAATGCACTCGATGAATCCGATGACGTCAATACAGACTGGCAGGATTTGGTTTACAGAACAGGAACTGTAAATAGTCAAGATGTGTCGCTTTCAGGTGGCTCGGAAACTGGAAGTTATAATGTTGGGTTAGGATATTACCGCAATCAAAGTGTGATCCCTTCACAACGCTATACACGGTATGCCTTCAGAACGTCGATTGACCAGCAGGTTGGTGACTATTTCCGATTCGGATTTAATACAAATAGTAATTATAACCTGAGTGAAGGCAATCAGGTTGGCATATTTGGAACTTTAGCTAACTCGCCCATTGCTAACCCATATAATGAAGATGGTACTTTAAGGCGTACTGTAAGGCTAGCCCTGGGTGAGAGCTACGTTTTGACTAGAAATCAGATCGAGGAATTGCAGGAAGACGGATTGTGGATCAACGAGACCAGGAACTTTGCCACTTATAATGCTATATTTGGAGAAGTAAAAATCCCATGGGTTCAGGGATTGAAGTATCGGGTAAACCTTGGTCTTGACTATATTCAAAGCAATTCCGGTAACTATACCGGCGAAGGTGTCAACAATGTGAATCCTACCACAGTTTCGACCGCAGGTATAGGCAATGCACATACCTTTCATTGGACCCTGGAAAATCTGTTTACTTACGATAGGACCTTTGCGCAGAAGCATAATATCAATTTTACCGGTCTTTATTCTGCCGAACAGCAGAAATACAACAGCTCCTCTGTGTCGGCAAAAGACATTCCTTCCGATGCCTTCCAGTTCTATAACCTAGGTCATGCAAATGGAGAGATTACTGTCAATCCGGCCAATCAGAATTACTATGTATGGGGGTTGACTTCATGGATGGGTCGTATTATGTATGCCTACGATAATAAGTATATGATCTCAGCTACTTTAAGATCAGATGCGTCTTCGCGTTTAGCTGATGGCTACCAAAGACATACCTATCCGGCGATTTCGGCTGGTTGGAATTTAGCCAGAGAGTCTTTTATGCAGGAGGTTTCCTGGGTTAATTCCTTGAAACTGCGGGCTGGTTACGGACAAACTTCCAACCAGGCTATTTCACCTTATGCAACATTGGGCCGGTTGAGCACCAGACCATATAACTTCGGAAATGATGATTATGCCGTAGGTTATTATGTTACGCAATTACCAAATTCCAGATTGGGATGGGAGTATTCTGAAACCTGGAACTACGGCTTAGATTTTGATCTTTTCAATAACAGGCTTTCGGGTTCTTTAGAATATTATGTTACCAATACAAAGGACCTCTTGCTGGAATTAGGCCTTCCCTCAACAACAGGGGTAACCAGTTATACAGCCAATATTGGTCAAACACAGAACAAAGGGGTGGAACTTACTTTAAACGGTACTATTATTAATAATAGAAACGGCTGGAGTTGGGATGCCGGCTTAAATTTTTATGCCAATAGAAACAAACTGGTAGCGCTGGCTTCCGGTCAAACCAGAGACGAAGGCAATGCCTGGTTTGTAGGCCATAATATCAATGCGATTTTTGATTATGAAAAAATAGGCCTTTGGCAGGAGGGCGATCCTTACCTGGAAGTTTTGGAACCTGGTGGGGAAGTCGGCATGATTAAAGTAAAGTATACAGGCGATTACAATGCAGACGGTACGCCAACTAGAGCTATCGGGCCGGCCGACAGACAGATACTTGATGTGGATCCGAAATTTGAAGGTGGTTTTAGTACCCGTATAGGCTATAAGGGGTTAGACCTGAGTTTAGTGAGCATATTCAAAAGCGGCGGCTTACTGGTGAGCACTTTATACGGTTCAAATGGTTACCTGAATACACTTACCTCCAGGAATAATAACGTAAAAGTTGATTATTGGACACCGGAAAACACAGATGCCAAATATCCTAATCCTGCGGGACCTTTAAGCGGCGATAATCCCAAATACGGAAGCACACTGGGATATTTTGATGCATCCTATTTCAAAATCCGTACGATTACACTGGGTTACGATTTCAATTACAGTTTATTGAGCAATAATAGTACCCGGCTTCGGGCTTATTTTACGGTACAGAATCCATTTGTATTGTTCTCCCCCTACCATAAAGAATCGGGTATGGACCCTGAAACGAATTCTTATGGTGATGAGAATGCAGCGGTAAGCGGTTACCAGCGCCGTATTCTGACTATTGGCACCAATACACCTTCGACTCGTAATTTTATTTTTGGTATTAATCTAACTTTCTAAAAATATCGTTATGCAAAATATTTATAAAAAAACGGTTATCATAGCAGCCTTTGTTGCTTTATTGACAAGCGGCTGTTCCAAATTGTTAGACGAACAACCCCGTAGCACGTTTACACCCGATTACTTTAAAACCGAAAAAGGTGTTAAGGGAGGAATAACCTCGCTATATGCGCATTTAAGATGGATATATGGCCAGGCCTACTATTTTAACTCCTGTCTTACCGGCACTGATGAAGTTACCTGGGCGCAAAGCGCCGATGGAAATTTTAAGGACATGGATATGTCTGGTGTAGGCAACGTAACATCCGCCAGTTTTCCTACCAGCATCGTATGGTCAACAGCATTTCCCAATATCAATACGGCCAGTGGTATTATCGAAAATGCGAGTGCGGTGGGCCTGATGGAATCTTTAATCGCAGAAGCGCAGTTTTTCCGCGCATTTGATTATTTTCTTTTGGTACAGACTTATGGCGGTGTACCGCTTGATCTGGGAGCTGGGGAGCTGAAGTTCAATACCAATCCCGTGCGCGTTTCGACACGCAACACTGTGCCGGAAGTTTACACCAAAGCCATCTTCCCCGATCTTATTGCGGCTGTGGCAAATCTGCCTGAGACTGGCAGGGTACAGGGCGGAGCGACAAAAACGCTGGCAAGGCTCTATCTCTCGAAAGCCTATCTTACTTATGCCTGGTGGCTGGAGAATCCCAAAAATATTCCTACTTATCCCGAAACCGCCAGAACGGATCCTGACGGGCACGATGCGCAATGGTATTTTCAGAAGGCATATGATATTGCTACAGAAGGTATAGACAATCCGGGCAGTTTCGCACTGCAACCGACGTTTTATGATGTGAATTTAGGATCCAATGATCGCAATAGTGAAATTTTGCTGTATGCCGATCATACAGAAACCAGCGAGTTTTACAATGGTGGTAGTCTTACTTATGGCAGTGGCGGGGCGCCGGATAATTTCGCGATGTGGATGATGACCTGGAATTATACCGAAATAAGAAGTAGCTCCAGCTCTTCCTCCTGGACGGCAGTGAGTTCGGTGCAGCGCGAAGCGGAGCAGCACCTGGGTAGACCCTGGACAAGAATGTGTCCGACTATTGGTGCACTTACAAACACATTTGCTGATAAGTCTAACGACGCACGCTATGACGGGACTTTTGTTACAGTCTATCGTGGCAACTGGGATAAGGCAGGCATGTCCGGAACTTTGTACAATGCGAATTCCTTGCCGGTAAACCCCGGAGATGCGATTTTAAGCTTTGTTGAAGATGTTCCGGGAGTCATCAATTATACAAATAATCAGAGTAATGTTGGCGGTGGCACTTTACCAGGAAGATCCGACTTTGTCATTTCAATAGATGATATTAACAGAAGAGCTTATCCAGGATTGTGGAAATTGGGTACTTACCGTACCGATAACGCTGGTGGCCTGGGTCAGCCGAATGCCGGTTCCACCCGACCTTTCAATATCGCTAAGTTCTCCGAGTTGTATTTTATCGCTGCTGAGGCTGCAGTAAAGGGTGCGAGTGTCAAAGCAGGAAAATCGGCACGTGAATTAATTAATGTAATTCGAGAAAGAGCCGGTAAATGGCGCTTTGATAACAATGCCAATGTAGCGAAAGTAGCAGACTACAGTGCCGTTATGAAGGCAAATACGCCCCTGAACATTGATTTAAATTACATATTGGCGGAACGTTCGCGTGAGTATTTTGGCGAGGGTTATCGCTGGTATGATTTGGTCCGCACGCAAACCTGGGCTGATCTAGCTGGCTCTTATAAGATTGGCGGGGTGGATTACAAGGATCATAATCCGGTTGTTAATACACGGACGATTCAGTCATTTCACTATTTACGTCCGATTCCTGAATCTCAGTTAGAGGGAATGGAAATGACTCCCGAGGAGAAGGAAGCCTATCAAAACCCGGGCTATGAATAGGGTAAAAGAATGGTAATTCACAAATGAAGGGGTAATCGCCCCTTCTTTTGTTTTGAATGGGTTACGGTAAATCAAATAGCAGTACATTTTCAACGGCAGCTGTCCGTAATAGGTGGTAATGCTAATCGCGCAATGATATGGATCAGATCATCAGAAACGGACGCAGGATCTAAACACAGAAATTGACCAGTTTTAGATGGATTCATCAACCAGGTAAAGAATTGACTCATAGTTTTTTTTCACCGCTTCTGTCATAGCCATTTCGCAGGTTTTGGTAGAAGCATAGTAACCCTCGCAGGGATGCTGAATGACTTCCTTAGCCTCATCTGAAGTAGCGGACGCCGTAAGTTCGGGAAAAAGAAAGCCCCGGTCACCGGCCATGCCACAGCAACCTGCATGCAGCGGGGTGATCACGTTTTCAGCATAAGCTTTTGCGACTGCGGTAAATTTATCCTGGATCCCCATTTTTTCCAGTGCGCACACAGGATGTAGGACTATATCCCTTTTTTTGGATTTGGCCTGTGTTACCGGAATAATATAGTCGTGCAGGTAATCGACGCTGTCCAGGATTTGCAAGCGGTCATACCGTTGCTGGTTTTCGGGCGTCAGGGCAGGTCGCAGGTGGTGCAGGGTATAGGTGCAGGAACTCACGTCCATTACCACCGGGATTGCTCCCTGCCGGCTGTCCTGCCAAAGATGTTCAATAATCGTATTGGCCGTGTAGGTATAGGCCGGATAAAAACCCTTGGACGAAAATATCTGACCGCAGCAGCTGCCCGTCGGCTGGCTGAGCAGTTTTACCTGGATGCCGGCCTTGGCGGACACACTTATAAAAGTTTCCATCAGGTTTTTTTTGCCGACCAATCCCTGACCCAGTACCCGCGAGATGCAGGCCGGAAAATATAGGATGGTCGTTCCGGTCAGGGCCCCGTCAGGCTGCCTGACTTTCGGTACGGCCGGTGGCCTATCCAGCTGAGGGGTCCACAAGGGCAGGACCGGAATCAGTTTGCGTAACCCACCCGTTAGCCGGGTCATAGCGTTTTTACCGAAGATACGATTCAGGGTAATGCCTGATTGCAGTGCCCAACGGACTGTCTTTTCCACGGCCCCAAAATTTCCGGCCACCCAGCGGGCCTGCCGGTTGGCCCGGACGGAATGGTTTTCCCGGCGCAGCCTCTTGACCAGCTCGCCGGTATTGATGTCAACCGGGCATGCGGTGGCGCAGAGACCATCTACGGCACAGGTATCCAGCCCATCATAATCGTATTCTGAGCGCAGCTGCTGATAAGCGGCCTGATCTGTCCTGGATAATTGCTGTAAGGCCCTGCGGGCGACAATCCGGCGTCGGGGTGTCATGGTCAGATCCCGGCTGGGGCAGCGGTGTTCACAATAGCCGCATTCCATACATTTATCGACCTCTGATTCAACGGAGGGCAGCGGTTTCAGGTTTTTGACATGTGCTTCCGGATCCGCATTGATGATGACACCCGGATTCAGCAGATTTTCAGGATCGGCGGCTTTTTTGATTCTTTGCATGATCGCATAGGCCGGACCACCCCATTCTGTTGCCACAAAGGGCGCCATATTCCTGCCGGTGCCATGTTCCGCTTTTAAGGCGCCGTCATAACGGTCGACCACCAGGGCAACTACATCCTGAATAAATCCGTGGTACCGGGTTATTTCATCCTGGGTTTCGAAAGCCTGGGTGACCACGAAATGCAGGTTGCCGTCTTTGGCATGACCAAAGATGATCGCATTGTCATAGTCATGTTTTTTAAAGAGCGCCTGGAGGTCCAGAATGGCGTCGCCCAGCCGGGGCAAGGGGAAAGCCACATCTTCCAGTATGACCGTGGTCCCGCTGGCACGCACTGCACCTACAGAAGGAAATAGGCCTTTACGTATTTTCCAGTAGAAGGCGCTCTTGACAGGATCCTGGGTAAATTCCGGCTGGTTGAGCAGTGCCAGGGAAGTTGCAGATTGAAGAAAGGCGGCAACCTGTGCCTCCAGTAAACCGGCTTCCTGCTGCTGAAACTCGACCAGCAAAGCTGCTGTCGGTTCCGGAAGGGTTTTAATGTAGGGGTCGATGCCCTTGATGTCTTCCACCGCACGCAAGGAGGCGCGGTCCATCAGTTCCACCATTTCTGCACCGGCGGCGATCAGTGGTTCAATTGCCTGACAGGCCCCATAGATGTCCTTAAAATATAATAGGGCGGTGGATTTATGGGGCAGATCCGGTACGGTCTGCATCACTGCTTCCGCGATAAATGCCAGGGTGCCTTCTGCGCCAATAAGTAGATGGGCAAATATATCGAGGGGATGTTCATAATCCAGCAGCGCGTTCAGGCTATAACCTACCGTATTTTTTGTCTGGTATTTGTACCTGATTCTTTCACTGAGTTCAGGATTGTTTTTTATTTCCTCCCGAAGTTGTCGGAGTTCCGTCGCCAGTGACGCATTGTCCCGGACAAAGCGATCATAGTCTGCACGGTGCTCGGTATTGTACTGATGGCCGTCCGGCAGAATAAAGCGGATATGGCGTACCGTATGATAGGAATTCAGTTTGACGCCACAACACATGCCGCTGGCATTGTTAGAAAGGATACCACCCATCATGGCCGCTGATATACTCGAGGGATCCGGGCCGATTTTGCAGCCATGGCCGCGGAGATGGGCATTCACCATTGCGCCGGTTATACCCGGTTGGACCCGGACCCGGCGGGCCTGGTCTTCAATGATCACTTTTTTCCAGTACTGGCTGAGGTCTACCAGGATGCCGTCAGTAATGCATTGTCCCGAAAGACTGCTGCCTCCGGCGCGAAAGACCAGTGGAATCTGGTGGGTATGTGAAAAAGCAAATAAGTCTACGATCTCCTGTTCCCGCATCGGTTGGACGACTGCCTGGGGAATCAACTGATAGAAGCCTGCATCCGAAGCGTAGGTAATTCTATCGATCAATCTGGTCTTGATTCTATTTTCGGGCAGTACCCCGCCCAGTAAAGTCTGTATGCTCATGATTCCTTTAATACAGCGTTTATCCCTTTCCGCATAAAGGCAACAAAGTTAGCCATTCGGCCTCAGACTCCTGTTGGTTTTAGCCGCCGCCGGGCATAAAAAATCCCGGAGCGATCGCTGGAAGGATGCCGATGAAAAAGCGGTAGCTGTTTGCGAATCGGTTATCGTTCTGTTGATGCTCCGGGATTGGGCCGGCTGCCCCCTGGGCTGCACCGGCCTCATCCTTACTTAACACTATTCTGCCATTACTTTGACGGTTTTAGAGTAATGGGTACTGTTATCAATGTCGATCTGGGCCACCCGGAAGAAAATATCCGGCTTGGTGGCAATTTCCTGACGATCCTTTTTGCGGCAGGCCAGGAAGAAAGTGGCCATCATTAGTGATCCTGCAATGCCCAGCACCATGAACCGGCGTTTTTTGATCAGTGCCATCGCCATGATGGAGCCCAGCAGAAGCATGCCTATCAGGGAGTACCCCAGCTCGGCACGCATTTCCTCCCAGGATTTACTGAAACTATATTCCAGTTTCGTGTCAGAGTTGCCCTCTTTGGCCAATGAAGCCACGGTGCCAATGGGTTGGAAGGTAGTACCGTCCTGGGAAATTTCTATCCGAAACTCTTTGTTATTGGTTTCTGACAAAGTTCTCCATTTGGCTGTAAACCGGTCACCCCGGAAAGCGCCTTCCACATAATCAAAAGCCACCGGCAGCGCCCCTTCGGTATAGCCATAGACCTGCACATCATCATCTGTTGTCAGGTTATTGGTTACCATACCTGGTACAATATTGACATTGATGCCATGACCGGCAGTACCGGCAGTGGCAGGTGATGGTTGCGTAATAATGGCATTCAGGGATATCGTGGTACCATCTGCATTGGCTGGTATGTTTTGATTCTGTACACCGATGACGGCAGATAAAGAGGGATCGTAAGTCCAGGTAAAATACGTAGCCGTGGTTCCGGTCCCGCTGATTTCCGGTTCATTACTGCTGTTGAGTACCGGTACCAGTTTATTAAGTGTAATATTGATCCGAATGGGATCGGGGGTAGCACTAATCGCCGCCGCGTTAATCGGAATATTGAAATTAAATGACAAGGTAATCTGCCCGTTTACCGGGGCGGGATTCGTGTTGATCGTAGCACCATTGACACTGATATTCTGTGCCGAAAGGCTGATGATCGTGAAGAAAGCGGAGATAAGTAGTAAGGATTTTTTCATAAAATAATATTTTAGAAAATTAAAATTTAGGATGTTTATTGTTCTTCCGGATTATAGACGACTTTATCCGAATCATTATTATTGGTGGGATCTGCTTCTCCACCGCTGCCGTCTACCACAGTGGCCGTCATATTATCTGTTCCGGACAGGGTGCCGGCAGCAAATGTGATGGTAATACCAAAACGGGAGGTCGCATTTGCTGCAATGGCCTGGGTATTGTTGGTGCCACCCAGTTTAAACAGGTAATAGGAGTTATTGGTATTATCCAGCGTCCAGTCGGCATTCCCGACGGGCAATCCCTGCGCACTGGTTAAAGCCGGATCGAAACTGATGGTATAATTGGGTGATTTGGGAATACTGATCGTCACATCAGTTCCGTCTGTTGCCGTTGTGGTGGGATTTGAGACAGAAACCAGACCCGAAAGGCTTTGGGCGCCGGTGACCTGCGCCGGAAGGACTGATATGGTCACCTGAAGATCAATACCGCCATCCGCCAGCGTGTATACATAAAGGGTGCCATTTGCGCTGGCCTGCGGGTTACCGTTATCAGTAGTAGTATAAGTGAACTGCGCGACACCGGAATAACCATTGGCCGGCGTGAAGGTGAAGCTGCCATCTGCGGCCAGTGTGAAGGTACCCCTGCTGTCGGTGATATTCTGTACCGTGATGGTTTGCTGATTGCCTTCAGCATCCGTATCATTGGTTTTGACATTACCGGATACCGCCTGGTTGATCGTCGTTTTTGCAAAATCATCTGCGGTCTGGGTGGTATTGATATTGGACGGCGTCACATTCACGATGATAAAGGCGCTGCCACAATTCGTACCCTCTGGTTGTTCGCAGACATTATAGACGATCGTATCTCTTCCTACAAAACCTTCCTCCGGAGAATAGGTGACGGTACCATCCGGGTTCACGACAGCGGTGCCGTGTTTGGGCTGACCTGCTGTTGGTATCGTCGGCGTACCCAGTGTCTTGTTCTCATTGCTGGGCGCATCATTGATCAACACCGGAATGATCACACTGGTAGGCGTTCCTGTATTGGCAGGTACTGTAGCGATATCCGTGTTTACAACCGGCGGATTGCTGGTCGTATTTGTGGGATCGGTAACGATGATGGTCAGCATTTCCGGATAGAGAATGCCAGTAGCGGGATCCGTCATGGTAGTCTGGTATTGATAGACACCGATCTGGGTAGCCTGGAAGCTGTAACTGCCATCATTGTTAAGGGTGATCGTAGCACCGGAAGGATTGGATGCACCGTCTGCACGAATAGCCGGTGTCGCACCGCTATAACTGGCATTGGCCGGTTGTTTGTCATTGGTGGCAACAGAACCGGTGATTTCTGTATTGATGGTGCCGTAATTGATATCGGGGTTTGTTTGAACAAAAGGACAGGAAAGACCTGGCGTGCCCGGTGTGACAAAACGGGTATCCACCACGGCGCCGAATACATCTATTTTTCTGGGAAGCGCTGCATTGACCAGATCTGCCACTGTGATTTGTATTTCATCATAGGGCAGGGTGGTGGTAAATCCAACATTCTTCAGACCATAATTACCCAGAATCGGAACGACTACTGTCAGTCCCAGCAACTGTGTGGTGGTACGGCTTTCCTGTGGGACGCCATTATTATAGGTCGTAATCGTGATGCCTTTGAGTAAATCTGCCAGTAACAGGGGTGGACTCTGATCGCGGATCAGGAAGCCCGCAAAGGTACCAGCGGGGAAAGTATTGGCACCATCCACGACGGCGATTGAACCATCGGCCAGGGCGCCGACTGCTACTTCGATGGTGGCAAAGTCGGTGAGATTGGAATTGATGACATTTGAAGCGTCACGGACGGTGGAAGCTGCTGTTACCAGACCATTGAATCCGGTACGGGCGCCATCGATGACGACACCGAAATTCGGCGTTACCAGCTGGTTGATGGTATTACACACGAGTGGACTGGTACAGTTCTGCTGCCAGATCACATCGTAGACCATCACGGTTCCCAGGTTCGCACCCACCGCTGAATTGAAAGTAATTTTTACTTCGTCGAAAGGCACTGTTGCAATTACACCGACATGCTGCCGGCTGGAACTGGTTAATAAGCCGGTGGAAACACCTGCGAGTAAAGCGGGTCCTGTAGTGGTTTGCACCACCGCACCATCATTCATCAACGTAATAACAACGGCATTGGGTACGGACAGGGACAGCAGTGTCGGCATCTCAATATCATATCCTGCGTAAGTGCCGGCCGGATAATCGGTCACCGCATCTCTTACAGCGAGCGATTGGGTGGACAGCGCACCGACGGCAAAATTTAAAGTAGCGGCTGTCGTTGTATTGCCATCGATGATATTATTGACATTATTAATCGCACAACTAACGCAGGCAGCACCTTCGACACCCGTATTTTCTATATCGATATATACCGGCTGTGAGGCTGCATTCATCGGTGTAGGTGTATTACAAACCAGGGTACCGGCGCAAAACTGTTTAATAACTGCGGCATATATGGAAGTGGTACCCAGGCTGACATTGGCTGGTTGGGCAACGACGTATCGGATTTCATCAAAAGGCAGTGTCGTTACAAAACCGATTGTGGAACGACTGCTACCGGAAAGCAGGGGCGCGGAGAGTAATAAGTTATCTCCTGTAGCGGATTCCTGTTGGGTGCCATCCAGGTAGGTGACAATGGAAACATTCGAGGCCAGACCCAGGCCGGCTAAGGTCGAATTAGAGATATCAAAACCTGCAAAATAACCGGCCGGATAACTGGTAACGCCGGCTGATGTGACACTCACATAAGCGGTGGTCAATACGTTAAGGGCGGGCAGCGTAATGGTGCCGGCGTTGGAAGTGTTCGCATCGACAATATTGTCCAGATCGGCAAATATATCACTGAGCAGACCGACATTTACTTCTGCCACGCCTGTCGTGCCGGAATTCACGATGGCGGGATAAGCAGTTTGCACCAGTGGTGTCAGGGTATTACAGTCAGGAACAGGGCCGGCTGTTGGCACCAGCACTTCTGCGTAGTAAACCGTGCGACTACCTGCGCCCACTGCGCTAAAGTTGATACGTATCGCATCAAAGGGCATGGTAGTTACCAGCCCGATTTTACCCCGATCATTCCCCAACAGGGAAACCGACAGGGCGCCATTACTGGCATTATAGGTCTCCTGCAGCGCACCACCGAGGTAGGTTTCTACCGATATGCTGCCGGCCAGATCCAGTAAGGCAGAAGTGCCAATTACAAAACCTGCGTAGGAGCCGGTGGGATAAACATTGGCACCGGTGGCACCATTGTCCCGGACCTCAATCCAGGCGCTTCCGGCAATAAGATAATTCCAGGTAGCACCGTTATTTAGGTCGGCGTCTATTAGAAAATTTTTGTTGGCGAATTCATCACCAACTGCCTGACTGCTGGTAACGGTCAGGCTGCTGAAGGGAGCCGGCGCGATCAGCGGTTGATAGGTATTGGAGGGCGCGGCACCGGATTGCGCCCATAATGGGGTCGAAGCCAGCAGGCTGGTCAACGATAGTAAAAAGACCACAAGGGTCTTGAACTTGAACTCAAGGGTAGAGGCTAGGTCGTTCATTTTCATGTTCAGGATTTTAAAGGGATGAGCAATTCCAGGCAGCAACGAATTCATTCGAATTTTTGCCGATAAAACATAATGCAATCATACGCTCCCCCTTTCAGGGAACCTGAATCATTGAACTACCTGATATGTTGATCTTTTGTTTTCTTTTTTGATTATAGTTAGTCGTATCAGTTGCACACTCATATTGCAAGGTCTAAATAGTTTGGGCATAATTTCGTCAGTGTGGTCGCTTACTACAATCGGTAATAAAGTTACAACATTAAATATTAAAGTTCCAACTTTAAACGATTATTTTTTTTCAAATCAAAAAAATCGATCGATTTTTTTTGATTTTTCAATAATCGTCGGAACGAGGCAGGAGACGCTACGCGCCCCAATGACCAGTGATCCTGCTGGGAAACCGGCAGGCATACAGCAGCCGAGAACCCTGTTTTTAAACGCAGTGTTAGATATTATATTTAATTATAATTTTATATTTTTTCAATGAAATTTCACCAAAATGATGGCTTTTGGTGTTGTGACACTAATTAATTAAGGCCTTAATCTATTATTATGTCTTTGGGGGGTGTTTTTTTAGATTCTTCAGACCTGAGTCCTTGAAATTTTCTTTACGGTACAGAGGAGATAATATCCTTTTGCCGGCTTTTGGGGCTGATCTGCAGCACCTGGATTTTTCCGGAACGGAGGCGGGCCTCTACGATGGTATTGCCCGGCGCGTGTAACCTGAAATGCACATCCCAGGAATCGGGCCAGGCCGGAAATAAATAAAGCCGGTTGTCTACTGCCTGTAATAACATTTCCTGCAGACCGATCATGCCGGAGCCCCCCCAATTGTGATCCGGCACCCAGTCAAAACCCGGCCCCCAGAAAGCAGGAAAGCGCCGTTCGCTGTCCTTTAATTTGAGTAGGGTCAGGCGGGCGGCTTCCTCGGTGAGTCCCAGGCGGGCAGCAAAAATATTATCCTGTTTCCATCCTTTGGCGCTGCGGAATTTTACTGCGAAACTGTCGAGTCTGTAGGTATTAATTGCTGTATCCAGTCCTGGACGGCCCATACCGAAAAGGCCCCATGGAAAAACCGGATAGAGCTGGGGTGTTTCCGTATTATTTACCCGGGCCCAGGTGATGGCCGGTGCAATGGTAGTGTGCCCCTTATACTGCATATAGGGAATCGGCGGGATGCGCTGCTGAAATTCCTGGAAATACTTCCGGTCCGCCGGTTGCAGCAGACTGTCCGGCAACCGGAGCAAGGCTTCGGTCAGACTGGTCAGCGCCGCAATTGTGGAGCTGGGATTATATGCCATTTTGAAAGTTTCTGCAGCTGAACCGGGGTAGAGGATCAGGTGGCCGTTTTCGTCCATGGTCCGGGCACTTCTTTTGCGGGCCAGGTACTGGTAATGTTCGTCAAAAAAGATCAATGCATTTTGAATCAGCGGCAGGTACTGCCTGATATCGCTGCCATTATAATAATAGGTATCCAGGATCATGGCACAGAATTCCAGTACGGTATCCCATTCGTATTCCAGCCAGGCATTGTATTCCAGTCCCGGGTCGAAGTCAGTTGGACGTTTCCAACCATACTCGGTGGGATTCGGCAAGCCGAAATTCTCCACCTGTTCATTGAAATGCGCGCCGCCATGATTCCAGTAGGTTCGCGTGCGGAGGAGTGCTGTTTGGAGTAAGCGATTGTAAAAATCAAACTGGGGGCGCATCATATCGAAATCCCCGCTCTTAAGCATGGGCCAGTAGACCAGTCGCTGGTTCTGGGCCGTAAACGTACCGCCGCCCCAGTTCCGGTGATCCGGCGTACCCTTGATGGTCGAATCTGTAAAAACAGGATCAACGGTGAACAGACCACCGTTGAATTTGGTGGGATAAGCGCCATAGGCATTGCATCCCAGCATATACCGAAACAACTGGTAATTGCGGCCCGCCTGCCAGGCTTCATTCTGTGGATCAGGCCCGCCATGGGTATTGATAAAAATAAAGCTACGTTCCCAGAACTGCCGCCACCAGTCCCGGCTGGCTTCCGGACGGGCTTTATACTTGTGGCTCATGGACTGAATTTCCTGCTTCCATGCTTCCGCAGAAGGCGTTTGCTGCTGCAGCAGGAATATCCGCACCTGATGCGAACGGGATGGCCGTTCGCTGATGAGACTATACCCTTCGAAAGGTGTGTTGATATAGATGCCTGCTGATTTCCGCCCCTGCTTAAAATGTTTTCCTGTTATCAGCCCGCCACTGGTTAACCCGGCCAGCGGATTGAATAGTTGGTTTTTTATTGAATCCAGTCCCTGTTGCAGCACCGTGGCATCGAAAACCGTAGGACTGCTGTTGCGGTGGTAGAACATCAAATCCCGGCCTTCATAGCCTACCTGGTCTTTCCGGGTCATAATGGTGAGGTGTTTGGCCCATTTCCAGGAATTGGCATTGTTTAACTTTCCCGTCTGGACCTGGTCCCTGAACCGCCAGGTTTCATAAATCGCTTCGGCTTTTGTGGCTTTATTGGTCTGTATATCGATATGGATGACCGGATGGAAAACATCCACCCATAAATGGATCCTTGCCCGGATGCCTTTATTGGCCGAGTTGATATAAATACTACCGTCGGCCAACCGGAGTTCCTGTCTGAAATCGAGATTGGAAATGGGATCCGGGCTCAGTCTGATGCGTAGCCTGCCAGATTTTAAGAACGTATTGTTTTCATCAAAACTGCCACTCTGGGAAAAATACAGCAATAGTTCATTGTTTTCTACCCATACATTACAGCCAATACCGCCCCCGCCGAGCGGCATCGAAGCCGCCGCGTTTTCACTCTGGGTGGACCATACCACATTATATTGTCCGAGCTCAACTGGTTGGGCCAATAGCTGCATGGGGCCTGTTAACAGCAAAAAAAAGGAAATAATATAGTAGGGAATCAGCCGCATATTTTTATAAAACCTACCGTAAAACCCAATAGTCTTAGCTTTTGGGATCTAAGGCAGAAAACTGTTTTTTGTATAAATGGGTCGTTCACTTCACCTGTATTTCCGGCTCCCAGTCATCTGTTCTGAAAGAAGAGGCCGGAAGACCTGCCGTATTAAATAAATGTCCCTGAATATAATCTTTGAAGGCATACCGAACCGCCACGGGTGAAGGGACTTCCGCGGCAGACACTGCTACACCGCCGGCTACCAGCCGGGCCCGGGCGGGGTAAAACTTTTTGTCGGCACCGGCGATTTCAAAACCGGTCAGTTCCTGGCCATAAGCTGACAAACCGTTGGGGGCATGGCTAAAATGCAGCAGGGCGGTCTGGTCCTTGATTTCCAGACGCTCGAATCGGGGACTCTCACTTTGAAATCCTTTCATCTGGTAGGTTTGCTGTAAGGCCAGCAGGGCCAGCCGGTAAGCTACCGTTTTTTTATCACGGGGATGAATGGTCTGATCATCACCGATGTCCATGGTGACGACCATGCCGCTGTTGGGGATTTTTTCCAGTGCCTTGCGCTGGGCATCCCGCAAATAAGCGGAGTTCAGCAGGGTATCGCCTTTTTTCTTATTGCCATTATAATCATAAGGAGCGATCTGAACATAATAGAAGGGAAAATCGCCTTGACCGAACCGGGCCCGCAGCATGTGGACAAAATCGGGAAACAATTTTTCGTATTGATCCGGTCGGGAAGCATTGGACTCTCCCTGGTACCAGATACAGCCCCGGATGCCATAACCCTCCAGGGGATGGACCATTCCATTATACAGAACGGTAGGCACCTGGTTGCTCAGCCGGCTGGTGGTTGTTGGATCCGGCAGCTTGAAATCATAATCCTGCAGGGAAGCGGCGTCCATAAAAGCTTCAACCGGACTGCCACCGTAACTGCAGTTGATCAGGCCTATCGGAACCTGGAGCTGATCGTATAATAGTTTTCCAAAATAGTATCCGACGGCACTGAAATTTTCAACAGTTTCCGGGCCGGCTTTTTTCCAGTAATTGTTTTTACTGGTGTCCAGTGGGAGGGGACGGGTGGAACGGGGAATGGTATAGATCCGGATTTGATCATTTGCAGATTCCAGGATCAGCTTATTGGATCCATCAACGGGCTGATTTCTGAACCCGCGCAAAGGCATTTCCATATTGGACTGGCCCGAACAGACCCAGACTTCACCAATGAGAATATCCCGGATTTGTTTTGTGCTGCCGTCCGAAACCGTGATTTCGAAGGGGCCTCCCGCGGGTGGCGTCTTCAGCCGGACCGTCCAGCGTCCTTTTTGATCCGGTTGGGCAGTATATTTTTTGTGGTCCCAGGAGCTGATCACAGTGACGGCCGCTTTCTGGTCGGTCCAGCCCCAGATGGCGGGTTCAGATTGTTGTTGCAGCACCATTCCATCACTGAAAAACCAGGGCAGCTGAATTTCAGCGCTGGAGAACAGGGGACAGATAAATAACAGGGCCAGTAGGCGGCAGGCATAAACAGGGACTTTCATTTTTTTGTTCGTTTTGGGCCGAATATAAGTAAATGAAGGCGGAATAAGAATTCTGAAAACTGAAACGGACCGTAAGGAAATCGGTTAAAAATTATTAATTTAGTTCCCTTTAAAGGATAAGGATTGCAATGTTCCTAATAGAAATTTGATTAATTGATGAGTACTGAAGAACTTAAGCAGGGATCCCGAAAAAATATCTGGTATGGCGTGGGGCGTAGAAGAATAGAAATCCCGCGACCGATACTCAAGGCCAATGTACAGAACAATCCCCTGATGAACGGATTGTATATCTCCAGCCTCGGATTCTATCCCAAGGCGAAGGGACATTTTACCAAAAGAAAGCATGGCCTGCATGAAAATTTTCTTTTTTATTGCGTGGATGGCTACGGCATGTACGAACTGGAGGGACAACGCTATACGATCGGTCCGAATGAGTTTTTTATCCTGCCGCAGAATGTCGAGCATGCTTACGCGAGTGCGGAACATGATCCATGGAGTATTTACTGGATACATTTCGGGGGGCTGGGTTTACCTGCCCTCAACAGGCTGCATACAGTACGTGCCCATTTTGAACCGAGATACGTAAAAGACAACGGTGATATTATCGCCACTTTTAATAAAATGTACCAGACCCTCGAATTGGGTTACAGTCAGGATCACCTGATGTTTGCCAACTGGTGCCTTTCCCAGTTTCTCTCCCTATTTGTGTTCAACAGCCGCCATTATACAACCGTCGAACAGACCAAGCCGGATTGTGTGGATCAGGCCATCCTTTATATGCAGGAGCATATCACCGATATGCTGACCTTAAAGGATATCAGTAATTATTCCAATTATTCGGTATCCCGATTTTCAAATCTCTTCAAACAGAAGACCGGCTATGCGCCGATGGATTACTTTATGCAGATGAAGATTCAGCTCGCCTGTCAACAATTGGATTTTACCGATAAATCCATCAAGGAAATTGCCCTTACCCTGGGATTTGACGATCCCTATTATTTCTCCAAAAGATTCAAACAGGTTACCGGTATGCCGCCGGTAAAATACCGGTCGGTCAAGAAGGACTAGAACAACCAGGCCGTTCTTCGGCTGGTCAGGGAACAGCGGGATAGGTTTCCAGAACCCGGGTGCAGTACCATTCCTGCCTGGGCAGGTGGAAAGGCCCTTTGAACAGATTGCCCTTGGCGGTTTGCGCTATCCGGCCGTCCCGGTGAAGATAGCCATACCATTCCCCGAATTCAGGGTCCTGAAAATGTTGATAGCTATAGTCTTTGATCTGTTGATGGCGGTACAGGTATTTTTCGTCACCGGTCATCAGATAGGCCAGTAAAGTGGCAATAATGGTTTCATTCTGCGGCCACCAGAATTTCATATCCTGCCAGTACTCCTGCACCGGTTTGCCATAGACATCCCTGAAATAAAAAATACCGCCGTACTGCGCGTCCCAGCCCCGTTCCCACATATAATCCAGCATCCGGCAGCCCAGGGCCGTCAGGTGTGCATCGTTATTGCGATAGCGGGCTTCGTGCAGGATGAACCAGGCGCCCTCAATGGCGTGACCGGGGTTCAGGGTGCGCCCGTCAATATGATCGATGATGCTGCCATCGGGGGCTACCTGTTCCATGACACACTGAATATCATCTTTGACAAAATCCCTTTCTATTTCTTCAATCCAGCGATCGATGTAGGCGTCACAACGGGGATCACCGATGGTTTCCCGGATCTGTTGTGCGGTATTGATCATGATCATCGGCACCCCGATGCCTTTGGCAGGCCGGGTCTCCGTAAATTTTGGCGACAGGCTTTTTTTGCCTGATGCATATTCAATGCAGGTACTGAACAGGTCACGGGCCCTTTCTGCCATCCCGGCATCACCGCTGGCCTTGGCATAGGCAGCATGGGCGATGGCCGCAAAAGTTTCTGAGAAAAAGTACCGGCGTTTGCGTATCGGCTGGCCCTCGCGGGTAACATGAAAGTACATCTGGCCGTCCCTGTCAAAACAATGACGGTTTAAAAAATCGATTCCCAGCCGCGCGCCTTCCAGCCAGCTTTCCCTGGGCTCGATGGTATTGTACAGGGTCGCCAGCAGCCAGGCCGTCCGACCCTGAATCCATACCGCTTTATCATCATCTATCAGGGAGCCATCCCGGTCCCGCATCAGCAAATAGCCTCCGTATTCGGTATCATAACTTTTCGGAAACCAGAAAGGAAGGGTATTGTTTAACAGCTGGTTGCGGTAAAAAGTGGCTAAATCGCCGAGTTGTTGCTGGTTCACGATATTGAGTTTATGGATGTTGAATGGAGTAGATAAAACTACTGGCCGGTAAACCTTCCTGATTGACCAGGTTGGCCCGGGTAAAAGGCTGCCAGCCGTAGGCAATTTTAATGACCGCGAGATCAGCGGGTATTTGAAGGTAGACCCTGTCCTGGTGAATAAAAGCCGGTACCTTCAGGAATTCGCCTCTGGCGGTCTGGATTTCGAAACCCCGGAGGGCCTGGCCGTCCGAAGTGCGAAGTCCCTTACTGTATTTGAATGCTATGTTGATCTGATCACCTGCCAGCCCGGCGCGCTGAAACAAGGGCCCCGAAGGAACGATATTCAGGTGATAACTGAAATGAAGGGCCAGCCGGGCCAACCGGCTGCCTACAGGAATTTTGTCTTTATAATGCACATCAACAGGATCACCAAGATCGCTGGTGACCGCCATACCACTATGGGGAATCTTTTCCAGCAGGCGCCGTTGCAGGTCCCTGAAATAGTTCCAGCCGGGCCGTTGAATACTGGAGAGCTGCACATAGTAAAATGGAAGTTCCGAATGCCACTGCCTGCGATAGTCCCGGACCATCAGCGGAAACAGCTTTTCATAGAGTTCTGCATTTTCCGCATCGCTTTCACCCTGGTACCAGATGATGCCCTTCAACGGAAAAGGAACCAGCTTTTCAATGGCTGCCTCGAAATTAAAGGCGGGCTCATAACTATGCCGCTGATAAGGCTGCTTGGTATTTTTAAGATTTTCATCTGCGCGCTGCCGGCACCAGCCCATCAAATAATCTGATTGGCGCCAGTTTTTAAAGGCGGGTGCAAACAGGGGATCCTTTTCCAGGGCTTCACGGCTCAGCCAGGAGATCAGTGGCGATCCGCCCACGGCGACTTCGATTAAACCGACAGGCACCCCGAGCCGGCTTTGTAGCTGCTGACCGAATACATAGCCGACCGCCGAAAAAGCTGCAGCTGCGGCAGGGCCATCTGTGTGCCAGGAACCTGAAAAAAAATCCAGTTCGTTGGCTTTGATCAGGGCCTCAGGGCTCCAGGCCTTGTTATCGGTTTGGGCATATACATCATAATTGAAAAGTCTTAAGGGCCGGCCCGGATCCGAATGCCGGATCAGGCTGTCAGCACCCAGACTCTGGCTCAGGGGATAATACATATTGGACTGACCTGCGCAGAGCCATACATCACCGATCAGGATATTATCGATACGGATGCGGCGACTGCCGTCACTGATTTCCATGCGCCGACCCTTTCGATCCGCCGCAGCAGCAGGCAGTTCAGTCTGCCATTTACCATTGTAGCCGGCTTGGGCCTGATAGGTTTTTTCCTTCCAGCGGATACGAATCCTGCTGCCGGCATCCGCCAGGCCCTGTATGCGAATAGGCTGATCACGTTGCAGTACCATATTGCTGGTATAAACAGGGGGCAATTGCAGCCCGCCAAAATTGCCGCTGAGGTACTGGTATACGATTCTGGCCAGTTCAGCAGCACCCGACCGATTGGGATGGAGGGTGGCGGCATCCGTGAACAGATCGGGCCGGTTATGGAGTGCCTCATGAAAATCGATCAGTGGTAATTGCCGGGTCCGGGCAACCTGTTCTATATCCTGCTGCAATGCTTCGTACCAGTTTTGGGTACTGGAAAGAAAGCGGGGGTGGCCGGTAAATATCGGCGTCATCTTGCAGATATAAATTTTTATGCCTGGATTGGTTTTCTGAAGGGTATCGATCAGCCAGTTATAATCTGGTATAAAATCGTCGCGGTAAAGGGGGAAATTCCGCGGATCGGTATCATTGAGTCCCAGGTGGATGACTGCGATCTGTGGCCGGAAGCGGAGGGCGGCCTGAAATGCCGCGGTTTTGTAATAGGGGTTATGGCCCTTTCTTAAAAGGGTAGCACCGCTATGTCCGAAATTTTCCACCTGGTAGCCCGAACCCAGTCGCTGTTGTAATACCGCAGGATAGGAATTGCGCCCGCGGTCTTGCAGCCCCCAGCCATAAGTCACAGAATTGCCGATGCAGGCGACCCGGACGGCCGGTTTCTGTGCAGCAACAGGTGCCGCTATTCCAAGACCCAAAAAAATCAGGAGCAGCAACCACCACCTGCCCCTGGGCCATAGCTGGCCCGCCGGGTCGCTTTGCAGTCGTCGCTGCCCCGGGGAGCTGCCACCTGTTCCTGGGGAACCCGGATAGAAATGATTTCTTATTTCCATTGAACAGTGGTAAATGCAATTTCACGATAACCATCTTTTTCAAACAGCACACCAATGTGGCCCCGGTCCAGGGCAACGATATCGGAGTAGGCGGCAGCATCTTGCTGGTTGGGATTGGCATAGATCAGGATACTTTTTTTCCAGCGCTTCCCGTTGTTATGGCTGATTCTCAGGGTCAGGTGATTGCGTCTGGCGGTATCGGCGGCATTACAGAATGCCAGGCTGCGCCGGCCGATAGCAATCAGACTGCCCTGACAAACCGGATCCGGCAAATTCCTGTCGAAACGCTGCCGGTACCAGCTTTGACCGCCATTCTTGCTTAAGGCGGTGTAACGGGCCTTGACATGGCCCTGCTGGTTGCGCAGGTTCAGCATGAGGCGGCTGCCGCTGATGGGGGCCGCCATATTTTCATTGCCACCCTCCAGGTCCACATTCTCACTCAGCCGGAAAGTCTTACCGTGATCATCGGTATAAAATCCATGGGCCCGGTAATCCTTAAAATGAGGCTGTGGATCGCCTTCCGAATGATTGGCGGCCACGTAGATCCGACCTTTGTATTTCCCGCTTAAAAACTGCATGGCATGGCCGGGGGTATTGGCATAGCTGCGCCAGTCTTCCTTAAAATTGTAGGCGGGATTGATATCGGGCTGTTTGGGGCGGTGGGTCTGGGTGGTGATATTGACCGGTGCCGACCAGCTTTGGCCGCCATCGGCAGAACTGGTATACCATACCTCCCGCAGTCCATGACCCTTGCGGACTTCTCCCTCATGGTTGTTGCCGGTATTATAAAAAAGAAAAACCCTTCCCTGCGGATAAGCCGGATCGGTGAGATCGACCACGGGTGCCGGATTGCCAGCCTGCAGGTCGCCGGCATCTACAACGGTCTGAATCGGACTCCAGGTAGCGCCGTTGTCTTTACTGGTTTTCAGGACAATATTGATATCCCCGAAATCTCCTGCACCGTGCACCCTGCCTTCCGCAAATGCCAGCAGGCTGCCGGAGGGCAGCCGGATGATCGCGGGAATCCGGTAACTTTTATGACCTTCTTTTCCGGATACAAAAACCGGTTTCATTTGCTGTGCTACTGCCGGCGCTGCCTGGAACAGTAAGATCAGGCTTAACAGCAGGATGCCGGCTTTCGTTAGGATCCGGAAATTTTTTTCCGGAATGGGGGTAGGGAGGGAGCTGTTCATTTTATTCATAATATTTTATTTAGTGCGCTTTCGTCGCGGGTCAATTACCCGCATCGGAGAACTGCTGATGTTGCGGTTTTAGAAAAAGGAGTTGCAGGACCAGTGCCAGTGCAACGATGATGGCCAGTACAGCAAACCCCAGACCGAGGTTTCCGTCATCGGTAAAGCTGCCCAGCACCTGCGTCACGGCGGCGCCTGCAAAAACACCAACCATATTCATAAAGCCATAAGCGGTCGCCCTTAAGCGGGGCGGTACAAACTGACAGAGTATGGGCATATTATTGGCATCGAAAATGCCGAATCCGATCCCGAAACAAACTGCCGCACCAGTTACCGCCAGAAAACTTTCTCCGGTACCCAGGAGGATCAGGGAAGGGAGGGTCAGCCCCAGCCCAATGGCACTGGTATAAATCCTGCCCCTTATATGGCGCTGTACCCATCGGTCGGAAAGCAAGCCGCCGGTGATCACGCCTACAAAGGAAGACAATGCAATGATTATGGTAGACAGGGGGCCGGCTTCTGACATGGGAATATCAAGGCTTTTGGAAAACAGGGTAGGCAGCCAGTTCTTGGTCGCCCAGCCCGGTAGACTGGGTGCCGCAAAATAAAACAGAATGATCCAGAAAGCGGTGGTCGTAAACAGGATGGAAAGCCCTTTGGTAAAAGGGATTTTGGCGGAACGGCCCGGGTTCAGGCGCGGTTCCCGGTGTTTGTCTTTTAAAAGAAAAACCAACAGCAGGGCGTAACCAATTCCGATGATACCAAACCAGTGAAAAGCCGTATGCCAGCTGTAAGCCGCCGCAACTGTGGCACCGAAACCGCCAAGTGCCTGACCTGCATACAGACCTGTCATATGGATACCCACTGCCAGAGATCTGGTTTTTTCACTGTGGTAATCAGCGATCAATGCCAGCGCCGTCGGTATGTACAAAGCTTCACTGATACCCATGATCCCCCTGAGCCAGAGCAACTGCTGATAGCTGGTCGCCAGACCCATACCGTAGGTGACGGCCGACCATACAAAAAGGCTGGCCACGATCAGCCATTTACGGTTCAGCCGATCCGCGATACTGCCGGCTACAGGGCTCATAAATCCATAGATGTACAGAAAAATGGCCATCAGAAATCCGAAACTTTCGGCGGACTTTAATTCGGCGATGTCCAGCTGCATGGCTTCCTGCATGGTGCTCAGCATCTGCCGGTCCATATAATTCAGTAAGGCCACGACCCAGAGCAGTCCTACAACCACCCAGGGATAAGCGGATTTATTTTTTCCGGAATCTGTCATTGCATGCATCATTCTGTAATGGGTTGAGTGGGTGAAATTTCCTTTGTTTCATCCGGCATCAGGATCCTGCCTTCCATAATCCGGGGGGTACGGACGCCTGCCCGGATCTCACCGCCGGAAATGAACATTCGCTGGTTGGTTCTTACGGCGGTCGTGGTCACGGCGGTCGTGAATGGCAGGTCCGGCCCCTGAATCCAGTGATCCCGGCGGATATCATAATAGAGCAGTTCCCTGCTGAATCCGGGATGACTGGCCTGCAGGGCAGCCTTGCGTTCCAGCAGTTCCTGCTGCTGCAGGGAATCGGAACTGTTATGGATGTCCCGGATGAGTAATTCCGTCTGATGGAATGTTTCGCCCCGGTCGCCACCGAATAAGGCGATAAAATCTTCATCGATCCGCAGCGCCGTACCGGCACTCAGGCTATAAGGCAGGGGGCTTCGGGCCGTCCAGCGGTTTTCACTGACCGAATAGGCGTCTACCTGTTGATATAGGGTACTGACGCCGTCCGGATTGGATTTCCGGCCACCCATCAGCAGGAGCTGATCTCCGGCAGCAATCAGCAGGCCATGGGTGACCGGCCGGGGCAGGCGCGCCAATTGCTGCCAGCCGGCCGTCGGTTGATCGAGATCCAGTTTCAGGAACAGGGTCGTACTGCCTTCCGGACCTTGACCTCCTGCAAGATACAATACCCTTCCGATGGCCGCGATCGCGGCATTGCTGAGCGGGAGGGGGAGTGCGGGCAGCCGTTCCCCATGCAGGGAATCGCCCTGCCAGCGCAGGAGCAGCACCTGATCCAGTGGCCCCGATTCGTTTTCTCCGCCGGCACAAACAATGCCGTCTGCCAGACTACAGTTGGCCGCATAAGCCAGCGGATAAGGCAGGCGGCCCTGCAGGAAAGCATCTGGTGGACCGTCCAGCGGCAGCATAAACGCCCGGTCATAATATTTTTTATGACCGCCTTCCCAGGGCATGGCATCCGGAAAATTGGCACCGCCGGCCGTCAGCAGCATATGATGATAAATACCGGTGACCGGTCCTGCATAACCCGGCGAAGGATGACCATCCTGGCCAGGCAGCTCGCTATACACGGTCCATTGAATCTGTGGGATCTTTTCAGGCATAGAACTACAGGCATTTAAAAGGAATACCATTCCGGCGATCAGACAGGGCCGGATACCAAAGCAGGGATGGGAATTACCCTTCATTTCCCGATGTTTTGGAACAATAATTTTCAAAACCTAAAGCCAGGGCATCTTTTTTGAATGCTGCAAAGGCAGGTTCATCCATATTGAGTACCGGTAACCTGAAGCTGCCGCAATCCATACCGATCAACTTCATAAAAGCCTTTCCGGTAGCGATGCCGCCATATTTACCCAGGAGCCGGATCATTTCAATCGACTGATGCTGCAGGTCCCGGGCCCGGTCGAATGCGCCGTTCTTAAAGGCTTCGATCAGTTCCAGGTATAAAGGTGCAGCATAATTATAGGTACTGCCTACTGCACCAAAGCTGCCCAGTATCAGTGCAGAGAGCATGTTTTCGTCGCGCCCCCAAAGCATATCGTATCGGCCATTTTCCAGGTAGATACAGGAGAGAAAATCCATAAAATCCTCATGGGTATACTTGATACCCGCAAAATTGGGAATCCTGCCGTTGACGGCCTGCAGCAGCTCATACATGGAAATATGACAGCCGGTAAGTACCGGAATATGATAATAATAAAAAGGCGTTTCCGGTACAGCGGCCGCCACTTCGGCACAGCAGCTTGCCAGTGCAGCTGCATGGGCAGGCTTAAAATAATAAGGCGCCGTATAGGCCACGCCAAAGAGACCGATTGATGCGCTGTGGGCCGCCAGTGTCTGACTGCTTTTCAGGGAAGTGCCTCCCACGAGATTAATGACTTTAAAGGCCGGATCCTCCCTGGTGGCATCCGCCCAGGCTTCAGCGACCGCTTTTTTTTCGTCATCGCTGAGGGCGACACCTTCCCCGGTGGAGCCATTGATAAAAGCGCCAATCACTTTGTTCTGCCGGAGCAGCCGGAAATAGGCCGGAATCAGATCCGTATTCAGACTTCCGTCGGGGTGCATGGGTGTAAAGGGTGCGGCAATAAGGCCCACCAGCTTTTCTGTATTCATATTTGATAATATAGCGCGTGAATGATTAATTTTTTAGTACCTGTCTGTTTATTCAGGTTTTGCCGTGGGATAACCCGGCGTCTGATTGACCAAAGGATCATTGGTCCAGATCGCGGGTTCAATAGGCCACAGCACTTTATAAGCTTCCGTACTCTTGTCCAGCACACCATAAGGCTGATTGACAGTTTTGAATACCAGCGGTTCGTTGCCCAGTTTCATACGGCGCAGGTCATACCAGCGTTTGCCCTCATGAACAAATTCTTTGCTGCGTTCCGCAAATATAGCCAGTTCGTTGGCATCTTTTCCGCCATTGACAAAGGGATGGGGATCTGCATTTGCAAAAGCCCGGTCCCGGATGGCCTGGATATAGCTGGAAGGATCTCCTCCTTCGGCATTTACAATTTCAGCGAGCATCAGCAAACGGTCCGCTTCACGATACACGGGCCAGTCGTCGGAAAAATACCTTTTGTTGGCATCGATGGTTCCCAGGAATTTGACCAGTGCGGTATTTCTGACGGTGACCAGGGGCGGGTTTTTACTTTTATCCACTTTGTAATAGTCGTAAAAAGTGGCGTCCCTGCGTTGATCGGCGGGGTCATAAGCCTGAAACATCTCAAAAGTGTAACCATAGCGTTGAATGATCTGCCGGGAATTGGTAGCGGCGATTTCAAGGGGATCTACCAGGGTAGAACCGGTCCCTAAAGAATCCTTATAATGCTGGCCATCGAAATTGAATGTGGAATAAAGGAAGGCTGCGACATTGGTCATTTCGGCTTCCCCCACCCGGAACCGGATCGACATGATAACCTCATTATTGTTTTTATGGGCATAGTCGAAAACAGTGGAGAAATCGGATTGTAATGCCGGGCCGGAGATCGCCGTCAGTGCTGATTTAGCTTCTGCAAGATCCGCCGTGTTATTGTACACTTTTGCGGACCAGAGATAAACTTCTCCTTTCAGCATCTTTGCTGCCTGAGGGTTCCAGGTACTTTTCTCTGCCGGGCCGGTTGCCGTGCCAAAAAAGCCGATGGAACTGTTGATATCATTTTTAATGACATCCAGTACTTCTGCCTCTGTAGCCCGGGCTTTGCGCAGCTCCACGGGATCAGTCGTGCCATTCAGTACTTCCGGTTCCAGCCGCAACGGAACGCCGCCATAAGTCCGCAACAGGTGGAAATAATAATAAGCCCGCATGGCGTATGCCTGTCCCAACAGGTAGTTTTTACGGTCTTCGGCCAGAAAACTGATTGCTGTAACTTTCTGTATAAACAGGTTGATTTGCAGAATCGGTCCGTAAAAACCGGCCCAGGAACCGACGCCTGAGGAGTTCTCATCTATTCTTTGTTCAATGATCGGTAACTCGTTCAGTGAAGTATTCTGCCGATCCACATTACTGAAGCCACCGCCCCGCATTTCACCCAGCCGGACAAACTGGAACTGGTTATTGCGGAATTGATTGTGCAGGCCGACCATAAAATTGGAAACCTGAGATTCGTTCTGCCAGAAATTACCGTCACCAAAATAATCTTCCGGCGAGATATCAAGCGCTTTGCGGCAGGACAGGATCGAGCACATCAGCAGCAGGACCCCGAGCGTATATTTAATTTGTTTCATGTCAAAAATATTTATGCATGTTTTAGAAAGTAAGTTTGGCGCCGAAAATCAGCTGCGTGGGAATGGTATAGGCACTGTTCTGATTGCCCGTACGTTCCGGCAGGTTCAGTAAGCTATTGGTGATATAACCCAGATTCTGACCGGTCGCATTCAGCGTGAGACCACTGATAACCGTATTTTTCAGCAGCGAAGCCGGCAGGGAATAACTCAGTGAGACTTCCCGGAAGGCCAGATAGCTGGAGTTCACCCAGAACATACTGCTGGGGCGGTCATAGTTCTTGGTATTGAGCTGGTCCGCCCAGGTATACCTGGGAAATGCGGCATTGGGATTTTCGGGTGTCCAGGTATCTTTTACAATATCTGTCGCATTAAATTCTCCCTGAAAGCTGCCGAGTGCCCACATTTGCATCATGTCCTGCTGCACATGACCCAGGGCAAAATCCAGTCGCATAAAGAGGCTGAGTCCCTTGTAGCTCACAGTGGTATTAAAACCACCGGTCCAGCGGGGCAGGGTGCGTCCCAGGGAAGTCATATCCCGGTAATCGATTGTATCATTCTGATCAAAGTCCTTCCATTTCATATCCCCCAGCTGGGTGGCAATAAAGTTGAAGCCGCCGGCATTCAATCCCCGCTGATCAATGAGCTGCTGACTGGCGACCCTTTTTCCGGCAGAAGCGCCATACCATACCTGTCCGGCAGCCAGATCGACTTTGTTGTAATTGGCCAGGTCTTCCGCAGTGCGGATAATGCCTTCCGATACAAAGCCAAATTGTTCGCCCCATTCCTGACCCTCCTGCAGACCGCCTACCCAGATGATGCGACCGCTGGCAGGGTCAAAGACCTGTTGTCCGCCCTGGCGGTTCCGCTCATTGCCGTTAAAGGGCAGTTTCAGGACCGTGTTTTTATTCCAGGCGGCATTCGCTGCTACCTGCCAGCTGAAGTTTTCGCGTTGGATGAGTTTATAGCTGAGTTCGAGTTCCACCCCTTTATTGCGCATGCTTCCGTTATTGGTACGGATGCTGCTGATACCGGAGGACGTCGGCAGTACTACATACGCCAGTTTGTCGTCAGTTACCCGGTTATAATAGGCCACAGAACCATTGAGTTTGTTTTGCAGCAACCCGAATTCCATACCAATTTCCCTGGTATTGGTGCTTTCCCATTTCAGGTCCGGCAATCCGATACCGGTCTGCAGAAAACCAATGGTGCCGTTATAAGGGGTCTGGGAACCATAGGAGCCCTGTACCTCATAAAGTCCGATGGCATTACTGGTTCCAATACCGATATTCCCACTCTTACCCCAACTGGCCCTGAGTTTCAAATAAGATAACCAGCTTTTTAAAGGCGACATAAAATCTTCCTTGCTGATAAGCCATCCCAGTGAAGCTGCGGGGAAAGTTCCGTATTGATTATTACCGGTCAGCCGGGATACACCTTCCCGTCTCAGGGTGAAAGAGGCCAGGTATTTGCCGTCCCAATTATAATTCAGGTGACCAAAACCCGACATGATCCGATCCCGGTTATGATAGGAATCCGTGCCCCGGGTCTGGGTCGTGGCATTGTTCAGGGTTAAAGCCAGATCAGCGAAATCATCCGTGGGCGCCAGGCTGCCGCTGGCAGATAATCCCCTGGAATAGGCATTGTAGTACTCCATACCCACCATCGCGTCGATATGACTTTTACCCAGGAAATCCAGGTTATAATTCAAAATGGCATTATAGGTCTGATACAGGGTTCTGTCAAAGGAAGCCGAAGAAGCACGATCTCGGTTCCAGCCCCGGTTGGGATCTGTGGTGCTCATGATGCCGGTACGGAAATCATGGTTAAAGGATTCCAGGTATTGCTCATCATATTTCCAGATACCGCCGACCCGGGCATATAGATTCCGCATAAAGTCAATTCTGAAGAACTGATTGATCGTAAACTTGTCGGACTGATAGTCTCTTTCATATTTATCTATATTCATGATGGGATTACCATCACTGGCGTCACGTCCTAGGATGAGCTCCCCATTGCTATTATAGCCCCGCATGGTAGGTGGCGCAGATAACATCCGGCCCCAGTAATTGGATTCTCCGTTAAACAGGGACTGGTCGCGCCAGTTGGCTTTATTGAACTGCAGCGAACTTTCGGATTTCAACCAGGGTTTGATCTTATAATCTGCATTCAGCAGAAAACTGAGCCTTTTGTAAAAAGTCTTCAATGAAAGGCCGTCTTCATCATAATAGCCCAGATTGGCATAGTAGGCTCCTTTATCGTTGCCACCCGTCATACTGATATTATAGTCCTGCAGCACGGATCGCTCCTGCAGCCCGTAATCGCCATAATTGAAATCGCGGAAAATAAGGTCCGCATAGCTGCCATTTGGATCATAGTTGCCGTCCATATTGGTCAGCACTGCATCCTTCATGGTCTTCCAGCCGGGCTGGCTGAGCAGTTCCCGGTTCTCATCTGTCAACCGCATGACACTCCAGATGGCGCGAGAGTCATAATTACCGTCCAGGATGGCACCGGTATTCGGATCCTTATACAGGTTCCCGGTACCCCGGGGGCCTACTGCTGCCAGTGCGGAGTTGGAAGCTACCGTACCGAAAGTACCGTTGATAATGGCCTGTACCACACCTTTCCGGGTCCAGCGGATATAATCCTCCGCACTTAGAAAATTATAGGGAAGGTTCAGGAAATTGGTGCCCCGGTTGGCTTTCAGGGTCAGTGATGAAGTTCCGGCCTTGCCTTTTTTGGATGTGACCAGAATGACACCGTTGCTGGCCCGGGCTCCGTAAATGGCCGTAGCGGAAGCGTCTTTGAGGACTTCCATACTGGCAATATCCTCGGGATTAATATCACTTAGGGAGTTCCAGACCTGGCCGTCCATTATAATCAGCGGACTGCCGGAACCGTCAAAATTGGTACCGCCCCGTAAAACAATAGAAGCAACAGATCCGGGCCGGCCTGTTCCGGCCGCCACCCGCAGACCGGGTATGGTGCCCGCCAGCGCCTGTGCCGGGTTCGACCGGGTGCCGGTTTCCAGAATCCGGTTATCCAGTTTGGAAATGGAACCTGTTAAAGTCGACCTTTTCTGGGTGCCATATCCTACTACCACAACTTCATCCAGCTTCGTGGCTTCGGCGTTGGCAAGGGTGATAACAATGGGCGTGGGGCTGTTTGCAGTTACTTCCCTGGAAGTATAACCTGCATAAGAGATGACCAGTACATCCGATGGAGATGCATTAATACTAAACTGGCCTTCACTATCCGCCCGTACAGCTGTGGACGTGTTTTTGATGGCGATAGTCGCTCCGGGTAATGCGGCACCGGTGCTTTCGTCAAGCACGCTCCCGGTGATTTCCTTCGTCTGGCCAAAGCCCGCCAGTGAAGTAAGCAGCAATAAAATGGCCAGACCGTATCGCAAGCAATTTCGCAGCATAAAAGATTTTTTAAAATTTGAAAGTATTATGTATGACATAATAAAAGTAAACCCTTAATTTTACCAAACCAAATTTTTTTCCGTATTTTTTTCCACTGGGTCGGAAAACAGGGGACCGGTTGCCGCGGCGCCTGCCTTCTTTTCGACTGATTTCAGCGGATTCATGCGGTTGGAGTCCATTAAATATTAGGAACTATGTCTTTTAAAATGTTTAGATCGATCAGTTGGCAGCCCATCGCGGTACTGGCCATCATCCTTCTTGGTTGCAGCGCCTGCCGGTCTACAAGAATCGGCGGGGCACAGCAGGTGACAAAAAACGGGCGCCAGTTGATATTTCAGGATGAATTCAATGGTTCGGGCCAGTTCGATACCTCCAAATGGTCCTTTGCCGCACCTGGAAAGCCCGCCTGGATGCTTTATTTAAAGCCGGATACCCAGTTTGCCAGGGTTTCGGAGGGCCGGTTGCGGTTAAAAATGGATAAAACCCCGGCCGGCTACCAGTCGGTAGGCATAGAAACAACCGGCAAATTCAGTTTTCAGTATGGCAGGCTGGAAGTCCGGGCCCGTTTTAACCGGGGAAAAGGCTCCTGGCCGGCGATCTGGATGATGCCGGAATTTCCCGTGGCCTTCGGTGACTGGCCGGCCAGTGGCGAGATTGATGTTATGGAACATGTAAATAATGAAGACCAGGTGCACCAGACCATCCATAATGCCGCTGTCACGGATCTCAATTCCGGCAGCAGTACCGCCACCAGTCAAATGCCGTACCGTACGGAGGACTTTAATGACTATGCCATTGAATGGACGCCGGAAGCAATCATTTTTTTTGTGAATGGCATCAGCCGCTATTCCTATAAGAAGGCAGCCGGTGCTGACAGCCGACAATGGCCATTTGATCAGCCCTTTTATATCATATTGAATCAATCGGGTGGCGCAGGATGGCCTGGTGCGATAACAGATGCAGACCTGCCCTTTTGGATGGAAGTCGATTATGTACGGGTGTACCAATAACCCACAGCAACACCCACCCGGCGGGCAGTAAAGAATTAAATATTACATAATTTTTTCAGTTTTGAACCACAGCCGTTAAATTTACCAACCTTTTATTCATCTTACTGGACATATGGAGAACGTTTTTAAATCAATAGATACCAAGAGTCTTGTCGAAAAAGTAGAAGCCAGACTGATAGAATTATTACACCAGCGAAAGTTGAAAGTGGGCGATAGCATACCCAAGGAACTGGAGCTGGCCAGCGCATTGGGTGTCAGCAGAACCGTGATTCGTGAAGCGTTAATGCGTCTGCGGCTGATGGGGCTCATTGATTCTAAAAAGAAGAAAGGGGCTGTCATAACCAATCCCGATATTTTCGGTACCCTGGCCAAGAGCATGAATCCTTTTATTCTTAGTGAGGATACGCTGAAGGAAATTTTTGAGATCCGGCTGATTCTCGAGATCGGCATGGCGGACCTGCTATTCAGGCATATTACGGATGCGGATATAAAGGAACTGAAACAGATCGTCAAAAATGAGCCGGCTTCTTCCAGGAATCGTATGTTCGACCCTTCCTATGAGATTGCTTTTCATGGGAAATTATACGAGATCTCACATAATGAAACCTTAAAGAAATTTCAACAGTTATTATTTCCCATATTCGGATTTGTTGAAAAAAGTTCGCTGTTTAAGTCGGTCAGCAGCCCGAAAAAGTTTGTTTCACATAAGCAACTGGTAAGCATCCTGGAGAAAGGCGATCCGGATGAATTCAGAAAGGGCATGCGGAGTCACCTGGATAACCATTTTTTGCGTTTGTCAGAATAACCGGGGAATGCAACCGACGCCGCCACCTTCTTTATGCGCGAAGGTTTTGTTACAGCAGGCTGCTTGGTGGTCAGGAATAAGCCTGCCAAGAACCATTTTTAATTTTTTGAAACTGATCATAATTCTGGTAAACTATGCGTCTTTTAAATTTTAGCAAGCCGAAAGGATATTTTCTATTGCTACTGTTGATTACCGTGGGCAGGTTATCCGCCCAGGAGCAGCCCAATATTGTATTTATTATTTCGGACGATCATGCTTTTCAGACCATCAGTGCCTATGGCAGCCGATGGATGCAAACCCCCGGAATTGACCGGATCGCCCGGGAAGGGGTTTTATTTACCGGCGCCTATGTGACCAATTCCATCTGTGGCCCCAGCCGGGCTTCGATTATGACCGGGAAATACAGTCATAAGAACGGATTCAGGGACAATGAGAATTCCAATTTTAATTTTAACCAGGATATCTTTTTGAAGGGCCTGCAGCAGGCAGGATACCAGACGGCCTGGATCGGTAAAATGCACCTGGGTGACAGTATCCCCCAGGGCTTTGATTACTATAGCATCCTGCCTGGTCAGGGACATTATTATAATCCCGATTTTATCGAAACCGGCAACCTCAGGAAGCATTATACCGGTTATGTGAGCAATATAATTACCGACCTGTCCGAGCAATGGCTGGAACGACGGGATGAAGACAAACCTTTTTGTCTGGTAATTGGCCATAAGGCCACCCATCGGACCTGGATGCCGGATCTGGAAGACCTGCATCGTTTCGATAGCGTGAAATTTGAAATGCCGGCCACTTTCTATGATGATTATGCGACCCGCCAGGCAGCTGCTGTTCAGGATATGAGCGTTGCCAAAACCCTGATCATGGGTTATGACCTGAAAATGTTTAAGGATCCTGCCGAAGTCGACAAACAGGGTTCTATTGCCCGCATGAATGCGGACCAGCGCCGGGTATTTATGGGTTACTATGACAGTATCCGCCAGGTCCTGGACCGGCAGCAGCTGCAGGGCGACGAGTTGATCCGATGGAAATACCAGCAGTACATGCGGGCGTATCTGTCCACAGCAGCCTCCCTGGACCGGAATATCAGCCGGGTACTCGATTATCTGGACCAGCAGCAACTGACCCGGAACACGGTAGTAATATATATGTCGGACCAGGGTTTTTATATGGGAGAACACGGTTGGTTTGACAAACGTTTTATGTATGAGGAATCCTTCAGAACCCCCCTGGTGATGCGTTATCCCGGAGTGGTTCAACCAGGCACCCGGATCGATGATTTTGTAATGAATATTGATATCGCCCCGACCTTACTGGATCTTGCCGGCGCCCAGGTCCCCGCGGCCATTCAGGGGAAATCCTTTCTGCCCCTCCTGCGCCATCAGCCCTATAAGAGCCGGGAAGCCATGTATTACCACTATTATGAGAACGGCGAGCATTCGGTGTCACCGCATTTCGGGATCAGGACAAAAAGATACAAGCTGATCCGTTTTTATAAGCGGGTGGAGAGCTGGGAACTGTTTGATCTGGAGAAAGATCCCCGGGAATTACATAATATTTATGACGATCCGTCTTCGAAGAAACTGGTTGCTGATTTGAAAGCCCGTTTGCTCGGACTTATCGAAGACTACGATGACCAGGAAGCGAAAACCCTTTTTTACAAAGATATCTGAGCTTTTAGAAGTAGTCGAAAAGCAAACCGGACCAGGGCAGGGCTCGTTGGCACAGATGCGTCAATTGAATATTACAGCCAAGCTCCGTTACCTGAAAGTTTTTCTTATTGTCAAAATACAGGATATGAAAAAATTTTGGTTTTTAAGCGTTCTTTTTGCCGGACTTTGGAATGTTTCGGCCCGGGGCCAGTTGGCGCCGGCATCGAAACCCAATATCGTATTGATTCTCGCGGATGACCTGGGTTATGGCGATCTGGGTTGTACAGGACAGCGGATCATCCAGACACCCCGGATAGACCAGCTGGCGGCAACGGGCATGCGCTTTACCAATTTTTATGCAGGTACGTCTGTCTGTGCGCCTTCGCGGTCTTCGCTGATGACGGGACAGCATACCGGCCATACCTATATACGGGGCAATAAGGAGATCCAGCCGGAAGGGCAGGAGCCCCTGGCCGATTCCGTGGTGACCCTGGCGGGACGACTCAGACAGGCGGGTTATACTACCGGTGCTTTTGGTAAATGGGGTTTGGGAATGGTGGGCAGCAGTGGCGACCCTATTAAAAAAGGATTTGATGTATTCTTTGGCTATAACTGTCAGCGCCAGTCACACAGCTACTATCCGGATCATCTCTGGAGCAATCAAACCCGTGTGGAACTGAAAGGGAATAGCAGTGAAAGCCGACGAACATATGCACCGGCACTGATCCAGGCCCAAACCCTGGCTTTTATTGAAGAAAATAAAGACCGTCCGTTTTTTCTATTCGTGCCTACGATCCTGCCACATGCGGGTCTGGAAGGGCCGGATGACCAGTTTTATAAAATGTATGCCGGAAAATTTCCTGAGCAACCTTACCAGCGGGGCGGTGGCAGCTATGCCTCCCAGGCGGAGCCACGGGCCGTATATGCGGCGATGGTAAGCAGAATGGATGCCTACGTGGGCCAGATTCTGGATCAGCTCGAGACACTCGGCCTTGCTTCCAATACCCTGGTGCTTTTTGCCAGCGATAACGGCGCCCACAAAGAAGGCGGCGCCGATCCCGCTTTTTTTAACAGTAATGCGGGGATGCGGGGACTGAAAAGAGATTTGTATGAAGGGGGCATTAAAACGCCGTTGATCGTACGCTGGCCGGGCAAAATTAAAGCAGGCAGCCGGTCCGGCTTTATAGGCGCTTTCTGGGATATCATGCCCACTTTACTGGAAATAATCGGTGCCGGGACTGATCCCCATACCGATGGGATTTCCTTTATGCCCACACTTCTTGGGAAACGCCAGGCGACGCATCCCTACCTGTATTGGGAATTTCATGAAGGCGGTGGTCGCCAGGCGGTGCGTTCAGGAAAATGGAAAGCCGTCCGTCTGAATGTTTCCAGGGACCGGAACGGGCCGGTTGAATTATATAATCTTGAAAAAGATCCGAAGGAACAGTTCGACCTGGCGAAGGCATACCCTCAGGTAGCCGCTCGCCTGGAAGGCTATATGCGCCAGGCACACCGGCCCAGTCCGCTCTTTCCATTTTAAGAAGCTGCCCGGAAAGATCCGCATGGTATTTCGATGGGGTTGCTGAAATCAGGTCCCTGCATTTTTAATAACTATCTATCAAGAAAAGAAATGATGGCCATTTTTTCCATCACATCCATAAGAAAAAGAAAACGAAGGTCCACCTGCTTATTATTGGCTGTATTTATTTTCAGCAGCGGGCTGTTCAGCACCCTCCGCGCCCAGTTACCATTGCCGCATTGGCCGGACAGTTTGTTTTCACCCTACTATCACCAACGGGTAAGTCAGTTTGAACTGTTGCCCGCAAGCAGGGGTGCTATCATTTTTCTGGGCAACAGTATTACCGATGGTGCGGAGTGGACGGAGCTGTTTGGAGATGCCCGCATCCGGAACCGGGGTATCAGCGGTGATCTCAGTGCCGGCGTACTCAACCGGCTGGGAACAGTTTTGGACAGAAATCCCGCCAAGGTTTTTCTGATGATCGGAATCAATGACCTGGCCCGCGGCATTACCGAAGACAGTATCCTGAACAATATCAGCCGGATCGCGGCCCTGGTGCACGCGTATCGTCCGGCTACCCGGCTCTATATTCAAAGCCTGCTGCCGGTCAATGCTGCCTTCGGCAAATTCAGCAACCATACGAATAAAACCGCTGCTATCCGGCGGATCAACAAGGTACTCTCCGCCCGGGCCCGGGAAGGGCATTATGTTTTTATTGATCTGTATACGCATTTCTGTGATCAGGCGGGACGCCTGCAGCCGGCTTATACCAATGACGGCTTGCATTTGAAAGGCCGGGGATATATGGTATGGAAGCAGCTGATTTTTCCCCATGTTTTCGATCTGCAGGAGAAGCCGGCATTGATTCCCGCACCCCGGGAACTGGACTGGAATAAAGGATTTTTTCCGCTCTATCAATGCAGGGACCTGGTAGTGACCGATACGGCCCTGAAATCAGAAGCCCTGCAGTTGCAGCAGGATTTGGCGCAGCGGGGCATCCGGGTGGCGGTGCGAGACAAGAAAAGGGCCGGACAACCCTTTATCGAACTACGGCTGGATCCTACTTTGAAAGGAGAGGAAGCCTATCAGTTGCTGGTGGATACCGCGTATATAATGCTCCGGGCAGCTACGGCCCATGGGGTATTCAACGGCATCCAGACCCTGCGACAACTCTGTCGCAACGGGACTACCGTGGATGCCTGCCGCATTAATGATGCGCCGGCTTTCTCCTGGCGCGGTTATATGGTTGATGTCGGTCGCAATTATATGTCAATGGAATTGCTCAAACAGCAGATTGATGTAATGAGCCGCTACAAGTTTAACGTCTTTCATTTCCATGCGACCGAAGATATTGCCTGGCGTTTTGCCTCCGATAAATATCCCCAGCTGAACCGTCCGGAGCATATGCTCCGCAATAAGGGCATGTATTATACAAAAGCCGATTTGCAGGAACTCATCAGTTATTGTCGGCAAAAACATATCACACTGGTACCAGAGATCGACATGCCCGGCCATAGTGCTGCCTTCAGGCGGGCCATGCATACAGATATGCAATCTGATACCGGGATGCACTATGTCAAGGAGCTGATCCTTGAATTTTGCGAGAACTATGACTTGCCCTATATACATATGGGTGCCGATGAAGTGCATATCAGCAATCCCGATTTTGTGCCGCAGATGACCCGGCTACTGGAAAGCAAAGGCAGAAAAGTGATTGGTTGGCAACCGGGAGGTAATTTTCCTTCCACCGTTATGCGACAACTGTGGATGCAGGATGAAACCCATCTCAGAAGCGGCGACAGCATCCAATGTATTGACTCCAGGCATTTGTACCTGAACCATATGGATCCGCTGGAAGCCGTCGTAACCATTTTCAACCGACGTATCGGCGATGTGGACCGGGAGACTTCATCCATGAAAGGGGCTACCCTCTGTATATGGCATGACCGTGCAGTGCGATCGGAGCTGGATATCTTGCGCATGAATCCGGTGTATCCCGGTATGCTGGCATTTGCCGAAAGAACCTGGGAGGGTGGGGGAGCGCCCCATTGGATTTCCAATATCAGTGAAGGAGACGTCACCGGATTCCGGGATTTTGAAAACCGGTTGCTGGAGCATAAAACCCTGTATTTTCAACATCAACCATTTCCCTATCAGCGGCAATCCATGCTGCAATGGGAACTTATTGGCCCTTATGACAATGATGGCCTGCTCAGCCGGAGCTTTACACCGGAGACCCTATCAGAAGCTGTCCCGGCTGCATCGGCCAGGGCGATGGGTGGCACGGTGGTGCTTCGACACTGGTGGGCACCATTGATCCAGGGCGCCTTGAAAGAACCCAGGGAAAACAGCACCTGGTATGCCCGAACCCGCATCTGGTCCGATACCGCCGGTACCGGAAAATTCTGGGTGGGCTTTAATAATCTTTCACGATCCACAGCCACCGACAGTCCTCCTGCAGGTGCCTGGGATGAAAAAGGCAGCGCTGTCTGGGTTAACGGGCAGTTAGTGCCGCCGCCGCAATGGGCGCATCCGGGCTGGAAAGGCCATGCAGAAATACCGCTGGCAGACGAGGATTATGCTTACCGGCCGGCCACCCGGATCCCGCTGAAAAAAGGCTGGAATCAAATCCTGTTGAAAATGCCGGTGGGCAGCTTCAGGGGCCGTGACTGGCAGCATCCCGTAAAATGGATGTTTACCTTTGTGCCCGCAGCAGATGACGAAATTCATTAAAAAGAAATCAGAGACCCATGTTTAAAAGAATCCGGATTTTTATAGCCCTGACGCTCTGCATGTCAGGCGCGGCGATACAGGCCCAGGAACTGCCGATCATTCCGGCACCGGTATCCCTGCAGCGTACCGAAGGACAGTTTACTATCAACCAGCAGACCCGCCTGAATTATGACCAGGGGAATGCGGCGCTACAGGCGGTAGCCGGTTATTTGTCGGATTATCTGGGAAAGATATCCGGCCTGCATCTCAATACCGGCACCGGACAGCAGAATGCGATCGTATTGGAGCTGACGGCCCTACCGGAAATCGGTAAGGAAGGTTATCTGTTGGATATCAGCGCGAGGGGTGTGCGCATCCGCGCCAGCCAGAAGGCGGGTATTTTTTATGGCATACAATCGCTGCTGCAGTTGCTGCCTGCCATGCGAACCAATCAAGACCTGACATTGCCGGCAGTGTCGATTAAGGATTATCCACGATTTGGCTGGCGGGGCCTGCACCTGGATGTGAGCCGGCATTTTTTCGGTCCGGACTTTATTAAGAAATATATCGACCTGCTGGCAACTTATAAACTTAACAGCTTTCACTGGCATCTGTCGGATGATCAGGGCTGGCGGATCGAAATAAAAAAATATCCCCGGCTTACGGATGTCGCTGCCTGGCGGGTAGACCAGAACCACCTGCCCTGGAGCAGCCGGCCACAGGCAAAACCGGGCCAGCTGGCTACTTACGGCGGATATTATACCCAGCAGCAGATCCGTGATATTGTACAATATGCTGCGGACCGGTCGGTCAATATCGTACCTGAAATTGATATGCCCGGCCACAGTGCAGCAGCCATCGCCGCCTATCCAAACCTGAGTTGTAGTCAGGTGCCGCAATTGCCCATGACGGGTGGTGATTACCATCATATGAGTTCCAATTTCTGTATCGGCAATGACAGTGTATTCCTATTTGCGGAAAACGTTTTGAAGGAGCTGATGGAATTGTTTCCTTCCCGGTATATCCATATCGGCGGAGATGAGGTGGATAAAACTTCCTGGAAAAATTGTCCCAGGTGTCAGGCCCGAATGAAGGCGCTGGGGCTGCGCAATGAAGAAGAACTCCAGAGCTATTTTATCCGGCGGATGGAAAAGATCATTGTTGCCCGGGGAAGGACCATGATTGGTTGGGATGAAATTCTGGAAGGTGGCCTCGCACCCGAGGCGACCGTAATGAGCTGGCGGGGCGAAAGAGGGGGCATAGAAGCAGCCAAAATGAACCATGATGTTGTGATGACACCCGGAAGTCCCCTGTATTTTGACCATTACCAGGCAGGACCGCAGGGAGAACCCCTGGCTTTCGGGGGTATGAATACACTGGCGGCCGTGTATCAGTATGATCCCATACCTGCGGAATTGCCTGCCGATAAACGGCGGTATATCCTGGGCGCCCAGGCCAATCTCTGGGCGGAGCATATTACCAGCGGTTTACATGCCGAGTACATGATACTACCGCGGATGCTGGCTTTGGCGGAACTCGACTGGACGCCACCCGCCAGGAAGAACTGGGATGATTTTAATGCCCGGGTCCAACAGCATTTCAAGAGGTTCGATCAACAGGGCCTGAATTACAGTAAAGGTAATTTCACGGTTCGGATACAGCCCGGATTTCAGGACGGCCGGCTCACCGCCACGCTGTCTTCGGAAATTCCCGGAACGATTATCCATTATACGACGGATGGCCGTGAGCCTGATCTACAGTCCGCCATATACAACGGACCGATACCCATTGACAGTTCGATGCTGTTGAAAGCATCCATAGAACAATATGGCGTCATAAAAGGCAATGAGGCGGCACGTCAGAATTTTGTGAAACATCAGGCCATCGGCGCGGAACTGCATTATATCCATCCGGTCAGCAATTATTATAAGGCGGAAGGACCTTCAACGCTTGTAAACGGCATCCGGGGCAGTATGGCCATCAACCGATTCTGGCATGGCTTTTCAGCTAAGGATTTCGAAGCCGTCATCGATCTGGGCAGGGAAACCGTACTCCATGAGATCAGCCTGGGTTGTCTGCAGAAATACAAGGACTGGATTTTCCTGCCCGGGCAGGTGCAGTTTTCGATTTCATTGGACAGCCTCAATTTTAAACAATTACCGGTGGTAGAAAATCCCGTAGATATTCACACCCCCGAACAGATTTTTGATTTTACCAGTAAGCTGGAAAAGGGAACCCGGGCACGGTATATCCGGGTGCATGCCACCCATACCATTTGCCCGCCGGGACATAGCGGTGCCGGCCAACCCGGATGGATCTTTGCCGATGAATTCATGGTCCGGTAGGGGTGCCGGAGGTGCAGCCAACAAAAGCGCAGCTCCGGTTTCACTGTTTTTTAATAATTTCCGGTTTGTAAAATACTTGTCAATGAAAAATCAGATTTCCCGAACCCTGTTGCTTTTTTTGGCCCTGCTGGTCGTCTGTACCGGACTGCGGGCTCAGGAAAAACGTCCCAATGTGATCCTGATTTATGCGGATGACCTGGGTTATGGCGACCTGAGTTGTTACGGTGCCACCCAACTGCGTACACCGCATCTGGACCAGCTGGCCGCCGAAGGCCTGCGCTTTACCAATGGACACAGCAGTTCTGCCACCTGTACACCTTCCCGGTATGCCCTTATGACCGGACAGTATCCCTGGAGGGTGGGTGCCGCCATTCTGCCGGGCGATGCCGCCCTGATCATTCCCGTGGATAAGATGACCCTGCCCCGGATGTTTAAACAGGCCGGTTACCAAACAGGCATCGTAGGCAAATGGCACCTGGGGCTGGGCACCCAGGTCGCCAAGGACTGGAACGGCGAAGTCCGCCCCGGACCCCTGGAACTCGGCTTTGATCAGAGCTTTATTTTTCCGGCGACAGCCGACCGGGTTCCGACGGTATTTCTGGAAAACCACAGGGTGGTAGGTCTGGATCCCGGGGATCCCATTGCGGTAGATTATCAGCAAAAAATCGGTCATGAGCCCACCGGCCTGGAGCACCCGGAATTACTGAAACTCCTGTCTTCTCACGGGCATAATAATACCATCGTCAACGGCATCGGCAGGATTGGATTTATGACCGGTGGAAAGACCGCCCGCTGGACGGATGAAGAGCTGTCGCTGACTTTTCTGAACAAAGCGCAATCTTTTATTGAGACCCATAAAGCACAGCCATTTTTCCTGTTTTTTGCCCTGACGGAGCCCCATGTTCCCCGCATGCCGGCAACCATATTTAAAGGCAAGAGCGGCATGGGACTGCGGGGCGATGCCATTCTTCAACTGGACTGGACCGTGGGTGAGATCATGAAACAACTCAGGTACCTGGGCCTGGAAGAAAATACCCTGATTATTTTTTCGAGTGATAATGGTCCCGTCCTGGATGATGGGTACCAGGACCAGGCCGAAGAACTGGTAGGCACCCACCGTCCGGCGGGCCCCTTAAGGGGCGGTAAATACAGTTCCTTTGAAGCCGGTACCCGGGTTCCCCTGATCATTCGCTGGCCTGCCGTCATACAGCCCGGAATTTCTGATGCCCTGGTCAGCCAGATGGACTTTCTGGCATCCTTTAACCGACTCCTGCAACAACCCGCCCTGCCCTCAGGTCAGGACAGTGAAGATCATCTGGCGGCTTTTCTAGGTAAATCCAATACGGGACGACAGGACTATGTGCAGCAGGGGCCGAGTCTTTCGATGATCCGGGGACATTGGAAATATATCCCGCCAAGGGCAGGGGTGGCCATGACCAAAAACACCCATACAGAAACCGGAAATTCCAAAAAAGCCCAGCTCTATGATCTGCGTAAGGACCCCGGTGAGAAAAATAACCTGGCAGTGCAGTATCCGGAAAAAGTCGCCGAACTGGCGGCGGCACTGAAACAGATCCGACAGCAGTGAGGGGTAAAGGATGGCCCGCCTTTTAGTAAAATTATTCAGGGTGAAGTTGGGGACGGCAGATAAAAAAATCCGGCTATGCATGCATAACCGGATCAGGTATTTTTAGCGAAGTTTGTTATTTGTTGATAATATCAGCCATGGTTTTCCCAATATCTGCAGGGCTGCTGACCACATGAATGCCGCATTCGGTCATGATTTTCATTTTTGCCGCAGCGGTATCATCAGCGCCACCTACGATAGCACCCGCATGACCCATCCGGCGTCCGGGAGGCGCTGTCTGCCCTGCAATAAAGCCTACTACCGGTTTTTTATTGCCACTGTCCTTAATCCAGTTGGCGGCTTCAGCTTCCATACCACCGCCGATTTCTCCAATCATTACGATGGCGTCGGTTTCAGGATCGTTCATAAAAAGTTCTACGGCTTCTTTGGTTGTAGTACCAATGATGGGATCCCCTCCGATGCCGATGGCTGTGCTGATACCCAGACCTGCTTTCGCTACCTGATCGGCGGCTTCATAAGTCAGGGTGCCTGATTTACTAACGATGCCAATGCGTCCCGGGATAAATACAAATCCGGGCATGATACCTACTTTACAGGCACCTGCTGTAATAACGCCCGGACAGTTGGGTCCGATAAGGCGCACATTTTTACCCTGCAGGTATTGCTGTACTTTAATCATATCCTGTACCGGAATGCCTTCGGTAATACAGACGATCAGTTCGATACCGGCATCAGCAGATTCCATAATGGCATCAGCGGCAAATGCCGGCGGAACAAAAATAATGCTGACATCGGCGCCTGTATTTTTTACACAGTCTGCAACGGTATTAAAAACAGGACGGTCCAGGTGCGAAGTGCCGCCTTTACCCGGCGTTACGCCACCAACGACATTGGTGCCGTATTCTATCATTTGAGAAGCATGAAAACTACCTTCAGTGCCGGTAAAGCCCTGCACCAATACTTTTGAATCCTTATTAACTAATACTGCCATTGTTGATTTTTTTCAGATTGGCTGCAAACGTACATAAAATTTTTTAAGGTCAGGGATACTTTATGAGACGGTGCCTGCCGCCACAGGGTCCGTCCGGACCGGACCAGCAGAGGGCTTCGCTGAAAAATCGATTTTTGGCGCAGTTTTTTCCCTGCCATGGGCAGGGCGGACTCCAGCGGAACGCCTATTCCGTGAAATCGGCGTCATGGCGGGAAAATTTCAGGGGGATCGCCAATGGTGTTTAACTGGTACCTACAATCCCGTCTCCATCCATATCGGTCCGGAATTTATCTTCCAGAATGTCACGGACTTCACTGCTGACGTTTTTCGGGATTTCACCGGTTTCCTGAATGGTGCGCATATTTTTGGCATCCTGGAGAAACTCAGATGCAAAAATAAATTCGTTCAGCTTTTTATTGTCACTGTAGATGATTTCCTTATTGGTGCCTTCCCATTCCTTTTCCCCTTTATGCATATAGACAATATGGTCGCCGATCTCCATCACGCTGTTCATGTCATGGGTGTTCATGATTGTCGTGGTATTGAACTCCTGGGTGATTTCCTGAATCAGCTTATCAATGACCATGGCAGTTTGGGGGTCCAGGCCGGAATTGGGTTCATCGCAAAAAAGGTATTTGGGATTCAATACGATTGCCCGGGCCAGCGCCACTCTTTTTTGCATCCCGCCGCTGATTTCGGAAGGGAATTTCCGGTAGGCATCCTCAGGGATTTTTACCCGGTCGAGGACTTCCTTGATCCTTGCTTTTTTTATCGCATATTTATCATGGGTGAACATATCCAGCGGAAAAATGACATTCTGTTCCACCGTCTGGCTGTCAAAGAGTGCGGATCCCTGAAAAAGCATGCCGATATCTTTACGGATCGCTTTCCGGTCTTCCAGTGACATGGTAATATAATTGCGGCCGTTATACAATACTTCTCCTGAGGAAGGCGGCATCAGACCTACAATGCATTTCATCAGCACGGTCTTTCCGCTACCGCTGGAACCGATAATCAGATTGCATTTACCGGGGTCCAGGACGGCATCAACCTCTCGAAGAACTACTTTGTCGCCAAAACTCTTCTTAATATTTTTTAATTCGATCATACAGGTTGTTTTAATATTCCGGCTGCCGGAAAGTACAAGCGCCGGTGATGCCGGTAATGCTTAGAGCAGTAAGGCCGAAAGCACATAATCAGCCAGGAGCAGCAATACACAGGATACCACGACCGCCCGGGTACTGGAATGACCGATTTCCAGGGCGCCTCCTTTCACATAGTAACCATAGAATGCCGGCACACTGGTGATGATAAAGGCAAATACAAAACTTTTGGTTAAAGCAAAGAAGATATTATACGGGTTGAAATCCAGCAACAATCCTTTATCATATATAGAAGCATCGATAATCCCGGCCGCAGTGCCGGCCAGACGGCCACCCCAGATGCCCAGGGCCATTGACAGAACGATGAGCAGCGGAATCATCAATACACCGGCGGTGATCTTGGGCAGGATCAGATAGGCCTTGGTATTGATACCCATGATTTCCAGGGCGTCAATCTGTTCGCTGACCCGCATATTACCCAGTTCACTGGCGATCTTGCTGCCCACTACGCCCGCCAGCACAATACAGCTCAGGGTGGGTGCAAATTCCAGGATCACGGTATCCCGTACAATCTGGGCAATGGTCTGTTTGGGAATCAGCGGGGAGACCAGCTGATAGGCGGTCTGTACCGTGGATACCGCACCGATAAATACCGAAATGATGCAGATAATACCCAGTGAACCAATGCCGATGTCATTGCACTGCAACATGAATTGTTTCCAGTACATCCGCTTGTTCTCCGGCATTCTGAACATGCCCCTGAACATCAAAATATAACTTCCGAATTCCTTTAATAATTTCAAGTACTGCTGATTTACCGATTATGGATTTTTCATTGTTTTCGGCCGCGTTTTCTGGTTGTCCGGGCGGCGGATTTCATCTGGGCATCCGTAACGGCGATAACCGCCATATTGACGATATTATTGACGCTGCTGCCCAGCTGTAACAAATGTACAGGTTTTTTAAGTCCCAGCAGGATAGGTCCGATGGCGTCGGTGGAACCGATTTCCCGAAGTATATTATAAGCAATATTACCTGAGGCCAGGTTGGGGAAAATCAAGGTATTCACTTCCTTGCCGACCAGTTCACTGAAAGGATACATTTCCTTCAGCAGCGCATTGTCGAGCGCTACATTGGCCTGCATCTCACCATCCACGATCAGCGAGGGCTGCTGTTCCTTGACCAGCGCACGTGCCTTTGATACAAGCTGGGCTTCCTCGGTATTGCTGCTGCCAAAATTGGAATAACTCAGCATCGCCACCCGGGGCTGGATATTGAAAGCTGCCACTTCCTGGGCGGTGAGCCGGACTATTTCCGCGAGTTCTTCCGGGGTGGGGTAGATATTTACCGTGGTATCTGCCAGGAACAAGGGGCCACGGGTCGTCATCAGCAGGTACATACCGGCAACCTTTTTAACGCCCGTTTCCGTTCCAATGATCTGGAGTGCCGGGCGGATGGCATCAGAATAACGCTTGGTCAATCCTGAAATCATACAGTCGGCATCATTGGATTCCACCATCATACAGCCAAAATAGTTGCGGTCTTCCATCAGTTTGGCCGCTTCGTTATAAGTGTAGCCTTTACGCGACCGGTTTTTATAGAAAACATCAATATAGGCCTGCCGCTGTGTTTTTACTGCTTCGGCGCGGGGATCGATCAGTGGCATTTCACTGATATCAATCTGGTGTACCGCCGCCAGATCCCGGATTTTTTTCACGTCTCCGAGCAGAGTTGGAAAACCGATGCCTTCATCAAGTACAATTTGCGCCGCCTTGAGGATATTGATATTATCGCCTTCTGCGAAAACGATCCGTTTGGGGTTGCTTCTGGCCTGGGTGCCCAGCATCCTGAGCACATGATTGTCCAGACCCAGTCGCTTGTTAAGGTCTTCGGCATATTGATCCCAGTCATCGATGGTCACCCGGGCCACGCCGGAATCGATGGCGGCTTTGGCAACAGCGGGTGCTACCGTAGCCAGCAGTCGCGGATCCAGGGGTTTGGGAATAATATATTCCGGTCCGAAATGCATGCTTTGCTGGTTGTAAGCCAGGTTGACCAGATCAGGCACCGGGGTCTTGGCCAGTTCCGCCAGGGCCTGCACTGCCGCCAGTTGCATCTCAATATTGATCTGTGTGGCCCTGACGTCCAGGGCACCCCGGAAGATATAAGGGAAGCCCAGCACATTATTAACCTGGTTGGGATAATCACTGCGTCCGGTGGCCATAATCACATCTTTGCGGGCTTTGGTCGCTGCTTCCCAGGTGATTTCCGGATCCGGGTTCGCCATGGCAAATACGATCGGATTCTTGGCCATGCTTTTGACCATATCGGATGTCAGTACATTGGGGGCACTGAGCCCGATAAAAACGTCGGCACCCTTAACCGCTTCCGCCAGGGTATAATCTTTTTTAGCCAGGGCGAAGGGTGCTTTAAATTCATCCAGCCCGGTACGCCCCTGGTGCAGCGCACCCTTACTATCGAACATGATAAAGTTCTCCGGTCTGGCACCCATCTGCTGGTAGAGCAGGGCACAGGCCATCGCGGCCGCGCCGGCCCCATTGATCACAAATTTTGTTTTTTCTATTTTTTTCTTCTGTATGATCAATGCATTCTGCAGGGCGGCCGCACTGATAATCGCGGTACCATGCTGGTCGTCATGCATGACCGGTATATTCAGCCTTTTTTTCAGTTCCCGCTCGATATGAAAGCAACCCGGCGCCTTAATATCTTCCAGATTGATGCCGCCGAAAGTAGGTTCCAGTGCCTGGATGATTTCCACCAGTTTTTCCGGATTTTTCTCATTGATTTCAATATCAAACACATCTATATCGGCAAATATTTTAAACAGAACGCCCTTACCTTCCATCACCGGCTTGCCGGCTTCAGGACCGATATCACCCAGTCCCAGCACGGCAGTACCATTACTGATGACAGCGACCAGATTGCCCTTGGCGGTGTATTTATATACGTCTTCTTTGTTTTTGGCGATCTCCAGACAGGGAACAGCGACGCCGGGGGAGTAGGCCAGTGACAGGTCTCTTTGTGTTTTGGCTTCTTTGGTGGGAATGACCTGTATTTTCCCCGGTCGACCCTTGGCATGATACTCCAGGGCCTGGCTTTTTCTCAGTTCGTTTTTGCTCATATTTAATCAATTAAAAGCGGCCCGAAAAGTAAACCAAATTGGTGTAATGGGCAAAAGTTAATTAATTTCAGTTTAGGATTGATTATCCGGTAATTTTAACTAAGTTTAATTTGTTAAAATCACCGCATATATGAAAAAAATCATTCCGGCACTGGTGGTGCTGATGATCACGCTGACTGCCTGTCCTGATAAAAAAGATGTCATTGATAATCGTCAGGATAGAAAAGTAGGTTACCTGTTTTATACCGAGTTTATTGATAACTATAACAGCAGTCTGGAAGCGGCATTTGCCCGGTTTAAAAAAGCGGGTGTTACCGACCTGATCATAGACCTGCGGTATAATCATGGCGGTTCCCTGAACGCGGCCAGTTACCTGGCTTCCCTGATAGCCCCCCAATCCGCGGTATCGGGCGAGTCTGTATTTACCCAACTGGATTTTAACAATTTCATGAACGATTTATATGGCACCCGTAATCGTCAGGTTCGACTAAAGCCGGATGCACTGGCCTCGAACCTGGACCTCGAGACCGTATATATTATTGCAACCGATGATTCCTATTCGGCAGCAGAGCTCCTGACTTATTGCCTGCGGCCGTATATGAATGTGGTCCATATCGGCAGCGAGACAGGGGGTAAGTTTACCGCTTCGGTTACGGTAACCGCCTACGATGACTATAATGATGCCGCCTGGCCCACCTATGATCCGGAAGATTTATCTGCCAGTGCCAAAGACTCGCTGAAGGATTGGGCGATGCAACCCATCGTGGCCATTTATAAGGATTCGCGGGGCAATGATTTCTCTGAGGCCGCCACTCTGGTGCCCGATATAAAAATAACTTCTCAGGAGAATGATCCCAGTTATTACCTGCCCCTGGGCGATACGGAGGACTACCTGCTGGCAACTGCCCTGGACGAAATTAAAGGCACACCGCTTGTCGCAAAACAGCGGGCGGTAACCCCTGCGGGTGGCAGAAAGATTGGTGTGGCACCCGCTCGGATTTTTAGTAAGAAAGACCAACTGCTGACCCGGAGTGTGCTAATGGCACCGGTCTTTGCGGCTGATGCCGGAACAACTGCCGCGGGCATCAATACCGTTTCCCAGTTTGTTTACGATGGCCTATCTGTATATTATAAATGGTCGGATTATGTCGTAGACAAGGCGCCCAACAGCGCAGATAATGACCCCGAAGCCTATTTTTATGATATCCTTTATCCCCTGGATACCGATCATGGATGGTCCTGGATTACCGATGATGTCTCCTCTTTATTTGCAGATTTCTCCGGCGAACCCAAAGCCTTTGGTTGGGGACTGGCTTATTTCTGGACCAATAGCGATCGGACCCAGCTGGTAGCGGTCGTCAAATATGTATATCCCAATACGCCGGCTGCACAGGCAGGCATCAAAAGGGGTGACGTTCTGGAACAAATCAATGGCACCATTATTACCGCAACACCCGGTGATGCGGGCTTTTATGGAAAGCTCTCCGGTCTGGATCCCATCAGTGTAGGTGTTTCCAGAGGAGCATCTGGCCAGACAATCAATATTGCTCCGGTAACCATCAATACCAATCCGGTACTCAAAGACACGATTTATACCCTGGGCAATTCCGGGAACTAATCTGAGGTCAAAACTCCGATAGCCTAAATAAATTCTTTCGGTGATATACGGTCAGGCCCGGCATTAGTTGGATCTGATCGGTACATTGGGGTTGGGCCCGCCCTGTTCCCATATTTTCCATTGGAGGTATTGCTGGTGACTCAGTAATTCCCTGAACTGATCGGCGCGCAGTTCCCTGATTTTTTTCAGGGCAGGTGCATCGGTGGCCGTATCTTTTAATTTTTTTGCCTGGGAGAGGTAATCTGTCTGTATGGCCAGCGCTTTGTGGGTCTGATCCGCCCGCAGGTCGATAAGGGTAGTGAGTTGATCTATGTCTTTTTGGGCCTGCTTTCTAATGGCGGCTTCCCTTGATCCGGTGCAGGAACAACAATACAGCAGGAAGGCGATCAGTGATCCGTAAATGATACGCATAGGGATATGATTTAATCTGAATACAATCGCTGGTCGTACCAACTGCGGGTGAGGTCGCCAGACGGACCGGGTATCTGTTTAATGAGCAATCCATACCGTCTTCCCGGAAAGCGCCGTCAGGGAGTCCTTGACATGGGTGGTATCTGCTCCGGCTTTGGGCAGTAACATATATAAGGTGAAATTCACCGAATCCCGGGTTTCGAGTTGTACCGGCCAATTTATGGTCTTCAGTTGATTGAATCTTTTGGAAGCCCTGGGCTCCTGCATGATTTCCAGAATATATTTATACTGGTTGGCCGGAACACCGGGTGTAGTTGCCTTTGGGGTGGTGGTTGACGGGCTGGTCGCCGCCGTCGCACTGGTATCCGATGCCAGCGCTGATTCGGTAATATCTTCCAGTTTCTGTTGATCGGTCTGCGAATTTTTGACGTAAAACCAGATGATGGCTACGATGGCCAGCAGGACCAGGGTCATGATCAGTGCGGCCGGTTTATTATTGCGCGGCCGTCTGGAATTGTCTATATAGCTCTGGGGGATCGAATTTTTTTCGGTAATGGCGGATTCTCTTTTCTTCTCTACATGATGGTATTTTTCCTTATGAAATTCATAAGTGCCATCCGGTTTTCGGGTCAGGGTGCCGATTCCCTGAAGGAAATAAGGCTTTCCCGTATTTAAAAAATCGATCATCCCATCAGTCTGTGACCGGATATCGGATTCTGACAGCACTTTCATTTTGCCTGTTTCCTTGGCAACAAAACTGATCAGTTCATCGTCCAGCTCGCTGACCTTATTTTGTTCAAAGTTGACACTCAATAGGGTAGCGCCTTTTTTCCCATAATCTATCTCAGGATCATAGGCGTTTTCCGCACTGAAGGTACCAATGCCGGGTAAATTTAAAGTTTTGTGGATAGCCAGGTATTGGGCTAAGACAGGGGCAAGTTTCACAATTAATTGATTATTTGTAGCAATTTGAAACAGACACACGCACATTTCGGTTGGAAGGAATTGCCGGGTTGTTTGTTTTGCAATGAGAAACCCGCCTCATGTAAGTCCATTCCTTCCGCGTTCACTCTCGTTACCACCAGGATTTTGCTGCCTGGAAGGGTCCCTGCGAATATACAATAGTTCTATTGAATTTAATTTTTCTGAAGGGTTTAAAAGGGGGCAGGCAGTTGTTTTGTCTTTCAAAATGGAGCATTTTTGCAATAAATGGACCTGAATTTCCGGTTTTCGATGAATTTTATGCATTCCGTCAGCCGGGTTCAACAGTTTTCCGTGGGAAAGCCAGTATTTTTGCGGCGATGTATACGGAAGAAGAAGCAGCCTTTATTAAGTATTGGGAGGCCAACCGGCTGAAAAAGAAGAAATATTTTAAACAGTTCTGGCTTGGGCTTCCTGCCGGCCTGCTGATCATGATCGGGATATTAATTAATTTCTTCAGCGGCTGGTACAAGCGGGCCACCATGCAGGCCAATGCCGACCCTTCTTTTTTAATAATATTATTGATTGCTGGTATTATTATTGTTGCGTTTGCGGGTGTCTTTACGTCCCATCACAAGTGGGATATTAACGAAACCCGCTATCAGGAATTATTGGCCCGAGAAGAAAAAGAAAACTTTAAAAACTAAAAAAAAATTAATGAAAAGAAAATTTTGGATTCCCTCTTTGGTACTGGGATCTGTGTTAACGCTGGTTGCTTGCATCAAAAATGAAGATACAGTACAATGTACACCAAATACAACAGCTCAGGATCAGCATGTCATTGATTCATTCCTGAATGCTACCGGTCAAGGGGCTTATATCAGCTATAATTCAACCTATGGCGCTTACTACGGCATCACCAATCCCGGTTCCGGCCAGACAGCCGCAAGCGATTCCATCGTGGCATTCAAGAGGACCATCAGCACTTTTAGCGGCAGTTCTGTTGTAACCCTGGGTACGGATAGTCTGTCTCAGAGTGCCAGCAACGGCACTTATCTGCATTATTCTGATTTTTCCAATGATGTGGCCTTGAAACATTTTCTGGACAATGCCGGCGTTGGCGGCAAACTTCGGATCATCTATCCTTCGAATACAAATGTGCTGGGTTTCTGGGGCTGTCAGCAACAAAGTCTGACTTCGGGTGAAGTTATACCTGCCTATTCCCAGGTAATGATCGATTATGAATTGACCGGCGTAAAATACGGCAACTAGTCCCCACCATTAAAATAGAAAGAAAGATGAGAAATTGGATAGGAGTGCTGTTCACCGCCCTGACGGTGACCGCAGCAGGTTGTCTGAAAACTGAAACCGAGGAGCCCTGTACGCCCAATACCGTTGAGGAGGAAATGCCTGCCATGGAGCAGTTCGCAGCAGACAGCTCGATTACAACGACACAGGACGCTACCGGAATATTGTATGAAATTATTGAACCAGGGGATGGAGCTATTCCATCGGCGACCAGTAAAATTACGATTCATTATACGGGTAGACTGCTCAATGGACAGGGATTTGATTCTACAACGACAACACCCAGAACCTTTCAGTTGAACCAATTGATTGCAGGCTGGCAAATAGCCATTCCGAAGATCAAGGCAGGAGGAAAAATCAAAATGATCATTCCTTCCTCGCTGGCATATGGATGTGACCCTTATTATGGTGTCGTTGCTGACCGGCCGCTATATTTTTATGTAGAATTGCTGGATGTTGAATAATGTATAGCATCCAGGAATTTTTAAAAAGTCCCCAACCGGGGACTTTTTTTTAAGGCTCATTTCAATGAAAAGTCGGTGACCGGTATTGATATATCCTGCTGGTCTGCACCGCAATCAAAAATCATCCGGGTATGGTTATCTTCGCATGAATATTTCGGGATAAAGATGCAGTACGAACCAATATCGGTATTTGATATGTTGAAGATCGGGGTGGGACCTTCCAGTTCTCATACCCTGGGACCCTGGCGTGCGGCAGAACGGTTTTTGGAGGAACTGCGCACGACGGACCGGCTGTTCCGGGTCAAAGCCGTCAAAGTATTGCTCTACGGTTCGCTGGCCAAGACCGGGGTAGGACATGGAACCGATATTGCGGTCCAATTGGGCCTCTGCGGACTGGATCCCGTCAGCTTCGACCTGGAACAAATCCAGCCCAGGATCCAGACCATTGCCGACTGCTGCAAACTGCTTCTGGGTGGGGTTTCAGAAATCAGTTTTGATCCTAAAAAAGATATTGAGTTTTTGGTTACCGAAACCCTGCCTTATCATTCTAACGGCATGAGTTTTCTGGCGACCCTGGACCAGGGTGAGGCCGTAGCTTCCACCTATTATTCAATTGGCGGTGGATTTGTAAAAAAAGAGGGTGAAGAACCGGGGATGGCCGGTTCTGTGAGTCTGAGTTTTCCCATCGATGATGCCGATGATTTGTTGAAATGGTCTATTAAGACCGGGTTGGCCATTCATGAGATCGTATATGAAAATGAACAGGCCTGGCGTAGTGAAACGGAGATTCAAACCGGCTTGTCGGATATATGGCAGGTAATGAAAGACTGTGTTTACCGGGGTTGCCATACCCAGGGTATTTTGCCGGGCGGACTGAATGTGCGACGTCGGGCAGCTGAGCTGAACCGAAAATTATTGGGGAGTCAGTCCTATGACAATTATGATTCCTGGATAAGGGCCATCAGGTCAGGTGGCAGTAGCTTCAAATATATTCTGGACTGGGTAAGTTGCTTTGCACTTGCCGTCAATGAGGAGAACGCCTCCTTTGGCAGGGTGGTAACGGCTCCCACCAATGGGTCAGCCGGTGTGATTCCCGCAGTACTCCATTATTATACCGTTTTCTGTAATGGGGATCAGCCTGAACAGGTATTTCATTTCCTGATGACGGCTGCCGAAGTGGGAAGTATTTTTAAGAAGGAATCCACCATTTCGGCCGCCATGGGCGGTTGTCAGGCAGAAATCGGTGTATCTTCTTCGATGGCGGCAGCCGCACTGACGGAAGCCATGGGGGGTAGTCAGAAACAGGCTTTAATGGCAGCTGAGATTGCGATGGAACACCACCTGGGCATGACCTGTGACCCCGTGGGGGGCCTGGTGCAGGTGCCCTGCATCGAACGTAATACCATGGGGGCCATCAAAGCTATTACGGCTTCGCAACTGGCGCTGCAGAGTACGCCGGATTTTGCCCGGGTATCCCTGGATGAAGTCATCAAGACAATGTGGGAGACAGCCCAGGATATGAATTTCAAATACAAGGAAACTGCAGATGGGGGATTAGCGGTGAATGTGCCTTTAAGTCTTCCGGAGTGTTAGTGGATATACAAAAATGAACTTTTAAAATTAGTAGATTAATGACAGCAGCACAATTAGTAGCACTAATTAAAGACCGACAGACATATCTCTGTGTCGGACTGGATACCGACCCCAATAAAATCCCGGATCATCTGAAAGGGGATCCTGATGGGGTTTTACAATTCAACAAAGCCATTATTGATGCCACCCGGAAGCACTGTGTGGCCTATAAAATAAATACTGCATTTTACGAAGCGCAGGGAGTGAGGGGTTGGGAAATCATGCAGCGGACTGCCGAATATATCGGCGGCGACCATTTTAAGATAGCGGATGCCAAAAGGGGAGATATCGGCAATACTTCCGATCAGTATGCCAAAGCTTTTTTTGAAGCCCTGCCTTTTGACGCTGTTACGGTAGCGCCTTATATGGGGAGCGATAGTGTACAGCCATTTCTCCAATATAAAGGGAAATGGGCAATTGTGCTCGGATTGACATCCAATAAGGGTGCGGCTGATTTTGAACTGCAAAGCGCCGGTGAGAGCGGGCTATTATATGAGAAAGTCCTAAGGACGGTTGCTGGATGGGGCACGGCTGAGAATACCATGTTCGTTGTAGGGGCCACCCAATCCGAAGCGTTTTTGAATATCCGCAGTATCATCCCGGACCATTTTTTGTTGGTTCCGGGGGTAGGCGCCCAGGGGGGGAGCCTAAAAGATATTTCTGAAAAAGCGATGAATGACCGATGTGGCCTGTTGGTAAACGTCAGCCGGGATATTCTATATGCTTCTTCATCCACGGATTTTGCAGCAGTTGCCGGGGCCCGGGCCGCCTTATATCAGGCAGAAATGGCGAAGTATTTGGAAAAGCTTCCTTGAAAATAACTATATTTGCGCCTCAGAATTAAAGGGTCCGGTAGCTCAGCTGGATAGAGCAACTGCCTTCTAAGCAGTAGGTCATTGGTTCGAATCCAATCCGGATCACTTGATGGGACAAATTCAAAAATGATGAGTTTGTCCCATTTTTATTTCCATTTAAATCTTTGTCAATCAGTGTGATATACTTGATTGCTTCATTAACCCGGGTGGTTCGATATTCAAATCCGTCAAAAGTCAGATTTTCAGGAAAGACCGAACCAATGATCTTTCTTTTTTGTGTAATCGTCCCGGTTTCATACAAGTAGCCCAACTGTGAAAGATTGCTGATCGCCTTGTCCCACAGGGGTTCTACGTTTTGAGTGTCGGTTATCGTGCTTGTCAGTTTAGCTTCCAGCCTGTTTATTTTTTTATCGGCATCCGCTTTCATCATTCGGTAATCATCCGCTTCAATATCACCACACAAAAGCAATTCCCTTGCTTTACTCAGTTTATTGTTTTCGTCCTGTAAACGGATTTTCAACTGCTGTATATTTCCAATCCTGTCTCTGGTTTTTGTTTTATATACCGAAGTAATGACTTCTTTAAATAGATTCAGCTTAGGAATGGAATACACATATTTCCCAATTTCGGAAACGATCTTTTCATTCATATCTTCAGCCTTGTGTCTGAATTTACAGCCACCAGAGCAATGGTAATAGTAATAATACTGGGAACGCCCTTTCGACTTGCTACCGGTCAGCATACGTCCGCAATCCGGGCAAATCACAAATCCACGTAATGGAAAATGACCATCCACCTTCATTTTAGCCCGCATCACTTTTTTACGACCGTCAAGCACATCCTGTACATCATAAAACAAGGCTTCAGATATCAGGGGTTCGTGTTGCCCCATTACCAATTGACTTTCTTCATCTTTGTATTTAGGAATAAATATTTTACCGCAATACATAGGATTACGGATAGCTGTCCAGAAATTATTCTTACTGCATTTCAGCCCCTTTTCCTTTGCCATTTTCCAAACCTGCTCGGTACTGAACATATTTTTTGCCAACTCTTTGAACGCCCATTTCATAATATCGCTCTGAACTTCCCTTGGGGCAATATATTTTTTACCGCTTTCGTTGGTTTTATTGACGTATCCAATCGGCGCTGTTCCCATCCAGCGACCTTCTTTTTTAGCCATGCGCATCCCATGAAATACATTCAATGCCCTTCTGTCATTTTCCACTTCAGGAGCAGCCAAATAAAAGGCGAGCATCATTTTATTTTCAGGGATTGATAAATCGAGCGGTTGTTCGACTGCCTGCGGTTCTACCCCCAATCTTCTCAACGTGCCGATCATCTGATAAGCATCTCCCGCATTTCGGCTGAACCTGTCCCATTTGGTAAATAATATCAAATCGGACTGCCCTCTGGATTTACGAAGGATGCCCAACAGTTTTGTCCAGGAAGGACGTTTAAAGGTTTTTGCAGAATGATCCTCATAAATCACTTTCCGTACCTGAATATGGTTGATTTCACAATACTTACGCAAACGCTCTTCCTGATCCCGTTGTGAGTATCCCTTATCGGCTGTCGTTATGAGAGGTGTGTTTTTGGGAAACAATCCTCAAAAAATACAGATATATGGAGCGGTGTTATCGCTCTATGTAAACCGGTTAATTAAGCTGGTGAACAAAAAAGGAAAGCTAAAGAGCAGTCTTATTTTTGATGAGTTCCCAACTATCTACCTGAACAATATGGATAGTTTGATTGCCACTGCCCGGAGCAATAAAGTTTCTACCTGTCTGGGAATTCAGGATTTTAGTCAGCTTCGTAAAGATTATGGCCGTGAACAGGCAGATGTGATTATGAATATTACGGGGAATATCGTTAGCGGTCAGGTTACAGGTGATACGGCCAAACAACTATCGGAACGCTTTGGGAAAATCATGCAGGACAGGGAGAGTTATTCCATCAATAGTGGGGACACTTCTATTAGCCGATCCAAACAATTGGAAGCAGCCATACCACCTTCCAAAATATCGGGGTTAAGTTCCGGTGAATTTGTGGGTATGGTGGCCGATAATCCCGATTGTAAAATTGATTTAAAAGCTTTCCATTGTGAGATTATAAATGACCATGATAGCCTTAAGAGTGAGGAACAAAATTACCTGGATATTGAAGTGATTCGAAAGTTGGATTCCGGTATGGTGCAGCGAAATTATTTCCAAATCAAACAGGATATTCAGGACATTATACAATCAGAAATGGAGCGGCTACTGAATGATCCGGGATTGAGCCATTTGGTGGTAAGGAAATAATAGCATATTCGTTTTTTTATCCTTGGGTAAGAATCATTACTTTGTAGAGTTTTCATATTTGAAAAACTCTACAAAGTAATTTTATTGAATATTGGGTATTTTTTATATATTTGTATCAAATTTGAAATAAGCTACAAATTAAATGAAGGTAAAATTAGGGGATATCGCTCAATTACAATTTGGTTTATACGTGAAGCCTAAGAGTATTGGTGATGCGGTCTATTTGCAGGCTAAGCATTTTGATGATTGGGGGAATCAAACGGATGAGGTTGACACTTTTGTTCAGATAGATCAAAAAAAGAAAGCTCACCTTCTTGAAGATGGAGATATTCTGTTGGTTGGAAAAGGAATGAGGAACTTTGCTTGGACTTATAATAAAGAATTCGGTCCAGCAATAGCGTCTTCAATTTTTTTTGTTATCAAACCTGATCCTTTAAAAGTAATACCTGAATTCTTGACTACCCTATTTAATATGCCACAAACGCAGGCTTATTTTCAGACTCTTGGTGCAGGGAGCTCTATTCCTTCCATTCGTAAGTCTGAATTGGAGGCTTTTGCAGTGAAACTTCCTCCTTTGGAGTTACAACAAAAAGCAATAGCTATTAAGTCCTTGCATTATAGAGATATGGAAATATCAAAACAGATCATTTTAGAAAAACAAAAAGTATATCAAGCTATCATTAAAAATATAATTTATAAAAAAGCATGAGTAAAAAACCAATTACACAAAACGAGATTAACAATATTGTTTGGAAGGCATGTGACACCTTTAGAGGGGTTATTGATCCATCACAGTATAAGGATTATATCCTTACTATGCTTTTTGTGAAATATGTATCAGATGTATGGAAAGATAAAAAGAATTTCTATGCAGAAAAGTATAGCGGTGATGAAATCAGAGTGCAAAGAGCTTTGAGGAATGAGCGTTTCCAATTGCCCGATACCTGTACTTTCGACTATTTGTTTGAGAATAGGAATGCGGCAAATATTGGAGAATTGATCAACACTGCACTGGAAAGCATGGAGGATGCCAACCGAAGTAAACTGGAGCGTGTATTCCGAAATATTGACTTCAATTCAGAAGCAAATCTTGGTCAGACTAAAGATAGAAACAGAAGACTCAAAAATCTATTGGTTGACTTTTCTGCGTTAGATTTACAGCCTTCCCATTTAGAGGATAATGATGTTATTGGTGATGCATATGAATATCTAATTGAAAAATTTGCTAGTGATGCCGGAAAGAAAGCGGGGGAATTTTACACGCCAGCACAAGTATCAAATCTATTAGCCAAGCTACTCAACCCACAGCCTGGCGATCGTATCATAGACCCCACCTGTGGTTCAGGTTCGCTATTGATCAAACTGGCAAAGCAGGTAGGTAGTAAAAACTTCTCACTTTTTGGACAGGAAATCAATGGAAGCACCTGGGCACTCGCTCGTATGAACATGTTTCTGCATGAGATTGATGACGCTACCATTGAATGGGGTGACACCTTAAACAATCCAAAGCTACTTGAAGAAGATAGCTTACTGAAAGGAAACATCGTTGGGGCAAATCCTCCATTCTCTCTTGATAAATGGGGAGCAGATGATGCTATGGCAGACCAGTTCAATCGCTTCCACAGAGGTATTCCACCGAAAAGCAAAGGAGATTATGCTTTCATTTCTCACATGATCGAATCTACCTATCACGATACAGGTCGTGTAGGGGTCATTCTGCCTCATGGGGTACTCTTTAGAGGAAGCAGCGAAGGCAAAATCAGGCAACAATTGATTGAAGAGAACCTATTGGAAGCAGTGATTGGCCTACCTTCAAACCTCTTCTTTGGTACTGGTATTCCTGCAACCATACTCATATTCAACCGAGCCAAAGGTGAGAATAAGGACATACTCTTTATAGATGCCAGTGAAGGCTATGAATCTGGGACCAATCAGAATCGCCTGCGGGACAGGGATATTGACAAGATCGTCAACACTTACCGTGCATTTCAAGAAGCCACTCCTTTGACTACTGAGGAAGGTGAAGTAGTAGAGGAAAAATATGCCTACCGTGCTACTATTCAGGAAGTAGAAGAAAACGAGTACAATCTTAATATTCCTCGATATGTGGACACATTTGAAGAGGAAGAAGAAGTTGACATCCCCGCTGCACAAAGCAATATCAACGAATTGAAAAAGGAGTTAATGTTGGTTGAACAAACGATGAATAGTTACCTAAAAGAATTAGGATTTTGATGAAAGAAAATGATGGAAATACAATATTGAAATCGACTGATTTCGGTGAAATTCCAAATCACTGGAAATTTGATCGCTGCGAAAAAGCAATTACATTTTTTGGGGGAGCGGCATTCAAAAGCACAGATCAGGTCGAAGAAGGCATTCCATGGCTTAAAATAGCAAATGTTGGAATTAACAAAGCTGTCTGGGATTCTAAATCCTTTTTACCTACATCATTCATTGAAACATCCAAAAGATATTTACTTAATGAAGGAGACTTGGTTATGGCTTTAACCAGACCTGTATTAAATGGAAGGCTAAAGATCACTAAACTAAAAAAAGAGGAAACCCCAGCCCTTCTAAATCAAAGGGTTGCTAAAGTGATTGTTAAGAACGGCAATGATCTTGACTTTATTTATCAATTATTACAAACGCCATATTTCTCCTATAATATGGAGGTAAGAATGGCTGGTACAGATCCTCCGAACATTGGAAATAAGGACTTGTATCAAATAAAAATTCCACTCCCTCCACTCCCTGAACAACAAAAAATAGCCGAAATCCTCAGCACCTGGGATCAAGCTATTTCTGCTTCTGAAAAGCTGATAGAAGAACTTAAGCTCCGCAATAAAGGGCTTGCTCAACTATTGTTTACTGGGAACAAACGGTTGAAGGGATTTGATAAAGATTGGAAGAAGTACCACTATTCTGATATACTCAAAAAAATAAAAAGACCGATAGAGTGGAATGATGAAACGCTTTACAACCTAATAAGTGTGAGAAGGCGTTCGGGTGGCATATTTTATAGAGATGCTCTCTATGGTCATCAGATAAAAGTCAAAAACTTGAATACGGCCAAGACAGGAGATTTTCTTTTCTCAAAAATGCAAATCGTCCACGGTGCGTCTACTTTGGTTACACCTGAATTTGATGGAGCTAAAATATCTGGTTCATATATCTCAGTAAGAGCTAAAGATGAATCCATTTTGTCAATGGAGTTCTTCAACTGGTATTCAAAACTACCAAGGTTTTACCATCAAACTTTCATTTCTAGTTATGGTGTGCATATTGAGAAAATGACCTTCGACTTTGAATTGTTTCTTACTGAGACAATTCATCTCCCCTCGTTAGAAGAACAACAAGCTATTGTGTCAGTGCTAAAAGAGGCGGATAAAGAGCTTCAACTAAATCAACAACAGTTAGACACCCTGAAAGAGCAAAAGAAAGGCTTAATGCAAAAACTATTGACAGGTGAGATTAGAGTTAAACCCGGTAATGAATGATGGATAAGAAGAATTTTAAAATATTGTCCATAGACGGAGGTGGGATTAAAGGTCTCTATAGTGCTTCGGTACTTGCTCGTATTGAAGAGAAGACTGGCAAGCAGATAAAAGACCACTTTGATATGATTTGTGGCACTTCAACAGGAGGATTAATTGCACTTGGACTTAGTATTGGTATTTCTGCTCAACAATTAGCCGACCTGTACTACAAAAGAGGGAATGAAATATTCCCTGTCTCTAATGTAAGACAAGTAAGATTTATCCAGCGTAAATGGCAGTTTATCAAACAACTTATACTTAGAGGTAAGTTTTCTAACCATGCATTAAGACGCATTCTTGAGGAGGTTTTTGAAAATAAAACAATGGGGCAAGCTGAAACTCTATTATGTATCCCAAGTTTCAACCTAATCAAAGGCGAACCAAGAGTTTTCAAATTTCCTCACAAAGAAGGAAAATTTTTCATGGATAAGGACATTCCAATGGTAGATGTAGCATTGGCTACATCTGCTGCGCCCACATATCTGCCCATTCATGAGTTAAATAATATTCTCTATGCTGATGGTGGTATTTGGGCTAATAATCCTTCCTTATGTGGCCTTCTTGAGGCATTAGACCATTTTGTGGGTGACGGAAAAGCATTTGATAGCTTCAGCATACTTTCAGTAGCAAGCGTTGAACAACCGAGTGGCTGGGCGTCTACTTCGAAAAAATCAAGATCTTTTAGACACTGGGGAAATAAACTCTTTCAAGCATCAATGGATGGTCAAGCCTTCTTTAATGATTTCTTTCTGAAAAAAGTCATTAAAAACATAAATCCGCCAGGTAAATATTATCGAATCCCGTCACCCAAACTCTCAAAAGAACACACCGGAATTATCGACATGGATGGAACCGACCAAAAAGCATTAAAGACCCTCAAAGGAATGGGCGATCAAGATGGCTATCACTACGCCATCCAAGATGAAATTCTGGAATTTTTCAATGAAGAGAAACTTTACAAAACCCAATAAGATATGTCAAACTGCCACAATCTTTTTCAAACCTTTAACGGTAATCTGAATATCACTTCAACCAAGAAGTCTAAACTCATGACTTCTCGGGACACATTACGGGACAAGATTCGGAATTATTTTAAGGAAAAGCATCCTGACTACAAACCAAAATTTCGTGGACAGGGCTCCTATTCTATGGGTACAATGATCCGAACTAAGGAGGACACTTGTGACCTGGATAATGGCGTTTACTTTTTTCCCAAGCCCAAAGAAACCGCAACTACTATGCAGAATTGGATTTGGGATGCTGTGGAAGATGCAACATCTGAAAAACCTCAGCACAGATCAAAATGCGTAAGAGTCATTTATAAAGGAGACTATCATATTGACCTTCCAGTTTACTACAAGGAAAGCGAAACTAATGATACCGAAAATCCACATCTGGCGGTTAAAAATACCGGATGGTCAAAAAGTGATCCGAAAGAGTTTAAAGATTGGTTCAGTAAAAAGAAAGATACGAAAGGTCAGCTTGTACGAACTGTTAGGTTCCTAAAAGCATGGTGTGAGAATAGGGCTGAGAAGATGCCGAATGGACTAACTATGACTGTTCTGGCAAGCAACCATATCAAATACAATGATCGAGACGACATTGCATTGAGAGACACTCTCAAAGAAATTAGAAGCACGTTAAAATCGTCTTGGACATGCATAATGCCAACAACACCAAAAGACGATCTTCTTGAAAACTACACCGGAGACAAGGACTACTTTTTTGAAGCGATTGATGCGTTTATCGAGGATGCAGATAAAGCAATTGATAAAGAAACAAACCAATTGAAGGCAAGTAAGCTATGGCAAAAACATTTGGGTTCATACTTTCCTGATGGTGAGGATAAAGATGTTGACAAGCAAGCCAATTCATTGGCCGCCCTTGCAACGAGCATACTGGATAAGCGTGCCAAAACGGATAGAGATGGTAAAATTCAGGAATCACAAGGAGTTGATCACAAACCACATAGGAATTACGGAGGATAAATGGCTTTTCACCAAAAATATCGCCCTAATCCAATTGTAATTGTCAATGTCGAGAAAAAGCTCATTGAAAAGCATTATGATTTTCTAGACTGCAAGATCAACAACGGCATCCTTTATTGTTATGGAAATTATCAGCCTACTGAGGAATCAATCACTTATTCCTACAGAATAAAGTATGCCCCATTAAGTAAGCCAAAGGTTACGGTTACTAGCCCCTTAATTGCATACAATGACGATATACACATGTATACCGACACAAGTTTATGTCTTTATTATCCTGAAGATATGACTTGGAATTGCTCTTCACATCACTTGTATGATACTATAATTCCCTGGACTCACGAGTGGTTCGTTTTTTACGAACTGTACCAGTTCACAGGTAAATGGTTGCATCCTGAAGTACGACACAAAAAAGGCGAGAAAAAATGAATCCTTGGTTAATACGACTTATAGTTCTAGGAATTGCCTACGTGGTTGGTAAAGAGGTATTTAAATCTGATGAAAAATTCGAGATAACAGATGACTCAGATTGTGATGACTTGTTCAAAAAGTTCAATCAGGCCATAACCATACATCCTGATAAAGTAGCCAATCTAAGACGTGCGCACAATACAATCCGTTCAAAGGTGAGTACTTACTTTGAAAAGTATACGAACCTTCCAATCCCAAATTTCTACATACAAGGTTCTTATAAAATGGGAACTGTCATTGAAATTAGAAGCACAATTTGTGATGTCGATCTCGGTGTGTTTTTTCCTCAACACCCAAATATGAATGTTGAAACCATTCAAAATCACATAAAAAAAGCTCTAATAGGGCATACCAGTAAAGTAGTGACCATTAAAGCGAATTGTGTACGATTAAACTACGTTCGAGACTTTCACATTGACCTTCCTATCTACTACGTAGATTCCTATTCAAACAAAACATATTTTGGATCAAGGGGATATGAATGGGAACATTCCGAGCCGAAAGCCTTTATTGAATGGTTTAAAAAAGAGACCAGCAATAAGCCACAGCTAATTCGGATCATTCGCTACTTGAAAGCATGGTCTGATCACACTAAAGCTAAAACTGGGAAAAAGTTCCCGAGTGGTCTTGCATTGACTCTTTGGGCTATACAGTGCTATGAAAAAAACGGTCGTGATGATGTAGCATTTTTTAATACGTCATCAGCGATCATGGAGTATTTACTCAATAAGAAGACCTGGAATGCAATTATGCCTGTCCCCCCAGGTGATGACGTTATGCATCGTCTTACTTCATCTCAGAAGGACGCATTTTATGAGGAAATAGGCGAAATGGTTTCATTGGCAGCAGATGCTGTTAGTGCTCCTAATAAATTAAAAGCCACAACTAAGTGGCGAAAAATATTTGGTAATCGGTTTTAAATAACTTGACAAAAGTGTTTCTATGAGTAACTGGAAAGCATATAACACATCAAATCCAAAAAGTAAGTATCTCCTAAGATTCTTATCAGAGGAGAAATTGAATTTATTCTTAAAATCCGGATCTATTTGGTTTCCAAGAGCCATTGATTTTGGAGACCCTTTAGAATGTATAACTGCTCATGATCTTAAATCATATGGAATTGACTTTAAGAAAGTTGATTCCAGAAAGAAGAAATATTTAGTAAGCTGCTGGCATGAAGCTACTTATGAATCTGTCGCCATGTGGGACACATATTCAGTATCTAAAGAAGGGAGAAGAAGGTATGCCATTAGATTTAAGAAAGACCAGCTAATACAGTATGTAACATCCACTTCATCTAGCAAATACCCAAATATAAAAATTGATGAGTTCATGCATGGGTCAGTTCGATATAAAAACATGATAACTCAAAGCCCTGATCTTAGTCAACAAAACCTGATGAAAAGGTCTGTTTTTAGAAAAGAATACGCATTCAAGTATGAGAAAGAATTTCGTTTTGTATTTAGACTTCATAATGAAGCAGAAAAAGGGTTTGCATTGAAGATTGGTAATATTGATAATTTACAGTTCGATATTCTAGTAAATCCCTTGTTACCAGATAACGAATACATAGAAGCAAAAGATAGTGCACCAGCAATTACCTACAAAAACAAGGTCATTGACTCCAGACTCACAAAATGGTTTAAACCACATCTCAATAAGTAAAACTATGACAGTACCATCATTCAAAGAAGACCATATATCGCAGCTTCCCGCACTTAAGCTGCTTATTAATATGGGCTGGAAATACCTCTCTCCCGAGCAGGCTTTAGAAGCCCGTGGAGGTAGGACATCCAATGTGCTGTTGGAGACCATTTTGAAGGATCAACTTCAAATTATCAACACCATTGAATATAAAGGAAAAGAGTTCCCCTTTTCTGATGCCAATGTAAACAACGCCATTCTCGCCATTCGTGACCTACCGGTTCAGGATGGTTTTATCGCTGCGAATAAAGCCTTTTATGAACTGATCACATTAGGCAGAAGCTTTGAGCAATCTATTTTAGGAGACAAAAAAAGTTTCTCATTTCATTATATAGATTGGAAACATCCTGAAAACAACACTTATCACGTATCAGAAGAGTTTAGTGTGCTCAGAAGTGGCAGCAGTGAACATTACCGCCCTGATATTGTATTGTTTATCAATGGTATTCCAGTTGTGGTTATTGAGTGTAAGAGTCCAAAGATCAAAGACCCAATCGACAAATCAATTGAGCAACATCTAAGGAATCAGCAGGAAGATGGAATACGTGCATTATATCAATACTCCAACTTGGCCATGGGACTGGCCACCCATGAAGCCAAATACGCCACAACTGCCACTCAGAAAGAGTTTTGGAGTTTTTGGAAAGAACTCTTTAAAACAAAAGCGGAAGAAACTGCTTGGCTCGATAAGCTCCAAGCTTTAAAAAATCAGCCACTACCTACCAACGAAAGAACAACGCTTTTTCAAGAACGGTATAAAAACGTTTGGACTTTCCTCCAGAACCTCGAAAAGGAAGAACAGGCGGTAACAGAGCAGGACAAGCTACTATTTAGCATTTGTCAGCCAGAGAGACTTTTAGACCTATTCTTCAACTTCACTCTCTATGATGATGGCATCAAGAAAGTCACTAGGTATCAGCAATACTTTGCTGTTCACAATACCTTGGATAAGGTTGTAAAAACAGATAGCGAAGGATTAAGAAAAGGCGGTGTAATCTGGCACACTCAGGGAAGTGGCAAATCTCTCACTATGGTCATGTTGGCTCAACTGATTGCTACGCATCCTCAAATCAAGAATCCTAAAATCATCTTAGTTACTGACCGTATTGATTTGGACGATCAAATCACAGAGACGTTTAAAAAATGTCAAATACCAGTAGAGAGTGCTCAAACAGGCAAGCACTTGGTAGAGCTTCTTTCCGGCACAGGTGATACAGTTATCACTACTTTGATTCATAAATTTGAAGCGGCTGTTAATCAGGCCAAAGAAGGGTTTGATTCACCCGACATTTTTGTTTTGGTAGATGAAGGGCATAGAAGTCAATATGGTACATTCAATATCAAAATGCAAAAGGTATTTCCTAAAGGTTGTTTTATAGCCTTTACAGGAACCCCTTTAATGAAGAAAGAGAAAAGTACTGCAAATCGCTTTGGAGGTTTGATAGATGTTTACTCTATTACCGATGCAGTTGAAGATGGAGCAGTAGTCCCCCTACTTTATGAAGGTCGCCACAACTTAATTGAAGTGAATGAAAAGCCTTTGGATAATTATTTTGATCGAATATCCGAACCTCTAACCCCTTACGGTAAAGCTGCTCTCAAGAGAAAGTTTAGTTCCACCAATCAGCTTAATAAAGCGGAAGAGATTATCTACGCCCGTGCTTGGGATATTTCAGATCACTACGAGCAAAATGTTCAAGACATACTTTTTGGAAGTTTAAAGGCTAAAGGTCAGTTAGTAGCTCCAAATAAGACGACGGCTATACGATACCGTGAGTTTATCAGGCAAATAGGCAAAATAACCTGTGAAGTCCTCATTTCCCCTCCTGATGTTCGAGAGAATTACGAAGATGCCTTTGAAGAAAGTGACGACTTAATATTAAAGTTTTGGAAGGCCATGATGGATAAATATGGTAGTCCTGAGAATTATGAAAAGTCACTAATAAGTTCATTTAAGAAGCAAGATCAACCAGAAATCATCATAGTAGTAGATAAATTACTTACTGGATTTGATGCTCCTAATAACTACGTTTTATATCTCACCCGACAACTTAAAGAGCATACTTTACTTCAAGCTATTGCTAGAGTGAATCGTTTAGCTCCAGGCAAAGAGCATGGATTGATTATTGACTATTATGGTAATTTGGAAAATCTGGATATGGCATTAGAGAGCTACTCTGGAGCAGATAACTATGATGCAGCGGATTTGGAAGGGACATTAACCAATATTAGTGAAGAAATAAAGAGATTACCTCAGGCTCACTCAGAAGTATGGGATATTTTCAAGGAAGTGAAAAATAAGTATGACGAACCTGCTTACGAAGAACTATTGCAAGATGAAGCTATTCGACACATTTTTTATGAAAAAGTATCGGCTTTTTCTCGCTTGTTAAAGCTAGCCCTATCGAGTTTTGAGTTTATCAGTAAAACTCCGGAGCAGCAAATAAATAAGTACAAACAGGATGCTAAATTTTTCCTTGGATTAAGAATTGCGGTCAAACGAAGATACTTTGACGATCTGGAATATAAGGAATACGAGCCACAAGTTCAGAAACTCATTGACAAGCATATTACCACAGAAGGTGAAATTCTTCGTATTACTGAAATGGTCAATATTTTCGATAAAGAAGAAAGGGATCGAGAAGTTGAGAAGATAACAAGTAAGGCAGCCAAAGCCGATCATATTGCTAGCAGGACTATAAAAGCTATCAATGTGAAAATAAATGAAGACCCAGTTTACTATAAAAAACTTTCAAGACTTATTAGAGATACTATTGAAGACTATCACCAGCATCGTATTTCAGAAGCTGACTATTTAAATAAAGCGAGAGAATATGAAGATCGATTTCATAATGGTAGACAGGACAATGTACCAGAGAACCTTACTGGAAATGATACAGGTATTGCCATTTACAATTTAGTGAATGAGATTTTTAAAGGAAACTTAAAGCGTTCGGAAGGCTCACAAAACATTGCAGCATTGATGGCTGAAGGTATTGACGAAGTTATTAAGTCTATTGTTTTTGAAAACGGGAAGCCAATAATTGATTGGGTAAATAAATCAGATATTGAAGGAAGAATAAAAATTGATATTGATGATTATTTATTCGATTTAAAGACGAAGCAAGGTATAGAATTGCCCTTTGTTCTAATAGATGAATTGGTTGAAGAAGGAATTAAAGTAGCTAAATTGAAATATGTCTGAAACACTTAACATACAATCTATAGATTTTGGTTCGAGAAAAATCACCTTTGAGCTTTCTTATCAGGATCGTAAAACCCTTGGTATTAAGGTGTATCCTGATTGTAAAGTAAGGGTGATTGCTCCATATAATACCACAGAGGAAAAACTGGATGGCAAACTTCGGGAAAAAGCACCTTGGATTATTAAACAGCAGCTTGAATTTTTATCCTATCATCCATTAACACCACCAAGAAAATATGTTAATGGAGAAACTCATCTTTATTTAGGTAGGCAATATAAACTTAGAATAGAGAAGTCGGAAACTAATGAAGTAAAGTTATTTAGAGGAAGATTATTAGTGTTGAAAAAGGATAATACATCCGCTAAAAGTCTATTGTCTGAGTGGTATAGAGAAAAAGCATTCGTTCATTTTGCGGAAACATTAAAAAAAACAATTCCACTTTTTAAACGATTTGAGATTGATGAACCTGAGCTCCAAATTAGACTAATGGCCACTCGCTGGGGAAGTTGTACCTCTCAAGGCAAAGTAATTTTAAACCCTGAATTGATAAAGGCTCCTAAAGGAAGTATTGAATATGTCATTATTCATGAATTATGCCATTTGGTTCATCATAATCATACCCGAGCATTTTATGCTTTACAAGAAGCAATCATGCCAGATTGGAAAAAATGGAAAGAAAGACTTGAAACGTCTTTGATATGATTTTAAGAGATTTATAAAATGAAATTTATGGGAAGTATGCTTTGATAATAGTACTAGGGTTAATATAAACAAAGAGCCATGATTTTTGAGGTATCTACAATGTTATTTATTTGAATCCTTACAAAATAAGTTAAACATCTACATTATGAAAATAACACTACCGTCTTTAAAACGTATAGTTTATGAGCCGCTGGTTTTCGTTCGATAGAACCGGGTGAAAATGCTGTTTTAAGCTGTGACTGTTTGCCTGTTAGCGGCAGCCACAATCTCATTTTGAAGATATTGCTTATAGATCACTTATTGACAGGATAAGACTTCAGTCATTCCCAGTTTTTTTTCTGCCATTGGGTACAAAAAAAACTGCCTGCTCGGTTTGGAGCAGGCAGTTTGGATAAAGGCATTTGAGCTACTCTTTGGTAAACCTGAAATTGGCGAAATAATAAGTGATTTCTTCGGGGCCGGGCCAGGTAAGCGACGGCTCCCCGCCGATATTTATCACGATGACCCGGTTATGCCGGCCCACCGCTTGTGACATATCCACGGTTACATCCACCCAGGTTTGTAAATTGGCATCGCTGATGGGGTGACTATCTTTGCCGGGATCCCAGATTTGCTGTCCATAGGTACTTTCTCCGGCATAATTCCACAGATAGTTCATGAACCGGGGCCAGATACGCTGGTAGACGGCATAGGTACCCGTCACTGCCGATTTGGGCGGCCCGTAGACTTTAAATTTTAGGAATTTATAAGTATTGACATCGAGTTCATAATCTTTGGGCAGACTCAGGGCGAATGAACTGTTTTTGGACTGCAATGTAGCCTTGATAACATTTTCCAGCCCGGTGCCGGCAGGGTAGGTGGTGGCGGGTGTTTCGAGTCCCATTTTCCAGGAATTGGTCTGAATCAGACCGTCCAGTAAAAACCGGAAATCTACCAGTATTTCATCCGGTTTTTCTATCAAATCTACGATACCCGATTCCACAAACGGGGCCAGTTGCTCGTCAATACCCAATGAGTGCGGCAGATAAGTAACTTTTGTCAAAGTGCCTGACTCCAACAGGTCAATCAGGTACTGGGCACTGGAGGCCGGCATATCACCCACCCGGCGTGCGAAAGGTGCCAGGCTGCCACCGCCGATCACATCGGTTACGCCATTGGCGGTGTAGCTTTGAGATTTCATTTCAAAAAGACTACCCCCTGTCAGATCAATTTCTTTCAGGTTGGAGAAGTAAAACAAATCCTGCAGGGTAGTGGTGGTCACCGGAAAAGTAAGTTTTTCAACGTTCGATACCGCATCGGCAGTAAATGTGCTGATACCATTGGCGAGCAGGGTTGTTTCTTCTGCCGGACTGAAGGAACTGCTGCCGGTGGGAATATTTACCGGCAGGGTCTGGGACAGTATCAATGTATCAATAATCGGCGTTCCATTCACCTTCGGAATTATTTTATACTGGATGTTGAAATCTACCGCACTACCCGAAGGCAGATTAGCGGCGAAAATCCTGGGATTTGCGTCCCGCTGGCCCGTCTTTTTAACGCCGTTATTATCAGTGTATTCAAATATAAGACTGTAATAATCCAATAATATGGAAGACAGTCCTGAGGGCCAGCTTAAAACGGCTGAAACCGGGGAAGTAAGCACCTGGGGTGATTGCACTACCAGGGCGTCCAGATCGGTTTGTGTATAGGGAATTAGCGCAATTTCCTGAGGAACAGATTTATTGCCCTGGTCATCGAGTGTGTAGACATTAAAGCGATACAGTTTGGACATCTTCAGGTCGGTAATATTCACCCAGGAGACCAGCGAGTCGATAACGAGTTCCTTATTGTCGTACTCGATCACGGTTTTGATGGCTTTCCCCATCCGGATGTCCCGGGAAGGAATTCTGCCGGCTTTCATCAGGTCGATTTCCACGCGTTCGTAGCCAACATGCCCGATAATGGTATCATACCTACCCGGATAAACGGTCTCTCCGGTATATTGTTCTATATTGTCATACATTTTACCGCAGGATACAATACAACCCAGTAAGGCAAGCAGCAGTAAATAGCGTTTCTGATACATAAGATCTACTTTAAATGTTTTTATTATTGTGCTTTACGACCGTATAAAGTGATTTCTGAAAGACAGTTGGCATCGTCCAGGGTGTAGTTGCCGTTAAAGCTTTTCAATGCTTCATACCGGAACCAGCGGGTACGCTTGGTATAAGCCGGATTATCAGGGAACATATAGGCAAGGTCCCCCGCTTCTCCCTGTTTTACAAATTCCAGTTCTGTCAGGCCGGTGGGTACCGGGATTTTGTGTTGGGTTATATATTCCCAGGAAGAACTGGCATCGTCCCAGATATAAACATTATAGAGTCCCACATTTTCATTGCGATAATACTGACCGCGATTGACATTGGCCAGTCCTCCGGAATGGCGCTGAACGGTAATAATCCGGCTGATTTCATAATAATCACCCAGATCGATGATAAAGTTCCAGGGCATATTGCCGTTTGCTTTCAGTCCGGTACGACCGCGACTGTTGGTATGCATGAAGTTCAGGTTATCGCCTCTGTCAATCATGCCATCGATGACTTTGGCATTTCTGCCTTCCAGGCCATCTCCAAATACCATGGGCACACCGCCTATGGAGTCATTGGGGTTGGGCAGCACCCAATTAGTTTTGGGTATTTCTATATCTTCCAGTAGCGTCAGTTGTCCTTTGTCCAGGGTCTCAGTAACATTGCCAAATGCATCCTGTACCCGCACTTTTACATTAACTTTTCCATTGGTACCCAGTCTGAGGTTATTGACAAAGCGGCGGTCTGCCGGCAGGTTGGAGGAGAAAACTGTAGTCAGGTTGCGTTCCTGGCCGTTCTGGGTGAAATTGTAGTCAACATATACATTTACATTCTGCTCCAGTTCATTGATCCAATCCAGGAAAAAGGAGCTGAACCCGGCTTTAGCCGTGATGGTCTGTGCCACCCTTTTATAGGCAGGTTCCAATGGTGTAATATTGACTTCAATGGGTTCCGACTCATTTCCGGCGCGATCGACCGCATAGAGTTTCACCATGTATTCATCGGTACTCGCAAAACCATATACATCGATAGAATCCACAAAATAGGAGGCCAGGAATTCGAAGGATTTATTGGCTTCATTCGTATAGACCGCTTTGACGCCCAGGAGGTCTTTGTCCGGGGGAATGGTATAATAGAAACGGGCGCCGCCGTAGAGCGGCATATCGCCCCGCAGGGTTACCTTACCCGGAGGCGTACTGTCGCCTTTTTCAGACTGGTAGCGCTCCGATTTTTTGCAGGCGGCCAGAAGCAGCAGTAATACCGGCAATATGAAGATATTTTTTTTCATTCGTCGAAGTTTAGTTTGTTTGACGCATAGCTGCCGGCAGCATCCTGAACTTTGGAATATGGCCGGATGACCAGGGTCATGGGTTTGTGGTCGCTTGTTTTATTTATAATTCTTGGCACTCGGTTTATTTTTACTATTGCCATCCCGGATTCTGAATCAGATTACCGTTGGTATTCATTTCATTCAGATCAATCGGCGTCAGGCAGTCCGTGATGGTAAATTTCCGTTCCTGCTTGATGGACAGGACAAAGAAACTACTGGCCGTGGTGCCCGTATGATCCCAGCCCCAAACGGGAGCCGAGAATTCAGATACCGCCCTTTTGTGACGGATCATATCCCAGAAATGCTGTCCTTCGAATGCAAATTCAATGGCTCTTTCGTCCAGTATGATATCCCGGAGGCCTTCCTTGGTCAAGTGTTTGTTGGGTGTTCGCGCCAGCGAAGGGTCGCTCCAGACGGTTTGCAGATCGGGGATCCCCGCTCTGCGACGCACGAGATTCACCGCTTCGTACGCTTCAGCTGAAGGACCGGAATATTCATTCAATGCTTCTGCTTTCATGAGATAGAGATCGGCCATCCTAATCAGCGGATAAGGGAATTTAATGGTCCGTTGCCAGGCATTGGATTGGGATTCCGGATGTACCAGTTTCTGCACACCGATACCCGTACAAAGGAAGTCGGTCGTATGCTGCGAGGAATTAAAGCCGCCATCGGTATTGGCAAACATGATGGTATTGATCCGTACCGTATGTGCGCGCCAATAACCTCCGGTAATACCCAGGTTGGCGTAGAAGCGGGGCTCCCGATCCAGGTATAACCGAACCGTCTGCACACCTGGTTGCATGATGCCGTATAAAGGGATATAAGCTTCTTCGCTCTGGCCAGGCGTCGTGACCAGCTCATTCTTCTTACTGATATCAAAGGTCAGGTCTTCGGTAATTGGTAGTCCGTTTTTGGTATAATAACGTTCAGCCATTTTATAGGTAGCGGCCATCCACTGCCAGGAATAGGCCGGCGTATTGACCACCCCATCTCCGTAGCCCTCAGGGAGGCGGATATTCGAACCATGGGAAAGTTCCCCCTGGTTGTAATAATCCAGGTTGGAATAGCCCCATACAACTTCTTTATTCCAGGGATCGCATATCAGCATTCTCAGGTCGTAGATTTTTTTCATGTTCTCGGGATTCTTTTCCAGCGCTTCCCGGTCGTAGAGATAGGGTTCACCCTGGAATGTATAAAGTCCCTTGCCATTGGATTCGGCAATCGTGATGGCTTCATTGATGGCATCAATCGCCTCTTTCCATTTTTCCTTATCGTATTGAATGGGGAAGAATGGCTGGCCATCATGATCCAGGAAATCCCCAAAATACTCCTGATTGCCATTAAAGAAAGGACTGGCCCTGTAAAACAGTACCCGGGCCTTGATGGCTTTGGCAACGACCTGATCGATTTGGCCCAGCTCAACTACGGTCACGATTTCTTTTAGATCCGGAATGGCTTCATTCATCAGGTTGAGGATATAATTGAAACAGTCGTCGACCTTGGAGCGGGGAATAAATAACTCATCCTTGTCGGACTCCGGCGATGCGGCTACGGTAGGTATTACTATGGGGCCGTATCTTCTTACCAACAGGAACATATAATAAGCTTTGAGCATCTTGACCTGGGCTTTCCAGTCTTTCAGTTCCACTTCAGTCATATCTTTTACCTGATCAATATTGGCCAGGAAGACATCGGCCTGCCGGATGGCTTCGTATAGTCTTTTCCCTCCCTGGGTACCTGACCAGACGCCTAATTGCGGTGAGGATACCGTCTGCAGACCACGCATGATGCGCATAGCGCGCAGATCGCCGGTATTATTATTCAGATCCAGACGACCCACCCACTCATCGCCCAGGGTCCAGGTAGTTAAATGCACTTTATCGTCCTGTGGCATATAGCTGTAAACCTTGGCCAGGGCATCCCAGGCGTTTTCTTTGATATTGAAAATGCTTTCCAGCCTGAGTGTATTGTCCGGGACAATATCCAGGTATTTTTTACAGGATATTGATAGCGTTAAGAGTAGTGATGCGACAATTATTTTCGTGCGGCTCATTGTAATTAATTTTAAAAGTTCACTTGAAGGCCAATATTGTATCTTTTATTCGGAGGATAAGCCAGACCGTTCTCTCTGACTTCCGGATCCCATAATTTAAATTTGGAGAACACCACCAGGTTTTCACCTGAGACATAAATCCGGCTGCCCTGCTTGATGCCCCAACGCTGGAAGATCTTGGGACTGTAGCCGAGCTCTACCTGTTTTAACCGGGTAAAGGAACCGTCGCGCAACCACCAGGAGGATCGCCGGGTATTGTTGTCAATAGGTTCGGTTGAAAGCCGGGGCCAGAACGCATGTACATTGGGATCCGTTTCACTCCAGTAATCGTTTCCAATGATGGCCAGTGCGTTTCTCCGGTTGGCAAAGGGGGCAATACCGTAATTGCCGTTGGAGGCAGAAGCCGTTGCATCAATAAAGAAAGAGGTCCGGGCACTTCCGTTAAAGAAAAAGGAAAAATCCACCAATTTGTAAAGAACGGAGGCCCCAAAACCGTACTGGATCTCCGGAACGGTCGGGAAGCCCATGGCTACCCGGTCATTATCATTAATGACACCATCATTGTTGATATCCTTGTACTTGATGTCTCCTGCCAGATAAGGACCAAAATCCTGATAAGGGGAGTTCTGTATTTCGTATTCATCCACAAAGAGCCGTTCCGCCACAAGACCCCATTGCTGATTGATATTACTGCCGAGCCGTTTCAGGTACTCATCAGGGTAATCTTTCTCATCAATCTTCACCAGCTTGTTGGTGGCATAAGTGAAATTACCTCTGGCCGATACCCAGATATCAGGGGTAATGTTTTTTGAATAATCGATAGAAGCTTCAAAGCCTCTGGACTTTACTTCACCCACATTGCCGCTGATGGTTGCTTCCAGCCCGGCGGTAGCAGGAAAGTTCTGCCGGACCATGTATATTTTACTACGGGTGTCATGATACAGATCAAAAGTGGTTTTCAGTGATTCATGGAAAAGATTCATTTCCACACCGAAGTTGATTTTTTCAGATTCTTCCCAGGTGATATTCGGGTTGGCATAGCGGTTGACGGAATAACCGCTGTAAGAGTTCATAAAATCACCGCCCCAGCGGTAACTGCCACCACCCAGGCTGATATCAGAAAGGTAGAAGAACCTGCCCGAACGGCCTGCAATGGCATCATTACCCACAATTCCCCAGGATCCTCTGAATTTCAGGGTACTGATGGTGTTTTTGATCGATTCCCAGAAAGCTTCGTTGGATACCGTCCAGCTGCCTCCGACGGAGGGAAAGAAACCGTATTGTTTGCTACCGGTAAATTTCTCGGATCCGTTATAGGCATATGCGAATTCCACGGCATAGCGACGGTCATAAGAGTAAGTCGCCCTGCCTGAATTACCCATATTACGCTGGGGGAGGGTCTCATAGATCGAAGTATTGTTACCTCCTGTCAGTAGTTCTTCCTGCATCATGCCCACAGTCATCAACGATATATTATGTCTGTCGATGATCTTGTCCCAGTTGAAGCGCATTTCGAAATAGGTCAGGCCATTGGCATCCCGACCCGGAATGACATCGCCCAGGAAAAGATTGGTATTGGTAGGGTTCAGCGGGAAAAGGGTGTGTTCCTGGGTGACCTGATCATAGGATTCCAGATCGTAGAAAGAGGGGGAATAGTACCGAAGGCCGGCGTATTTACCCCAGGTCTGGATTGAAGCTTTACCCTGGACTTTCAACCCTTTTAAGATAAAATCCAGGTCCTGCATCAGGGTCGCCTGTGCGATAATGGTACTCTCATTTCTTTTCTCATAACCCCGGATCATTTCTGCATAGGGGTTAACTTTTATATTGCCATTCACAAAGGAACTGCCGAAGAGAATGTTCTCGGTATACAGATTGGCACTGTCCGGCTCGTAAACCGCCGGGAAATCAACGGGGTTGCTCTGCATGACCATACGGAATACATCACTTGCGCTACGGTAGGGGCCGTTATAATTCTCGAAGCGTCCGCTGATCCTAGTGTCCAGTTTGGTCGTTGGCGTGAGTTTGAAAATAACATTGGAACGGATAAAGGACCGGTTGATCTTAATATTATTATTGAAATTACTGCGCTGGTCTACTTTGAGCAACCCCGATTCCCTGTCAATACCGGCAGATACATAGTAGGTGGCGACCTTGCCGCCCCCGGTAAAATTGATATTGGCTTTCGCGTTGGTGACTGAAGGATTGAAAAGCTGGTCGTACCAGTCCACGTTGGGGAAAACCATCGGGTTTTCACCGGAAGCGGTAGACTGTATTTTCTGCTCTGAATAATAAGGTCCGAGAATCGGATCCCGGGTAAGCCGGGCTTCATTGTACAGTTTCATATACGTCACCCCGTCCAGCATTTCTATCCTGCGTACCGGACTGGTGACATTCACATCCACCCTTGCGCTGACACCCAGAGGTCCATCCCTTCCGGATTTGGTATTGACAATAATAATACCATTGGCGCCGCGGGCGCCGTAAAGTACCGTAGCCACCGCATCTTTCATGATGGAAAAGGATTCGATATCATCGGGCTGGAGCCGGGCCAGGTTGTCAGTGGTTGATTCAAATCCGTCGATCAGGATCAGCGGCGAGGCCTGATAGCCGAAGGTCGTAACCCCCCTGACGAAGAACTGGGCGTTGTCAGCACCAGGTTCACCCGATAACTGATAGGATATCATCCCCGGAATCCGGCCTGCGAAGGAGGCGGTCAGGTTGGAAGAGGGGATGCGCAGGTCTTTGGCATTTACCGAGGTGATGGCGCCCACCACACTGGCTTTTTTCTGTTTACCGAAGGCCACGACCGCAACTTCTTCCATCTCGGCCTCATCATTGTAGAGCAGCACTTCGATGATGTTTTTCTCACCGACGACCTCCTGTTGGGTTTTCTTCCCTACAAAGGTGAAATTAAGGGTATCGCCTGGGGCAGCCATAATGGTAAATTCCCCGATATTATCGGTCTGGGTTTGTATCAAAGTGCTGCTGACGCTGACACTAACTCCCGCGATAGGGGTGCCGTTATCGCCATTTTTGACGATCCCTGAAATCGATTTTGCATTTTGAGAAAAGCAAGCGGTATGCAATATCCCGCATAGCAGAATTCCTAGAAATCTCTTTCTCATTTAGATAATTATTAAATTTTAGTTTAAAGCGGTCCCATCGATTTTCCGTAGCAAGTCGAAAGAACGGTTGGGCTACTCAAGTTTTTCCTGCAATCGTTACAGGGCTAAAGATAGGATAAAAAGAATATTCGCCAACAAAAAGTTAAATTAATTTTTTGTAAACTGAAAGAAAATGTAAGTAGAAGAAAGGATATCCGTAAGGTTTTTACTGTTTACGGGCATCTTAGGTAGTCGAACTTTCGAAAGTTTTTCTTTTGTTGGTCATCCAGCCGGGAAGCAGCATATGAATTCCTATAAGACCCGGAACCCGGATGGGGCGGCCTTGCGGCCATCTGGTCTAAAATGAACAGGAGATTCCGATCCTGTAAAGGGTGATGGGGTGTAATGCTGTGGATTTTCTCATCGGCCTTTTAATATTGTAGAACCCGAGAACCCGGTCGGCCGCTGAATTGTTGAGCGGTTCTTACTAAGCTGATTGGAATTTTCAATAGCTCATAAAGCTGATCCGGCCGTATTCAGGGTAAGGATCGTTTATGACAAGATAATTGTCAGGCGCTGATATTTAATTTTTTACAGATATACATCAGTTCTTCCAGTTTATGGATGCCGTTAATTTTCACGTCATTCACAAAGACGTCAATAACCCTGTTTTCATCGATCTGCACTTTTACCAATCCATTGATATAATGGTTATAAGAATTGGAATAATCTTTCTGAAAGCCGATACTTTGAATTTCATTGGTAGTCATAGTAGTAGATTTAGGCAGTATAGTTCAAAACGAATGCCATTGTCGTCCAAAATAAATTCAATTTCTCTCAGTCCCTTGCCGGATTCGATGAATCGGGGTGTTTTTTCGTTAAAAGCGAAACCGGATCCAATCAGATAAGCGAAGAAGGGTAGTGGCTGTTGGCGCCGATAGCGTTGATGATCAATGGTTATGATTTCCGGTTCGCAGTGTAAACAAATAACGACTGCATTGCAGGGCAGATCCATCCCTGTTATAGGGTTGCATAACGGAAAAAACAGCCAATCATGAGACCGGAAAGCCGGAACCTGCCAGATGCGGCACCGCTGTGGTAGCAGACGGCACCTATCTTTCTTTAGCTGATCATTATTTCAGCGGATTGATCTTTACCCTGGATCCTTCGCTATGCGCGGTAAACTCAGGCGCATACATACACTGTATACTGGTTATCCCGTTACTGAAGTTTCCGGCAGTCGATGCCCGCAGGGTATATTCAAAAACATAGCTGCCTTTGGAAAGATGATTGATAAAGAAATTGGTACTGGCATCCCTGGTCGTTTCATAGTAACCCAGTCCTCCCTGCCAACGGTAACTACTCAGCACATTGACGGGTTCAAATCCGCTGGCCCGAAGGTCTTTCATATGCAGGTATTCCATTTCCCTGTCGGCCCGCAGTTCGATGCGCACTTTTATTTTGTCGCCCACCCGAATGCGTGTTTGCGCTGTGACCGGTTCCAACTCGGGGCCGCGATCACCTACGGTTTCTATAAAAAGTTGTTTGCGCAGTTGCAGGGGCGTTTCAGCAAAACTGATTTTATCCATATTCTCATGGTATTGCCAGTAGACGGCGCCCCAGCTTGGCAGCCGGCTTTCGGTGGCCTGCGCTGCAGTATCGGTGATCGTCACTTCAATAGCGCCCATGGTCGGATTTACTTTACTGCCCGGAATCACCCTTTTGAAATATCCCGTACCGGCCGTGGAAGCTTCCGGGCTGATGGTGGTATTTCCCAGTTGAATCCTTACACGGGGCTCCCGGTTCAACCAGTCATTGCCGTTTAAAAGCAGGGCATAACAGGCTTCCGCTGTCGCACGGGTACTTTCCCAATGATTGGTTTGTTTATTTTTCAGCAGCCAGGTGCGCAGTGCATCTGTAGTCTGCCGGTCACCGGCGATTTCATCAAAAGCCTCAATGATGAGCGCCTGTCTTTCAACCGGTGCGTCGTACCACCACCAGCTATGTCCCTGCGACTGGTAATACATGCCCATTTCCTCATCATGAACTGCGGTCTCTTTCAATGAATTCAGAATGGCGGTCGGGGTGACCCGATCCTGGTCCCGGTGCCGGACCAGGGCAATCATGGCCTGCATATATTTGTTTTGCTCCACCCAGGTAGCAGCGGCCCGTTCTTTGAAATAGGCTACCGCTTTGGTGGCAGCAGCCGGAATGGGAAGATCGGGGAAAAAACTGCGCATGTAGAGGTACTGAATCACATAATAATCAGGGCGGTATTTTTTCAGGTCGGTTTTCTTACGGATCAGACGAGCATAATTTTCATTGATCCGTTGATCCAGATAGGGCAGGGCCGCCTGCACCAGCGCATGCAGTTTTGTTTTCTGAGCCGCCGGTATGGCTTTTAACTGCTGTAAATGGCCGATGCCGGTAACAATATACTGCGTCATGTACTGATCGTCCGGCCCGCCTTTGAACCACACAAAGCCACCATTGGGACTTTGCAATTCCTTCAGTTTGTCATAAGCCTTGTCCAGCTCGCGGCTCATGCGCACCAGATCAAAGAGCAGGGCGATATTTTTTTTCTGGGCTGCTTCGGTCCTTGCCTCCAATACCCAGGGAGTTTCTTCCAGCAGCACCGAGCGAAGGTTTTCATTTTTTTGCAGGTTGCTCAGTAGTGCTGTCGTGTCTGCTGTGGCCCATTGTTCGAATACCTTTCTGATTCGCGGTGCGCTGTTAGCGACCCTTGTGGCCAGGCTATTGGCGTAATATTTATTCCAGGTCTGCTCCGCACATTCATAAGGATACTGCATCATATAGGGCAGGGCCTGCACCGCATACCAGGCGGGGTTCGCGCTGTATTCAATGGTAAGGGATTCGGTGGTCAGGGTCTCACTGACGGCGCTGTTTTTCAGCTTGTCAAAACTGAATCTATGTGTGCCGGTTCCCCGGACCGCCAGCGGCAGGCTCTCAGTGACCAGCATGCGGTTGCTCAGCACCGGAAGAACATTGGTCTCTCCGTCAGAAAGCGCAACAGTCTTAGGGTCGGTGACACGGGCAATAATACGCCAGCTCAGAGCCTGGCTGAATTGAAATGGTACTTCCAGCGGGAAGTTTACAGCCTGGCTCTGACCGGCCGCCAGGGTAAAATACTGTTGCGGAATTACATTTTTGAACCAGCCGTCAACAGCTTCTCCGGTCGAGGTATTAAAGAGTTCCAGGCTGGCAATACCGGTAATTTCTTTATCGGAAAGATTGACAATCTTGGTACTGAGTTCGAGTCGGTCGCCTTCCCGCAGAAACCGGGGAATATTCGGCTGCACCATGAGTTCTTTCTGGGTTACCATTTCACGACTGCTGTATCCAAAAGCCAGTTCCGGGGTATGGGCCAGTGCCTGGAATTTCCATCGGGTCAGTGCTTCGGGCATGGTAAAACTGAAACTGATATTACCCGCGCTGTCGGTCTTGAGTTCCGGAAAGAAAAAAGCGGTTTCATTAAAGTTCTGCCGGATTTGTGGTTCATCAGCCGCGGCTGTTTCGGTTGGCGATTCGGTATCCAGGCCGGCTGCCTTACCCTCCAGATTATCTGCCATTTCGGGTGCCGGGGCGGCTGCCATATCGACGCTTCCGGTAATGGCCATCTTGCGTTGTGCGCCATATCCGACCACCATTACTTCGTTCAGGCTGGTGCGGCGGTCAGCCAACAGGTTCAGCGCATCATATTCCTTGTCAAAATGCACCGAAGACTGGTTGATTCCATCATTGGTGCGGGACTGGGTATGAATGAAATTCTGGGTGCCCGTCCAGTGAAAGTCCGACCGGTTGGGGTTCCAGAGTGCGGGGATAGACCAACGGTGCGGATAGAACTGATCCAGTGAGGCATCATACATGCCGGCCAGCATTTCAGCCGCCAGTTTTTCGTTCTTCTTGCCGGCAATATGGACCGTCCATTTTTCAGCAGCACCGGGCAGGGTCTTGTCTCGGAAACTGCTGTAGGTTATATTGAGTTCTTTATTGGTCCAGGGGACTTCTATGCCCGGGTTCAGGGTAAATACCCGGTTGTTTTTGACGAAAATATAACTCAGTCCATAGCCGCCACGATCCGCTTCCGTGGCAGTAAAATCAAAAGTTTTGGCTTTCCCGTTGAGCCGGTAGAAACTGTATTCCGAGCTGCCCTTGTCGATCCCCTGAATCAGAAATACATTGGTGGCGGCCGTACTGATATTGACCCGGGTATGCGCGCCGGGTTCTATCGGTTGCGGCCCCTCAAAGTTGAGGTAACGGGGAACGATAGCTGTACTGCTGCCCGGCTGATACAATTCCAGGTGGCGGACAATCTTTACCGGTGCGGCTGAGGATCCCGGATTGAGGGCGCTCAGTTCTATGGCATAGTATCCCGGCGGCAGTTGCTGCTGCAGGGACAACTGACCGGCCGAGTCCGTTGTGAATTCACGGCTCAGCAGTTTTTCTCCTCGTTTCCAGCTCGAAGGCTGGTCTTCATCATCATAAATATCATGGGGGAAATAACGAATATAATCCTGTTTGGACAGCACAAAAGTATCCGGCGCTTCCCAGTATCGTGGGCGCAGGAGCCGCTGTTCGGGTTCCAGGCGGTAGATCTCTAAACGGACCGGGGTCTGCAGTCTTTGCCCCGACATATTTTCACTGTGCACCGTCAGGGTCTTAAGACTGTCGGCTTCCATACGTTCGGGCAATGGCAGCTGCAGTATATAGGGTTGATACCCTACGGCCAACTGTCGGGAACTACTACGGGTTTCGCCATTGATATCCGTTACATCGGCATAGATCATATAGTTGAATATCGGGCTCAGCGCCGGATCTACGGAAGCATCGGGCAGGGCTTTGAAACGAACCTGGAACCTGCCCTGCTCATCCGTTTGCGTACTGCCGCTGGAGATTTCTGTCGGACTGACCCGTGGCCACCAGCCACGATGGAACAGCCAGGGATAAGGAAAACGGGCCTGCCGGACGACCCGGTATTTTACCATGGCGGCATCGAGCGGATTACCCGCGTAGGCCATGGCCTGTCCGGGAACTGTCACCGAATCATTCAATTGATAACCGTCTTTATTCTCTTCTAGTTCCACATAGAATTTCGGGCGTTTGTACTCTTCCATCCGGATACTGGTCCTGCCGGTATTTCCCGGACCCTGAAGTTGCAGCAAGCCGTTTAATCCGGACTCGGGTAGCCGGAAACTGCCATTAAAAGAGCCATAGGCATTGGTGCTGAGCCGTAGGCTGTCTATACGCTGGTGATGGGCATCGAATAAGGTGATGGTGGTGGTATGATCGGGAAGGACTTTCGCATTTTTGCCATCCTGCCCGCGACTGATCGTGATCCCCTTAAAGAAAACCGTCTGGCCGGGGCGGTAGAGGCTTCTGTCGGTGAACAGGAAAATATGGGTACTGTTTTTGGAACTGGCATCGGGCGAACGGTCCCCGTTATAATAATAATAATGTGCGGCCTCCTCATCCAGGAAAAGACGGTCATCGCCGTGGCGGATATCGAACAGGTATTCTGAACTGCTGACAAGCCCGTTTTTCGAACCTGCAGCCATCCGAAAATATCCCTGCTGATCCGTGTGATACTTGCCTTTCCGGGTATAGGTATATTTTCTTGTATCATAATCGTAGGCCCTGGTATAAGTTTGGATCGCCGCCTCGGCCAGCGGCTGGCCACTGTCCCGGTGCAGGACAAAAAAATCCCGCCCTGTATGTACAAAGCTGATATTGGAACTGTTGATCAGGGATCGACCCAATATATTATCCGCGATACTGAAATCCGGTTTCAGGGAGCCCAGCAGATAATAGGCGCCGACAGGCAGCCCATCGGCTTTGATTTCCACACGGTGTTCGACCAGGTCTCCGCCGTCAGGTAGTTCCTGCTCCCAGGATTTGAACGATGGCGCGGCTGCTAGCTGTTGAAAAAACCGATGCTGCTCGCGCTGCTCCCGTGCTGCTTTTAAAGCCGGTGTTTCACGAACCACACGCAGGTACAGTTTGTCCATGTTTTTAAACTTCACCAGTACGCGAAAAGGTTGTTGGGGAATATTCACTTTTTCTGCCTCGAACTCAAATTGTGGCCGGACCAGCTGGTGGTAAAGGTTGGCGGCATTGGCCCTGCCTTCGGAAGCGCTGTCGGCATGCATAAGCCCTAAGGCCAGTTCCCGGGCCCGGATCAGTTCCGCACTTTTTTTCCGGGGGGATCCCTCGGGTTCCGATCCTTGTTGCTGGTGCCATAAAGCCATCAGGTATACCGCCTGATCAACGGCCGGCTGGCCGGTATAGCTCGCTGCGAGCTGCTGTAAGGCCTGATAATATAAACTGTCCTTATCGGGATGTACGGCATTTTCATAAACAAACTGCAGCCTTTCTATATCGAGATCGATCAAGGCTGCCGGATCCCGGTCTTTCAAATGAAAGGCCAGTAATTGCTGGTAGAGCTGCAATGCTTTATGGAAGAGTGAAAGAGAATCTGCAGTTTCGAAATGAGCAGTTGCAAATTCCCGGGCGGAGCTGAATGCAGCCGCGTCCCTGATTTCGAACTTATAGGCTGGTCGGCTCAGGTCCCTTTCATTGTTCTTAAAATAGTCAAGTGCCAGGTGCGCGAGCAGGTCATAGAGGGTAGGGCGCAGGTTCCGGCTGTTGCCCTTTTCGATCAGGGCTTCCCAATCTGTGAGTCGGGTCTGCTGCAATACAGTCGCATCCTCCAGTGAAGCCAGGTATCCGGCGCTTATTTTCCTGTGAAAGTCATCGATCGTCCAGGTGGCCGGGTCTTCTTTGACAAAATCCACGGTATTGGTACGGTCATACAATAGGTAGCGGTGTTGCTGAAAATATTGCAGGTACAGGCCTGCCAGATAGCTGTTGAGCAGGGAACGTACCGGCGGACGGGTCTGTGCGATTTCTTGTTCCGTTTCCCGGATACTGGCCAGGAGGTTGTCTTCCCGGTTCTCTTCCTGTAAGGTACTCATGTATACCAGGGCCTTTACCAGCTGTGCACCCTGCTTGTCTTTTCGGGCCTGGTCATAGATCTTTTTGACGGTCTTCAGGGCAGATGCCGGCAGGCCTTTTCGGATAGCCGAGTCCGCTTTTTTCCAATCGGCTTCGTAATTTTTTATTTGTTGTGCATTGCTGGTCATTGTTAATAACAGGGTACTTATAATCAGTAGTAGGTATTTCATGCGTTTTGCTTGTGTATGATTTGTTATATACCGGAACAAAGATGCAAGATGCATTAAAAATACACAAATTCTGCTGGTGGCCGGTCGGCAGGAGCGGGGCGAAAAAAGGAGCAGGCAGCAGTAGCTGATCCCAACGGATGGTGCGCGGGGTTAAAAAGGCCCGGGCAGCGGGCAGGTGCTCCCCGGACGGTCCGCCCGGGGAGCTGGATTTTAACTGCGGATTTCCCGGCGCATGAAACCGTAATAAGCGCCTGCGAAGCAGACGGCCGTTGCCGCCAGCAAGCCACTGATCTGCGGCCAGACAATCATCAGGCTTTCCTTAAAAGGCAGGGGGGCAGGGATGGCGCCCACCATCTGTTCCATGGTCAGGGGCCCCAGACTGCGGACCGATGGTATCAGCAGGGTCGCCGTGGCGTCGGTATATAACTGGCTGGGTGCGATCCGCAGCAGGTTCAGAAACATATTATTGTATTCAAGCATCTGCGCCTGGGAAAGATAACCCGGGTCCGGCAGGATCAACTTGACAATCAGGTTGACCAGGATGGGATAGAAAACGGTAAAGAAAAGCCAGATGCCAATCGCTGTCAATGCGGAAGTAGCGGCCTGTTTGAATTTCACCGATAGCAGGATGGAAAGGCTGAGCCAGAAAGCCACATACAGTATGCTGATAGCGGTGAAAGCCAGGATGCGCAGGACTTCCTGTGCTTCAATGCGGACACCCGTTAACAATAAGCCGGCGCCGATCATCAGCAGGGACAGGGAAACAAAGAGCACCGTCACCAGGATCAGGGCACTCACGAATTTTGAGAGCAGCAGGTTATCACGGTATACCGGCTGCGCCATCAGACGGGTCAGGGTGCCGCTGTTATATTCCGAATTGATGGCGTCGAAGCCCAGTCCGATTCCCAGCAGCGGACCCAGAAAACTCAGAAATACATGAAAGGGCGGAATGGAATTGTCGGTGGTGGTCAGCAGTTTCAGGTACAGGAAACTGTGATCCGGATCCGCGGTATTGGTAAAAGCCGCCGCAATATGACTGAGGGATACATACAGCGAGGCAAAGAAAGTAAGCAGAATCAATGCCATCAGCACTATAAAACGCCAGCTGCGGATATTATCTGCGATTTCCTTAAGGACCATGACCCGGAAAGGAGTCGGGATCCCGGCATTGGGTTTATTTTTCCTTGCTGAACTTTTTAAAAGACCGTTGAATAAAACTGCCTGACTTTTCATGAACGGGGTTTTCAGTTGAATTGTTTTCAAAATATTTTTGGTAGATATCATCCAGCCCATATTCTTTTCTGTGTACGCCGGTTATCTCCATCTGGTTTTCTACAAGAAAACGTACGAGTCGGGCTGTGATGTCCTGACTGCATCCGAAAGTGACTTCGTTTTCAGTAAGGGTCAGTTCCCGGATTTCCTCCCAATCCTGCAAACGGGATTCCGGTTCCCAGGGCCGGGGCAGGGGACTGGCAAAGCGGATGGTGGTCACCACGCCGTCTTTCTGGAACAGATTCCGGGACAGGGTATTGATATTGCCTTCGACCAACAGCTTACCCTTGACGAATATGCCCACACGGTCACAAACCTGCTGCACATGGTGGAGGTGATGACTGGAGAGCAGTACCGTCAGGCCCTGCTGCCGGCTCAATTGCCGGATCAGGCTCAGAAATTCCCTTACCCCGCTGGGATCAATACCCAGGGTAGGTTCGTCCAGTATGATGACTTCGGGATTTTTTATCAGGACCTCGGCCAGTCCCAGTCTTTGTTTCATCCCCCGGGAAAAGGTAGCTGCTTTCTTATGCAGGACCTCTGAAAGGCCCACCTGGAGCAGCATTTCCCGGGCTCTTGACTGCAGTTCCTGCTCCGGTATGCGGTTCAGACGACCGATATACATCAGGTTCTCCAATGCCGTCATGCCATCGTAAAAGCCCACGCTGTCCGGCATATAACCGACTTTTCTCTTTACTGAGATCGGGTTTTTGGTCGCATTGTAACCGCAAACATAAGCGGTACCGGCACTGGGATCCGTCAGCCCCAGCATCATCAGGATGGTGGTGGTCTTGCCCGCGCCATTGGGTCCCAGCAAACCGAAGATTTCCCCTTTCTGAATATTCAGATTCAGGTCATCGACGGCTTTCAGCGTCTTGTATTGCTTGGTTAAACCCTTCAGTTCTATGATAGGTTGTTCCATTTTTTTTGATTAATGACAGGTAACAGGTATTGGAAGCGATCTTTCGGGATAGATTGCCGGCCGCTGAACGGCATCAGACTATCGCCTTCCATATTTACGGATCAGGTAATAGACCAGCGCCACCGCCAGCAGGATGACCAGAATACCGATCCAGCCGGAAAGTAAGGAGGTTTTAACTGTTATCCGGAAAGTCGTGTCGCTGTTGGCATTGGCATTCTTGGCGGTAAATTTGGCTTCGTAGTCGCCCGCTATCGTTTTGTCGGGAACGGTTAGTGTTGCAGTTACCGCCGTCGTTTTACCCGGATCCAGCTGTGCTATTTTGGCGGGTTCAAAACTGCTTTCCCATTTTGAAGGCGCCTGACCGGAGAGGGTGATATCCTTCAGGGCAATGGTACCCGTATTGCGGACTTCCAGCTGTATCTTCCGGTCACTACCGGAAGTGACATCGTCGCTGAGTCGCCCTGTCGGCGTCGTCAACTCCAGCTTATAAGTCCCCTTAACCACGGCTTCCAGATTCAGGGTCAGGCTGTTGTCCTGGCTGACCGCTTTTACCGGTATCTGGAATTTGCCCGGTTTGGCATCGGCACTGGCATTGATCTCGATGACAATATCCTGGGTTTTGCCCGGATCCAGGTTCAGGGAAGTCACCTGGCTGCCATCCACTTTGAAAGCGGCCATCCAGCCTTCGGGCAGACCGGCAGATAACTGGTAGAGCCGTACGGTTGCGGCGCCATTGTGCAAACTGGCATTATAGCGGAAGGTTTCGGTGGAAGCCGCTTCCAGATTAATGAGCTTGGCAGTTAGGGTCTGCTGGTTATCGATTCCCGGGGTCCCTGACTGGGCGCGCCCATGGTAGGGTGCCAGGCCCACAGCGGCCATCATCAATACTGCAGCAAAAAGCTGTTTTAAACTGCTGAAACGCAAGGAAAAAGGTTCTGGTAACATAAAGACTAAAAATAAATATTAAACAATCTGTTATCTAAAAATACGGGCAATGCTTAAAAACGAAATTGTTCGTATTGGTGCGCTAAATTATAAAAGGCTGCCAATTTTCAAAATGGTTAAGTAAATTTTAACATTCAGAAAACACTTGACTGCCTTCATCGGAAGGGTGGCGGAACTGTTGTTCCGGTTCGGGGATCAGTGGGACTGGCGGTTGATTTAAAAGGACATTTCCGGTACCTGGGCGGGTACCTGTAAGCGACCTGCAGTGGCTGCCTGGATGGTTTCGATACTCACGCCTGGTGCGCGTTCCAGAAGTTCAAAGCCCGCCGCTCCGACGGCCAGAACCGCCAGATCGGTGACAATTTTTTTGACACAGGCGACGCCGGTCAATGGGAGGCTGCATTGTTTCAGTAGTTTGGAAGCGCCATCCCTGCTTGTATGCTGCATGGCGACAATAATATTTTTCGCTGCGGCAACCAGGTCCATGGCACCGCCCATCCCTTTCACCATTTTTCCAGGTATTTTCCAACTGGCGATATCGCCCTGTTCGCTGACTTCAAAAGCGCCCAGTACCGTCAGGTCGATATGGCCGCCACGGATCATCGCGAAACTGGTGGCGGAATCAAAAAAGCAGCCGCCGGGCAGCAGGGTAACGGTCTGTTTGCCCGCATTGATCAGGTCCGGATCTGCCTGTCCCTTGTCGGGGAAGGGACCCATGCCCAACATCCCGTTCTCGGATTGCAGGACGACTTCTATTCCCGGGGGGATAAAATTGGCCACAAGAGTAGGAATGCCAATGCCCAGATTTACATAATAGCCATCCTGGAGTTCCCGGGCGATCCTTTGAGCAATTTGTTCTTTTGTCAGCGCCATTTCAATCGGATTTGGGTTCTTATTTTTCGGTAAGTTTTTCGATTCTTTTTTCATAGTCCCTGCCCTGGAAGATGCGCTGGACAAATACGCCAGGCGTGTGTACCTGCGCCGGGTCCAGGCTGCCCGCCGGCAGCAGTTCTTCCACTTCGGCAATCGTGATGCGGCCTGCCATGGCCATCGGCTGGTTAAAATTATTGGCGGTTTCCCGGTAGATCAGGTTGCCGTAGCTGTCACCTTTCCAGGCTTTGACAATCGCGAAATCCGCCACCAGCGCATATTCCAGTAAATGCGGCTTTCCATTGAACGCACGGACTTCCTTGCCTTCGGCGACTTCGGTGCCATAACCTGCCGGGACATAAAAAGCCGGGATTCCCGCACCGCCTGCCCGGCATCGTTCCGCCAGGGTGCCCTGGGGTGTCAGGGCAACTTCCAGTTCGCCGGCCAACAACTGTCTTTCGAATTCCTCATTTTCACCTACATAGGAAGCAATCATTTTTTTGATCTGCTTTTTCCGCAGCAACAGCCCCAGACCGAAATCGTCGACACCGGCATTATTGGAAATGCAGGTTAATTCCCTGATGCCGCTGGCGGCCAGTGCTGCAATACTGTTTTCGGGGATACCGCAGAGCCCGAAGCCGCCGACCATCAGGGTCATTCCGTCCCGGATGCCGTCAATGGCTGCTACTGCGTCCCTGACTGTTTTATCCATATGAACCTTGTTTCGTTGGGATAAAGGTAGCGTATTTGAAAGTGAAAATAACGGTTGTTAGTTTTTTGGCTGGCAGCCCTGCCTGGAACAGCAGGGGGCGAGGGGATTGGCAGTTCGTCTCCATCAATCAGGAAGTCTGACTGGTACCGATCATTACCGACCGGATTCGGCGTACCGCCTGCTACAAAAAAAAATCCGCTGAAAGCGGATCTTATTAATTAGATGAGAGAACAGGTCTAGCGACCGGTATAGGACCGGACCACTTCATTCGGATTGAAAGTGACCTTTCTTAAAATAACTTTTTTCTTATAGGGCATTAAGTAACTGTTCTGCCCCTTCTGATAACTGATAGAAGTATTGAAGTTGACATAATTGGTGGCCGGTGCTGCCTGAATCAGGTTTTCGCCTTTAAAAGACATATTCGATCTAAGCGAAAAAGAAGTTAAATGTTTTTCCTGTTTATTGTCCAGGGAAAAACCTGATTTAGGTTTCTCCTTTCCGTCTTTTCCTAAATCATTTATATTACCTTCCCCTTCCGCGCGTGCTACGCCGGAAATCGCAAGGGCAAACACCATATTAAGTATAATAGCTTTTAACATAATGTTAAGTGTGGTTAATGTTTCCTAGCAAAGATACAAAATATTAAGAATAATTAACAAATCCTTTAGCATTTTTTTAACACCCACACTTTTAATACCAAAATACGGGCCAAAAAAGTTTTGCACAACAGAGGAAAACTAAATAAATCAGGAATTGTTATTAAGTTCTATATTGTTAATGGAAATCGTATACGGACAGGATTTAAGTTATTTAAACGTTTAGTTATGAGAGAGTTATCGCAGCACAGTGAAGGAAGATCAGACGAACTGGAAGAATTGTTACAGCGGTTTGAGAATCTGAAAAGGGGCCGGTCCAATGCATATTTAGAAGAAGAAGCTTTTGAAAGGCTGATCGAATATTTTGAATCCCAGGAAGAATTTGCCAAAGCAGGGCAGGCGGTGGCGCTGGCAATGGCCCAGTATCCCTATTCAGCCAGCTTCCTGATCCGCAAAGCGGACCTGCTTTTAAACAGCCGGCAATATGACAAGGCCCTGGAGCTGCTGGAGCAGGCTTCGATCCTGGACAGCAGCAGCATCGATATTTATATCCTGAAGACGGAAGCTTACCTGGCCCTGGATAAACAGGAACAGGCAGTGGTCCTGCTGAATGAAGCCCTGGAATTATTTTCAGGAGAAGAGAAAATTGACCTGCTGTTTGAACTGGCCGATGTCTATGATGACTATGAGGATTTTGACAAGGTCTTCGATTGTCTGAAGACCATTCTGCAGCTGGAACCTTCCAATGAAGAAGCTTTATACAAAATTTGCTTCTGGACCGATTTTATCGGCCGGAATGCAGAGAGTATTGAACTACATCAGTGGATCATCAATGAGCAGCCTTATTGTGAGCTGGCCTGGTTCAATCTGGGTGCGGCCTATCAGGGATTAAAGCTGTATGAGAAAGCCATTGACGCTTATCAGTACGCCCTGGCCATTGATGAAAAAATGGACTATGCCTACCGCAATATCGGTGACGCCTATATCCGGCTGCGCAAGTACCGGGAAGCGATAGAGCATCTTGAAAAAGTACTGGAACTTTCCAAACCCGAAGATGTGATCTTTGAAGCCATCGGCTATTGTTACGAAAAGCTGAAAAACCACGCCCAGGCAAGGTTTTATTACCGGAAAGCTTCGCACCTGAACCCCGAATACGGACACCTGTTTTATAAAATTGCTTACTCCTATTACCGCGAGGATAAATTTGAACAGGCCAGCCGGCAGCTGGAACAGGCATTGAAAATAAAACGCAACAGGGCAGAGTATCATTTACTGATGGGTGAATGCAAGATGCAGCTCGGTTCCTATAAGGAAGCCTTGCAGTGTTTTCTGACCGTCGTAAAACTCAAACCGAAATCCGTGACCGGTTGGGAGGCGCTGCTGAAATGCTTTTACGACGAACATTTCTATGATGATGTGCTGGAATTTGCAGACAAGGCCCAGGCCCTGATCGGCAACAAGCCGGTATTGCTTTATTTTAAGGCCATGGCCTGTTTTGGTCTTGGTAAGAAGAAAGAAGCGCTTCTTTTTCTGGAGGCTGCCTTAAGAGAAGGACCACAGCAGCTTAAGAAAATGCTTCAGCTCAATCCGTCTATCCTCCAACAGCCACAGGTGGCTGCACTGATTCTTCAGTATAAGAAAGGCCGCCATAAATAAGTCGGCAACTTCAGGAGTGGCCGGAGTACCCTCAAAATGATAGTTTGGGCAATAAATGATACATTTGCCGCCGTAACAATCGAATCCTGCATGACAAAATTCAATTTATCCCAGTTACCGGAAAGAAAACAACAACCACGTAACTCAGGGCTGACCATGGTGATGGATAAAGGCCTCAGCCTGGAAGAAGCCGGTTTTTTTATGAGTGCTTCCGCTCCACATGTGGATATTGTGAAATTGGGATTCGGTACCGCAGTCGTCACCCCGAAGCTGGAAGAAAAAATCGCCCTCTACAAATCTCATGGGATGGCGGTTTATTTTGGCGGAACCCTGTTTGAGGCCTATCTGGTCCGCAATCAGATACAGGATTATATAGCGGTTTGCGGATCACTGGGAATCGATTATATGGAAGTGAGTGACGGCTCGATCGTTATTCCCCATGCCGAGAAATGCGGCTATATCGAGAAAATGACCCGGTATGGGACCGTGCTCAGTGAAGTGGGCAGTAAGGATGCTACCCATATTATACCCCCCTATAAATGGATCGAACTGATGCGCGCCGAACTGGAAGCCGGTTCTTCCTATGTGATTGCCGAAGCCCGCGAAGCCGGGAACGTTGGTATTTACCGCGGCAGCGGCGAAGTCCGGGAAGGCTTGGTGCAGGAGATCCTGACCCAGATCCCCGAAGAAAAAATTATCTGGGAAGCGCCACAAAAAGCCCAGCAACTTTACTTTCTGGAACTGATCGGTTGCAATGTGAACCTGGGTAATATCCCGCCCAATGAAGTCATTGCGCTGGAAGCCATGCGTATCGGACTGCGGGGGGATACCTTTGAATTATACCTCGATAAAAAAAATAATTCCTGATGCGGCTCTTTGGTCTGATCGGCATGCCCCTGAGCCAGTCTTTTTCCAAGAAGTATTTTACGGAAAAATTTGCGCAGGCGGGCATCAGCGACACCGTCTATGAATTATTTCCCCTGGATGCCATTACCCAATTACCGGCGCTGCTGGAGCAATATCCGCACCTGGAAGGACTCAATGTGACCATTCCCTATAAGGAAAAGGTTCGTGCTTATCTGGACAGCGAAGATGCCCCGGCCGCAGCGATAGGCGCCGTTAATTGTATCAAAATCGAAGCAGGACGCCTGAAAGGCTATAATACGGATGCACCTGCATTCCGGCATTCCCTGCTGCCCCTCCTGCAACCCCACCATAGCAGGGCCCTGATTCTGGGCACCGGCGGCGCTGCCAAAGCGGTACACTGGGTATTGCAGGAAATGGGGATTGAGACCGCTTATGTATCCCGCAGTCCCGATAAGGGCTACACTTATACGCAGCTGGATGCCGGGCTGATGGCCGCCCATACCCTGATCATCAACTGTACACCACTGGGTAGCTTTCCCAAAACGGAGACTGCGCCACCCATACCTTATGAATTACTGACAGCCCGCCATTATCTGTATGACCTGGTCTATAATCCCGCCGAAACCCTGTTTCTGAAAAGGGGAGCGGTGCAGGGAGCCGCCGTCAAAAACGGCTATGAAATGCTGGCAGGTCAGGCAGAATTAAGCTGGGAAATCTGGAATACCGCAACGGGTCCCGGTAGCAGGTCCTAGCACGAATCCCGGACGGACGGATGCATTATTCAGGAGACTGTTCCAGCTGCCGGCTGCGCAGCAGGTATTTTCCGATAAGATCAAATTCAATATTGACCGGATCACCGATCCCGATCAGCCGGATATTGGTATGCTGATAGGTATAGGGGATGATAGCAACTTTCAGGGTGTTGCGGGTCACATCAAAAGCGGTCAGACTGATGCCATTCAGACATACTGAACCTTTTTCGATCACCAGGGCGGCGAATTGCGCATCAAATTCAAAACGGTATTCCCAACTGCCATCCCGGTTATTGATTTCAAGACAGCGGGCGATGGCATCCACATGGCCCTGTACCAGGTGTCCGTCCAGACGCCCGTTCAGGGGCAGGCAGCGTTCCAGGTTGACCAGGTCACCGGCCTGAAGGGTCGCAAGGTTGGTTTTTTTAAGGGTCTCTTCGATGGCACTGACGCTATGGGTGCCATCTGCGACCGCCTCTACGGTCAGGCAGACGCCGTTATGGCTCAGACTCTGATCAATCTTTAGTTCAGGGGATAGGGGACTTTCAATCAGATAGGTTCTGTTACTGCCCTGGGCAACAACGGATTGGACCCGCCCTGTGGTTTCAATAATACCGGTAAACATGCTGCTAATTTGCGTAGAATAACAAAACCACCAAAATATTTGTTTTTGAAATTAAATGCCTTATCTTTGCGCCTCAAAAAATTGCCAAAGGAGGTATATATTTATTATGTTAATTATTGATTCTAAAGACTGCGAAAACATAGACAAGGCACTGAAGAAGTACAAGAAAAAGTTTGAGAAATCAAAGGTCTTATTGCAACTTCGTGAACGTCAGGCTTTTACCAAACCTTCTGTCCGGAGACGCGGTGAAGTATTGAAAGCCATCTATAAACAGCAGATCGCCAGCGGTAAAATAGAACCCTGATAACATCAATATTTTGAATAAATTGCAGTCCTGTAACCCGCTTACAGGACTTTTTTTATGGCAGTACCCTTCACAGCGCATATTGCTTCCTTTATCAGCTATCTTCAGTTTGAAAAGCGGTATTCCAGGCATACCATCATCGCTTATGAAGGTGATCTGAAGGATTTTGAGCAGTATCTCCGGGATCAGTATGAAGGCCCGGACCTGGCATCCATCAACTATCAGCAGGTGCGCAGCTGGCTGGCGGAACTGCGGCAGCACCAGACGAATAAAACCATTAACCGGAAAATTTCCACCCTGAAATCCTTTTTCCGTTTTCAGCATAAAAAAGGCGCTGTCCCTTCCAATCCCATGACCAAAATCCTGTCACCCAAGACCGGCAAACAATTACCGGTTTTTGTCCGGCAGGACGATATGGAGCGACTGCAGGAGACGCTGAGCAGTGCTACAGAAGACTGGAAGACCCTGAACGGGTATATGCTGGTTCACCTGTTTTATGCCACCGGTATGCGGCTGAGTGAACTGATCGGACTCAGGGAACAGCAGGTGGATTTTGCCCGCCGGCAGGTCAAGGTCCTGGGTAAGGGAAATAAGGAGCGCAGCATTCCGCTGGCCCCCCAGACCCTGGAGGCCATCCGAGACTATATCGGGCAGAAAAACAGCCGTTTTGAAAATCCGGAGCCCGCACTGCTACTTACCGAAAAAGGCCGTAAACTCTATCCTAAATATGCATATCGTATGGTAAACCTTTATTTATCAACGATTCCCACGCTGGATAAGAAAAGCCCCCATGTCCTGCGGCACAGTTTTGCCACGCATCTGGTCAATCAGGGAGCGGAGCTGAATGCCGTAAAAGAGCTGCTCGGACATGCCAGTCTGGCGGCCACACAGGTCTATACCCATACCACGATTGAACAACTCAAGGAAGTGTATAAAAACGCCCATCCCCGGGCCTGAGATTTATACAAAAGTTTCACAGTTTTAATTTTGAAAATGCCTGTAGTTTATACTAACTTTAAGGCAGCGACAGATCTTTGACAGGAGGGTAAACTACCAGATTATTTCACTTTTAAATATATACATTATGAATGTGAACATTCAATCGGTTAATTTTGAAGCAGACCGCAAACTAGTAGAGTTCGTAAGCCGCAAAATGGAGAAGCTGAACACGTTTCATGACCGGATAATTGAATCGGATGTCTTTTTGAAACTGGACAATGTAGTGCATACGATCAAGGATAAAATTGTGGAGATTAAAGTACATGTACCGCGTCACAGTTTTTTTGTGAAATGTAGCAGCAAATCCTTTGAAGAGTCCTTTGAGTCTGCTTTTGATTCGCTGGTGAACCAGGTGAAAAGACGAAAAGAAAAAATGATTGCTTGAATAAAGATATATACCACCCCGCCTAAAATGGCGGGGTTTTTTTTTAGACTGCGGTCAGGGTATTGCCGGTTTTTAATACCTGCAAAACCTGCCGCGCGGGCAGTAGGGTACAGGCCCTTAAAAATTGTAACAAAAAAAATATACTAAACTTTCTTTCTTTAAAAAATTCCCTTACCTTTGCCTTCCAAATTTTTGGGGTAGGACCTTAGTGCTTTATAAACAGCGGTTTTCCCCTTAAAATGACCGAAAGTTCTTTACATTTTTTGCCGAAGTAGCTCAGCTGGTAGAGCAGCTGATTTGTAATCAGCAGGTCGGGGGTTCGATCCCCTTCTTCGGCTCTTTTGTCAGTTGAGAGATCAGCGCAGGAAGTCCCGCAGCGACGGTTCGTCTGCTGTTGTGATACCAGCCCTTTCAACTTTCAGATCAACGGGTAGGTGGCCGAGTGGTTAAAGGCGACAGACTGTAAATCTGTTCTCTTCGGAGTACGGAGGTTCGAATCCTTCCCTGCCCACGTTGTAAATCAGCAGTAACCGGAATACGGCTGATTTTTTTAGTTCTTTACATGGTACTAAGGTGTTACTGGTCTTTGGACCAGAAATAGAACACCTCCGGAAAGCGGGAGTAGCTCATTTGGTAGAGCGGTAGCCTTCCAAGCTTCAGGTGGCGAGTTCGAGCCTCGTCTCCCGCTCCAACAGGCAGTCGTTCCGGTAACAACCGGAACGCCAATTGCCTGAGTTCTTTAAAATGGATGATGTTGATGTGAAGTGAATGCACTACACACTGTCAGGCCGTTGTAGCTCAGTGGTAGAGCACTTCCTTGGTAAGGAAGAGGTCGTGAGTTCAATTCTCATCAACGGCTCAGATTACCCTGTCCGCTGTCGTTTCAGATGCAGCGCATCGGATCTGCCGACGGAAAGGGATTGCCGGCGGGCAGATGCGGCCGGGAAGACGGGACCCGCCCGGTTGTACGGGAACCGCTATAGAAGAGAAAGTATAGGCGTACCGCCGGAAGGCTGATTTAATCAAGGCTTAGATCCGGGCGAGGTACAACAATAAAAATTTCAAACAACAACTTTAAAACAGATAACAATGTCAAAAGAGACCTTTAAGAGGGAGAAACCCCACGTTAACATTGGTACTATTGGTCACGTTGACCATGGTAAAACAACTTTGACTGCAGCTATTACCGACATCCTTTCTAAAAAAGGTTTAGCACAGGCAAAAAAGTATGATGATATCGACGGTGCTCCTGAAGAAAAAGAAAGAGGTATTACTATCAATACCGCACACGTAGAGTACCAAACTGATTCTCGTCACTATGCGCACGTGGATTGCCCTGGTCACGCTGACTACGTAAAAAATATGATTACCGGTGCTGCCCAGATGGACGGTGCGATTCTGGTGGTAGCGGCTACTGATGGTCCGATGCCCCAAACAAAAGAGCACATCCTGCTGGCCGCTCAGGTAGGTGTACCCAAAATGGTGGTATTCTTAAATAAAGTTGATCTGGTAGACGATCCCGAATTGCTGGATCTGGTGGAAATGGAAGTTCGTGATGAATTGAGCAAACGCGGATTTGACGGTGACAACACACCGATCATTAAAGGTTCTGCTACCGGAGCTTTGGCTGGTGATGAAAAATGGGTTAGCGCCATTACAGAATTAATGGAGGCTGTTGACAACTGGATTCCCCTGCCTCCCCGTCCGATCGATCTGCCTTTCCTGATGTCTGTGGAAGATGTATTCTCTATCACAGGTCGTGGTACCGTGGCTACCGGTCGTATTGAAAGAGGTAAAATCAAAACCGGCGATCCCGTTGAGATCGTAGGTCTGATGGAAAAACCCCTGACTTCTACTGTAACAGGTGTGGAAATGTTCCGCAAAATCCTGGACGAAGGTGAAGCTGGTGATAATGCAGGTCTGCTGCTGCGCGGTATTGAGAAAAAAGATATCCGCCGTGGTATGGTAATCTGTAAGCCCGGTTCTATCACACCACACACTGACTTCAAAGGTGAAGTGTATGTACTGAGCAAAGATGAAGGTGGTCGTCACACACCATTCTTCAACAAATACCGTCCTCAGTTCTATTTCCGTACGACTGACGTAACCGGTGAGTGTACTTTACCCGAAGGAACTGAAATGGTAATGCCTGGTGATAACACCACACTGAACGTTACACTGATCACTCCGATCGCTATGGAAAAAGGTCTGAAATTCGCGATTCGCGAAGGTGGACGTACCGTAGGTGCCGGTCAGGTGACAGAGATTATCAAGTAATTTTGATAGATATTCTTTGAAATAACAGAAATTAGCTAATTAGCAGTTTGCTAATTAGCTAATTCGTTTACGGGCATAGTTCAATGGTAGAATAGCGGTCTCCAAAACCGTTGATCTGGGTTCGAATCCTAGTGCCCGTGCAGAAGTTGATATTCCAGGAAGCTGTTCGCAAGCCAGCCGGATTTTTTCCGAAAAACCTGATGGCGGCAGCTGCGAAGCGATAAAACAAAGCGGATGAAAAAGTTTGCAAATTACATAAGAGACAGTTATACGGAACTGGCAGAAAAAGTTACCTGGCCGGACTGGGCACAATTGCAGCAGTCCACCATGATTGTGCTGGTTGCTACCATTATTATTACCCTTATTATCTGGGGTATGGATTTTGTTGCAGGTGGTGGTCTGAATCTCTTATATAAAATGTTATATAATTAAAATGGAAGAGAATACGGTCGAAAATACGGTTACTGAAACACCGCAACCGGATACCAAATGGTATGTGTTGCGGGTCGTTAGTGGCAAAGAGCGCAAGGTAAAAGAGTATCTGGATAAGGAAATTTCGAGAAGTGGCTATGCCGAGATTGTGAAACAGGTATTCCTTCCCGTTGAGAAAGTATATAAGGTGCAGGCTGGCAAAAAGGTAATGCGGGAAAGAAACTATTATCCCGGTTATGTGATGGTTGAAGTGCTCGACGGTAAGATGAATGATGATCTGCGCGACCTGATTGTAGGTACCAATAGCGTGATTCATTTTCTGGGGAAAGACAATCCGATTTCGCTACGAAAGTCTGAAGTGAACAAGATGCTGGGCCGGATGGATGAAATGGCGGAGAATGGTGGTGTGAACATGATTGAGCCCTATATTGTTGGTGAAACCATCAAGATCGTGGAAGGACCCTTTAATGATTTCAACGGTGTGATTGAGGAAGTCAATGACGAAAAGAAGAAACTGAAGGTGATCGTAAAGATCTTTGGCCGCTCCACGCCGGTGGAACTCAATTACATGCAGGTAGAAAAGATAATTTAATCTATCGAATATATTTTTCTAGTTACGGTCCTCCACTTTTGGGGGACCGTTTTTCTTAACGGATTGATTTACAGTGGTTATTATAATGGTTTCAGGGCGAAGCCGCAGAAGCTGGCTAATTAGGATTTTTTTAAGAAGCGACGGACAACGGATTTGGCATAGTTTTTTGTCTTAATGGGGTAACTAATTATCTGACTAAATTTTGTATTTATGAAAAGGTTTATTTATAGTGTATTGGCATTGACTATGATATTGGCGGTCATCAGCTCCTGTAACAGTCGTAAGGGGCAGGAAACCTCAGCGGAGGGCATGGATACCCTGGGTCTGGCAGAATACCAGCGTTGGAAACTTGAAAATGAAATAAGAGCAGAGATCGATTCTGAGAATGCGGCGGCCCTGGAAGCAGAAGAAATGGCTTCTGCACCGGCCCGGTCCTCGTCCTCCCCAAGGAGTTCTTCAAGCCGTTCCTATTCCTCTCATTCCTCCCAGCCGGCTGGTAATGGTTCTTCCGTTTCCGATGGTTCAGGTTCTTCCGGTTCAGGTACCGTATATGAAGAGCCCGCTCCCGAGCCAGCCCGTAAAAAAGGCATGAGCCATACAGCTAAAGGCGCTATTGTTGGTGCCGTTACCGGAGCAGCTACAGGTGCCATCGCCAATAAAAAGAATCGTGTAGGTGGCGGTGTGGTAGGTGGTGTGATCGGCGCAGCTACCGGTGCAGGAATCGGTGCCATTGTAGATAAAAAACAAAGACAGAAAAACGGTCAATAAGCGATTAAGCATTAGAAGCGGTAGATTTTTTACCGCTTTTAATTTTTGTGCCGGGCGGGGATTATTATTTTCTTAACAGTAATCTCCCCATCTTTGCCAGTGAGAAAGAGCCGTTTGGAATAACACAGAGATTATAGATGCCACCCGGTTGCGCCGGGCCGCTGATGCGCAGGGCAGTTCTTTAATAAATTTTGCAAACTTTACCGATGGACCGTGTCAATGGACCCAGGCAGTCGCCTGGCCGGATCGGTTGTATCCTGAATTTAAAAATATATACAATGAAAAAACTATTTACCATTGCTGCTATTGCAGCCGTTACCGTAGCCTGCAACAATGCCGCAGACAATACCGCAGCAACTGAAGATTCTGCAATGATCGAAACCCTGGATGAAACTGCCATGGAAGCATCTCCGGCAGCCGCCGAAGGTGATATCAGCCGGCAGAACGGACAGGTAGTAGTCTACCAGAGCGGTCAATGGGTTCCGGTTGCGGAAGACATCACACTGGACAATGGACTGGTCGTGAAAGCCAACGGAGACATCGTTGATCCCCAGGGAAATACCGTACAAATCGATGAAGGAGGCCGGGTTACCCGGGCCGGACAATTCTTTGACAAAGCAGGCAATGCGGTCGAAAATGCCTGGGATGCCACCAAGACTGGTGTCAGCAATGCTGCTGAAGCAACCGGTGATGCCGTAGAAAAAGGGGTCGATGCGACCAAAGAAGGTGTGGAAAAAGGTGTGGACGCCACTAAATCTGCCGCTAAGAAAGTCGGCGGTGCGGTCAAATCCGGTGCAGAGAAAGTCGGCGATAAGGCCCGCGATATTAAATCCGATATAAAAGGAGAATAATCCGGCTGGACGGATGACTTAAAGGATATTGTTGATTATGTTTTGATAGGGGTGGTTCAGCCACCCTTTTTTTGGGTCCCTATGCCACCGTCTATTGTGCCGGCAGGTCCCGGTGATCGGGATGCCAGATGCTGCTGAATGCGCCGAGTACCGCCCGGTTATTATGGAAGTTGAGTCTGGTCATTGGTAACAGTTCCAGGTCCTCCTCGCGGACTTTACGATGTCTGGGGTGGAGGGTACCGCCGGTCTGACCCGCCGGAACCATCGGATCGTACTGATAAATCGGATCCACCAGGGTGCCCCTGGGATACATAATTCCGGGGATGCCCTTACCCCGCAGGTCCAGATCGACGGGGTGTTCCAGTCCCAGGGTATGGCCGTATTCATGGGCGGCAGTGGTGGAACCCAGGTAAAGGTTCTCCAGTTTGAAATAACCGGTATTACAGCCCAGTCCGTCGACAAAGGAAATATTGCCGCGGGCATATTCCTCAATCCGGAAATAGTTATTGCGGGGATCATCATTGGTCAGGATGGTATATTCTGTAATATCCGGCTGCCAGGCGGCGGTGATCCGGAAACGAAGCTCGTGAGACGCCTGGCGCAGGGTCACAAGGCCTTTTGGTTCATTCCACAGGGTCTCTATTTCCTGACGGATCTGTTCAGTGATTGCGGCGTCCGAAGCATGTCCGTAAGTGATAATATGTGAGTGAATGGTGAGGATTTCCCCTTCGATTTCCACTGTGCCCATACCTGCTGATTTTTAAGGGAGCAGCTCGTATGGCTGCCCATGATAAAATTAAGGGTTCCCCCGAAATTTCTGGTCCCCGAACCCGGCTTATTCATCGGCCGCAGGCCGGGATAAATTGGATCCGTAGGTATAGACATTATACGGCAGGAGCAGTTCAGAGAATTTCTTGGAAATCAGGCTGGCGGCCAGAACCGGAATAAAAATGACAAAGCCGTTGGGCACCAGGTTGCAGACCAGGAAAAGCGTGGTAAATGGGGCGTAAATGGAAGGCGACAGGGTAGCCGCAGCCCCGACCAGCGCAAAATTGATAAGCACCAGTTCGGTGCCAAAGTAGCGGTTACAGATCCCGGCGAATAGCAGGCCCAGAAAGGCGCCGGCCACGATGCTGGGTGCAAAAACGCCGCCGTCTCCCCCGGAACCCAGGGTCAGGGAAGCCGCAATAGGTTTGAGCAGGGCCAACAACAGCAGCAGCCCCATTGCCACCGGATCGGGCGTCATGCTTTCCCTGAGGATTTCGGTGAGGCCATGGTAACTGTCTCCATATAGTTGTGGCCAGAAAAGCAGCAGGCCGCCGACGATCAGGGCGCCCAGATTGACCCGGATAAAATTATTGTGGATGCCTGAAAAGAAGTTCTTGATATTGATGACCAGCAGGGTAAAGTATACAGAAAGAAAAGCGCCCAGAAAACTCAGCAGGATCACAAAGGGCAGGGCCGCCCATTGCCATTCCTGGGCGGCAAAAGGCAGAATCCTTTCATTTTCAAACAGCAGGATAATACCCCAGGCCACGAGTACCGATGCCGAGCAGGCTACCGCCAGGGAACGGCTGAATTTACGGGCAATCACTTCCATCGCGAACAACCAGCCGGCAATCGGGCTGGAAAACAGCACAGCGATCCCGGAGGCCACACCGGCACAGACCAGCTCCCTTTTGTACATTTTTGCGGAAAAGTCTTTTTTGTAAGCCGCATTCCCGATGGTAGCGGTAGCCACCACGGTGGACACTTCGATACCGGTAGAGCCGCCGAATATTACGGTTAGAAAGCCATTGATATAATGGGAGGGTAATTTAAAAATCGGCAGATGGTCCTTACGCAGGTCCAGGGTCTTGTAAATTTCAGTGATCCCCTTATTCTTACGGTTACGAAACAGGTATTTACGCAGAAAATAAATGGTTGTGATGCCGATCGTGGGTAGTACGATGAACAGCCAGGAATGGTGGGTGCCGGCAAATGCGGAAATCCGGTGTTCCAGGATTTCTGTGATATTCTTCAGTGATAAAGCCATCAGACCAGAGATCAGGCTGATGATCAGGGAAACCAAAATGAGTTTGAAGTTATGGTGGATTCTAATCTTTGTTCTTTGCATACCGGGAACCTGTAATGGGTAATTGGGCGCAAAATTACGATTATTCAGCCGAATAGCTGCATCGGGCCACCCATCGGAGCCATCGCAGGAGCCGCACCGGCTCCGGTTGGCGGAAAGCGCGGATTCCGGTGACGACAGGCGTTGCTCCGTTCGATAACCTAATTACGGATCGGTTTGCCTTTGCTAATGACCGATTGCAGCCGCTCCAGGGTCTTTCTTTCCCCGCAAAGTGAAAGAAAAGCCTGTCTTTCCAGGTCCAGCAGGTATTGCTCACTGACCAGCTGTGGTTCGGACAGATCGCCACCACACATGACATAGGCCAGTTTCCGGGCAACCAGGGCATCATGGGCGGTCGCATAACGGCCCCTTTCCATGCCATGAATGCCGGCCAGCAAGGCACCCAGGGCAGCCCGGCCCTGTACCTTAATGTCGGTACGGGGTACCGGTTGCCGGTAACCGGCGTCCTGCAGGTCGAGTACTGCTTTTTTCGCCCGGTCGATACGTCGGTCCGGATTCATAATGATCTGGTCCTGTCCCCGGCGGTAATAGCCCAGTTCAAAGGCTTCTGCGGCACTGGTGGCGACTTTGGCCGTGGCGATTGTCAGGAACCGTTGTTGCAGCGGAATATTTTCGGGCACGCCTTTCCGCTGTTCATCGCTGGCCCGCAGCACAAATTCCTTGGTACCGCCCCCGCCCGGGATCACCCCCACACCCAACTCCACCAGGCCGGTATAGGTTTCTGCGGCGGCGCATACTTTATCAGCATGGAGGCTGATTTCACAGCCGCCACCCAGGGCCAGGCCATGGGGGGCAACGATCACCGGGATGGAAGAGTAGCGTACCCGCATCATGGTATCCTGAAAGGCCCGGATGGCAAAATCCAGTTCATCGTATTCCTGTTCCACGGCCAGCATGAAGATCATGCCGATATTGGCGCCGGCAGAAAAGTTAAGGCCTTCGTTGGCAATCACCAGTCCTTTAAAATCTTTTTCCGCAGTAGCGATGGCCGTTTGAATACCCGAAAGAACATCGCCGCCAATGGTACCCATTTTGGTATGCCATTCCAGTCCCAGCACCTCGTCGCCAATATCATAGAGCCGGCAGCTGCTGTTTTTCCAGATCGTCTGGTCCTTAAAATGCCGCAGTATCAGCATGCTTTCTGAACCGGGTACGGGTTGATAGCGCTGGCGGTCAATATCATACACCAGTTTACGGCCATTTTCAATCTTATAAAATTGCTGATGACCCGCTTCCAGCATCGCCTCCACCCAGGCTGCAGGTGGTTCACCCGCTGCTTTCATGGCCGCTACCGTGGGCGCCAGTCCCAGCAGGTCCCAGCTTTCAAAAGGACCGATTTCCCATCCAAAGCCGGCTTTCATGGCGTCATCTACCCGGTAAATGGCGTCCGTGATATCTCCCATACGGTGACTGATATAGGCAAACAGCGCCTGGTGAAAAGCCCGGTAAAAATCACCGGCCTGATCCTGGGCATTATAGAGCATTTTCAGTCTTTGACGGAGGTCCTCAACGGGTTTAGCGGCATCTATGGCTGCAAACTTCACTTTCTGGCGTGGGCCGTATTCCAGGGTCTCCAGATTCAGGGTCAGGATCTGCGAAGCACCTTTTTCGTCTTTTATTTTCTTGAAGAAACCCTGGCCGGTTTTATCGCCCAGTCTTTGTTCGGCGACCATCCGGCTGAGCCATTCCGGTACCCGGAAGATTTCGCGGTGTTCGTCCTGCGGACAATTTTCATAAATGCCTTCGGCTACCCGGACCAGGGTGTCCACACCCACCACATCTGCAGTGCGAAAAGTTGCCGATTTGGGTCGCCCGATAATGGTTCCGGTCAGGCTGTCGACTGCGTCAATGGAGAGCTGCCGGGTCTCCATCAGTTTAAAAATCTGCATGATGGAAAACACGCCGATCCGGTTGGCGATAAAAGCGGGACGGTCCTCACAGCGTACGGTTGTCTTACCCAGGATCCTGCTGCCGTAGTCCATCAGGAAATCTACCACCTCTGAATCGGTCTGCGGTGCCGGAATGATTTCCAGCAGACGCAGGTAGCGGGGCGGGTTGAAGAAATGCGTGCCACAAAAATGGCGCTGAAAATCTTCACTACGGTCCGCGGTCATCAGGTGAATCGGTATGCCGGAAGTATTGCTGGTAATCAGGGTTCCCGGGCGTCGGAATTTTTCCACCCTTTCGAAAAGACTTTTCTTGACATCCAGTTTTTCCACGACCACTTCAATTACCCAGTCACAGGTTCCGATATCTTTCAGGTCGTCTTCGAAATTTCCGGTACGGATCAGCCGCTGATCTGCCTGGGTATAAAGTGGCGACGGGCTGCTTTTAATGGCGGCCTGCAGGGCGGCATCGACGTTTTTATTGCGTGGGCCTTCCGGTTTCCCTTCTCCCGCGGTATAGGGCATATCCAGCAGGAGTACCGGAATACCAACTCCGGCAAACAGGCAGGCGATCCGGCTGCCCATAACACCACTGCCTAAAACGGCTACACGTTGAATCGTTCTGTTCATCATTGTAATTTTATATTCCGGGGGCAAGCTCCCGCTGTTGGTTTTTGAAAAGTTACAGCGGATCGGTCCCCAATTGGTTTTAATCCACTCGAATCTATGCCGGTCACCCGATGAATGAAGATAAATATTTTTAATGGGAAGATGTTAAGATGAAAGTTGATTACGAACAAGTTATTGCCGCATAATTCCGGGGTGCAGCGGGTTACTTTTTCCTGCGGGCAGCATTTATAAAACGTGCCGCAAAACCCAAGAGTCTTTAGCTTTTGGGATGTAAGGCACAAGAATAATTTAGCCCTGTGAAAGAATATGCTGGACAGTTCAGGAATTGCTTCTCCAATAGAGGCAAACAAAGTAACCATTTGACCAGAAAGCATGTTCTTTCCGTAAGTTCTTTGTTAATATGTTTTTGTGCTTTTGCCAAATTGCAATAGTGCTTTCCTGCTTTAACTTGCCCGCTTTCAACAATTTGTGGAAGTATAACTGCTTCTAAGGTTTTTTAACCTTATTTTTGTGTATTAATAAGTATCTTTAATTATACTTATTGAAAATATAAGTAGTATATTCTATACATTATATATATCAGTTGATCCATAATTGAAATTAATACATAAGACATACCGTTTTGCATTGTTGCCGACAAAGCAACAGGAACTGCTTTTGAGTAAGCATTTCGGGTGTGTTCGCTTTGTATTCAATCACTTTTTGAACGAAAGAATTGAGCAGTATAAGGAGAATAAAAAATCAGATAATTATCTTAAACAGGCGGGCGCTTTGACCCAGTTAAAAAAGAAAGAAGCAACTGAATGGTTAAAGGAAGTTAACAGTCAAACATTACAAACTGCCCTGCGAAATTTAGACACCGCCTTTGTGAACTTTTTTAGAGGTAATGCTAAGTTTCCCCGATTTAAAAGTAAACGGAGAAAAAATAGTTTCACAGTTCCGCAATTTGTGGAAGTGAGTAATGGAAAATTGTTTTTCCCAAAATTTAAAGATGGCATTAAAATCATCGAACATAGAGAATTAAAGGGTGAAGTGAAGCATTGTACTGTATCTAAAACACCAACAGGTAAATACTTTGTATCCATACTTTGTGAAGTGCGGCATCAACCATTGAAGCCAACAAAAAAACAGGTGGGCATTGACTTAGGAATTAAAGATTTTGCGGTTACTTCCGATGGCATAAGGTTTACAAACAACTGTCATTTAAAGAGATATGAAAGTCAGTTAGCAAAAGCACAAAAACACCTTTCAAGAAAGGTAAAGGGCTCAAGTAGCCGAAACAGGCAAAGGCTTAAAGTTGCGGCAATACACGAAAAAGTTGCCAATACCAGGCTTGACCTGTTACATAAGGTATCTACACAGATAATCAATGCGTACGATATCATATGTC
>NZ_BAAGRD010000042.1:0-267106 GCF_054783135.1 Niabella terrae
TTGGATTACTTCAAGGAGTTGCAATCACGCCATCAGGTTAGCTAAGGAACCGCCGTATACGGAACCGTACGTACGGTGGTGTGGGAGGTCAGGTAGCGAAATAATCGCTACCTTCCTACCCGATTTTAATTTTCAGTATTAAGTCCTTTAGCCTTTTTTTGTTTCACTGACAACAAAGGATTCGATCAGATCGAAAAGATTGCTGTTGCCCTTATTTTGCTGCTCCCTTTCAAACTTATCGGTCAGGGCAACGGCCAGCCGGTACAGATCCTCTGTGGCACTCCGGTTGATCATCTCCGCAAAAGCCGGAGGTTGCTTTTCTTCTTCAATATCTCTCAGATAACACAAAGCTTCCACCACTTCAAAGTGGGTTTTCTGCCAGGAATCAAAACCATTGGGAAATTCATGGGTGGTCATAAACTATATTTTAAGCGTGATGGACAACCGGTATTATTCCGGCTTATTGCGCGCTGAATTTATATATCGTAGCCGTCTTGTAGACAGATCCCGGTTCCAGCGTCGTGGAAGGAAATGCCGGCTGATTCGGAGAATCCGGGTAATGTTGCGTTTCCAGACAAAATGCAGTACGGTAATCGTTCTTGGTGCCGTATTTCATATTGAATTTGCTGTCCATGAAATTTCCGCCATAAAACTGCAGACCGGGTTCCACTGAAATGACTTCCATGCTGATGCCTGACTGATCACCGGTGATCCGGGCTACTGTACGCATAGCGCTGCCGTCACCACCTACAACAAAATTGTGATCATAGCCCTTGCCATATTCCAGCTGGGTGTTTTTTTCGTCCACCCGGGCGCCAATGGCTGTCGGGTTACGAAAATCAAATGGGGTGCCGGCAACATCCTGGAGTTCGCCTGTGGGTATCAGTGTGGCATCCACCGGTGTATAACTGTTGGCATTGATCTGCAGCAGGTGGTTGTTAATGGTGCCGCCGCCATTCAGGTTGAAATAGGAATGATTGGTCAGGTTGCAGACCGTGGTTTTGTCGGTTGTGGCTTCATAGTCGATTTTGAGCTCCTTGGAAGCCGTCAGGGTATAGACTACTTTAGCTTTCAATGTGCCCGGAAAACCCTGCTCACCGTCGGCAGAAGTATAGGTCAGGACCAGGGTACTGTCGTTGGTCTGTTCAGCGTCCCATACCTGATTGTGGAATCCTTTTTTCCCGCCATGCAGGGTGTTTTTACCATTATTTACATTCAGGCTGTATTCCGTGCCATTCAGGCTAAACTTTCCATTGGCGATGCGGTTGCCATAACGTCCGATAATGGCACCGTAGAAATCCACAATATCATGCATGTCCTTTAAATTGGAAGGGCCTACGATGACATCTACTTTATTACCCTGCTTATCCGGAACCAGCAGGTTCACGACCCGGCCGCCATAGTTGGTAATTCCGGCTTCAATCCCGTTGTTTTCCAGATAGAAAATATTGACCTGTTTGCCGTCCAGGGAATCTTTAAATGCATCATTATCTGCCAGCGCGGGCGAAGCAACACTGGCTTTTTCTGTGGCCTCAGTTGATTTTTCGTTGCCGGGAGATTTACAGGAAAGGAAGGCGGTTGCCGAGAACATTAAGGTAACTATGAGATGGCTTTTTTTCATTTGACAATTTTTGTTTTAAGAATGAATACTGCAATATATTAATTAATAGGTTAACTTTCAATTTGTAATGCAATACGAAATAATTTTAACAGAAGACGGCAGCCATACGGTCCGGCAAAAGGAATCGGGTGTGAGTTTTCATTCCACCCGGGGTGCCCTGCAGGAATCACGGCATGTATTTATTGAATCAGGGTTGGAATACCTTCTGAAACATCGGGACGCGGTCAAAAAGCCGTCGGTGTTTGAAGCAGGCTTCGGTACTGGTCTCAATGCGCTGCTTTCTGCAATGACGGCCGCAGCCCATGGAACCTCACTAACCTATACGGCAGTGGAAGCCCATCCATTGCCGGTCAGCATTTTTGCCGCCCTGAATTATCCCCAGTTACTGGGCGAAACCGAATTGTATAAGACCATCACCCAGACGCCCTGGAACCAGCAGGTTTATATCAGCCCGTTTTTCAAACTCAACAAGACCATCGCGGATATCCAAAGCTATGTCTTCAGCGACAGGTTTGATTTGATATATTTTGACGCATTCGCTCCCAACGACCAGCCGGAGCTCTGGACCGCACCGCTTTTTCAACGGTTTTTCGAAGCCCTGCAACCCGGGGGACTGCTGGTGACCTATTGTTCCAAGACATCCGTGCGCAGGGATCTGGAGTCGGTAGGATTCCGGGTGGAAAAAATACCCGGACCACCGGGTAAAAGGGAAATTATCCGGGCCTTCAGAGCGGCCACGGTCTAGATCAATACTGTTCCTGTTCGTTCGGGAAATCTGCGGTTTTTACATCGGTGATGTATTTTTTTACCGCTTCAGTGGCCTGGTCATAAATATTGAGGTATTGGCGGAGGAATTTGGGGTGGAATTCAGTATTGATGCCCAGCATATCATGCATCACCAGGACCTGTCCGTCACAATATTGGCCGGCGCCAATTCCAATAACCGGGATTTGACTTTTTTCGGTCACTTCCTTCGCCAGCAGGGCGGGGATTTTTTCCAGTACAAAGGAGAAGCAGCCGGCTTCTTCCAACAGCAGGGCGTCATTTTTGAGTTTTTCCGCTTCGGCAGTTTCCTTGGCCCGCACATTATAAGTCCCGAACTTATATATGGATTGCGGGGTGAGACCCAGATGTCCCATAACCGGGATGCCGGCAGATACAATTTTTTTTATCGATTCGATAACTTCTTCGCCACCTTCCAGTTTAATGGCGTGGGCGCCGGTTTCCTTCATGATACGGATGGCAGAAGCCAGGGCCAGTTCGGAGTTGGACTGATAGGATCCAAAGGGCAGGTCCACGACTACCAGGCAGCGTTGTACGCCCCGAATGACAGAACTCGCATGATAGATCATCTGGTCCAGGGTAATCGGCAGGGTGGTCTCATGTCCCGCCATTACATTCGAGGCAGAATCGCCCACCAGGATGACATCGATTCCGGCATGATCGATGATACGGGCAAAAGAATAATCATATGCAGTAAGCATACTGATTTTCTCACCACCGGCTTTCATTTGCGCGAGGGTATGGGTGGTGATCCGTTTTACTTCTTTATTTACTGACACAATAAATTACTTTTAAACGTTTATAAGGATGAATTGACGCCAAACATCCTGCAAGATATCTATTAAATCATTTACTCGAGGGCTTTAGAAATAACTTCCTCATAAAGTGCATGAATCAATCCGTCTGCCAGACCGATCTTGGGAATCAGGATTTCTTCGGTACCGGACCATTTCAGGATATTGATATATATAAGCAGTGCGGGTACGATCACATCGGCACGGTCTTCACGTAACTTGTAAAAACTCATTCTTTCCGAGAGACTGAGGCTGCTCATTTCCTTATAAAAATCACGCAGTAATTCCAGGGGTAGTGGTTTGCCCTCCTTTTTTTTAGATAGGGAAAATACTTTGTTGATATTGCCACCCGAACCGACCGCGGTAATTTTTTTGACGCCTTTGGTCTGCTCGCGTACAACGGATTTCAGCGACTCCCATTGTTCCGGTTCCACCTGTTCCTTTAACAACCGGATGGTCCCGATATCAAAGGACTCGCGGTACAGGACCGTCCCGTTCATAAAAAATGTCAGTTCGGTACTGCCGCCACCTACATCGATGTACAGAAATATGCGGTCTTTTTCGGAGGCTTCGATCCCATGGGTTTCATAAATAATGGAAGCTTCCCGGTCTCCCGAAATGATCTCAATCTGCACACCTGTTCGCTCCCGTATATTTTCGATTACAGCAGCGCCGTTGCGGGCATCCCGCATGGCTGAAGTGGCGCAGGCTTTCAGGTGCCGTACGCCGTAAGCATTCAGGAGATGTTTGTAAGCTTTAATGGTTTCCAGCAGTTGTTGCTCCTTCTGCGGTGAAATCATTCCCGTGTCAAAGACATCGAAGCCCAGCCTGAGCGGAACCCGGACGAGATTGGATTTGATAAATTCGGGTCTTTTACTTTTGTCATGGAAAATGTCTGTGATCAAAAGCCTCGCGGCATTACTTCCGATATCGATGGCGGCTAACTTCAATACTTGTCTGTTTTTTGTTTCAGGTAATTATATACGGCTTCCTGGGAACGCACCAGCGCCGCACCCTTTTCCTGGTGCACATATTCATTGGTAAGCTCGTTGTTTAAAATGCGGGCCTTGGTATTGTCGGCCAGTTGTATATTCAGTATATCGATCAACTCCTGTTTCAATTCTTTGTTTTTAACGGGGCAGGTCGCTTCTACCCGGTGCTCGAGATTGCGGATCATCCAGTCTGCGGAAGATAGGTAAACTTTTTGATTACCCCGATTGTAGAACACGAAGACCCTCGCATGTTCCAGGTATTCATCAATAATACTGATGGCCTGGATGGGCCGGATAAATTTTTTATTTTCCGATTGCATGCAGAAGATGCCCCTTACGATCAGTTTGATAACGACGCCGGCTTTGGCGGCGTGATTGAGCCGGTCGATCAGGTCGGCATCAGCCAGGGAATTCATCTTCAGGATGATTTCTGCATATTTCCCTTTTTTGGCCATATGGATCTCATGATCTATAAGTTTATGAAGGGCGGTTCTGATGATATGCGGACTGGGGATGATGGTTTTACAGGTTTCCAGAACGGACTTGTTGGCTTCCGGTTTTTGGAGAAAACTGAAAATGCGTTCAATATCTGCCATCATGTAGCGGTTGGAAGTAAGGAGACAGTGATCTCCGTATAATTCCGCTGTTTTTTCATTGACATTTCCGGTACTGATAAAACCGTATCGGAAAGTCTTGTTTTTGATTTTCTTTTTGATGATACAAATTTTGGCATGGACTTTCATGTCGGTCAGCCCAGTAAGGACATTGGCCCCCGCTTCCGTGAGTACCTGCTGCCAGTTCAGGTTGGCTTCTTCATCGAACCGGGCTTTTAACTCCAGCATCACCGTTACTTCTTTTTCGTTACGCACCGCATTGACCAGTGCGTTGATGATTTTAGACTGGGATGCCAGCCGGTAACAGGCGATTTTTATGGATACCACATCCGGATCAAAAGCCGCTTCCCGGATCATATCGATTACCGGCGTAAAACTGTGATAGGGGAAATGCAGTAAAACATCCCGGTGCTGAAGTACATCAGCGATACGCCGGTTGGTCAGCAGGGGATGCAGGAATGGCTGTTTTCTTTTGGTGGTTGATTTGAATACTGCTTGCGGAAATTCCATGAAATGCCGGAAATTATGAATGCTGCCACTGGGCATCAGGTTGTCTTTTTTGGACATGCCCAGGCGGTTCATCAGGTATTCCAGCAAGCCCTGATCCATTTGTTCGTCATAGGCCAGGCGGATGGGTTTGCCTTTCTTGCGGTTCCTGAGCCCTTTTTCCAATTGTTGAATCAGGGAAGTTGTGTCGGCGTTATCGATGTCCAGTTCCGCATCCCGGGTGAATTTAAAGATATAAGCCTGATACTGGTCATAACCGAGGAAGCCAAATACCTCGGGCAGGTTGAATTTTATAGCATCTTCGAGCAGCATAATATCATGACTTCCTGCAGGGGAAGGCAGGACAATGAAACGGGACCCGACGGCCTGCACCGGCATTTCGATGATTGCATACCGACGATCTGCGGGATCGGCCTTGCGGGAGAGAACAACGCCCAGAAACAGGGACTTATCCCGCAGGTTGGGGAATTTTTTGATATTCTCCACCATTAGCGGATTGATATTGGCGCTGATTTCCTGATCGAAATACTGTCGGACAAAGGTTTTCTGCTGCCGGCTCAGCTGCTGGTCATTTTTCAGAAAAATCCGTTGCTGGTTCAATGCTTCCTGTACATCCGCCCAGACCCTGTCAAAACGCAGCTGCTGCTGGGTGATCAGCCGCTGGATTTCATCCAGGATTTTCTGGGGGTTTTTCTCGGCATGCATCTTCAGTTTGGTCTCGATCTGGAGCATTCTTTTCAGTGAAGCCACCCGCACCCGGAAAAATTCATCCCGGTTATTGGAAAAAATCGCCAGGAATTTCACGCGTTCCTTAAGGGGAACACCCGGGTCGGCTGCTTCCTGCAGCACCCTGCCGTTAAACGAAAGCCAACTGATATCTCTGGGTATTAATTTCAACATCGATGAATTGTTTTCAATATAAAGAAAATTATCGGTAAATATAGGCCCGGGGCGGCCTGATACCACCTTTGCAGTTTTAAGGAATTATTATCATTTTACCCTGCGGACAGCGGCTCTCCAACGGTATGAAACGGGGTCAAGTATTCTCGCTGATCCTTAGCTTTCAATTGAATTTTCCCTTACTTTTGCACTCCCCGGAGGGGTTCTTCGGGCAAAATTTTAGCCGTGGCAACGAAATTTTCTAATGAGACTTATTTGTATTGGTACGAGTTAATGCAATTGATCCGTCAATTTGAGTTAACCGCTGAAGAAAAGTATAAAATGGAAGGGAAAATTCGCGGTTTCTTCCATGCCTATGTCGGACAGGAAGCGATAGCAGCCGGCTGTATGACTGCGACCAAACCTGAAGATATTTTCATAACGGCCTACAGGGACCATGGACTGGCAATTGCCAAAGGCGTTTCTGTAGACAGTTGCATGGCGGAGTTATATGGGAAAGCGACCGGTTGTGCCAAAGGAAAGGGCGGTAGCATGCACTTTTTTGGTAAAAAAGAACATTTCTACGGAGGACACGGCATCGTAGGTGCACAGATTGGTACCGGTACGGGCCTGGCTTTTGCGGAAAATTATAAAGGGACTGATAATGTCGTACTTTGTTTCTTCGGTGACGGGGCTGCCCGTCAGGGTATCCTGCATGAAAGCTTTAACCTGGCCATGCTCTGGAAACTGCCGGTGATCTATATCTGCGAAAATAATAATTATGCCATGGGAACCTCCGTTGAACGGACTTCCAATGTGACCGATATTTACAAGCTGGGTGCCGGTTTTGACATGCCTTCCGAAGTGGTGGATGGTATGCGGCCGGAAACCGTACATGATGCGATTGCTGCAGCAGTAAAACGGGCAAGGGAAAAGGGCGGCCCCACATTGCTTGAAATTAAAACCTATCGGTACAAAGGGCATTCCATCAGTGATCCGCAGAAATACCGGACCAAGGACGAAGTCGAAGAATACAAGTCCAAAGATCCGATTGCTGTACTCAGAAAGAATCTGATCGATAACAAACTTGCAAATGAGGAGCAGCTTAAAGAAATAGATACCCGCTGTGAAGAAGTCGTGGCACAGTCCGTTAGTTTTGCGGAAGAAAGTCCTTTCCCGGATGATGACGAGGTATTAAAAGACGTATATATGGATCAGCAATATCCTTTTATTGTTGATTAATTTATTTTAAATCAGTATTCAAAAAAAATGGCAGATACAACCAAACAACAGTTTGATAATGATCAGATTGGACATGAAAGCTCTTTAGATAAGGCGCAGCTGGTCTGGCAAAAAAACCGTAAGTCCATCCTGATCGTATTGGGCGCACTGGTGGTTTTGTTCGGCGGGTATTTTGGTTATAAACAATTTTTCCTGAAACCGAAAGAAGAGGAGGCTGCGGAGAAAAGTTTTAAAGCGGAAGAATATTACCGCATGGATTCCGTGAGCAAGGCCCTCAACGGAGACGGGGTAAATCCCGGCTTTGTCAGTATCGCCGGTAAATACAGCGGTACCAAGGCAGGCAACCTGGCGAACTTTTATGCAGGTGTCTGTTATGTCAAACTCAATCAGAATGACAAGGCAGTACAGTACCTGAAAAAATTCAGTTCGGACGCCCCGCAGATCCAGCAAAGAGCCTATCTGTTACTGGGTGATGCCTATGGCGACCTGGGTAAAAATAAGGAAGCCCTGGACTATTACAAGAAAGCCGCATCGCATTTTGAAGCCGACCAGCAGGCCTGTTCAGAAGCATTGTTCCGGGCGGCATTTCTGGCCCAGCAGGTACTGAACAATAAAACAGAAGCAATTGCTTTATACAAAGAATTAAAACAGAAATTCCCCGGCACCCAGCATGGCTTTGAAGCTGATAAATACCTGGCACAGTTGGGAGTTTACAAGATTGATTAATTATGGCCTCTACAGGAAACAGTAAGGTAATTCATAGCGATACAGGCATCTTTAAACAGGATGCCTTTATTGTTCTGGTCAAGACAGAATGGAATGCTTCGATTACAGACGAACTGGAAAGGGGATGTCTGGAAGAGTTGCAGGCGCGCAATGCCCGGGTAGAAACCCTGGTGGTACCGGGCAGTGTCGAGATTCCCTTCGCCATCAAAAGGCATTGGAGCAAAGCCCATCAGCTGCTCGACGAGCCGCATGCCTATATTGCCCTGGGCTGCGTGATTCAGGGGGACACCCCCCATTTTGACTATGTTTGCCGGATGGTGGCAGACGGTATCACGCAGTTGAATATGAAATTGCCGGTACCGACGATTTTTGGCGTGTTAACTGTCAACACGGAACAACAGGCACTGGACCGCCTGGGAGGCAGCCATGGTCATAAGGGTCGGGAAGCGGCCATTACCGCCCTGAAAATGATCGATTAAGCAGCTGCTCGTCCAGCTTCCAACGGTGCTTTCCAAAGAACTATCAGATTATGCGTAAGGTACATATTTTTATACCCTGTTTTGTGGACCAGCTCTATCCTGAGACCGGTTTTAACATGGTAAAAATATTGGAAAAATGGGGCTGTGAAGTGGTATACAATGCCGACCAGACCTGTTGCGGTCAGCCCGCTTTTAATGCCGGTTTCTGGGAGGAGTCCAGATCGGTCTGCAATAAGTTTCTTCAAGATTTTAAGGATGCCGAATATATTGTGGCTCCCAGCGCCAGCTGCGTGGGCTTTATCCGGAACTATTATCCCAAATTATTCGACAATTCTTCGGCACATAACCAGGTGAAAGCATTGGGTACGCGTTGTTTTGAGTTTTCTGAATTTTTGCTGGAGGTACTTCGAGTGGAAGACTGCGGTGCCGTACTGGAAGGCAAAGCCACGTATCATGACAGTTGTGCCGGTCTGCGGGAATGTGGGATTAAAGCAGGCCCCCGAAAACTCCTGGAGCATGTCAGCGGTCTGGAACTTACCGAAATGAATGATGTGGAAACCTGTTGTGGATTTGGGGGAACTTTCGCCGTCAAATTTCCGGGGATTTCACTGGGTATGGGTGAGCAGAAAGTAGAAAATGCACTGGCCACCGGCGCCCGTTACCTGATCAGCACCGACCTGTCCTGCCTCATGCACCTGCAGGGCTATATTGACGGGAAGGGTTACGATTTAAAAACCATGCACCTGGCCGATGTACTGGCCAGCGGCTGGTAGTCCCTCTTTTTCAGCCGGCTACCATACAGTCAGTCTGCTGCGCGGGCATCAGGCTTTTTCCAGTGCCTGCTCAATATCATATAGAATGTCATCCGGGTATTCCAGTCCCACAGATATCCGGATCAGTCCGGGTGTGATGCCAACCTGCAGTTGTTCCTCAGGACTCAGTTTGGAATGGGTGGTACTGGCAGGGTGGGAGGCAATGGAACGGGTATCACCCAGATTAGGCGTGAGTGACAGCATCTCCAGCGCGTCCATAAAACGGCGTCCCGCTTCTACACCCCCCTTAATTTCAAAACATACAATGCCGCCACCGGCTGTCATCTGCTTTTTGGCAATTTCATATTGGGGATGGGAAGGCAGGAAAGGGTATTTTACCCATTCCAGCTTGGGATTTTTTTCCAGTGCGGTAGCCAGTTGCAGGGCATTTTCGGAATGTCGCTGTATCCGGACTTCAAGGGTCTCCAGGCTCTTGGAAAGCACCCAGGCATTAAAAGCCGAGAGGGAAGGACCGGAATTGCGACAGAACAGATAGATCTCATGAATCAGCTCTTTGCGCCCGGCGACCACACCACCCAGAATCCGGCCCTGGCCATCGATCCATTTGGTGGCAGAATGAATGATCAGGTCCGCTCCGTAATCCACCGGTGTTTGCAGGAAGGGGGTGGCAAAACAGTTGTCTACATTATAGATCAGCTGGTGCCGTTTGGCAAACTGTCCCGCCTTTTCCAGATCGATAATTTCCAGTTGGGGATTGGTCGGGGTTTCCAGATAGAGCATTTTGGAATTCGGTTGTACTGCAGCGTCCCAGTTGTCAATATCTGCCGCATCCAGCAATGTATACTGGATGCCGAACTTTTTCAGAAATTTGGTCACCACCGTATTGGTGCCACCAAACATGGAACGGCAACAAAGCAGGTGGTCACCTGACTGCAGCAGGGCCATGAAGGAACTAAAAACGGCCGCCATACCGCTGGCTACAGCAAAGCCGGCTTCGCATTTTTCCAACAAGGCAATTTTATGTGCGAACTCATCGACCGTGGGATTGCTGTAACGACTGTAAATATTGGCTTCGTTTTCATCTGCAAAAGCCGCACGCATATCTTCCGCTGTATCAAATACAAAACTGCTGGTCAAAAATGCCGGACTGGCATGTTCCATATGCGCCGTCCTTGTTGTCTGCGTACGAATGGCGATGGTCGAGGGGTGTAATTTTCTTTCTGTATTCAAGTAAGTAGTAATTATAATATTGGAATATCCCGCTATTTATGCTGCGGGATGTATATGCACCTTTGTTTTAATGGTGGCACCGGCCCTGACCAGGGTGATGGCCACCGAACAATATTTGTTCAATGAAATTTCCACGGCACGATTGGCTTTACCGGCATCAACGTTCCCGGTGATATCGAAAATCATTTCAATCTCTTTCCACAGGGAGGGCTCCACATCCGGTTCCCTGCTTCCGTTCACTGTCACTTCATAACCGGTAATTTCCTGACGCTGTTTTTTCAGAATACTGATCACATCGATACTCGCACAGGCAGCCAGCGCATTGAGCAGTAACTGCATCGGCCGGGCACCGTATTCCTGACCACCCATGCCGGGGTTGGTATCTGTTTTAACGATGGTACCGTTCTCATTTACCGTATCGAATCCATAGTCACCGCTGACCCTTTTGAGCTTTACCGTATTCATCTTAAAAATTTAAGGTGCAAAAGTATTTTAAATAGCGGAGCTTTCCAACAGGCGCAACCGGATAAGTTTTTGACATTGAAGGGCTGGTAAAGCATGTCTTAGGCAAAGCCATAAAGGCGTCGACCCGAAACTGCTGTCCTATATTATTATAAGTCAAATATTTAAGGTGGCCATTCCGGCAAAAGCCTGGCAGCACTCAGGGTGTACTGCCCCTGTACTAATTGTTGTTTTCGTCCAGGGCGGCTTTCCGATCCGAAGCGTACCCCGCTTTGATGGCTTCCAGTTTTTTCAAAAAGGGTCTGATCGATGCGACGGCCTCATTATCGGAACTGCCATAGGAGATACTGTGGCTGTAATTTCCCTGTTTGACCGTTGCCCGGATATCACAACCATCCGAGCAGATATTGCAGTAGTTCAGGTCAAGGGCATCGAATTTTTCGAGATCCAGCAAGGCAACCAGCTGCTTCCAGTCTGCTTCGTTGGTGGACCCGTCAAAGCGTTGGTGTGACGCACTGCAGGAAGAGGGAAAATACAGGTAGCGGGCGTCCTGCCGGTTGAGTTGCAGGGAATCTCCCGGCGCACACCAGCCACATGCCGTAGCAAGACTGATTTGAAGGCTGCTTTCATCCATTACGGCATTGTTTTTCTTACAGGCCAGGGAAAAAAATAAAATCAAAACGGTCATATACAGCAGAAATCGAAACATAATACAAGATTTTTGATGATGATGACCGTTGTATTTGCCGGTCGATCTGTTTTTGGGCACATTGCCTAACGGGAAGACGATAAGGTGCCTGAAAACGCAACCCGGTTGACTTTAGTGAATCAAAGGATTTCGATACTTTTGGACAAATATTGATAAAGACATTATTGTGAAACTGAATTACTTTCCCTTTAACTTAAAATTCCGGCATCCTTTTACCATTTCCAAAGGTACAAAAACCCATCAGCCCACATTGATTGTGGAATTGGAGCATTTTGGGCTGAAAGGCTACGGAGAAGCCCCCGCGATCACCTATTATGATATTACGGTAGACGCCATGATCAGCGATCTGGAGGCTAAAAAGACGATGATCGAGAAATTTGCCTTCACCGAGCCCGACCGGTACTGGCATTTCCTGCATCATTTACTGCCACAGAATCCTTTTCTGGTCTGCGCCCTGGATATGGCCGCCTGGGATATTTTCGGCAAGATATCCCGAAAACCGCTCTATGCAATTTGGAAACTCGATACCGCCCGCAGTCCGGTAACAGACTATACCATCGGGATTGACAGCGTTGATAAAATGGTGGCCAAGCTGAAGGAAAAGCCCTGGCCGGTCTATAAAGTAAAGCTGGGTACAGCCGAAGACATCCGTATCATTGAAGCCCTGAGGGCTGAAACCAGTGCCGTCATACGGGTGGATGCCAATGCCGGCTGGGATCTGGAAACCGCTATGCGCTTATTGCCCCGTCTGGAGGAATTGGGGGTCGAATTGATTGAGCAACCCCTGGCCAGGGATAACTGGGAGGGAATGAAATCCCTGTATGCGGCCAGCCGGATTCCGCTGATCGCTGACGAAAGCTGCGTGTCAGAGCAGGACGTAGCCCGCTGCGAAGGCCATTTTCACGGTATTAATATCAAATTGACCAAGTGCAGCGGCATTACGCCCGCTTTACGAATGGTGAAAGATGCCCGCAAAAGAGGCCTGCAGTTGATGTTTGGGTCGATGAATGAATCCACCGTGGGCTCGGCAGCCCTTGCGCATCTGGCACCCTACGCGGACTATATGGATATGGATGGTCCGCTATTGCAGCAGGAGGATGTCGCCACAGGTCTGGACTTTGACCAGGGGCGTATCGTTTACAGCGCCGATCCGGGATTGGGCATCCGGTTTACCGGCCTGTACGAGCGGTAAGCCCGGGAATTCGAAAAAGCTTAAGGAGATGAACGATATTCATTTTTTAAACAGTGCCATGGCGCAGTTTCGCAACTACAAAAGCCTGGCAGACCGCTGTTTCCTGCAGTTGCAGGAGGCAGACTTTGGTTACCGCCCCAACGAAGCCTGTAATTGTCTGGCGACCATCATTACCCACCTGCATGGCAATATGATCAGCCGCTGGACGGATTTTCTGACAGAAGATGGTGAGAAGATCTGGCGGGACCGCGATCAGGAATTCATCGATACTTCCCTGTCCAAAGTCCGGTTGCTTGAGCTGTGGGAGGAAGGCTGGCAGACCGTATTTGATGCCCTGGAGGGACTGCGTCCCGGAGATCTGGATAAGATCGTTTATATCCGGGCGCAACCGCTGACAGTCCTGGAAGCCATACACCGGCAGATGACCCACTATGCCTCCCATGTGGGACAGATCATATATATCAGCAAAATGCGGGCTTCGGGTAACTGGAAGCCGCTGACCATTGCAGTGGGCAAGTCCGCAGATTATAATGAACGGATGCGCCGGAAAGGGGCAGAAAAATAATAAGTAGCATGGCAGAAGATTTACATATCGTACAGGGCACGAAAGCCGAACAATACGAATCACTGCTACCGCAGCTGAAGGGATTGCTGGAGGGGGAACCGGATCTGGTGGCCAACCTGGCCAATACCGCAGCCGCCCTGAAAGAACAGTTTCAATGGTGGTGGGTCGGTTTCTATCTGGTGAAGGAAGGAGAACTGGTCCTGGGCCCCTTCCAGGGTCCGGTAGCCTGTACCCGAATCGCCCGGGGGCGGGGTGTCTGTGGCGACAGTTGGGAGGCGGCCCGTACCCTGGTGGTAGATGATGTGCTGGCATATCCTGGTCATATCGCCTGCAGCAGTCAATCACGTTCTGAGATCGTCGTACCACTGATGCGGGAGGGGGAAGTCTGGGGCATACTGGATGTTGACAGTGCGCATCCGGCTCATTTCGACGATACCGACCGATATTATCTGGAAAAAATTGCGGCAATGATACCTTCATGAGCCTGCAAACCCGCCATATTATTGTTACCGGAAAGGTCCAGGGTGTTTATTTCCGGCAATCCGCCCGTAAGACCGCATTGGCGCTGGGGCTGACCGGCACGGTAGAAAACCTACCGGATGGCAGGGTGCGTATCCTGGCTACCGGTAGCCCTGCTGCGCTGGAACAATTCCTGGAATGGTGTCGTCAAGGACCGGTGATGGCCCGGGTGGCATCTGTGGAGTATCAGGAAACCGACCTGCAGCCATACGAGCATTTTTCTATCCTGTAAACCGAACCAGGCAGCCGCTTTCAGCGAAATGATGTAAAAAACCAGCAGAAGAAAAAAGGTTATATACCGTCGGGCATATAACCTTTTGTTCAGGTGTTCATGAAGTAAGCCGTAGCAATTAACGGTATTTAGTCTACAGGTTCAGCGTCGCTTTTACCTGATCAAAATCCTTAATATCCACTCCTTTTCGGGCCATATGGGTCATTTGGGTAGCTTCAATGAAAGCAATTCTGACATAAAGGGTGACCGGCGTGGTATATAAGCTATAAGTAACCGGATTCCAAAAGGAAAGGGTGATCCGGGTATTGGTATTCGAAAGGGAAATAGCACCGAAACTCATCTTGGTGACATAATTGTAGACCGCACCAGCAACATTGCCATTCAGATCGGAGGGGGCATACCTCCATACGCTTCCGTTATTACTGATATAGACCAATACCGTGCTTTTATCCCGGATTGCTTTGGATACGGGCAGGTCAATGTTCGTATAACCACCTGAAGAGGTTCTGGGACCCACCTGATACATGATGACATTCGCATTCCCGGTATCCCCTTTATCGCCCTTGGGCCCTTTCAGACTGGTGCCGCTTCCCCAGCCGGAACTGGTTTTGGCGCCGAATAAAATGCCGGTGCTTGTCTGGAAATAAAAGTCACCTACTGCGCCCACTGATGTCGTGGGCGCAGCTGTACCGCTTAAAAGTCGGGTGCCCGCTGCTCCTGTGCTACCTTTTGCGCCGGTAGCTCCTTTCAGGCTGCTGCCGCTTCCCCAACCGGAACCGGTCTTGGGTCCAAAAAGTACCGAACTACCTGTCTGCAGATAGAAATCGCCTATCGCACCGATATTGGCCGCAGGCAGGCCGCTACCTGATAATATTTTTGTACCGTCGATACCGGCAATACCCTGATCGCCTTTTTCACCCTGGACACCCACTTCACCTTTGGAACAGGAAAATAAGTGTAACATCAGTACGCTCGCAAATAGAAATACCAGTTTTTTCATTTTTTTATTTTTAATTGTGTTTAGTTGAGCCTTTTCACAGGCGGTTTAATGATGGAATGAAATATTTGAGTATCGATTATGGAATATCGATCCGGGGCATTTTATGTTTTCATTTGTTTATCGTTTAATCACAGGTCCTGGGCAGTGGGCTTTCTCCCTGTTTTCAACACGAAATTAGCGGGCCGTACCTACCTGAATTACCCCCTAAAAGGGGTTTTTCTATTATGGACGAGAACGAACTTTACTATTATATCCACTCTGATTTTTATGCCCGATTCGCGGACCATTTAATAAAGCAGGGATTACGCACCAACAGTGAAAGCCTTTTCGTTTGAACCATTGCCTGGTCCAGGCAATCCCGATTCATAGCTAAAGTCGGGACCGCGTAATTCTTGTCATTCCGAACCTTGAGTACACCCGTTTGATTTTCTTATTGACATTGGAAAATTTGATATTTAGTTTTGCTGAAAATATTTTTAACTTAATTTAGATGCGTCATATGATGCTGACTTTGTCGAAAGCCCTTCGTGCGCAGGCGGGAAGTCAATGATCGATGGCCTGCCGGATTTTCAGGATCCCGGGAAGCAGAACAATCACCTACAATTAAAAATGTATACATGAAAAAATTACTGATTCTTGCATGTGTTTTCTCCGGTTATGTACAGGCGCAAAATGATAGTCCGAAGTTGACCGAAGTCTGGCAGCCCGAGCCCAAAATTGTTACGCCGGGTGCCACTGCTGCTACTGCACCGGATGATGCCATTGTACTTTTCGATGGAAAGAATTTTTCTGAATGGGAACCCGAAAAAGGGGGCGGGGAGGTCCAATGGAAACTGGAAGACGGTGCCATGACGGTAGCCGGCGGTAAAGGTGCCATCAAAACCAAAAAAGCATTTGGTGATTGTCAGCTGCATATCGAATGGCGGACGCCGGCCGTTGTAAAAGGAGACGGACAAGGCAGGGGCAATAGCGGTATTTTTTTAATGAGCCATTATGAACTGCAGGTCCTGGACAGTTATAAGAACCGTACTTACAGTAACGGCCAGGCCGGTAGCATCTATAAACAGCTGCCGCCCCTGGTGAATGCCTCACGTAAACCGGGCGAATGGCAGACCTATGATATCATCTTTACGGCACCCCGATACGGCAAGGATAGTACCGTGAAAACCCAGGCCCGTATTACCGTCATTCATAACGGCGTACTGGTACAGAACAATGCCACCATCTGGGGCGGCACTGAGTATATCGGAATCGCCAGTCCGGTACATCTTGGTGATGCAGAGCCGATCATTTTGCAGGATCACGGTAATCCGGTAAGCTACAGAAATATCTGGATCCGGGAACTTTAAGTCCTCAAGGGATTTTTTACAATACTTTCAGACTGTCCTGTTTATCCTGGTCGATCTTCCTGACAAGGGCTTCCAGGCTATCGAATTTTTCTTCTGCACGCAGAAATTGTTTGACATAAACACGAAGGGTCTTGCCGTAGATGGTTGCTGAAAAATCGAAAAGGTTGACTTCAACCACTCTTTTTGAGCCATCTACGGTCGGTCGGAAACCCACACTCATCATCCCCTTTATACGGGGTCCGAAACTACCGTCGGCCTGTTTCAGTGCGGCGTAGACGGCATAAATGCCATCGGCAGGCAGGATTTTCTCCGGGTTCTCAATTTTCAGATTGGCCGTCGGGTATCCCAGTTCCCGGCCCAGTTTATCACCGTGGACCACTTCGCCTTCAAAAAAGAAATCATAACCCAACAGGTGATTGGTGGTGGCTGTATCCCCTTTTAATATGGACTCCCGGATACGGGTAGAACTGATCGCAATATCGTCCAGAATATGTTTGGGTATTTCCCGGAGCTGGTAACCATAGGTGGTCTGCATGTTTTCCAGCAATTTATAGTCTCCCGCCCGATTTTTCCCAAAACGGTGGTCATAGCCGATGATAATGGTATGGGGCCGGAACTTCCCGATCAGAAAATCCTGCAGATAGACTTCGGGCTCCTGATTGGCGAAAACTTCCGTAAAAGGGGTAACGACCAGGTGATCCACCCCCAGGGCGGCCAGCAACTCCGTTTTTTCGGCCAGGGTATTGATCAATCGGATGCCCAGAATGGAAGAAGCCACGATCTTTCTGGGATGCGGATCGAAAGTGATGATTACAGATGATCCCCCGGCCTGGCGGGCAGTATCGACGAGCTGGCTGATAATTTTTTTATGGCCCTCGTGTACGCCGTCAAAAGTGCCGATGGTAATCACGGCATTGCTGATTGCCGGTAATCGGTTGATATCGTAGTGAATCTGCATGGCTGCAAATTTAGGTTCCTGCGCTGATATTTAAAACCATAAACCCCCGTGAATCTTTGGGATAGCCGGCCCACTATCGGTTGATTGTTTTATCTTTGCCGGTTTGAAAATCATTGTTGACTGAATCATAATATCATGTCCTTATACGCAAAAAGAGGGGTATCAGCCCAGAAAGAAGAAGTCCATGAAGCGGTGAAAAAACTGGATCAGGGCTTGTACCAACGGGCTTTTTGTAAAATTTACCCGGATGTCTGGGTAGGAGATGATGCCTGGGTGAACGTCATGCATGCGGATGGTGCCGGAACCAAAAGTATCCTGGCCTATCTGTACTGGAAGGAAACCGGGGATGTCAGCGTCTGGCAGGGGATCGCACAGGATGCCATCGTCATGAACCTGGATGACCTGCTTTGTGTGGGCATCTATGAAAAGCTCAGTTTCTCCTCTACCATCGATCGGAATAAGAAACTGATTCCCGGGGCCGTACTGGAGCAGGTAATTAATGGCAGCCAGGCTTTTTTTGATTCGATGAAAGACTTTGGTATTGATATCAGTTTTATGGGTGGGGAAACCGCCGATGTCGGTGATGTCGTGCGTACGATTGCTGTCAATGGTACCATGGCGGCACGCTGGCCCAAAGACCGGCTGGTGACCAATGAAAAAATCAAACCCGGAAACCTGATTGTAGGTCTGGCTTCCTTTGGACAGGCCAGCTATGAGCAGCAATATAACAGCGGTTTGGCCAGCAATGGGCTGACCAGTGCCCGCCATGATGTACTGGATAAATACTACGCCCGTACCTATCCCGAGACTTTTGAACCCTCACTCAGTGAGGAGGTTGTTTATATCGGCAAACACCGGATGACCGAGCCTTATACGGTAGCAGGTGCTGAGACGACCATCGGCAAACTGGTACTGAGTCCCACCCGAACATTTGCACCGGTATTGAAAACCGTGTTGGAAAATCATTTTGATGCCATTGACGGCCTGATTCACTGCAGTGGCGGCGGACAGACCAAATGCCTGAAATACATGCCCGGTGGGGTAAAAATTATCAAGGACAATCTGTTTACGCCGCCGGAGGTATTTGACATTATCAAGGAAGCCAGCGGGGCTGATGACCGTGAAATGTACCAGGTCTTTAATATGGGTACCCGGATGGAAATTTATACGGACGAAACCACTGCCGGCGCCGTCATCGATATAGCTGCTTCTTTCGGCATTGAAGCCCGGGTGATCGGTCGGGTAGAAGCCGCAGGCCAGACTTCTCTGGAAATCCACAAAGATGGTGCGCTCCTGGCGGACTATAAGGGTTAGCAACGGCCAGGTTTTTACTAAAACGGCGGCTCTTTTGGGAACCCTTTGGTATTGTCTGTTTCGGTCGTCGATTTACTGTCCCGGATATTTTTCTGTACGGCGATCGCGGCAAACATACTGAGCAGATACGACATCGCATAGAAGCCTTTTTCACTTCTCAGCAGTTCCGCATTCCAGAGTCCGATGACCAGCAGCAGAATGGACAGGATGGTGGCAAACCAGGAAAGTCCGTAGTAGATGCCGGTAACCGGTATGCCTTCCAGTTGGTCCCGCACGGCTTTCTGAACGGAAACAGCGGCAAAAAGCCCGAATATTAAAACCGTAAAGTAGTAGCCTTTTTCGTTAAGCATCATTGCTGCATTCCACAGGCCAATGATATAGGCACTGATACCAATGATCAGGGTACACCAGGACGCACCAATAAAGGCAGCCGAGGGTTTTTGAAAACTTTGATTTTCCATAATTGATTGTTTTGTTGAAACAAAAATAGCCCGTCACCAGGCCCGGCGATTTGACATATATCAAAAATCAGAAAGGCTTTGTTAATGCCGGCTGCGGATGCGGCTGAGGGTTTCCTGGCTGATACCCAAATAGGAGGCAATATATCCCAGTGGTACCCGCTGTAAAATATGAGGGGTTGCAGTGATCAAATCTGCATAGCGTTCTGCTGCTGTTTTAAACTGCGCATTTACATACCGTTCTTCCAGCCGTATATAATAATGCTCATATATAATACGAACGAGGCGTTCAATCTCGGGGAATTGGTCGAAGAGGCCCAGGAGTTGCCGGCGTGTGATGGTCCAGAGGATACAGCCTTCCATAAGTTGAATATGCTCTACGGCCGGATTGCCGGTGGAAAAACTGTAAAAGGAGGAGACAAAGGTGTTTTCAAAAGCAAACCAATGGGTGACCTGGCGGCTTTCCAGTTCATAGAAGCCCCGGACGGCACCCTGTTGCAGAAAATAAAAATGTTCGCAAACCCGACCCCTTCGGATCAGGAAATGATTTTTGGCAAGTGTCTTTTCCTCCAGACAGGCCGCCAGGGCCTGGCCGGCCTGGGGACTTAATCGATGGTATTGGTTGAGTTGTTCAAAAAGTGATTCCATAGCCAAAAGGAAATTTTGTGCAGCGTTTATGATTTTGTTTGCTGCAGGTATTCGGAGGGGGAAAGCCCGAACTGTTTCTGGAAATTTCTGCCGAAATGGGTAAGCGAGCTATACCCTACTTGTTGGGCAATTTCACTGAGGGCTATCGACTCACTGTGCATGAGTTCCACTGCTTTTTTCAATCGGGAAAGGTTGATCATTTCATTGGGAGACAGGTCCGATACAGATTTGAGTTTGCGATAGAGCGTGGGTCGGCTCATGTTCATGGCCTGGGCCATATGATCCACATCCAGATGGTCATTGGTGATGTTGTCAATGATAAAATTATTCAGCTCCTCCAGGAAGGCTTCGTCAATTTTGGAATGGGCAATGCTATTGATCTGTACCAGCGGTGAATGAATGAAAAATGTCTTGACCTTTTCCCGGTTGGTCAGCAAACTGGATACCTGCGCCGCGAGGTGTTCAGGAGAGAAGGGTTTCTCTATATACGCATCGGCACCCTGGTTCAGGCCGTCAATTTTGGACTGGAGGCTGTCACGGGCCGTCAGCAGGATTACGGGTATATGACTGGTCTGGAAACCTGACTTAATCCTGCCGCATAATTCAAAACCATCCATTTCCGGCATCATGACATCGCTGATAACCAGATGGACGACTTCGGTGTCCAGCAACTCCAAAGCCTGATGCCCTCCGGTGGCGGTAAGTATCTGGTACTGTTCGCCCAGATCATCATTGAGAAATTCTAGAATATCCTCATTGTCATCGATTATCAGGAGCTGCGGTTTATGTAGATTGGTTTCTTGTGACAAGTCGATCGTTTTTACAAATTTAAAACTAAAACAAAGCAATTGAGCCTTCCTTCGGGCTTATAAAACAGTTCACCCTGCTGCAATGCGGCCAGGGACCGCGCCAGGGGCAGACCAATACCGGTACCAATAATTTTCTGGGTGTCATTGGTTCGGTAAAAGGGTTCAAATATTTTATCCCTGAGCGGTTCATCGATCAACGGCCCGTCATTCAACACCCGGACGATGGCCTGCTTTTCTGTGACAGCCAGTTGCATCTCCAGGAAATGCTGTCCGTACTTAAGCCCATTATCCAGGAGGTTACTGAGGATTTTCCGGGTTGCTTCCTCATCTATTAAGGCGATGATATTGCCCTGCGGATCGCTGAATTGATAGGATATATTCCGGGCAGCTGCCAGCGGGTGAAAGTCTTCGAAAATGGATGCCGCCAATTCTGAAAGATGAACCGGACGGCGTTCGGTCTGATAATTACCGGATTCCATTTTTCTGAAATCCAGCAATTGATTGGTAAGTGATATCAGCCTGCCGGTATTTTTGTTCATCGTTTGCAAATGTTTCCGGAGCTGGGGGACCAGATCCAGCTGTTTCATTATTTTTTCCATGGGCGCTTTGATCAGGGTCAGCGGGGTTCGGATTTCATGGGCAATCTTCGTAAAAAAGTCCAGTTTGGATTCATAAAACTCCTTTTCCTTTTTTCTTTCAAAATCGGCCATTTTGACCCGGTGCTTTTCCACCTGCCTGTTGTGAAAAAAGGAAATAATCCACCAGGTCAGCGCCAGGGTCGCCAGGATATAAGCCAGATAGGCTATTTTACTCAGCCACCAGGGCGGGTCAATAATAATTTGCAGGCTTTTTCTTTCGCTGGTCCAATTGCCATCTCCGTTGGTCGAAGCCAGCAGGAACCGATAATTGCCGGCGGGCAGATTGGTAAAGTACACCCTGCGGTTCTGTTTGATATAGTTCCAGGTCTCGTCGATGCCTTCGAGTTGATAGGCATATTGAATGCTTTGGGGCGATGAGAAATTCAGGGCGGCAAAATCTATGCTGATGGAAGCCTGTTTATGCGACAAATGAATGGCAGAAGTGGAAAGCAGGGACTGGTACAGCGGCCCGTCCTTACTGATATTGACATCCTTATTATGGATTTGAATCTGGGTAATATATACCGGGGGCGTGTATTCGATGTCATGGTGTTGCTGCGGATCAAAACTGATCATCCCTTTGACGCTTCCAAAATATATGCGTCCCGAAGCGGTCTTGCAGGCAGAAGCGTAATTGAACTGATCGGTCAGCAGGCCATCGGTTTGGGTAAAGACCCGGATGCTATTGGTATGGGGATCGATTTGCGCCAGCCCCTTGGAAGTGGTGACCCATAACTGCTGGTTATCGTCTTCAATCACACTGTAAATCATGCTGCTGGGCAGCCCGTTATTGAAGGAGTAAGTTTTCAGTGCGCTGGTACGGGGCTGGAAGCGGTACAGACCATCTTCGGTACTGACCCAGAGTTGCTGTCGATGGTCTATATAGAGGTTGGTGATGCGGTTATCGGTCAGCCGGTTCCTGCCGCTGGTCCGAATGGAGAGTCTTCCCCATAGCTGTTTTTTGGGGTTGTAATAGAAGACCCCACTTCTAAAAGTGCCGAACCAGATATTGCCCAGGGCATCTTCCGTAATGGCGGAAAAGAAATTTTCCTGGGGAATAAAATCCAATGGAATAAAATTGTCCATGGCAGGACTGTATATATAGAGGCCATTGGATGTACCTACATAGATCGTACCGGCGGCTGACTTAAAGATGGAGTGGATAAAATTGCTTTTTAAGCCATACCTGCCTGGACTGTATGCATAATGTCTGATAACCTTTCTGGAGCGCAGGTCCATAATATCGAGTCCGTGTTCAAAAGTGCCAATCCAGAGGCGGTCCTCATCAACCATCAATCCGTGAATATTGGTATGGGTCAGATTGCTGGACCCGTCTTCCGGATTATAATTGATCATTTTTTTTGTGCGGGGGTCGAAAACATTCAGACCCGCATCTTCGGTACCGATCCATACATTGCCCTGATCGTCCTGACGAATCTCCCGTATCGCATTGCCTTTGATACTGTTGGCCCAGGGACCGGGAAAGAATTTTTCGAATTCTATTTTCTGTCGGGCGTAATAGTTGACGCCTCCGAAATAAGTGCCCGCCCATATGCCGCCTTCCTGATCCTTGGCAAAAGAGTACACGGCATTATCGGAGAGGGCGTAGGGGTCGGCATTATTTTTTGTCAGGTGGGTAAATGTCCCACTTTGGGCATTATAAATATATATCCCCTTTTCCGTACCAATCCAATATTCATATCCACTGGTACGAATGAAATCCCGGGCATAGATTTCGCTGCCATCCGCATTGCGGGTAAGCAAATCGGTATAGGATTTTTTCAGCAGGTCAAAAATCTTGATGCCCTGGTTGGAAGTGCCGATAAAAAGAAAACCCAGCCCGGAGTCATATATTCTTTCTACCCAGCTGGAACTGCTCGGTTGGGAATGACTGAAAAGGGAATAGCTGCTAAACTGCTGTGTATTTTCCCGGTATTGAAACAACCTGCCTTCAATGGTACCGACCCAGATATCTCCGGCAGCAGACCGGCTGACCGCCGTACAGAATTCCAGGCCGGGATCATCATGACGGATGAGTTGCCTGCTTTCCGGACGCCATTCATACAAGCGGAAACCTCCCAGAAACCAGAGATGGCCCTGTTGATCCGAGCTAATGCCGCTGATCTCACTGCGGGGACTACCTGGCAAACTCGTGAACCTTTCAAAAGTGGCATCATAGGCAAACAACCCTCTTTCCGTACCCACCCATAAAATCCCTGAAGCATCTTCGTATAAACGCCAGATGGAATTATTGCCCAGACTGGTGCTGTCCTTTGGATCATTTCGGAAAACCTTAAAGCTATAGCCATCGAAACGGTTGAGGCCATCCTTGGTGCCGAACCACATAAATCCATTACGATCCTGCAGGGTACAGATGGTGGTATTATTGGACAGTCCGTTTTCTACCTGATAATGCCGGAAATAAAAGGTTTGTGCCGATCCGCACAGGGTAAATAAAAAGCATAATATGATCAACAGTGACTTAGGCAATACCGGTTTTTTTATGGGGGAAATATACCATTTAATGGGCAATTCAATCGATCGCGGCCGGTTTTTTCAGTAGCGGTTAATTTCGAAATTAAGTAACAACAGCGCTGCCTTCAAACCGGGCCGGTCGTTCACCGCCGGTGCAGTGGGGGCCGTGCCGGCTACAACCGGTATCAAAAAAATTGAGACGATTTGATGAAAATATGAGACGATATAACCCCTGGTTTTTTTAGCGTAGCTATATCTTGCCGAAGATATTTTTCGCCCCTTAACGTAAACGCTTGGTATATGAAAATATGCAACTTGTCTGTTCCGGCACGCAGCATGACCCCGGTTCCCAATGGATGTCAACTGCGCATCAGGAAAAAAATGATACTATCCCTTGCTTTTTTCTTCTGTTTATTCTCCGTATTTGCGCAAAGCAAAGTTACAGGTAAGATTACCGATGAAAAAGGTGTTGCGCTGGAAGGCGTGACCGTGGCTGTTTCCGGAACCGAAATTGCTGCAATCAGTACGGCAGAAGGCACCTACTCCATAGATGTCCAGCCAAATGGCACCCTGCAGTTCAGTTATGTCGGTTACGGTACCCAACAATTACCGGTGAATAACCGGACCACCATCGATGTTCAGATGATCCCGGAGGGCTCTGATCTGAATGAGATTATCGTAGTGGGTTATGGCACCCGTAAGAAAGGTGATGTCACCAGTTCTGTGGCTTCCGTCAGTGCGGCTGATATTGCAAGGGTACATGGTGGTTCTACCGTAAGTACCCTGCTGGCGGGTAAAATGCCCGGTGTGTCCTTCCGTATGGCGGACGGCAGACCGGGGGCAAGTGCCAATATCCAGATCCGTGGCATGGGCAATCCGCTTTTTATTATCGATGATATTCAGCAGGACGCCGGACAGTTTAATAACCTGGCCCCGGATGATATTGAAAGTATTACGGTCCTCAAGGATGCGGCGGCATCTATTTACGGAAGCCGTGCGGCCAATGGGGTCGTGCTGGTGACGACCAAAAAGGGAAGGACCGGCAATAAGAATACCATCAATCTCGGCGGATATACCGGCTGGCAGAACTGGTCCCGTTTCCCGCATACCACCAACGCCTATGAATGGATGTTGGGCAGGGCGGATGCGGAAATGACATTTTATGGTCATACCGATATCACCCAGGAAGAATTGGACAAATGGAAAGCAGGAACGGAATACGGTTACTGGAATCAGGACTGGAGAGACCTGATTATCGCCAAGAATGCCCCCTTATACTCCTTTAACGGCAATATAACCGGGGGCTCAGAAAAAGTCAACTATTATGTGTCTGCCACGCATCTGGACCAGAAAGGGGTTTACGGAAAAGACCGGGAGTTTCTGTTTAAAAGAACCAATCTGCAAAGTAATATTGATGCCCGGATATCCAGAAGACTGAAAGTAGGCGTGCAAATCAACGGCAGGATCGAGACCAGGGATCAACCTGGCGTACCAGGCACCGATGATTACTGGGCCGCCCGTTTTGCACTTTTCCGTAACCGCCCCATGGAACTGGCTTATGCCAATAATAATCCACTGTATCCCAATGATATTGGGCATAATACCGAGAACTGGGCCGTACAGTCCAAAGCGCTGACAGGTTATTGGCGATCCGACTGGCGGGTGCTTCAGACCAATTTCAATGCGGAATACCAGATACCCGGTGTGAAAGGGCTGACCCTGAAAGGTAAATATTCTTACTACCTGGCGGATAATGTGATCAATGGTCATGAGTATACTTATGATGTGTATACCTATCATCCTGAGGACGACAGTTATGAAAAGAAAGTCGGAAGTTCCAATCCCTATCGCGAACGCCGGCTGGAGAAAGTATTCAATAATGTGTTTCAGGTACAGCTCGATTACAACCGTACTTTTGGCGACCATACGGTTTCCGGAACCTTTGTAAAAGAAAATATCGAACGCAAGCGGACCTATACTTTCCAGCATGCGGTACCTAAAATCAATTACCTGCCGGTACTGCAGTGGCTGGATATGGATGGTCAGAATTTTAACGATCTGGAAGAGGAGCAGGCCCGGGTGGGTTACGTATTGAAACTGGGTTATAACTATGCGTCCAAATACTTTCTGGACCTGGCGGGACGCCGGGATGCTTCCTGGAAATTTGCACCTTCAAGAAGGGTGGGTTATTTTCCTTCAGCCTCAGTAGCCTGGCGGATTTCCAACGAACCGTTTTTTCAGAATCTGACCGGTGATGGGACCGTACTGAATGAATTGAAACTCCGGGGTTCCTACGGGATACTGGGGGATGACGATATTGGTATTGGTCCTTTTGACTACCTGCGGGGTTATCAGTATAATGTGGGGCTTGCCGTACTCGATGGCGTTGCCATTACTTCCTCAAGGCTGAGAAATTCCGGGATCATCATTGATAATGTCTCATGGTTCAAAAGCAGCATTGCGGATCTGGGCCTGGATTTCACCATGTTTAATAATAAGCTGAACGGTACACTGGATTATTTCTACCGGAAAAGAACCGGCCTGCTGGGCACCAAATACGATATCCTCCTGCCTTCAGAAATTGGATATTCCCTGCCCCGCGAGAATGTCAACAGCGATGCCCGTTTTGGTGGGGAGCTGTCCCTGCGGTATACCGATAAAATTGGTGCTGTGGAGTACAATGTAGGTGGTAATGTGTCAATTTCCAGGTCGAAATTCCTGAACTCCTATAAGCCGTTATTCTTCAATTCATGGGATGAGTACCGTAATTCAGCTGAAGACCGTTATTCCAGTATTTTCTGGGGTTATGAAGTTACCGGACAGTTCCAATCCTTTGAACAGATCAATAATTATCCGGTCAATATAGATAATGAGGGCAACCGTACTTTACGACCCGGATCACTGATTTACAAGGATCAGAACGGAGACGGGGTGATCAATGGTTATGACGAGCGGCCTATTGGCTATACCACAACCGGACAACCCAATATCCAGTACGGTTTTCAGATCGGTTTACGCTATAAGGATTTTGACTTTAATGCAGATTTTTCAGGAGGTGCCATGTACTCATGGAATCAGAACTGGGAAATGCGCTGGCCTTATCAGAATGGTGGCGCCCTGCGTCAGTCTATTTATGATGACCGGTGGCATCGGGCAGATCTGTATGATCTGAACAGCGAATGGATTCCCGGTAAATACCCTACTTTAAGTTTCTATGAGAACTGGCGCAGTGATTATAACCGGAATTCCACTTTCTGGTTGCACAATGTTAAATACCTGCGTGCCCGTACCATTGAATTGGGGTATGCCCTGCCGCAATCCCTGTTGAACAGGATTAAAGTTGAGCGGGCCCGCTTTTATATTAATGGCTACAATCTCTTTTCCATTGACAACCTGAGTGAGTATGAAGTGGATCCTGAGATTGCCGATGACAACGGACTTCAGTATCCGCAAAATAAATTTGTGAATATTGGATTTAATATTACCCTATAACGTACCGGGTTCCATTAATGCCATTTAAACAATAAAAGATTAACGATGAAAAAGCTTATTATATATTCAATCATTTTCATGGTGGCCTGTCTGGACTTTTCCTGTGTCAAGGATTCCAAATTTCTGGACAGAAAGCCGACCGATGTTATTGATCCGGATGATGTCTGGAAAGAAAACAACCTGGTGCTCTCCGTACTCGCTGATTTTTATGACCGTTACCCGGACTACCAGCGGATCGACCGCTGGTGGGAGTTCTCCAATTTCGAAGAGGCATTTCCTTCTGCGGCAGGTGATTACTGGAGGATACAGAACACCGAGTGGGCTTATGACTGGTGGAATTCCTGGGATTATGCCTATATCCGTGATCTGAATATGTTTATTCAGACAGGGGAGGGTACGACCACACTGGAAGAAGCGGATAAGCAGCGATTTCTGGCGGAAGCCCGATTTGTCCGGGCGTCGGTATATTTTGATATGGTAAAGAAAATGGGTGGGGTACCCCTGATCCTGGAACCCCTGAACTATGACTTTAGTGGTGACCCGACTTACCTGCAATATGCCCGGGCCAAGGAATCGGAGATTTACGATTTTGTTATCAGTGAAATGGAAGCCATTAAAGATCAGCTGCCCCGCACGGGTACCCAGACAAGGGCCAGCTGGGGCGCCGCACTGGCGCTCGAGGCAAGGGCGGCGTTGTATGCAGGTTCGATTGCCAAATATGGAGCAAGTACACCGAGTGTGTCACTGGGCGGCGGTGAAGTCGGCATCCCGGCTTCGATGAGTGCCGGATATTATGAGAAAGCGCTGACAGCGGCCCAGGCGATTATTGATTCGAAATTGTACAGTCTCTATCAGAAGAAAGATGTGCTCTGGCAGAATTTCGCTTCCCTGTTTACCGATAAATCCAATAATCCAGAAGTAATATTCGCCAGGGATTATTTACTAAAGACCGATCGGATTCATAATTATACCCTGATGAACCAACCCCGGACTTCTGCCGAGGAACAACAGGGTGGGCGGCTCAATCCCTCACTGAACCTGGCACAGGAATTTGAATTACTGGACAATAGTTTCGCACCGTTCGCCACCAACACCGGTTCCGGCGACTATATATATTATTCGAATATTACCGACATATTTGCCGGCAGGGATGCGCGGCTGGAAGGCACGATCATGCTACCCGGCACCGAGTTTAAAGGTACCCGTACCGATATATGGGCCGGATGGCAACTGGCCAACGGGTCCGTAGTCAGTGGCGATCAGTTTGGCCAGATTAAAACCAATGTATTACCAGGTAACAGTGGTGCCGTTCAGGTGGTAGGCACCGACGGACCGATCGATGCCCTGGAATTTGGCGCCCAGACAGGATTTTTCGTGCGTAAGTATATGGACAATAATGTGGGCTCCGGCCAGATCGGGACCCAGAGCGATGTCTGGTGGATCCGCTACCGGTATGCGGAAGTATTGCTGAATGCCGCCGAAGCAGCATTTGAACTTAACCAAAAGCCGCTGGCAGCGACTTATATGAATGAGGTCCGGGCCCGCGCAGGTTTGACCACGCCCTTAACAACGGCGCAGATTACTTTTGACAGGATCGTACATGAAAGAAAAGTGGAATTGGCTTTTGAAGACCATATTCTCTGGGACCGCAAACGCTGGCGGATTGCGCATCTCACCTGGAACGGAGAAGCCATGAACGCGGGTTCCCTGACCCAGAACATCGGTAAGGCGACCAAGCCCCAGACCATGGTATTTGGCCTTTGGCCCTATAAATATTATAATCCTTCCAGTCCCAACAACAATAAATATATTTTTAAGGTGATCAAGCCCAGTCGGGTTTCACAGGCGCACCGGTTCCGGTTGGGTAACTATTATTCCTGGATCAGCGACGCCATCAGATCCAATAACCCCAAGATTGTGCCGCAACCCAATCAATAATCAGATTTTCAATTTTATTAAAGCGTTGGTTATGAAAAAAAAGTATATCCCATATGTAATCCTTCTGGCAGGCTGGCTGATGGTATTTTCCTCCTGTGCCAAAGATAATTATGACCCGCCTTCTTCCAGTTTTTCCGGAAGGCTGGTCTATCAGGGTGAACCCATCAACCTGGAATACAATCAGGTGAATTTTGAACTCTGGCAGCCCGGTTTTGGAAAAAGTGCCGCCATTAACGTGAGCGTGGGTCAGGACGGTAATTTTTCTTCCCTGTTGTTCAATGGCAATTATAAACTGGTATTTACGGCCAACCAGGGACCATTTTACTGGCCCAGAAATGCCAGTGGCGCGGTGGATACCGTGAATGTGGACATCAGCGGTAGTAAACAAATGGACCTGGAAGTGACGCCCTACTATATGATCCGCAATCCCCAGCTGACTGTCAGCGGACAGACCCTTACCGCCACCTGTGCTTTGGAGAAAATTATCACCAACGAACAGGCTAAGGATGTTGAAAGGGTATCTTTATACATCAACAAAACCCAGTTTGTGTCGGGTAACAATACGCAGAATATTGCGAAAACAGATATTGGCGGCGGTGACCTGACGGACCTGGGTAATATTGTCATCCAGGCAGAAATTCCGGAGATTACTCCCACTCAAAATTATATATTTGCCAGGATCGGATTAAAGATAGCAGGAGTGGAAGACATGATTTTCTCCCCGCTTCAGAAACTTTCATTTTAGGAGTATTTTGAGGAGATATCAATAGCCGGCGAAACGACGAAAATTGCAGCAGCGGGCAGCTAAGCACCGAAACAGGTTGCCCCGCAGATATATTTTGATGATGATTAAATGATAGGACAAAGAATTCGGCCTGGCAATGCATACCGTTGGCCTGGTCTCCGTATGCTGGTGTAAGGAGAAAAGAGATTGTTCTATGGTGATAAAAACAATGAATGTAACCTGTCCCCAAAAGGAGGCAACCCGTATTTCGGTTGTGAAAAATGGATGACTGGATAGGGATACATTCGCGCATTTAAAATAAAAAAAGAGTACGAATGAAAGAAACGACAAAGCTGTTTGTGGCATCTTTGATTGGATTGTCGGTAGCCGCAACCGCTGCCGGCCAGACCTGGAAACCGGTGGAAGGTAAAATTCTGAGTCCCTGGGCCGCACAGGTGGACCCGGCTAAACCCCTGCCCGAATATCCCCGGCCACAGTTGAAGCGAAGTGATTGGCAGAACCTGAACGGTTTGTGGAATTACGCCATTACACCTGCTTCCCAGCAAACAGCGCCCAAGGATTTTCAGGGGTCCATACTGGTGCCCTATGCGATCGAATCGGCGCTCTCAGGCGTGGGTAAGACAGTGGGCAAGGATCAGGTTTTATGGTATCAGACGACCCTGAATGCTTCCAGGCCCTCGAAAGGCAATCAATTACTATTGCATTTTGGCGCCGTGGACTGGCGGACTGAGCTTTTTGTCAATGGCAAAAAAGTAGGGAGCCATGAAGGCGGCTTCGATCCTTTTAGTTTTAATATTACAAGCTATCTAAAAAAAGGTAAAAAACAGGAAATTATCCTGCGTGTCTGGGATCCCACGGATGAGGGGCCTCAACCCAGGGGTAAACAGGTAAAAAATCCTGAAGGTATCTGGTACACGCCGGTCACAGGCATCTGGCAGACGGTGTGGACCGAAGAACTGCCCGCCACCCATATCCTGCATACCAAACATACGCCGGATGTAGACGGAAAGCGCCTGAAAGTGTCCGGTGTGCTGGAAGGGGCGCAGGCCGGTGACCTGATTAAGTTTGTAGCATATGATGGTGCCAGTCAGCTGGGCGAAGCGACCCTGCCTTCGGGCACGGAAGGGGAGATATCGATCCCTCAGCCAAAATTATGGTCGCCTTCCTCACCCCATTTGTATCAGCTGAAAATTTACCTGTACCGGAGTGGCAAACAGTTGGATTATGCCGAAAGTTATTTTGCGATGCGTAAGTCTTCCCTGAAAAAAGATGCGCAGGGTATCAACCGCCTGGCATTGAACGACCAGTTTCTGTTTCAATACGGCCCGCTGGATCAGGGCTGGTGGCCTGATGGTCTCTACACCGCCCCCACCGATGCCGCTTTGTTATTTGATATCGTTAAGACCAAGGAAATGGGTTTTAATATGATTCGTAAACATATTAAGCTGGAACCGGCCCGCTGGTATTATTACTGTGACAGCCTGGGTATTATGGTATGGCAGGATATGCCCTCGGGAGATTTGGGTGGCAATCGCTGGGACATGCGACCCGGTCAGGTCTCCGGACATAACCGCGATAAGCAGCGCAGTGCGGAATCTGAAGCCTATTATCGCAAGGAATGGAAAGCCATTATGGATGCGGCGCACAATTTCCCTTCTATTGTCGTGTGGGTGCCCTTTAATGAGGCCTGGGGGCAGTTTAAGACCAAAGAGATAACGGAGTGGACCATGAACTATGATCCTTCAAGACTGGTGAACAGTGCCAGCGGTGGCAACTTTTTCTATACCGGCCATATCCTGGACATCCATAATTATCCGGATCCGAATATGCCCGATCCGGCCGTCTTCGGCCAGGGGCCCGCTGCACTGGTCCTCGGTGAATTTGGGGGCTTGGGCCTGCCGGTTGAAGGTCATACCTGGCAGGACAAGAATAATTGGGGCTATCAGAGCTTTAAAAACAAAGATGAATTACTGAAACGGTATTCGGGTCAGATGAAGGACCTGAAGCGGTTGATCGGCCTGGGACTTTCGGCAGCAGTATATACCCAGACCACTGATGTGGAGATTGAAACCAACGGCCTGATGACCTATGATCGGAAAGTAGTAAAGATGCCGGAGGCAACATTGAAGCAATTGCATGATTCTTTATATGAAGTACCCGTAAAGTAAAACGCTCATGATGGCAGGATCAATTTGGCAGCGAATAAGTAGCATCTGTCTGGTGCTGATGATGGCGCTGGTGTATCAGGATGCAGGCGCCCAGAAAGGAGAAGTTACCCAGGTAAAGCGACCTGATACGAACGGAACCAATCCCTTTTACAAAGGTTCCAGGGCGCCCCTAAAGGCTTCCTATCTGTTAAAACTGCCTGTGGGGACGATTCATCCACAGGGCTGGCTACTCAGGTACCTGGAGTTGCAGAGAGATGGCCTGACCGGGAAACTGGGAGAAATAAGCGCCTGGCTGGCTAAAAAAGACAATGCCTGGCTGAGTGCGGATGGAACCGGGGATCATGGTTGGGAAGAAGTTCCTTACTGGTTGAAAGGTTATGCCAATCTGGGTTATATTCTGAATGACCCTGCCATTATCAGGGAATCGAAGATCTGGCTGGAAGCAGCCCTTCAAAGCCAGCAACCGGATGGGTACTTCGGACCATTAATCCTGAAAAAGGGAAAGCCGGATTTATGGGGCAATATGATCATGCTCTGGTGCCTGCAGTCTTATTACGAGTACAGTAAGGACCAGCGGGTGCTGCCTTTTATGGAAAAATATTTCAAATGGCAGAACGCTTTGCCAGACAGCATGCTGCTGGAAGACTATTGGGAGAACAGCCGTGGCGGGGACAACCTGCTTAGCATTTACTGGCTGTACAACCGCACCCACGGTAATGAATGGTTGCTGGATCTGGCGGAAAAAATCCACCGCAATACCGCTGACTGGCGGCAGGCTGACCAGCTGCCCAACTGGCATAATGTGAATATCGCCCAATGTTTCCGGGAACCGGCGACCTATTATTTACAGACCCGGAACCCGGCGGACCTGGAAGCAACGTATAACGATTTTCATCTGATCCGTAAACTTTACGGCAATGTACCCGGTGGCATGTTTGGCGCGGATGAGAATGCCCGTAAGGGCTATACCGATCCCCGGCAGGGGGTGGAAACCTGCGGTTTGGTGGAGCAAATGGCTTCCGATGAAATACTGCTGGGTATTACCGGTGATCCTTTCTGGGCGGACCATGCAGAAGACGTGGCTTTTAATACCTACCCGGCAGCCGTTATGCCGGATTTTAAATCCCTGCGGTATATAACCAGCCCCAATATGTCGATCAGCGATAGTAAGAACCACCATCCTGGTATCGACAATAAAGGGCCCTTTCTGATGATGAATCCTTTTAGCTCGCGGTGCTGTCAGCACAATCATGCGCAGGGCTGGCCCTATTATTCCGAACATCTGTTTATGGCTACACCGGATAAGGGGGTTGCGGCCCTGCTATATGCGGAAGCTGATCTGCAGGTGAAAGTGGGCGATGGAACATTGGTCACCATCAGTGCCAGGGGACATTACCCTTTTGCAGACAGAATGGAATTTCAGATTAAAAGTCCAAAGACCTGCCGGTTCCCTTTTTACCTTCGGATTCCGGCCTGGTGCAGGGAAGCCCGTTTAAAAATCAATGGTAAGGAAATCGCCGGCGAATTTGAACCTTCGGGTTATATAAAAATTTTCCGTAACTGGAAATCCGGTGACCGGGTAGCATTGGAATTGCCCATGAATATCAGGGTCCGCAAATGGTCCGCCAATAAAAACAGTATCAGTGTTGATCGTGGCCCGTTGACCTATTCGCTGAAAATAAAAGAGCATTACCGGAAAGCAGACAGTAAAAGTTCTGCGATATGGGATTCCAAATGGCAAGCCACCGCCGATCCGGACAAATGGCCATCTTATGAAATACTACCCGCTTCCGACTGGAATTATGGGTTGAATTATAAAGGCGAGCGTCCGGAGGATTTCTTCCAGGTAATAAAACGCCCCTGGCCTGAAGACAATTTTCCATTTACCCCGGATCAGGTGCCCATCTTACTGAAAACAACAGGTAAGCAGATTCCGGAATGGGGGATCGATCAGTACGGACTGACGGATACCCTGCCTTCCAGCCCTGTTTCGGTTACCGGGGCGGCTACTACCATTGAATTAATACCTATGGGAGCGGCACGTTTGAGGATATCCGCCTTTCCCGTTGTAAATTAGGCCTGGTATATATTACCGGTCTGTAATTTAAAACGAAGATGAGACGATTCAGTTATTTCCGATTTCCGATTTATGTAATATTGATGTTCCTGGCGCAGGCAACGGGCGCCCAGAACCGGAAAGCGCCGGCTTATCCCTTGGTCACTCATGATCCCTACTTCAGCATCTGGTCCACGACTGATCAACTCTACCAATCACCTACCCGACACTGGACCGGTAAAGCCCAGCCGCTTTGTGGTTATATCAAGGTGGATGGTAAAATCTACCGTTTTTTAGGTCAGGCAAGTCCCTCTTTTGAAGTACTCCTGCCCGCAGCGGATGACCGGCCCTATGACCTGCGGTACCTGGAGGAGGAACCCTCAGGGAAATGGTACCAGTTGCGTTATGATGACAATAAATGGAAATCGCTTCGGTTTAACGACCGCAAATGGAAGCAGGGGACAGGCGCCATGGGAGATGAACAGACGGCTTATTTATCGACGCCCTGGAAATCTGAACAGCTGTGGGTGCGTCGGGTTTTTGACTGGAACCGCGAGGATAAAAGCCGGGTATATCTGAAACTTAATCATGATGACAATATCGAAGTTTTTCTGAACGGGGTAGTTATTTACCAGAAAACCGGATGGGTGGATGACTATGCCTATATCCCGATCCCCGATACGGCCTTATTAAAAAAAGGAAAGAATGTGCTGGCAGTGCATGTACGCAATACAGCTGGCGGCCAGCATCTTGATTTTGGGCTGGTGCAGGAACGAAAGCCCGAACTGGCGGGAAAACTGGAAACCGCTTTTCAACGCAATGTTCAGGTGAAAGCGACCCAAACCATTTATGATTTTATATGCGGTCCGGTAAATCTAAAAGCCAGTTTTACCTCCCCGCTGATTGCCGATGACCTGGAACTGATGTCCCGACCCGTATCCTACCTGAGTTTTGAAGTCCAGTCTACTGATCAGGCACCCCATCAGGTTGAAATACTGTTGAGCGCGTCCTCTGATCTGGCAGTAAACCGGCCGGTGCAGGAAGTTAGTGCCGACCGGGTTGCGATAGACGGATTATCCGTTCTGAAAGCCGGTACCTTATCCCAGGAGGTCCTGAAGAAGAAAGGAGATGACCTGCGCATAGACTGGGGATATTTATATCTGGCGGCTGAAAAAAATAACCGGGTTCACCAGTACCTGACACCCACGGTAGACGCAGGCTTGGTCGTATTAAATAAAACGGATAAATTTTCTCCTTTGGCTTCAATAAAGGGAAAATCGGTCTGGTTGAATACCCTGGTTCAACTGGGAAATACGGTCCATGGTACCGCAAAAATGCTGATCGGGTATGATGACGGTTACGCCATACAGTATTTTGGAGAAAATCTGCGCCCCTGGTGGAATCGTAAGGGTGGTTCTTCCATGGCGGAGCAGCTGAAAAAAGCCCTGGAAGATTATGATCAGGTCATGGCCAGGGCCCGGGCGATGGATCTCAGAATTTATGAAGATGCCCGCAAAGCCGGTGGAACAGCTTATGCACAACTTTGTGAAATCGCCTACCGGCAGGCTATGGCGGCACATAAACTGGTCGAAAGTCCTCAGGGCGAACTTTTGTTTTTATCCAAAGAGAATTTCAGTAACGGCTCCATTAATACGGTAGATATTACCTATCCTTCTTCGCCGCTGTTCCTGGTCTATAATCCCGAATTGCTCAAGGGAATGATGAATGGCATTTTTTATTATAGTGAGAGTGGAAAATGGACCAAACCTTTTGCCGCTCATGATCTCGGAACCTATCCGCAGGCAAATGGACAGACCTATGGGGAGGACATGCCGGTGGAGGAATCCGGTAATATGCTGATCCTGACCGCCGCCATTGCCAAAGTAGAAGGCAACGCTTCCTATGCCGGTAAGCACTGGGAAGTGCTCAGTACCTGGGCGGAATATCTGAGCAGGGAGGGTTTTGATCCGGCCAATCAGTTATGTACGGATGATTTTGCAGGCCACCTGGCACGTAATGCCAATCTTTCTGTTAAGGCGATCATGGGACTGGAGAGTTATGCGCAGTTGGCAAAAATGCTGGGGAAAAAGGATATTTATAATAAGTACCATCAGCTGGCCAAAGCAATGGTGCCGCGCTGGATGTCATTGGCAGATGACGGGGATCACTATACTTTGGCCTTTGAGAAAAAAGGGACCTGGAGTCAGAAATATAATCTGGTTTGGGATAAAGTGCTCCAATTCCGGATTTTTCCGCAGTCGGTATATACCAAAGAACTGCTTTACTATCTGAAGCAACAGCAGCAATACGGGTTACCGCTGGACAGCCGCAAGACCTATACAAAGAGCGACTGGATTTTGTGGACAGCAACCCTGGCCAGGTATCCGGCAACTTTTAAGGAGTTCGTGGAGCCCGTCTATCGATATGCCCTGGAAACGCCGACGCGGGTGCCATTAAGTGATTGGCATGAAACCCTGGACGGCCGGCAGGTAGGATTCCAGGCAAGGAGCGTAGTCGGCGGTTATTGGATGAAAGTACTGGATAAGAAATTGAACCGATAATTTAATTTTTAATATATATGACAATGCGTAATAGATTATTTGTAATGCCGGTATTGGTCGCACTGCTGGCCCTGGGATCCTGTGGCACGCAGGGATCGGGCAGCGATGACGGACTTAAAGGTCGTACAGCAGAAGAAAGCCGTAAAGTTTGGGATTCAGAAAAAGCCAATCAATGGTATGAAAGCCAACCCTGGTATGTCGGGTCCAATTTTCTGCCGAGTACCGCCATCAATCAACTGGAGATGTGGCAGGCTGCCAGCTTTGACACCGCGACCATTGATAAAGAGCTGGGATGGGCGGCCTCCCTGGGTATGAACATCATGCGGGTCTACCTGCACAATCTGGTCTGGCAGGAGGATGAAGCCGGATTTTATGATCGTATGGATAAGTTTTTGGAAATTGCCGATCGCCACGGAATTAAAATTCTGTTTACCATTTTTGATTCCTGCTGGGATCCGTTTCCGAAAGCCGGCAAGCAACGGGCGCCGCAACCCCATGTCCATAATTCGGGATGGGTACAAAGCCCGGGGCAGGAGGTATTGAAAGATTCCACGCAATACCCCTTGTTGGAGAAGTACGTAAAATCGCTCATGCAAAGATTTGGACAGGACGACAGAATTGTTGTATGGGATGTCTGGAATGAGCCGGATAATATGACCGGGGCTTCCTACGAAAAAGTGGAAATTCCGAATAAGGTCGAACTGGTGCTGCCGCTGCTGAAGAAGACATTTGAATGGGCCCGTTCCCAGAACCCGGAGCAACCACTGACTTCCGGCATCTGGTCGGGCAACTGGTCATCCGACAGTACCCTCAAACCGATAGAAAAACTGCAACTGGAATCTTCCGATATCATATCCTTTCACAGTTATGATGATTCTGCAACACTGACCAGGAAAATTAAGGAGCTGCAACGCTATAATAAGCCCTTATTCTGTACCGAGTATATGGCGCGTCCGAATCACAGTACCTTTCAGAGCTCCCTGCCCGTGGCCAAAGCCCACAAGGTTGCGATGATTAACTGGGGTTTTGTAGACGGTAAATCGCAAACCATTTATCCCTGGGATAGCTGGACGAAAAAATATACAGGAGAACCGCCACTGTGGTTCCATGATATTTTCAGGAAGGATGGCAGTCCCTATAAACCTGAGGAAGTGGCTTTTATCCGACAGATGACAGGTAAAAATTAAGTCAGGACCCGGTTGCCAGATCCGGGAGCCGAAACCTGAAAATTATAACAAGATGCTGCGATAATCAAAGTTTAACCGTAGCCTAATTCAATCCAAGTAAATTGAAACTGATCAGATTTGGTCTGTCTATAGCTTTTCTGCTAGGGGGCTTTCTGCCAGCAGCGGCGCAGCCGGTTCGCGGTGACAATCCGCTGATGGCCGATCCCAGCATTTTTTTTGAGAATGGCGTCTACTACCTGTATGGTACCGGTGGTAGAAAAAAAGGCCAGGGTTTTATGGCATACCATTCCAGAGATGCGAAGGTCTGGAAAAGCGGGGGACTGGTGCTCAGGAAAGGGGATAGTTTTGGTAGCTCCGGATTCTGGGCGCCTCAGGTTTTCCCTTATCGGGAACGGTATTATATGGCTTATACCGCCAGCGAACACATCGCTATAGCTTCCGCTGACAGCCCCGCCGGTCCTTTCCGGCAACAGCAGATAAAGGCGCTGGACCCGGATCACCGGATGATCGATCCCTTTGTGTTTTTTGACCCTTCGGGGAAAGTGTATCTCTATCATGTACGACTCGAACATGGAAACCGCATTTTTGTTGCCGAACTCAATGCGGACCTGAATGCGATCATTCCCGGTACCCTGAAGGAATGTATCCAGGCAACGCTGCCCTGGGAAGACACCCGCAATAGTTCCTGGAAAGTGGCGGAAGGCCCGACCGTAATAAAACACAAGGAGCTGTATTATTTATTATATTCTGCGAATGATTTCAGAAATCCTGATTATGCTGTAGGATATGCGGTTGCCAAAAATCCTACGGGCCCTTTTCGGAAAATGGGAGATGGCCCCCTGCTTTCCCGAAAAGAAACGGGCCTGAACGGGACCGGTCACGGCGATATTTATTATGATCATAAAGGTCAGATGTACTATGTTTTTCATGTACATAACAGTCCTGAATCCGTGGCGCCGAGAAAGACCGCTGTCATCAAACTGGATTTTATTAAGGGCGCCGATGGTGTTGATCGGCTTCGTCTGTATCCTCAATCCCTGCAATGGCTAAAGGTAGTTAAGGATTAAGCAGCGGTGTCCGAAGAAATAGTGACGGAAGCTATCGTCGTTAATTAAAATATACCGAAACAAATGAAATACCTGATTTATCTGTTGCTATTGGCTGCGATAGGCTGCATGCCTTCCCGACCGCAGGCACCCGCGTTAACTTTTACCAATCCGGTCTTGCATACGGGAGCCGATCCTTTTAGTTTCTATAAAGACGGATACTATTATTATACACATACAACCGGTGGGCACATTAGCCTTTGGAAAGCAAAATCCATTGCCACCCTGCGCAAGGCGGAGAAAAAAGTAATCTGGCGGCCTCCTGCCGGTACGATGTACTCCAAAGAACTCTGGGCGCCTGAGATCGTATTTATCCGGGGTAAATGGTATTGTTATTTTGCTGCTGATGATGGAAAGAATCATAACCATCGGATGTATGTCCTGGAGAATAGTGCGGCGGACCCGATGCAGGGAAAATGGGTTTTTAAGGGGAAAGTCGCTGATGCGACCGATAAATGGGCCATTGACGGGGATGTTTTCGAGCATCGCGGAAGGTTGTATATGATTTGGTCTGGCTGGGAAGGAAATCATAACGGGCGTCAGGATATTTATATCGCGGGTATGTCCAATCCCTGGACCATTTCCACACCGCGGGTGAAACTTTCTTCGCCTGAACTGGACTGGGAAAAGCATGGCTTTATCGGCGGCCAGCAACCGGAGCGGGTATTGGTCAATGAAGGCCCGCAATTTTTAAAACACAAGAATAAAATATTCATTATCTATTCTGCCAGTGGTTGTTGGACAGATCATTATGCGCTGGGTATGTTGACTGCCAGGGACAATGCCGACCTGCTGGATCCGAAGAGTTGGAAAAAGCATCCTGATCCGGTTTTTCAATCGGACCCGGAACGTGGCGTATATGCACCGGGACACAATTCTTTTTTTAAATCTCCGGATGGCCGCGAAGACTGGATATTGTATCATGCCAATGATCAACCCGGTCAGGGTTGCGGAGGGCGCCGTTCGCCCCGGGCACAGAAATTCAGCTGGAACAAAGATGGTACACCGAATTTTGGCAAACCATTCGCCCTTGACACTGTTTTGAACAGGCCATCAGCCAGGTGATAACAGCGGACAACCTGATTAAGTTTCAGGTTTTCAATACCTGAGGTCAGAAGTTTTTAAAAAAAACATTCTGCTGTTGGTAATTTGGATTATTTATCTAAATTGCATGCAGTTTTGCATGTGAAAGTTTAGTATTTGCCCTGAGTTGCCAGAAAACTTATCGTGTTACAGACTTATAAATTCAGAATGCTTTTGCATACAAACCGTTGAAATTCCCAATTAAACTTTAAACCCAAGTAGTCTTTTAACCTAAGCATTTTTTTAAACGACATTTTTTTTTACCGGCAATAAGATATAGACAATTACGTTATATCACTGTTGTAAAGCACAGTGAACCGTGCTGACTTATCCTTGAGCCAGGCCACACAAAAACAAAGCATATGGAACGATCACAAAAACAGAGAAAAAGCGTTTATTGGCTGTATAGCAAAATCGTTTTTTCGTTTCTGCTGGCGGCGTTATTCCTGCCGGCAATTGCGGCTGCTGGCGCCTTCCAGCAAAATGAATTGACCGTAACGGGTAAAGTAGCTGATGCCTCGGGCAATCCACTGGCCGGGGTTACGGTTGCGGAGAAATCGACGGACAAAGCGGTTGTATCGGCAGCTGACGGAAGTTTTTCGATTACGGTGGCCGGCGCGAATGCTGTGCTGGTATTCAGTTATGTTGGTTATACGACCCATGAAGAACCGGTGAATGGCCGCAGCGATCTGGGAATGATTGCATTAAACAGTTCGGGTACCGAAAATCTGGACGAAGTAGTCGTAATCGGCTATGGTACCGTACGGAAATCAGATCTTACAGGAGCCGTAGGTACGGTTCGGGGCGAACAATTGCAGGAGCGACAAATTGCTTCTGTGAACCAGGCACTTGCAGGCCGGGTAACCGGTGTACAGATCAATACGAATTCAGGAAGACCAGGGGGACAGACCAATATCAGGATCCGGGGTTTTAGTTCCATCAATGCTTCCAGTAATCCATTGTATGTCATTGATGGTGTCTTTCTGCCACAATCTACACAATCGCAGAACAGTAATGCGATTGATTATGTCAATCCCAGTGATATAGAATCAGTGGAAATACTTAAGGATGCATCTTCTACTGCTATTTACGGTGCCCGGGGCGCCAATGGTGTGGTGCTGATTACTACAAAAAGAGGACGGAGTGGTAAACCCCGGGTTACTTATGATGGTAGTCTTTTTCTGAATGCCGAAGGGCCCCACCGGGTCAAAATGTTGAATGCGCAGGAGTACCTGGCTACAGAAAATCTGGCCTATGATAATATCAAGGTATACGACCCGGAGGGATGGGCCAACGGCAACTATGCCACAGTTGAGGATCCGAGGGAAAAAAGAAAATCATTGCCGCTACTGTTTGACAGCAACGGGAATCCTCTTTACAATACGGACTGGTTTAAGGAATCCCAGCAACAGAAACTCTCTCAGAATCATCAATTGGGCGTATCGGGAGGAAATGAATCCACTACTTACGGAATGTACCTGGGTTACAGAAATGAAAACGGTTTGCTGCTGAATTCCTATCAGAAAAGATATTCGGCCCGATTTAATATGGACAGCAGGATTTCCAAAGTATTTAAAATCGGTGGAAGCCTGAGTTACAATCATCAGGAAGAGAATATCATCGATCAGGGTACGGGAGGATTGAACTCCGTTCGGATGATTACCGAAGCCTTTCCTTTTCTGCCGGTAAAATATCCGGATGGCAGCTGGGCAGAAAACTGGCAGTATCCAGGTGCAGAAGGAGGATCCAATCCGGTGCATATCATGACCGATCGCAAATACATCCTGAATACCCAGACGCTGCTGGGAGATTTTCATTTCAATATCCAGTTTTCCCCACATCTGGAATTCAGGAATCAGGAAGGGGTCAGCATTGTCAACCGTGGTACCAATGAGTACAACGGCAGGACCCTGGATCAGATCGGCCGGGACCAGAAAGGCTGGGCCAATGTCAACAACAGTCGCGAAGTATACTGGTCCACTGAAAACTATTTTACTTACAATAATAAGTTTGGAGAAATCCATGACCTGAACGCCATGCTGGGTTTGTCCTGGCAGGGTACGGACTATTTTAATATCGGAACTTCCGCCCAGAATTTTTCATCGGACTATTTCCTGTTTTATAATATAGGTGCCGGCAGCCAGCAGAATGCGGGTAATTCCAATGCCTCGGGCTATGCTTTTAATTCCTATTTCGGTCGGGTTAACTATACGCTCAATAAAAAATACCTGTTTACCCTTACCGGACGGGCAGATGGTAGTTCCAAATTCGGGGATAATTTCAAATATGCATTTTTCCCATCAGGGGCCTTTGCCTGGCGGGTTTCTGACGAAAATTTCCTGAAAGATAATAACACGATTTCCAATCTTAAATTCAGGACCAGTTACGGGTTTACCGGTAACTCTGAAATTTCACCTTATTCCGCCGATGCCCTGCTGAGTTCAGGTTATGTGGCTATTTTTAATAACAGCCGTGTGACCGGTACCGGTACGAACCGTTTGGGCAATCCGGATCTGAAATGGGAAAAAACAGGACAATTTGATATCGGTCTCGAACTCGGGCTGTTAAATAATCGGATCATGTTTGAAGGTGATCTGTATTACAGAAAGACGACAGACATGTTACTGCCCGTACCGATTCCCCTTTCCAGTGGTTATTCAAGCATCATGAAGAACGTGGGCAGTATGGAGAACAAGGGGCTGGAGCTTTCCGTCAATACGATAAATGTGGATCAGGAAAATTTTGGCTGGACTACCAGAGCCAATATCTCCTTTAACAGGAATAAGGTGCTGGAACTGGCAACACCGGCGCCCATTTTTTCCGGTAACCCCAATTTCGTGAACAGTACCGGTATTATCCGGGTGGGCGATCCTGTCGGCTCTTTCTGGGGCCTGCACCGGCTGGGTGTATGGACGGAAGCAGAACGGGCTGAAGCAGCTAAATTCACCAGTTACCGGGGCGGTAAACCCATATTACCGGGTGATTTAAAATATGAAGATGTCAACGGTGACTATGTCATCAATGATGAAGACCGGATGATTATCGGGCATGGCAGTCCGAAAGGCTGGGGCAGTTTCATCAATGATTTGCGCTATAAGCAATTTGCCTTAACCGTGGATATCGGCTTTATGTATGGTAACGATGTGCTGAACCAGGCCCACCACTCCGGTGAGGATCGGGTAAGCATTGCCAACAGCTTCAGTACGGTACTGGACGCCTGGGATCCCAACAAAGGCAATGATAATACGATGGTCGCAGCCATTCGCGATACCAGGGCCGGCTATGTTACAAATGTGGACAGTCGCTGGATTGAAGATGGCTCATTTATCCGGGGCCGCAACCTGATGCTCAGTTATAATTTCAAACCCGAGGCGATCCAGAAATTGTGGTTATCGAAACTGCGTTTATATGTATCGGCGCAAAACTATTTCCTGGTGACCAAGTTCTCGGGAAATGATCCGGAAGTGACCACTTACGGAAATGCATTTGCGCAGGGCCAGACATTTTTTGATTATCCCAAACCCACCACGTTTACCATTGGGTTAAATGCAGGGTTCTAAGTAAATTCAGCAGATGAGTGAACCACGGATAATCAGAAATTTAAAAACATTAAAATACACAGCGATGAAAGGCAAATTAATTAATTCAGGATTTTTGCTGGCAATGATCACATTGCTAACGGCAGCGTCTTCCTGTTCGAAATGGCTTAGTGATAAGGATGTAGATCCTTCTAACTTTTCTCCTGACACTTATTATCAATCCGAAGACCAGGCATTATCTGCGCTGGCTGCGGTCTATGCGCAAACCCGGTTCATCAACGGCGGGGCGGGCATTTTTGCCAACAATTTTTCCATGCTGGAGATGGTGACCGGCACCGCCAGAACAGAGACTGGTCAGAATGCCGATTTAAATAATATCCTCGGCCTGTCTTATAATGGCGACAATGTATTCGTCAATAACTGGTGGAACGGACCTTATAGCCTGATTGCGCAGGCCAACCTTGTCATTACCAAAGTACCGAATGTACCAGGCATGGATGATGCGACCAAAGCCCGCTTTGTGGGTGAGGCCAGCTTTCTGCGGGCCTGGGCCTATTTTTATTTAGTAAGACTTTTCGGTGATGTACCGCTGATATTGGAGCCGGTGGACGGAAATTCTGAGAATTTGTATCCCTCCAGGACGCCCCTGGCAGAAGTGTATAATACAATCGTCAGCGATCTTACTACTGCAGAAGGTGCCGGTCTTAGCTGGTCTGATCAATCCGGCAGGGTATCATTAGGCGCCGTTAAATCTTTATTCGCGGAAGTCTATATCACCATGGCAGGCGCTCCAATGAACGGTGGTGCCGAGTACTACACCAAGGCCGCACAGAAAGCCAAAGAGGTGATCGACAGCAAAGCGTTTAAATTATTTCCGAGTTATGGCGACCTGCATGATGGGGACAAAGAGAATATGGACGAGCATATTTTTCAGATTCAGTATTTAGGCGGGGTGTCGGACAATCCCAATCAGGGTATCCTGCTGCCCAATTTTAAAGAAGTATCGGCCTACGGTACCGAAATTGGTTCCACCGTTCCCAATATTGCGTTTTATAATTCATTTGAAGCAGGCGACCGGCGAAAAACAGACCGCCAGGGCTTTTTCTACACTTCTTATTACGAGGGAGGTTCGGGCTCGTTAAAGCAACTTGGAGCGCCTTATATTTTTAAGTTTTTTGATGTGCAGGCCAATGGGACCAGTGGTGTCCCGGGTTCGGCGGTAAGCAGCCTTAACTGGCCCAATATCCGCTATGCCCAGGTATTGCTCACTTATGCCGAAGCCCAGAATCAGGCTGACGGAGCACCCAATCAGTTGGCCTGGAACGGACTGAATGCTATCAGAAACAGAGCGAATCTGACAACACCTGCGGTGGGAACATTTTCAAAACAAAGTTTTGATGATGCCGTTCTGCGTGAACGCTGGCATGAACTCTGTTACGAACAGATTACCTGGTTTGATATGGTGAGAAGGAAAAAAGTATATACGTTCCCGGGTAATAGTTTTGATAATTTCGTGGGGCATAAACTGGCCGAAGGAGGTGCGGTGCTGGCAGAGAAACATCTGCTGTTTCCGCTCCCTGTATCTGAAAGGCAGAATAATCCCAACCTGAAGCCGGATAATCCGGGATATTAGAAAATAAGGTATAATGAATAATGGTTTGAAAGGCTTCAGGGCTTTTCAAACCATTTTTTTTACAGGGAATGAAATGCTTTCAGGAAGCAGGTGCGTCGTTATCTTTTTCGATATAATCAGGAAGCGAGGTTTTCTTAAAAGTAAAATGCCGCTGTATCAGGTAACTGACGATGATGACGACTACCGTCGTTCCCAGTTGGGCGAAAGTGGGGTAGATGCCCAGAATTTCCACGGCGCCCTTCAAGAGAATATAGTTAAGGAACAAATTAAACCCACAAACCAGTACGTAACGAAAAAGTTGCACATGGCCGCGGATCTTGCTGTCGTCAAAAACCACGTATTTCATTAGAAAAAAACCCAAAAGCAATGAGGCGGTGAATGATACCATCAAAGCGGCGGTATAGGATTCAAAAGCATAAATGCCAATATCCACATATTCAGCACGGAACAGAAAATGGTAGGCAACGTAGAAAACCACCAGGCCGAATACCGTATTGGCCATACCGGAAACAGCATACCGGAAGGTCTGCAGGGGTAATAGCCTTTTAAAAGGCGGATGAAAAAAATCAATAATAGGTAACAGAGAATTCCGTATGCGGTAAAAATGCTGCCTCATCGGATGCGAAGATAGGAAGAACCGGCTGAGAACCGATTGAATATTAGCTGGTTTTCCAACTAGGCTGCACGCAGCTTTATGCTTCGTTTGGTTTAGCGGTGCCTTTGAATATCTTATCTTTGGGAAAGGCGCTGCCCTTGGCAGCCGGTAGCGGAGATACCCCATAAACGTTCATTTATCCAAAAATCCTCGTCATGTATAAATTGCTGTTTGGTCTATTTTTATTTACCTGCTGGTCGGTGCGCGCACAGGATCATTCCCCATCTGCTGTGTCAAGGCCCAATATTATTTATATCATGAGTGATGATCATGGTTATCAGGCTGTCAGTGCCTATGGATATGGTCTCAATCATACACCCAATATTGACCGGATTGCCAAAGAGGGCATGCTGTTTTCCAGGGCAACCGTCAGCAATTCCTTATGTGCACCCAGTCGCGCGGTCTTACTTACGGGTAAGCACAGTTTTATGAATGGGAAAGTAGATAATGTGACAAAGTTCGACTGGAACCAGGACAATTTTGCCAAGGAATTGCAACAGGCAGGATATCAGACGGCGCTTGTCGGGAAGATTCACCTGGACGGACGGCCCCAGGGCTTTGATTACGCTGCCGTTTTACCTGGCCAGGGTCAGTATTACAATCCGAACTTCATCATTAACGGTAAAAAGAAACAGATTCATGGTTATGTAACTGATATTACAACCGATTTGGCTTTAGAATGGCTGAAAAACCGGAACACCGATCAGCCTTTTTGCCTGCTATTTCATCAAAAAGCACCCCATCGTGAATGGCTGCCTGCCGAACGGCATTATCCGTTGTACACAAAAATGAATTTTAAGGAACCCGAAACGCTTTTTGATGATTATAAGGGACGGGGTACGGCAGCCCGAACAGCGGAAATGAATATCCTCAAGGACATGAACTGGGCCGGCGATTCCAAAATTCGTCCGGAACTGATGAAAAAGCTGGGTATACCCGAGACCCTTAAGTGGGATATGGATGCCTATAACAATAATCTGGGCCGGATGGATTCGACGCAGCGTAAGGCCTGGGACGCGGTGTATGATCCGATTAATGAGGAATTCGCGAAAAAATACAAATCCATGTCCCGGGAGGACCTGATGCACTGGCGATATCAGCGGTATATGCAGGATTATCTGGGGACGGTCGCAGCGGTGGATGACGGGGTCGGTCAGGTACTGGATTTTCTGGACCGTAACGGATTGACTGAGAATACCATTGTCATATACACTTCTGATCAGGGCTTTTATATGGGTGAGCATGGCTGGTTTGACAAACGTTTTATGTATGAGGAATCATTGCGTACCCCGCTGATGATCCGCTATCCCGCCGAAATTAAGCCCGGGTCCTCCAGTGATGCATTGGTACAGAACCTGGACTTTGCGCCTACCTTACTGGATTATGCCGGCGTCGCTGTTCCCGGGGATATGCAGGGTCAGTCCTTTCGTGAACTGGCGGCCGGAACTTCGGAGAAATGGCGGGATGCCATCTATTATACCTACTATGAATATCCCTCTATACATATGGTTAAAAGACATTATGGTATCCGCACCCAGCGTTATAAACTGATGCATTTCTACTATGATGTAGATGAATGGGAAATGTACGATCTGGAGAAAGACCCTCAGGAAATGAATAATGTATATAATAACCCGGAATACAAAAAAATCAGACAGGACCTGCATCAGCAACTGGAATCGCTGCGTAAAAAATACAAGGACGGTGATGCCAATGACCAGAAATTTCTGAAAAATTACCTCAAAGCAACCGAAAAAAAGTCCTGATTTCAGGAAATTCAGGATCCGGGTTAGGGGCGGAAGCCTTCAAATCTGCTATTTCCTGGTGCGAACCATGACCTGGATTTCTCAATAGATGTCAAAAGCGCGGATTAACCTAAATTTGCACGAAAATTGGAAAGGTATGAGCATCGTAACGTCGTTGAAATCTGTGGTACAGGACAGCCTGACCAAATTATATGGCCCCGCAGCGGCGGGATATGAGATCTCGATCAACAGCACCAAACCAGAATTTGAAGGCGATTATACTTTTGTATTGTTTTCGCTGCTGAAAACCCTCAGGAAAAGCCCCGATGAGCTGGGCAACGAAATCGGCAGGCAGCTACTTGCCGATCATGGTGAAATTATTGAGCGCTATAATATAATTAAGGGTTTCCTGAACCTGACAGTCAAGCAGGATTACTGGTATCAGTTTCTGGAGACATCTTACGATAAGAATGAATTGGTACAGCACAGCGCTACACCGAGAAAGGTAATCCTGGAATACGCTTCACCCAATACGAATAAGCCCCTGCATTTGGGTCATCTGAGAAATATTTTTCTCGGCTGGAGTGTTGCAGAAATGATATCAAAAAGCGGTCATGATCTGTTTAAATGCAGTATTTACAACGATCGCGGCATACATATCTGTAAATCGATGGTTGCCTGGGAGGAAAATGCCGAAGGCGCTACACCGGAAAGTACCGCCACCAAAGGAGATCATTTTGTAGGTGATTATTATGTAATGTTCGGCGCAGAACAAAAGCAACAGTCCGCAGCATTGATACAGGAAGGGATGACCCGGGAAGAAGCCGATCGGAATACGCCTGTTATGAAGCAGGCACAACAAATGCTGGTAGACTGGGAGCAGGGAAAGCCAGAGGTGGTGTCGCTTTGGAAGCAGATGAACGGATGGGTGTATGATGGGTTTAATCAAACCTATAAACGAATAGGCGCCGATTTTGATAAAAATTACTACGAGAGTCAGACCTATCTGCTGGGAAAACAATTTGTTCAGGAGGGACTGCAACAGGGGGTATTCTTTACCAAAGAAGACGGTAGCGTATGGATCGATCTTACGGCGGAAGGACTGGATGAGAAAATTGTACAGCGCAAAGATGGCACCTCGGTTTATATTACCCAGGACCTGGGGCTGGCAGAAGAAAAGTATAAGGATTTTCCATATGATCAGAGTATTTATGTAATAGCCGACGAACAGAATTATCATATGAAAGTACTGCAGTTGATTCTGCAGAAGCTGGGCAAGCCTTATGCCGGTAATATCCAGCATTTAAGTTATGGAATGGTAGAGCTGCCCTCCGGCCGGATGAAAACCCGGGAAGGTACCGTCGTAGACGCGGATGACCTGTTAGACGAGCTCGTCCGGGTGGCCGCTGCCAAGACCGAAGCATTAGGTAAGGTGGGTGGATTTACAGCGGATGAACTGAATGAACTGTATGAAACCATTGCACTTGGCGCGCTTAAATTCTTCCTATTAAGGGTAGATCCCAAAAAGCGCATGGTCTTCAATCCGGAAGAAAGCATCGATTTCCACGGTTTTACCGGACCGTTTATCCAGTATACCCATGCACGGATAAAATCCATTTTAAGATCTGAAACAATAGCTGCGCAAGCTCCTGTAACAGGTGATTTATTGCCCCTGGAAAAAGAATTGCTGGTATTACTGGAGCAGTTCAATGCTGTGGTACAACAGGCGGCGACGGAATTCAATCCTTCGCTGGTGGCCATCTATGTGTTTAATTTGTCCAAGCTTTTCAACAGTTTTTATACCGCGCATTCCGTACGTTCGGCAGAATCTGAAGAAAAAAAGCAATTGCGGCTCAAAATAGCCCGGCTGACAGCACATACCATTGCTGCCGGCATGCAGTTATTAGGTATAAAGGTCCCCGAAAGGATGTAAGCCAACGGTAGAAAACGGGTTAATTCCTAATGATTTGTCAGGCGCCATACCTGACGTGCTTTTGGGTAAAGTATTTTCCCTTTCGAAGCTATTTTTAGATATACGATTTGTAAAAAATGGAAAAAGATTTAACAATAATTAGTCTAATTGATAGATTACGGCAGATTATTGACTTCGGAATGTTAGAAATTATTGACTATTGGGAAGGAGATCAATGTGCTATAGGTTTAAAACGGTATAACCGACTAGTTTATATTTCAACATTTAATTTCATAGATACGAACTCTTTAAATTATGACTTCGATTTAGAAGTTATAGATATAAACAGAAATGAAAGTCAAAATATCGTTGGTAAAGGGAGAGCAGTTTCAGAAGCGGAATTGATTTCCGCAGTAAAATATTTTCTACAAGTTTAAGAGAATAAATGTAACTCGGACCTTCGCCAAACCCGAATAACAGGGGTTCAGATAATTCAATGTCGAGCTGATGCAGCAGGGTGCTTGTAGCGGTTGTTTCACAATGCTGACCTTTAAAAGGCCTGAAGTTCTCGATGATCATCTTCCTTTCGTAAAATTGGCGCCCTGTTATGACAACCCTATGTTATGAGTGAATTTATATTAATTTGGCAAATAGGACCAGGATATTAACCGCCACAGGGTTCCTTAAGCGAAGTTGACACCAATGAACCCGAAAGAGGTTTGTACATTCGATGGAATCATAAACTGGCTTTGATCAGTTTTTCGAGTTCGTCAATATTGACATCTTCCAGTTTCTTTATATATAGGCAACCGACACCTGTTTTGTGCCTGCCCAGCTTTTCTAACCGGGTTTCGAATTTTTTAAGATCGCATTGAAGGTATATCGAAAGCGCAGCTTTACGGGGTGAGAAGCCGATCAGAAACCAGTCTACTTCCCGACCTGTTTTCGGACTCTGGTACCTTTTGTTGCCGAAACCAATGATCGAACTGCCCCATAACTTTGGCATTTCGCCGGTGTGTTTTTTCATCAATTCAATCAGCAGCCGGCTGTCATCGCGTTGTTGTTCACTGGTTAGCGATGCAATGAAGTCGCCGATACTTGCATTGGTTTCTCTTGTTTTGATAATGGCAGGTTTACCCATGATGCTCGGTTGAATAAGTGATAGAAATTATTATTGCTGGATAGTTTAATTTCTTAACCTGAAGTCAGATTCAGTAATATTTTTCCGCTTCTGCCGCCTTTTTTGGAAGTTTCCAGTGCCGTTATGGCATCCTCTAAGGGGAAGACCTGTTCGATAGCTATTTGAATAGCTCCTGAATGGACCTGTTCCAGTGATTCCCTGAGTGAGGCGGTATCTGTCCGACCAAAGACCATAGCAGCGCGTACGGCAGTTTTAACCGCCAGTTGCTGATCGGGCGGTTGGACCAGGCTGATCAGTCGGCCGCCGTTTTTCAGAACCTGAAAAGAACGTACCTGGGTGCGGCCGCCGACCGTGTCCAGGACGGCATCCATGTCCCGAATCTGATCCTCAAAATTTTCGTTTTTGTAATCGATCACCTGATCAGCGCCCAGGTCCTCAATTCTAGGCATCGAAGTCCGGGAACCGGTGGCGACGACACGCGCACCCGCCTTTTTGGCCAACTGTACGGCTGCGGCGCCCACTGCGCCGGAAGCGCCATGAATCAGAATCGTTTCCCCGGGAAGCAGCCCAATATCTTCAAAGAGTACTTTTCGGGCCAGTACCATCGCTACAGGAATGGCCGCTGCCACTTGCAGGTCCAGCTGATCTGGCACCCTGGCAATTTCGGTATCAGGTACCTGTAAGTATTCGGCATAGCAGCCGCCATAGGTACTTAAATTGCCACAAACCCTGTCGCCCGGCTTATAGGAACTGATTTCGGGCGCCTGAGCAATGATTCCGGAGAATTCTGATCCGGGAATTACCGGCAGCGTTGCGCCCTGTTCAGCTCCCAGATGTTCAATGAATTTCCAGTCATAGGGGTTGACGGCGGCATAATGGATTTGTACCAGTGTATTTCTGCCCGATTCGGGAACAGGTAATTCCTCGTAACGGAGGTGATGGATGTCGCCAAATTGTCTTAGTAGCATCGCTTTCATAGACAGTGAACTTTATGATTTTCAAAATAGCGCGTCAGCTGCTACCATAGCACTCATTTCAGGATAATAGCCCCCAGCGGAGGAAGGTTCAATGTAATCAGATACTGATCACTATCCGGGGTCTGTAAATCACAACGAATCTCTTTATTAAATACATCTCCCGTGCCATCATAGCGAGGGTCGTCTGAGTTGAAGATTTCCTGATGATAAGCTTTACCTGCGGTGAAAATCTGCCAATCCTGGTGTACCTGCGGTGTCATATTTAAAATAATCAGCAGATCGTCATCCGGGTTTTCGGCCCTTCTCTTATACACAATGACACATTCACTGCGGTGATTCAAATCTATCCATTCAAATCCATCCTGCCTGAATTGACGCTTGTGGAGGGCAGGTTCTTCAGACAGTAGCCGGTTGAGCTGTTTCAGGCAGCTCTGGGCGCCCCGGTGGCTTTTATGTTCCAGCAAATGCCAGTCCAGCTGCGATTGGTAATTCCATTCGGAAGTCTGTCCGAATTCCGATCCCATAAATAATAATTTGCCCCCCGGATGGGTCCACATATAGGTAAAGAAAAGCCGCAGATTGGCAAATTTCTGCCATAGGTCTCCGGGCATTTTAAAAATCAGGGGGCTTTTTCCATGCACGACTTCATCATGACTGATGGGCAACATGAAATTTTCATCATAATAATACATCATTGAGAAAGTGAACTTATTCTGATGATGCGAACGGAATAAGGGATCCAGTTTAAAGTAATCCAGGCTGTCGTGCATCCAACCCATCATCCACTTCATACCGAAACCCAGGCCGCCATCAAATGTTGGGCGGGAAACACCAGGCCAGTCAGTAGCTTCCTCTGCAATGGTCTGTACATCAGGAAAATCACGGAATATCATTTCATTCAGTTCCTTGATGAAACTGATCGCTTCCAGGTTGCCGTCGCCGCCATGTTCGTTGGGTTCCCATTGGCCTTCTTTACGGGAATAATTGAGTTTGAGCATGGAACTTACGGCATCCACCCGGATGCCATCAATATGAAAAAACTCAAACCAGAACCGGGCATTGCTGATCAGGAAGGATTTTACTTCGCCTCGTTTGTAATTGAATATATAGCTGTTCCAGTCCGGATGAAATCCTTTGCGCATATCTGCATACTCATAAGTGTGAACACCATCAAACATGAAAAGCCCGTGTGTGTCATAAGGAAAATGGGAAGGGACCCAATCCAGTATGACACCAATACCTTCCTGATGAAATGCATCGATGAGCCGCATCAGCCCCTGTGGGTCACCGAACCGGGAACTGGGCGCATAATAACCCGTCACCTGATACCCCCAGCTGCCGTCAAAAGGATGTTCCGCAACAGGCATCAGTTCAACATGGGTAAATCCCATTTCCTTTACATAAGGTACCAGGCGGTCCCGGAGTTCATCGTAAGTTAAATAGCGGTCTTCATTACCCGGTTCGGGTCGTTGCCAGCTGGCCAGATGGACTTCATATACGCTCCAGGGCGCCGTTAAATCATTTTGGTTTTTACGGTGACGCATCCAGTCCTTGTCCTGCCATTCATAATACATATCCCAGGTAATCGAAGCAGTAAGCGGTTTGCGTTCCCAGAAATGTGCGAAGGGGTCACCCTTATCCACTGCCTTACCGCCCTGGGAGACCACGTGGTATTTGTATACTTCCCCCAGCCTGAATTCCGGTATAAACCCTTCCCAGATGCCACTTTTGTCCCATCGGGCGTTCAGTGGGTGTGATAACTTATTCCATTCATTAAAATTACCCGTAACAAAAACAAACTGTGCATTGGGCGCCCAGACACAGAAATACATGCCCCAGATGCCGTTTACCTGCAGCGGATGGGCGCCAAACAGTTCGTAAAGCCTGTAATGACTGCCTTGCTGAAAACTTTGAATATCCGCTTCGCTGAGCAGGGAATAGTTCCATACCGGTAGGGTACTGTCGATGAAATTTTCCTTTTCAAATTTTTCCTGAATAGCTTTCAAATTGACAGGCATATATATAGGGGGTTTACCAGCAAGGTACACCCATTTAAGCAATTATCCGCAGGCGCTACAAGGGATAATACTCTTTTACCGGCCATTTCGGTAGGTTTACCGGTTTTATTTTTCTGAACAATATGATACGGATAGTTTTGATGAATCGGGTCATACCTGAATATTCAATAGCAGCTACGATATGATCGTAATTTTATTGAAATATCATAAATATTAACAGATCTTAAAGCAATCTTTCATAATTATTTATGGATTTTTGCCGATGTCGCATCAAAATAACTATTTAGCGATTATTAGCTACCAATATGAGATATATAATCATCCTCACCCTGATGATCAACCTATGCGGGGTAAGTTATGGACAACAGACAACTGTGAAAGGTCAGTTGATCGATTCCTCTGAACATAATTCAGCAGAAAATGCTGTTGTGTTGCTCATGAGCAGCCGGGACTCGGTGCTGGTAGATTTCACGAGGGCCGGAGCAGATGGGAAATTTGAGCTGCAGGGCCCGGATACCAGTTCCTTAATATTGCTGGTCACCCATCCGCATTTTGCGGATTTCAGTGAGCAACTACAACTCAAAAACGGTGAACCGCGGGATATGGGTATCATCAATATGATTTCCCGCAGTAAATTACTGGAGGAAGTCATTGTGAAGACCGGTTCACCAATCCGGATCAAGGGAGATACCACGATTTACACCGCCGATAGTTTTAAGGTCCGGGAGGGAGCAAATGTGGAGGAACTGCTTAAAAAATTACCGGGCGTGCAGGTGGACCGTAACGGTCAGATCACCGCACTGGGAGAAAAAGTGGAGCGTTTCCTGGTAGACGGCGAGGAATTTTTCGGGAGCGATCCGGGCATCGCGACCAAGAATCTTCGGGCCGATATCGTAAAGGATGTGCAGGTTTATAAGGGGAAAAGCGACCAGGCCGCCTTTACCGGTATTGATGACGGACAAAGCAAACAGACCATGAATCTGGTGCTGAAAGAGGACAAGAAGAAAGGTTATTTTGGGAAAATTGAAGCCGGTGGCGGACTGAAAAATGGCGACGGACCAGGCAACCAGAATAAGTTTAACAATGCCATTATGCTGAATGCCTTTAAGGCGAAACGAAAACTCTCCGGCTATGGTATCATGAGTAATACCGGTAAGTTGAACCTGGATTGGGATGATCGCAGTAAATACGGTGGTGGTAATGACGTACGGACCACCGATGATGGCGGTATCTCTATCAGTTCCATAGGGGACTATAACCGCAGCGACGGGATTCCGACCAACTGGAATCTGGGTCTGAATTACAGTAATAAATTCAATGAGGATAAACAAAGCCTGAATACCAGCTACCGGCTGACCAAAATCAATGCCCCGGGCCGCACAGATACCTATTCCCGGAATTATCTGGCAGATTCAACCTGGCTGAGCTATAATAATAACAGTGGCTACAGTTCTAACCTGAAGCAGGCGGCGAACCTGATTATGGAAGCCAAACTGGATTCGATGAATACCCTGAAGCTGACTGCCGAGGGAAATATGAACGATCTCGATGCACGTTTCAACAGCCGCACCGAGAACCTCACTGAGGACAGTGCTTTTATCAATACCAATGACCGGCACGGCAATAGCAGTTCTTCGAATAAAAATCTGAATGCCAACCTGCTTTGGATGCATAAATTCAAAAAACAGTACCGGACCCTTTCCATCAATACCCGTTATATCCATACGACAAATGAGAATGAAGCCTTATTGTATTCTCAATTGGATTTTTATAAATCCGGTTCGGTGGACAGCAGTGCGCTGGTGGATCAACAGACCCTGGCTAATACTTTGCTGAATGGCATTTATGGACGGATGGCTTATACAGAACCGCTGATTAAAGATGTCTATCTGGAACTGAGTTATGCCTTTGGCTATACTAAAAATACGACCGACAGAAATGTGTATGCCAATAACGGTAGTGGACAATACAATAATTTTATTGATTCCCTGAGTAATGACTATGCGTTCAATACACTGAGCAATGCGCCCGGTATAAATTTCCGCCTGAATAAAAGAAAAATTAATTTCTCGATCGGAACTTCTGCGGATTTTGCCAGATATGAGCAGGAGGATCTCACCAATAATACCAGCCGGAATTATAATTTCGTCAATCATTCACCGAGAGCCAACCTAACCTATAAAATAAAGCCCAGCCAGACCCTGAATATGTATTATAATGGTTTCAGCCAGGCGCCTTCACTGAATCAGCTCCAGCCCATCCCTGACAATACGGATCCTTTGAATGTTCGGGTCGGGAATCAATTGCTTAAACCTTCCTTCAGGCATGGTCTCTCGATGTATTACAATAATTTCAAGACCCTGAAAGAACGGGGTATCTGGGCTTTTCTGAATTATTCAGCTACGCAGAATGCTTTTGTAACTTTCAGTGAGTTTAAAGACGGGGTAAGACGATATTATGATGTCAATACGGATGGTGTCATGAGTCTGAACAGCCGGTTCAGTTATAACTATAAACTAAGGGGACCCGGTATCCGGCTGGGCGCAGCCGTCGGTTACGGTTTTAACCGCAATGTGGATTTTGTCAGTAATTTCAGTTCCAACAACGGTATGAGCCAGAAGAATATTACGAAAACGAATAGTTATCGATTTGGTATTGATGCTTATAAAAGCGTGGATGAAAAATATGATATTGGGATTTCTCCCAATGTTTCCTATAACCACACGACGGCTACTGTTAGTACGACGGCCAATGCGAAGTACTGGAGTGGTGAACTGAACGTCTGGGGTAATCTTCAGTTGCCGCTGGATTTTGAGATCCGGACCGAGCTCGACGCCAATTTTGTGCAGAAGGATCCCCGGTTTCCGGCAAATAATAATTATATCAACTGGAACGGCTTCCTGTCGAAGAAATTTTATAAGAAGCAGTTTGAGGCCAGACTGTCCGTTTATGACCTGTTGGACCAGAACCGGGGTTATAACAGGAATTTCAGTAGCTACAGCTTCACCGAAACTTACCGGACTACCCTGCAAAGGTTCTGGCTGGTTTCATTTGTATGGAATATTACCAAAAACGGAACCGGTACGCCGGCCGCTAATTAAAATATTATGAAGTATTTATTTCTGACTATTTTCTGTTGCAATCTGGGATGGGCCAACGCGCAGCAATTTATAACCAAAGGAACCATCGAGTTTGAAGTAAAGACCAACCTCCACAAGATGCTCGGTGCCATGGCGGGCGACGATAACAGTTTCTACAAAGATATCATCGCGGCCCAGCCACAGTTTACCTTAAATTATTACAAGTATCATTTTGATGGGGATAAGGCCAGTTATGCCTTCGACCGGAATGCAGACACCAAAAAGGTTTCGCCCTGGATCAGTGAAATTAAAGAAGATGACTTCTGGTATAATAATTATGGAGATCGGACTTTCGTGAACCGTAAGGCACTGGATGATAATTATCTTATCTCCGGGAAGCTCAAAAACATCAAGTGGAAAATGTATCCCAACGATGTGACAACCATTGCGGGTTTCAACTGCAGGAAGGCGGGAGCAATTCTCTATGACAGTGTTTATATTTTTGCTTATTACACCGATGAGATAAAAATCAGTGGGGGGCCAATGAGCGTGAACGGGCTACCGGGTATGGTCCTGGGTCTTACTATTCCACGCATGTATACCAGCTGGATCGCCACCACATTAACCCTGGATCAGCCTAAAATCAGCCCACCGGAAAAAGGTAAAAAGAAATCTGAAGCGGAAATGAAATCCATCCTGCTGGAAGTAGGGAAATCCAGGGCCAAAGAATGGGGCAAGGATGTCAACCGCTGGATGCATCCAATGATCTGGCGTACCTTTCTGTAGGCAGGGCTAAAATCGCAGTTGGATAAATCACATATCTACCCCGTTCGTTTCCCGGAACAGTAGCCGCAGTGTAGTTGCTGTCTGCTGTCTTACCAGAAAATCTTTTGCGTTGGCATACTGCTGAATTGCGGCTTCATTATAATGGTGAATGGTGAGCAGGTTGAGACCTGGTGTCACAGTAACATCAAAATAAACTGAAGCAGCTGAGGCAAATCGGCTAATTTTTTCCGGCCAATGGTCAAATGCATAAATGATGCTGATGGCCCCATTCTGTGTGAGGGTGGGGCGGATATATAGCTGCTCAAAAATTTCATAGAGGGTTTCGGTATGATGCTCTCCTATAAAAGAAAAATCTTTTGATCTGAGTTCGATCATCACCTGATCCTGCTTTAAAACGATGATGGGCGGCAGATCTTTTACTTTGCTATTATGTATTATCGTGCCGGCTAGTTGTGGGTCCAGAAAACATTTTACGTATAAGGGAATATTACTGTTTTGCAGGGGTTTGACGGTCTTGGGGTGGATCACCTGGGCCCCATAATAGGCCATCTCAATCACCTCGTTATAATTGAGTTCTGCAATCGGTTGGGCGTCTGGAATCTGTCTTGGGTCGGCGTTCATTACACTCGGTACGTCTTTCCAGATGGTCAGACTTTCGGCAGCCAGTAACTGGGCAAATAAGGCGGCTGTATAATCACTCCCTTCACGGCCCAGTGTGGTGCTCTCATTTTCATCGGTGGCACCAATAAAGCCCTGAGTAATCACGAGTCCACCGGTCGACAGCAGGGGTTTCACCTGCTCGGTTACTGCTTCTGAACTGATGGTAAGATCCACATTGGCGTCCCTGAAATTGTCATCCGTACGCAGGAGGTCCCTGACATCCATCCACTGATTGGAAATACCGGTTTCATTCAGGAAATGACTGATGATGGCCGTCGACAGGAGCTCGCCGCAGCATACGATCTGATCGTAGTAGTAATCATATTCCCGAACGGGTTCATCATGTAATAACCATTCGACTTCGGTAAAAAAATCCCGGAGTTGGGATTCACAAGCAAGGTATCGTGTAACCAGCAGGTATTTGGCCGTTGTCAGGTGCTGTTTTTTAACTTCTTCAAACAGGTCCAGGGCTTCTTGTTTTTGCCGGTTATAAAAAGCGGAAGCGACTTTTTCCAGTGCATTGGTCGTTTTGCCCATCGCAGAAATCACGAGCAGCAGGGGTGTGCCTCGGTAGGATTCCAGGATCAGCGCAGCCGCTTTGATTCGTTCCACACTATTGACAGATGCGCCCCCAAATTTAAATACCTTGATCATCGCCTTTTTTTTGAACTGCAAATGTCGTGGTTTGTGGTTAATTGCCCTCACCTATGGTATATAAGCCCGGATTTCAGCTTGAATCAGGCGCGCTTTTTACTTTTGACATCATACTATATAATCCGGGAGGAAAAAGTTACCGAAATAAATCATGGCATTTTAGGGGGATTCGTCGGACCGACGCAGCGACTTATGGCTTAAACTATCTGATTTATTAAAACTAAATTGTAGCTTTAGCGCATGAGGGATACAATTATTTCGGTAGATCAATTGGTAAAGAACTACGGGGATTTCAATGCGGTAAAGGGGATTTCATTTGAAGTGTACGAAAATGAGATATTCGGACTTCTGGGCCCAAATGGCGCCGGAAAATCGACGACCCTGGAAATTATTGAAACCCTTCGTAAAAAGACGGGGGGGCGTATCTCAGTTGGGGGTTTCGATCTCGACCGGGAGCCCGATGCCATTAAGCGCATTATAGGGGTCCAGCTTCAATCCAGCAGCTATTATCCCGGACTGAACCTATTGCAGCTTATCGATTTGTTTTCAGGCTTGTATAACCGCGAAGTAGATGGGATGGAATTGCTGAAATCGGTGAATCTGGAGGAAAAAGCGAAAGCCCTGTACAAGGACCTGAGTGGCGGGCAAAAGCAAAGATTCTCCGTAGCTACCACGCTGATCAACCGACCCAAAGTCATTTTTCTGGATGAACCAACGACGGGACTCGACCCCCAGGCCAGAAGGAACCTCTGGGAATTGATAAAAATGATCAATCAGCAGGGTACAACCATCATCATTACGACCCATTATATGGACGAAGCCGAATACCTCTGCGACCGGATCGCAATAATTGACTCCGGAAATATCGTCGCGATGGATACACCCGATCAATTGATTGATAACCTGGTGGATTCCGGTTTTGAGCGTCCCCGGGAAGTAAAGAAAGCCAATCTTGAGGATGTTTTCATTCACCTGACCGGAAAGATGTTGCGTGATGCCTGACTTAAATTTAATTTCATTATATGCTGATTATTAGCATATAAATATGTTTAACTTGTTTTTTAGTTCAAATAATATATTCCGAATTGGATATATTCTCATTCCTCAAATATGAATTTACAGATAAAATTAAGAGCCGCTATGAATGCAAAAATTGACCAACAGAAACAGGAAGGCCGTGATTTTCTGGCAGCCAACAAATCCAAAGAAGGCATTCTGGAATTGGCTTCCGGCATACAGTATGAAATTCTTAAAGATGGAACCGGCCTGCAGCCGGCGGCGACGGATTCCATTACGGCCCATTATAAGGGTGCCTTGTTAAATGGGAAAGTCTTTGACAGCTCCTTTGAGCGCAATCAACCCTTTACCGCCAGGTTGACCCAACTGATTTCCGGTTGGCAGCAAACCATCCCGCTGATGAAAGAAGGCAGTCACTGGCGGCTGTGGATTCCCTCTGATCTGGCTTATGGTGACCGGGGCGCTGGTTCCGATATACCGGGAGGCGCCACATTGATGTTCGAAGTAGAACTCATTAAAGTCAATCGTTAAAAATGGAAATCTTCAATCAGTACCCCATCGGCAAACTGGAAGCTCAGGATTATAACGAGGACCTCAAGTTGCAGGCATTGGGAGATATCCGGTTTTTGCCCAATACATTGGAAGCCGCACTCAATAACCTGGATGAAGCACAGCTTCATACGCCGTACCGGGAAGGCGGCTGGACCGTGCACCAGTTGGTACATCATATTGCCGACAGCCATATGAATGCCTATATTCGGTTTAAGCTCGCAATGACTGAGGACCTGCCTGAAATAAAACCTTACGAGGAAAAACTATGGGCGGAGTTGGAAGACGTGAAAGAATTGCCGGTAAATATTTCAGTTACCTTGCTTTATGCGCTTCACCACCGCTGGTTCGCCGCCATCAGGGATTTGAAAACTGCCGACTGGGAGCGTAGTGTATATCATCCCGGATCTCAGCAGGAACTGAGCCTCTGGTATCTGCTGCAGTCTTATTCCTGGCATGGCCGTCATCATGTCGCCCAGATCAACGGCCTGCGTGCGGCTCGTGGCTGGTAAGGAAATGATCGGATGATGACCGGACAGGTTTAATGATAATGCATGGAATTCCTGGCCGGAAACTGACTACTTGAAATGACGGATTACTATGGCAACAGATATGAATTGGAAGACGCTGGATTCGAAATTGTTATTCGATGAACTCTGGTTTAAAGTTCGCCAGGAGCGTTGTGAAACGCCCAAAGGGAAAATCGTCGACCCCTACTATGTTTATGATTTTCCTACCTGGGTGACTTGTTTTGCTATGACGGAAGAAGGACAGGTAATACTGGAGCGGCAATACCGTCATGCGATCGGTGCTACCTGCTGGGAGATACCCGGCGGATGCGTGGATGAGGAAGATCCTGATCTGGAAACAGCGATACGAAGGGAGTTGCAGGAAGAGACAGGCTATAGCTTCCAGGATATGATCTATCTGGGAAAAACCTGTGCCAACCCATCTACCAACAGCAACTGGATGCATATGTTTCTGGGAAAAGGCGGCCGGAAAACCGCCGAACAGGATCTGGATCCTAATGAAGAGATTGAAATCGCCCTGTTTTCAATGGAGGAATTCCTGCAGTTATTCCGAAGCAATACCTTTATCCAGTCTATGCATGTGACCTGTATGACCTATGCATTGATGGAGCTGGGATTGCTTAAAGTTTAAGACCTGGTCTTATTGCTCGAAGCCAATTGGTCCTTTCGAAGAAACCCCAAAATGAAATACCTTGCCCTACCGTAACCATTTTAAGAAAGACAAAGTCCTGAAGTTGCTGATGCGTCAACAGGGATTCTACAAGCTCGAACCCCGCAAAAATGTTTGCCTGCGACTTTGTGCCTCCATTATCTCTCAACAATTAAGCACCAAAGTAGCGGCTGTTATTTATGACCGGTTTCTGACCGTTTTAAAAAAGAAGAACCCGAAGCCGGCTGATATCCTGGCCCTGGATCACGAAGTTTTACGCAGTATCGGTCTGTCGAATTCCAAAGCCGTTTACATTAAGAATGTCTGCCATTTCTTTCTGGAAAACAAGCTCACCGATGCCAGGTTGAATCGGATGAGCAACGAGGAATTGCTCACATTGTTAACCCGTATCAAAGGGGTGGGGCAGTGGACGGTCGAAATGATTCTGATGTTTACCCTCGCCCGCCAGGACGTTTTTTCTGCGGGAGATCTGGGCCTGCAGAAAGCCATGATCCGGCTTTACGATATTGAATATACAAACACAAAAGAGCTGACGCAGAAAATTATTGAAATTTCGAATGACTGGAAGCCCTATCGTACTTATGCCTGCCGGTATTTATGGGAGTACCTGGACAGTCCCCTGGTACCGGTTTCAAAAACCTGAGTTATGGTCCGGTTCCGGTCAATTCATCCCTTACAGAATTTACTGTTCAGTGGGCAGGTTGGAAAGCTAGTGCCAGCGCCGCTGTTTTTATTCCCCGGGGGACCTGAACCTGCACTTTACCATCGCGGAGGTTCCATTTGAGTTTTTGACCGGTTTGCAGCAGGGTGATCCGGCTGCCCTTTTCGGGTAGATTGCCCGACCAGCTAATCGTAGCGGGTATGGTTTGACCGGTTGTCAACGGAACCAGGGCAAAGCAGGTCTTGCCGTCTTTGGATTTTGTAAAATAAACATTCCCATCCTGATAAATAGCCGTGGTTCGGGTATTATAAATTGCCGCCCCATTGCGATCCATCCAATGGCCGATGCTGTCCAGCCGTTGCAGAACTTCTGATGGCAGGGTGCCGTCTGGACGAGGGCCTACGCCCAACAGCAGGCTGCCTCCCTTGGCAACGATCTGAATCAGATTACTGATTACCGTTGCCGTGGATTTAAATTTTTGACGGGGTACATATCCCCAGTCCGAGCCCAATGTCATACAACTCTCCCAGGGGTGGTCTATTTTATGATCGGGAACCCGTTGTTCCGGGGTCTGGTAATTTTCAAAAGGGCCGTGCACAGTCCGGTCGACGATCAAAAGCCCGGGTTGTTCCTTTCGGGCCATGGCCGCAATCTTTGGCATATCGATATCCTGACTCCATTCGGGGATTGGCGCTCCCCAACTCAGCACTTCCTCATTGACTGATTCGCGGGGGCGTACCCAGCCGCCATCCAGCCAGAGTATGTCCATAGCACCATAGTCCTGCATCAGCTCCTGAATCTGGTTAAAGGTATATTGTTTGAATTGCTCCCAGCGCCAGGGAAATTTTCGGATATCGTAATTATTATTCCGGTTGGGCGTTGCATACACAGGCCACCAGTAATTTTCACTATGCCAGTCCGGTTTGGAAAAATACGCGCCAATCATCATCCCTTTCTTCCGGAAAGCTTCGAACACGTATTTGGCCACATTGGCTTTTGGCGATCCTGCAAAAGGCCCGTTGGTAATTTTAAAATCGGTCTGACGGGTATCGAACATACAAAATCCGTCATGGTGTTTGGTGGTGAATACCAGGTATTTCATGCCCGCGTTACTGGCAGCTGTGGCCCACTGATCAGGATCAAAATTTACCGGATTGAACCGGTCTTTCAGTCCCCAGTACCATTTCTTATAGTCCCCGTAATTGGAATTGCTGTCCCGGGTGATCCAGTCTTCTGAACAAAGCGACCAGGATTCGATAATACCCGGAACCGCGTAGAGACCCCAATGGATGATCATGCCAAACTTCTGGTCCTGCCACTGGTCCAATTTCTGACGTACCAGGCTGTCCTTTGGCCACTGGTATTGCTGTGAGACAGGGTGGACATTCGGCTGTGCCTGAAGTCCAAGGCCTGCAGCTGCAAAAAACAGTAAAAACAGGTATTTCATCCGTTTGCGTATTTAATTTTTTTTGAATTAAAGTTCAGCTATAATTTGAACCAGGTGAAATGAAAGGGTCTTTTATTCGAATAAAAACTTATTCAAAAATTCAAAGCCGGTGGTAAGCCGGCTTTGAATCATAAGAAAATCAATAATTGCCTGATCAGTTTACATCCCAGAATATCTTGGTGGTGATATTATCCTGGTCTTTTACCGCGGCATAATTGTCCGGATTGTATGTTTGTTCATTTGTGGGATACAACCAGCGGTTGGGCGGTAACTTCTGTGCATTTGAGTTGTCCTCCAGGAAAGTAAGTGCCGGAAGTTTCAGGCGCCTGATTTCTGCCCAGTTTTCCAGGGGCTGGAGCACACTGTAATTGATCCATTTCTGGGTAGCAATCAGGTTCAGCTTGTTGGCAGCCGATCCGCTCCAGGCCACACCCGGTTTACCCAGGTAAGTTGTCAGGGTACTATTGGAGGGCGTTTCATCAGCCAGTTGAAAATAATACCCAATAGAGTTTTTTACACCATTTTCATAGGCGGTTTTCGCCGATCCGTCTGCGCCGTTATTCAGGTAATATTCCGCCAGATAAAAATAGGTTTCTGCTGCATTGATTAGAACAGCCGCCAAACCGATATTCTGGCTGATATTCGCAAAGTTGTAGCGGGAAAGTGTTCCGCCATTTGACAGGTCAGTTTGTGTATTTGACGAAAGTGTAGGATCCAGACCCGCATAATTTCCACCCGCATTCGTGCCCGGCTGGAACATGAAACTCAAACGGGGGTCAGTAGTTGACTTCATTAAGTCGATCATTTTTTTACTGGGGATATCACCGCCACCCCAGCCAATCAGTCCTTTATACAGGTCTGCATCTAACCCCGTGCCGGTACCATTGTTTATTCCTGAACTTGAACTATAGACTTCAATGGCGATTTTGTCTGCGTTGGAACTAACCAGTGGGTAACTCGAAGCGTTGCCGACAATAGAACCGATCTCTGAAGCCGCTCTGGATTGAAAAGCAGCGACACCGGATGCACGCATCAAAAGCCGCACCCGCAGTGAATTACAATACTTTTTCCATAGCGAAAGATCGCCGGTATTGATAAAGTCCTGTGATTTCAGTGTCGTCAGAACTGTACTGGATACATCTATACTGTTCAGTTCATCGGCGAACCCTTTTAAGTCGTCCAGCATTTTGGTATAGATTTCGTCCGCCGGATCATATTTGGCATAAGAAGCCTGTACATTCCCGACATTGGTGCTCAACAAGCCCGCTTCTGACCAGGGAATGGCACCATGGAGGTCGACGACTTTCTGGGTGCGATCATAAAAGTGGATGGTTGCCAGGATATAATATATCCTTTTTGCACTCTGTTCCTCCGGCGTAGTCTTATTATAAACATTCAGGAACTCCTTGTATTGCGCCAGGAAATTGTAAAAATTACCCCAGCGATCTGTGATGGCTGCTGCTCCGGGAACGTAACGCCCCTGTGAGTTAATGACACCGGTTGCTTGTGACCAGGGCAGTGCCGTGTTTTGAAGTACTACAAAGTAATTCCAGTATTTATACATTTTGTAGTCCAGGTCTGCTGCCAGAACCCCGGAGAACTGCTTTTCGATAGTGGTGGTAGCGACTGTTTTGGGATTTACATAATCGTCTGCAAACTGTTCTTTGGTGCAGGAAATAAGCCCCAGAAAGACAACCGCAAAACCAAATATTAATTTTTTCATCTGTCTGATTTTATATTGATTATTGTCAGATGGAATTTGCCATATCCAGATCATCGATTTTTGTTATGGCTCCTTTCATTTCATTTTTTGGATTAGAAATTTGCTCTTATCATGGCGCCAAAGCTTCTGGTTGAAGGCTGGCTTCCGGCGTTGTTTAAATTGTTATACCAAACATTGCCGGTAGTCAGTTGTTCTGCGTCCATATCCTTAATCGATCTGTAGAAATAGAAGGGGTTCCTGGCGAATACGGATACGGTTAATCTCTTGGCCCATATTTTTTGGGAAACTTTTGTAGGCAGTGTATAAGCCAGTGAAATCTCCCGCATTTTAATGTAGTTGTTTTTCTTTACAAATAAGTTGTACAGCGCCGTAGGCGTATATTGTGGGCCACCCCATTGGTAAGTGGCATAGTAATAATAAGCCTGTGAAACAATATTGGTATTGGGGTTGCCGTCGGCGGTAACGCCTTCCATTAACATCCCGTCATGCAGGACGGTTTCACCATTCGGGCCGGTGGCGGCACTGGTAGCGATCCCTTTATAGTTTTCATCAAGATAGTAAGAAAGACCGTTATCCATATACCGCAGGCTTTCCTCGGTAATGCCACGACTGTGCATCCAGGCCAAACCGGTTGGGATGACATAGCCGCCATATTTAAAATCTGTATTAAAGGAAAGGGCAAAGTTTTTATAGGAGAATGTATTTTGAATACCCCCTGCACCTTTCACCTGGCTATTACCTCCTGAAACCATTTTGTTGGGATCCTGCTGATAGAGACCATCTTCAGTAACGATGGGCACGCCCGCATCATTGACCAGAATGGGATGGACATAGATATCACCTACAGGTTTGCCCACAATTGACTTGATCTGATAGGCATTTCCATCATAATCGGCATGAATCAGTTCATTGGAATTGTCTGCCAGGCTGACGATTTTGTTTTTGTTAGTGTAATAACTGATAGAAAGATTCCAACGGAAATCATTGGTCATGACCGGAATAGCATTGACACCTACTTCAAATCCGTTGTTGGATAGCTCCGCTACATTGGAAAGTATGGTTGATGCACCCATGCTCTGAGGTAAGGATAAATTGATCAGCAGGTCATAGACATTGTCATGATAATAGCTGAAATCGAAATTTAACCTTCTTTTCAGGGTTTCCACCGCCAGACCGAATTCCACTGTTTTCTTTCTTTCTGGTCTGATTTTATCGTTTCCGTAAGGATTGGTAATGGTGGAAGTGGTAAGCACCGGATTGCCATCTGGAAATTGTATTCCAAGATTGCCGGTGTTGTAGGCTACGTTGGCCAGATAAGCGCCTGGATAACTTCCCACTGTTCCCCAGGAAGCCCTCAATTTGGCATAATCAATTGCCTGAGGCAATGTGAAGATTTCAGAAAGAATCAAACTGGCATTTACGGAAGGGTAGACAAAAGCATTATTGTCCGGGTGCATGGTGGAAGTCCGGTCTCTTCTGATCGTTCCTTCCAGATAAGCAAAGTCCTTATAGCCAAAATTTACGGTTCCCAGAAATGCATCCGTAGTCAGGTAAGTTTGCTCTCCAGAACTATTATATGGCGTATTATATGAAGCACTGAGGTCAAATTTATTTTCTACAGCCAGACCGCCGTTAGTGCCAACACTTGTCCGCATACCCTTCTCCTGTCGGGCAGTGTATCCGGCGGTGGCATTCAGGCTTAGATCATCGGTCAGTTTCGTATCGTAACTCAGTAATAAATCTCCATAGAGAATATTGTAGTTAAACGTCGCCTGCGTATATTCCCCGGAAGGGTTGTATTGGACGGGAACGGTAGAAAGCGATTTGTTCAATGTACGATTGAAGGTCAGATCCGTTGCCAAACGACCTCTTAGGGAGAGTCCCTTAGCGATAGTCAGGTTATTGGTGATGCTGGATATCAATCGATTATTGTATTCATCTACATTGTTAGACATCATATTCCAAACATAATCCAGGATATCGGTGCGATAGTTGGGTATCCTGATGTTTTCATCCGGCGTCAGGCTGGGATTATCACCTGTTACATATTTATAACCCAGGCTGGTTTTGTATTTATCATAGTACCAGTCGCCATTATCAAAGCTTGGCATCATACCGGTGAAATTATTGATCATCCGATCGATCATATAGGGCCGGTTATGCACATGCTGATTGATATAATTGATCATGATGTCCAGCGAATAGTTTTTGCTGAAGCGGATGGAACTGTTGAAGTTGGCATTTAACTTTTCATCCTGAGAGTTTCTGCTAACCCCTTCAAAATTCTGATGGGTAAGTGAAAAGCGAATATCCGCGTTATCGGTACCACTGCTGATGGCAATATTCTGGGTTGTATTGTTCCCTTTCTGGAAGAGATTTTTATAACGATCTGGCTGCGCAGAATAGGGGCGCACCTGACCATCCCAGCTCAGGATCGGCTGGCCGTCAAATTTGGGCCCGAAACTCAGACCCGCCTGTACACTTGTCCTGTAATCTGTGCCATTCAGCGTATAGTGTCCAAAGCCATTTTCATCTGATTCATAGAATTCATAGGGAACCGGAAACCCTCCACCTCTTACGTTCTGTAAGCGGGGCAGGTAGGCTACCTGATCCTGAAAATAAGTCGCATTGAAATCTACGGAGAAGCCCTTGCCTTTTGCTTTCTTGGTAGTGATCAGCAGTACGCCGTTTTTACCTTCTGAACCGTATAAGGCAGCGGCAGCTGCACCTTTTAAGACCGTGACGGATTCCATATCCTCGGGATTCAGATCGACCAGGCCATTACCTCTTACACGCTGATCGCCCCAGTAATTACCATTATTAAATGCGCCGTCCCGGATAGGAATCCCATCCAGTACAATCAGTGGTGTGGAACTGAAACTAATGGAGTTAACACCCCGGAGTTGCATAACAACCCCCGCAGTAGAACCGCCGGGCGCCTGAGAAACCTGTAACCCTGGTACTTTACCATACAGTGCGCCTGCAAAATTGGTGGGTGCGGTTTTGATCAACTCGCCCGCAGGAACGGTGGAAGTGGCATAACCCAGGGAGCGTTGTTGTCTTTTTACGCCCAGGGCGGTAACAACTACGCCTTCGAGTTCGGCGCCGGATTTCAGTAAAACCACTGTTAATGTCTGATTGCTACCCACACTAACAGACTGGGTGCTGTACCCCACCGCACTAAATTCAAGAATGTCATCGTTGCTGTTCACCGTTACCGAGAATTTACCATTTTCATCAGTAACACCTCCCTGTGTTGCGCCTTTAACGACAAGTGATACATTCGGCAGACCATTGCCCTGCTCGTCTGTAACAGTACCGGTTACTGTTCTTTGTTGGGCATAGGAGAGGAGCGCTATGCAGCTGGCAAACCAAAGAAGCAGTATTCTTTGCATTGTTTTCTTCATACTTGTGCTTTTTGTTTTAGTAAATTTTGATTTAAATTTCAGAAGTGGATTTTCGAGAATTATACAATTTGTGAGGCGTGAATATTTGATTCGTTTAATTTGACTGGCAATTTTTCGTAATGATCCATAACCAGGGCAGCCGCGCCGATTATTTCTGCTTTATAACCTAATGTGGAAATTTTAATTTCAGTATGTTCCGCAATTTTCGGGATGCAATGTTCGTTAATCGCCTGCTGGATCGGAGCGATCCATACCTTACCCGCCAGTGACCCGATACCACTGATAACAATGAGTTCCGGATTTAACAGGTGGATCAGTATCGCCACCCCACGACCGATATTATAGGCCGCAGCCGAAATCTGTTCAATGGAAAATTTATCGCCCTTCTGCGCTGCATCAATGATTTTTATGGCCGCATCTTCGATATGTTCAGGATCCAGATTCTGGAGTAAACTCGGTCTTTTGCCCTTTTTCAGTTTCTCAATTACATTCTGTGCCACGACCATCAGGGATGTCTCGGTTTCCAGGCAACCATATTTTCCGCAACTACATAATTTATTATTTTCAAAAAGCGGAATATGGCTCAATTCGCCGGCAAATCCGTCATGCCCCCTGAATAATTTGCCATTGGCCAGAATACCCAGACCGATTCCCCACCCAATATTGATTACCATCACCTGCTGGCGATAGCGGGCGGCGCCCCATTTTAATTCCGCCAATGCAATCAGACTGGAATCATTATCAATAAGTACCGGTACGCCCAGTGCCTGTTGTATGGTTTCAGACAGGGATTGCCCGTTTTCCACGGGCAAAAATGTATGATTGACCCCTTTTACAGCATCCACAAAACCCGGCATCCCGATCCCGATACCTACCAACTGGTTAAGGGGTACCTTCGTTTTCTGGATAAATTTCCGGAGCAACTGAATCAGCAGGTTAACGGTCCCGGTATTGCCCGCCAGGGGCAGACTAAACTGCTCGATACTTCCCACTACCGTATTATCACTGGAAATCAGTGCGACCCGGGTCGTCAACTGATCCATGGCTACAGAAATAATATACAGCGAATCCGTTTTTATGCTGTAGGTCTGGGGCCTTCTGCCACCGGTAGAAGCTGCAAAACCCTTCTCTACCACCAATTTCAGCCCAATTAATTCATTGAGGTATTGTGTGGTGAGTGGAATGCTTTTTCCGATCAGATTACTGATATCAGCACAAGTGAGCTGCTTATTGAAAAACAGATACTTCAGTATCTCCCGATAAAATTTCTGTTTTTTGGATAGTATTCCGGCAATCATTAGTAAAATTTGGGTTTAATTCTTCTAATTAATTATAAACATACGACTAATTAATAATAAAAAAATAAACTTCTTAAAAAATTTACTAAACATTTTATTAACATTTGGCCCGGCTTTTACCTAAAAGAGGGATCGGCACTTGGCCGACAGCTTATATATGTCTGAGAAGCAGGTTGGGAATCCGGGCATGGGGCCGGCTTCGGAGGCGGGATAAGAACAGGAAAATGGATCCGGATCAGTGAATGCGGTCGCCCCTGAGTTCCTGACTTTCCATAATTTCAGTCTCATGTGCAAGCCAGGCGCCCCAGCGTTGGCGGACTTTGTCTTTGGGAAGATAGGTTTCAGCCAGTTCGATGAACAGGGTATAATGTCCGGCTTCGCTTTCCATAAAACGCCGGTAGAATTTGGCCAGGTAAGGGTCTTGCAAACCTTCACTGAGTCGCTTGAAACGTTCACAACTGCGCGCCTCAATCATGGCCATCATCAGCAGTTGATCCAGCAGGCGCTCTTCGGGATGGCCACCTTTGGTCTGAAAGCTGATCAGGGCATTGACATAGGCGTCCTTGCGCTGTTTACCCAGACGCAGTTTCCGTTTATGGAGTTCCTGCAGGACCAGCCGGAAATGCCCCCATTCTTCGGTGACGATGGGCGCGAGTTCTGTTACCAGTTTTTCCCGGTCACTATATTTCTGAATCAGTGAAATACAACTGGTGGCGGCTTTCTGTTCACAGTAAGCATGATCGGTAAGGATGGCTTCCAGTGAAATTTCGGCCAGGTTCACCCATCGGGGATCCGTAGGCAATTGAAGGCCCAGAATGTTTTTAGTATCCGGCGATAAATCCATGGATCAAAAATAGGATATCCGCATCATTCCAGGTCACCGGCCCTGGCCGGGAAAGGGAATTCGGATCAGAGGAGGGGATTGGTTGACCTCAGGGCTCAGATAAAACGCCGGTTGCCATAGAAAAAATAGGTTTCCCTGAATTTCATGGGCGTACATCCCTTACGTTTTTTAAACAGACGATTGAAATTTGAAATATTATTGAAGCCGCAGTTATAGGCAATGTCGGCAACGCTCTGACTGGTATCGATCAGCAGCCGGGTCGCATTTCCAATGCGACATTCCAGAAGGTTGTCCATAAAGCTGATACCGGTACGTGCTTTGAAGAAACGGCTGAACGACATGTCATTCATATGAACCAGTTTGGCGGCATCACTAAGGGAAATATTCCGATGGAAATTATTATTGACATAGTCCACCACCTTTTCGATCCGACGGCTGGTATAGGTATAGTCATTGGCGAAGCCCGCATCCGAAAGTGACCGGAGATTTCTGGAGGTCGATAAATCATGCAGGATAGACAGCAGTTCCAGTATAGAATCAAAGCCCTGTTTCTGTCCCAGACCATCCAACCGGGGCATGAGTTCCCGGGCGGTCTCCTGCGAAAAAAGTATGCCGAGCGAAGACAATTCCAGCATTTTGCGGATAAAGCTCATCTGGTGGCGGCGTAGAAATTTTTCATCCAGCAGGTCTTTGGGAAACTGAATGGTAATCTCTGTTATATATTCACTCGTACATTGATGGGTCTCCCATACATGTGGCAGGTTGGGTCCCACCAAAACCAGTTCAAATGCTTCGGTGTCTCCAATATGATTGCCAATGATGCGGCGGGCGCCCGGCGCATTATGGATAAAGTTCAGTTCATATTCTTCATGGCTGTGCAAAGGGAAATCAAAATCCGTTTTCTTTCTTTTGAAAATGGTGCAGCAATCACTGGGCGTGAGTGGTATAATCTCCCTGAGAATATTATGAAGCATATTTGTAAAAATAGATAATTATATAATCTTTATGTTGTAATAGTATTAATCCGCACAGGGGGTGCAAGTTGCCGGATACAGGCAAATTGATATTTATATATTTGAAAATCAATCAAATAATAATAATTGCTTACATGGGGTTTGAAAAATATGCAGAATATGTATTATAAATTGTAGTAAAAGTATTAGGTAATCGATTGCAATATCTTGTAATTTTATCAAAATTTAATTGCCATATGATCAGGAATAAAAGACGCAATGTCTGGCTGCTTATTCTGGGATTACTTACTGCTGTTTTTACTCACGCACAGGACGCCAAAGTGATTTCGGGCATTGTAAATGATGTGAACGGTGGGCCTTTGCCAGGTGCCACGATTCAGGTAAAAGGTACCCAGATATTTACCAGTTCAGATGATAAGGGTGCATTTGTTATCAACCTGCCCCAGGGAAGCCATACCCTGGTCGTATCTTATGTCGGCTTACCTACCAAGGAAGTGGAAGTGACCGGAGCGGGGCTGCAGGTCATAACAATGGCCGGGTCGGCCAATGTACTGGGTGATGTTGTCGTCGTTGGATACGGTACGGCCCGCAGGTCCAATCTGACCACGGCCCAAACTTCAGTCGATGCCAAAGACATTGAAAAAACGGTCAATACTACACTGGAGCAGGCGCTGCAGGGTCGTGCAGCCGGTGTATATGTGACCCAGAATTCGGGTCAACCCGGCGGGGGGCTCTCGGTGAATATCCGCGGGATCAGCTCATTGAACCGGACCCAGCCCCTGTATGTTATTGACGGAATTCAGATCCAGTCGACGGAAGATGTTTCCTATGGAGACCAGAGTTCATCCAATCCTCTATCGGGATTCAACCCCGCTGATATCGAAGACATGCAGATCCTGCAAGGGCCTTCCGCCACGGCTATTTATGGCTCCCGGGCAACCAACGGTGTAATTATCATAACGACCAAACGAGGCCGGGCGGGTGACTTTAAGATTAATTATGCCTACCAGCATAATTCCCAAAGGCCACCCCAACACCTGGATGTGATGAACCTGCGCCAGTACGCCCAGATGGTGAACGATTACCAGTATGTGCTTGGTACGCCACAAAACATACCGGAAAACTTTCTGGATCCTTCGATTCTGGGCGAAGGCACCGACTGGCAAAGCGAACTCTTTCGGGTAGCGGGTATGAACAAACACCAGCTGAGCGTCAGTGGTGGTAGTAATGCGACTACTTATTATATGTCTGCAGAATATATGGATCAGGATGGCGTAGCGGAAGGTTCCGGTTTTGACCGGTACGGATTCCGGATCAACCTGGACAACAAGCCGCGCAAATGGCTGGATCTGGGGGCCAATTTTAATTTTAACCAGACCAATGAAGTGCTGACCGCTACGAACTACAGTGCCTCGGATCCGCTGATTGCGAACGCGCTGCGGCTGACGCCACAGATACCGGTCAGGAACCTGGATGGCAGCTGGGGCGGTAGTGATCCGATCAATGGACAGGGCCAGTTCGCACCGGTCAATCCGATCGCCATCGCCAACCTGATCTCGAATAAAAATATGAAAAGACAGTTTCTGGGCGGGTTGAACCTGGCGATCAAACCTTTTAAGGGGCTGACCCTGCGCAGTTCCTTCAATGGTAGTCTGGGAAGTGGACTGGCCATGTACTATACCCCCGATTATGAACTGGATCAATGGCATTTAAGAGAAACCAATTCGCTTACGGAACGTACTTTTTCCAGCTGGTACTGGAACTGGAATCAACTGGCCGAATACAACCGCCAGATTGGCCGGCATAACCTGGGGCTGATGGTCAGCCATGAAGCCCAGGAATCCCGGTACAAAGTAATTTCGGCTACCCGGACCGGCTTTCTGACCAATGATGTATTTGATCTGGAAGCGGGTGACCCGCTCAGTGCAACCAATGGGGGCGGTACCTATCCCTGGGCACAGGAATCCTATCTGGGTCGTCTGAATTATAACTTTGACAACCGTTATATCCTGGTAGGAACTTTCCGTAGGGATGGATCACCCTATTTTGGTCAGGATAAAAGATGGGGGAGCTTCCCTTCTGTATCTGCTGCATGGCGGATCAGCCAGGAGAAATTCTTCCAGCTGCCTTTTATCAGTGAACTGAAACTCCGGCTGGAAACCGGATTAACCGGTAACCAGGGTACAGGTTCGGGAATCTATGCTTCTATGTCGCCGGGTGCGACAGAATGGGGCACCGGATTCCTGCCATCTACCTTTACCAACCCTGCCCTGCAATGGGAGGAAACCAATACCAATAATATCGGGATCAATATCGGATTCTGGAAAAACCGCCTCACCATTGAAGCAGATTATTATGTGAAAAACACCGATAACCTGATCATGCAGGCCAGCCTGCCCAACTATATGGGGATTAATGATGCAGTGGGAGCGGTTGGTGCGCCGCTGGTGAATACCGGCTCGCTGAAGACCAAGGGCTGGAATATTACTTTCAATGCCATTCCGGTGCAGAAAAATGATTTTCGCTGGGAAAGCAACCTGAACCTGTCTCATTTTAAAACCGTAGTGACGACGCTCAATACAGAAAGTGCATTTATTGACCGCCGTTCAGACTGGATTTTTGGTTATACTTTTCCCTGGGTACAGCGGGCATCAATCGACCAACAGCCCTGGATGTTCCGGGGTTATATCTCCGATGGTTTGTACCAGTCTGTAGCGGATATCAATAACAGTGCGGTACCGGTTGACGGTAACGGTGACCGCCGGCCGGCCGAAAATTCCAATAACGGTATCTGGGTAGGGGATGTCAAACACAAGGACATCAATGGTGATGGTGTGATAACCGTGGATGACCAGACAGATATTGGTAATCCCTGGCCCAAACTGAGTGGTGGTTTTACGAATAGTTTCAGTTACAAACAACTGGAATTAAGCATCCTGGTAACCGGGGTTTACGGAAACGAAATCTATAATGCCATCCGGCAACTCAGCCTCAATCCCAATAATGTCAACCTGAGTCGCAACTTTCTTACCGAAATGATGAATTATGCCCGACTCAGCGATGATGCGGCCAACCCGGTGCTCGAGAATCCGGGAACGGATATTCCACGGATTACTACTTCAGGTGTTGCCAGCGAAAACAATCAGTCGGTGGTCTCTTCCCGATTTGTGGAAGACGGCTCCTATCTGAGGATCAAGAACATTACGCTGTCCTATAATTTCCCGGCTAAATTCCTGGATCGCACCAAAGTGATCAAGGGACTGCGACTGGGTGTGGGCATGCAAAATCTGGTCACGTTTACGAAGTATAAGGGGTACGATCCCGAGGTGGGTGCTTATACAGGTGCGGGAGCAAGTGCCACCAATCAGGCCATCGGCCTGGATTTTGGACGCTATCCGCTGACACCCATGTATAATGCCTCAATAAGTGTTAATTTCTAAAACTGCTCAAATGAAAAATAGAATTAAATTGGTTGCTGCGCTGGGTTTCTTGCTGGTCATCGTGCTGCCTGCCTGTAAGAAAAGTTTTCTGGAACAACCACCATTGAGTTCCATTACCGATGCAAATTTTTATAAGACAGATGAACAGGCACTGGCAGCGACCAGTTTGCTTTATTCAAAAGTATGGTTCAGCTATAATGATAAAGCCAGTTTCTCAATCGGGGATATCCGCGGCGGGACGGTATTTTACCCCTGGGGCGGAGATTTCAGGGCGCATGTGCTTTTTACGGCAACAGGAGATAATGGCCATGTGACAGCCTCCTGGAACGCTTTTTTTACCGTCGTGGCCCAGGCCAATCTGTTTTTATATAATATAGAAAGGTACGGTGGGGAAGAACTCTCCGATGCGGTTAAAAGACAAACCATTGCAGAAGCCCGGTACATGAGGGCCCTGGCTTATCGTTACCTGGTCATGAACTGGGGGGCGGTTCCCATTATCGAGAACAATTTTGAGAAATTATATGACACGACCATCAGCCGTAATACCATTCCCAGTGTATGGCGCTTTATCACCCGGGAAATGAAAGCAGCCGCCGAGGACCTGCCCACAACGGTCAACAATCCCGGAAGGCTTACCAAATGGTCGGCGGAAGGTATGCTGGCCCGCTTCTATCTTACCCGGGCGGGTGTAGAGTCCAGTGGTGGCAGCCGCAATCAGGGTTTTCTGGATAGTGCCAAATATTATGCGCAAAGGGTCATTAGCCAAAGCGGCAGAAAACTGCTGGATCACTACGAAGATTTATTTACCTACCCTTATGATAATAATGAGGAATCATTGTTTGAACTGCAATGGGTATTTACGGGTGGGACCGGCACCTACGGACTGGGGAACAGTGTGATCGATCAGATCAGTCCGAGTACCGATCTGGCCCTGAACGCCTGGGGCGGCGGGTACAGTGCCAGCTGGTGGCTGCTCAGTCAATACGATGGGTTTAACCTTACTACCGGAGGTACGTTGAAAGGCCGCACGCTCGACCAACGGCTGAAAGCCAGCTTTCTGTTACCGGGATTTGCGTATCCGGGTATAAAGGTGGACGACGGATCAACTTATGTTTTTCCCATGAGCGGCACAGATTATAATGCTGCCAATATTAAAAAATATCTGGTGGGTAATAATACGCTGGATGGACTTTCGGCGCAGCAGAACTATCCGCAGAATACCTATATGCAAAGGCTTGCGGAAATGTACCTGATTTATGTGGAGGCCACCATTGGCAACAATGGTTCCACAACGGATCCTACTGCTATTGATTATTTCAACGCGGTGCATACCCGCGCCGGGCTGCCGCCCTATGAAGTTACCGGGGAGGGCGCCCGTGGCCCATTGACCCTGGATGAACTGTTCAGTGAACGATTTAAGGAATTTGCCATGGAGGGGATGAGCTGGTATGATCTGGTCAGCCTCCAATACTGGAATCCCCAGAAAGCGTATGATATCATCAACGCCCAGGATCGCGGACTTTTCTTTGTTCAGCCGGATATCATGCCCAATCCCACCGAATGGACCATTACGAAAACCAGCTGGTTTTCAGAAAGAGCAGCGGTGGTGGGTAGTGGAAATTTTTATATGCCGATTCCCAATACTGAACTCAGTCAGGCGCCTAATTTGAAGAAGCCTGCGGTAGACTATCCGTAACGCGAAGTTTTATTGTTAAAAAAGAAATTGAAAGACTATGCATAAAATTTATAAATTATTGCTGGTAGCGGCGGTCCTCCTGATGGCCACGGCTTTTCTGATTTCCTGCGAAAAAGACGACAGCGGTAATGCACAACCCCGCATCAGTTATGTCAGGATTACCGATCCTGCGGCTTCTGATTCACTGCTGGCGGCGGCTGCTCAGGGGCAGCTGGTGGCGATCATAGGGGAGAACCTGCAGGACGCTATTGAAGTCTGGTTCAATGACCGGGCGACCGTCATCACACCCACCTATATTACCGCGACCTCTATTCTGACTTCCGTACCCAGTCTGGTACCGGTGGACATCACCAATAAGATCCGAATTGTATTTAAAAATGGTTCGGAACTATTATATGATTTTGAAGTCGCCATCAGCGCTCCTGCCATTAGTGGCATGCTCTGCGAGTTTGTGAATGAAGGCGATATGGCCACTATCAACGGCAATTATTTTTATGCGCCGCTTACGGTGACTTTTAACGGGGGTGCGACTGCCGAAGTAACAGATATAGCGGATGAGATGGTTAAAGTCATTGTACCGGCCGGTGCGCAGCCCGGGCCGGTTACCATCAAGACCAATTTCGGAGAGACGGTTTCTGATTTCTGGTTCAGGGATAACAGAAACCTGTTCATCAGCAGCGATCCCTATGAAGGATGGTGGAACGGCTCGCTGGTGGTTTCCAGCCCGGGTAGTGGCGAACCTCCATTGATCAGTGGTAATTATATTCACCTGAAAAAGGCGGTAGCAGCCTGGAGCTGGACAGAACTGGCCGGAGGGCCGGCATCTTCCATGCCGGTTCACAGCAAGAATATTCCCGATGAAGCGATTCTGCATCCTGAAAATTACCTGCTTAAATTTGAAGTAAACACCCTGACACCATATAACGGCAATGCCATTAAAATCAATGTGGGGCTTACTGCGGAACAGAATCAGGGTTATATCTGGCCGGCGCCCTATGATACCAAAGGTGCCTGGCAGACAGTCGTAATACCGCTGACAGAAGTTTTTGATTCCTATAATCCCAAACCGGTAGTCAGCGCTGATGGTTACTGGACGCGCCTGTTGGTGGGCAATGCGGCAGGTGCCTGGGATGCTGATATCTGTTTTGATAATTTCCGGGTTGTACCCCGGCTGGCCGAATAAATAAACCAAAACTAACGCTTATGTATTTTATTAAAAAGCCGGTCCTCGCCCTGATCTGTAGTATGATCGCATTCATCTTACTGGCTCCGGCCTGTTCCAAAGATGAATCCGATGCGACAAGTTCCCAACCCGTTCTGTTGAGTTTCGGACCCACGGGCGTACAGCCGGGCGAAGAGATCCGTTTCATCGGACAGCATCTGGACCAGGTATCTGCCATTGTTTTTGCGGGCGAAAACGCCACAGTAGAGCAGGGTGCATTCAGTAGTCAGTCCGCGGAACTGATCACGCTGGTGGTGCCACAGATGGCACAGCGTGGACGCGTCATCCTTAAAACTTCCCAGGGGGATATACAATCCAAATCCATGTTTGATATGGGTATCGGTGCCACGGTCAGTTCCCTGACAGCGGAAGCAAGGCCGGGCAGTTCCGTAACCATCAAAGGCAGTTTTCTGAACTGGGTGACTGCGGTTACTTTTGCGGAGAATAAACCGGTAACCGAATTTGAACAGCAATCCTTTGATGAGTTGGTACTACAGGTACCCCTGGATGCCCGGACCGGTTCACTGCTTATTCAGTACAGCGGTACGGAAGCCGGTGATTTTGAGACCGAGCAGGTACTTACCGTCAGCCTGCCGGAAATCAGCAGCCTGGATCCGGTTGCCGCACGTCATGATGCCGAAATAACGCTGAATGGCAGCAACCTGGATTTGGTGACCCAGCTGTTTTTTACCGGTGTGGAATTACCCGTGACCAGTTTTATCAGTCAGGCTGCTACAGCACTGAAAGTAAAGGTACCGGGCGGGGCGATCAAAGGACCCCTTACCATGGGCGTAGCTTCCGGCGTACAGACTGTTTCCACGACAGAACTGGGAATCATTTTACCGCAGGCGGTAAGTATCGCACCCGCAGCCGTAAAACATGGTGAGAATATTACGATTACCGGAACTGACCTGGATCTGGTCAGCGCCGTATATTTTACAAACGACCCGGCAGCGGTGACCAGTTTCGTGAGTCAGTCGGCTACACAGCTGGTGGTTAAAGTGCCGGCGGGCGCCAAATCCGGTCCCCTGCAATTAGCCGTTGCTTCAGGCGTCACTGCGCCATCGGCGACGGACCTGGAACTGATTATTCCGGTCATTACCCTGCTGTCGCCCAATCCGGTGACACCATTGAACAACCTGACCATCACCGGTACCCACCTGGATCTGGTAAGCTCGGTCAACCTGGAAAACGTGGCGCCGGTTACCAGTTTTATCAGTCAGTCTGCTACCAGCATTACGGTGACGGTACCTGCGGGAACGGCCAATGGTAAGGTCGGACTGGGTATTAAAAATGCCAGCGTTACGACCAGTTCCGCGATGGTGCTGGAAGTTGCCGGTGCGGCGCCTCCTCCCCAGATCAGCCATTATATTTATAACGAAAATCTGGTAAATGGTTTTGGCGCCTGGGGCGGCTGGGGCAATGGCAATAGTGTCGACCTGGCCAATGAAAGCCCGGTGCGTATCGGTAATAAATCTATTAAAGTTGTCAACGGGGACGCCTGGGGTGCCGCCCTGCAGCTTGGCGGCGGTTCACTGGATTTTGGCAGTTTAACGGTTTTGAAATTTTCGGTCTATGTGACACCGGAAGCCGTTGGCAAGAGAGTCTCCATCCGCATGATTGATCCTTACCTGCCTTCCGATGGCGATGGGAATGCCAACACCTATGCCTATACGTTTGGTGAGGCGGGCAAATGGCATGATGTGGCATTGCCGCTTTCCGCATTTTCCAGGGCGGCAACAGCGACGGGTATCAAGGAACTTTCCTTCCAGCAGATGGACGGGAACTTTACCATTTACCTGGATGAAATCGGATTTAATTAATCCGGAAGAAAAACAGTAGTATAATTAAAAATAATGCCGCAGCAGGAACAACGCACTGGCTCTGATAAGTTATGGCGCAATCAATTGGTCTGAAAGAAAAAATAGGCTATGGGCTGGGAGATGCCGCGTCCTCCATGTTTTGGAAGATTTTTGGCATGTATTCCCTGTTTTTCTACACCGATGTTTTCGGCATAACAGCAGCTGCAGCAGGAACCATGTTTTTGATTGCCCGGCTCTGGGATTCTGTATTCGATGTATTTGTGGGTATTGCGGCGGACCGGACACAGTCCCGTTGGGGCAAATACCGGCCCTACCTGCTCTGGTTTGCCCTGCCTTTTGCTTTAATGGGGGTGTTTACTTTCTTTGTCCCCGACTTCAGTCAGGACGGCAAACTTGTATATGCCTATATTACTTATTCATTGATGATGATTGTTTATTCCCTGATCAATGTGCCTTATGCTTCACTGTTGGGCGTAATTTCATCGGATCCGGGTCAGCGCAATCAATTGTCTTCCTATCGAATGTCCTTCGCTTTCATAGGCAGCTTCGTGACTTTTATGTTGCTGCAGCCGCTGATTGATTTTTTTGCAGGCCGTTTCGATGCAACGGAATTAAAAGGGAACGCTGCCGAAACGACGGTCAGTACTTCCGCGATCGCCTGGACCATGGCCGTTGGTGTGATCGGACTACTCTGTGTACTGCTGTTTCTGGCCTGCTTCCGATGGACCCGGGAAAGAGTCGTTCAGATCGAAACGGAAAACCGCCCTTCGGTGAAAGAAGATTTAAGAAAGCTGCTGCAAAACAGACCCTGGTGGATCCTGGTCGCCACCGGGCTGGCGGCTTTGCTGTTTAATGCTATTCGGGACAGTGTGGCGATTTATTATTTCCGGGATTATTTACAGGCTTCGTACAGAATGCCGGGCACCGGCTGGGATCTCACGACGATTTATTTTCTTATTGGCCAGGCTGCCAACCTGATCGGCGTGATGGCTGCGCCTGCAATTTCTTCGCGGTACGGAAAAAAGAAAACCTATATGATCGCTGTACTGATGGCAGGGGCTTTCAGTGTTTTATTTTATCTGGTTACGGATAGTCTGGTAATGATTTTTTTACTGCAATTTCTTATTTCTGTTTTTGCAGGCTATGTATTACCGTTGCTCTGGTCCATGTTTGCTGATATTGTAGACCACCAGGAATTGCAGACAGGCAGAAGGGCGACGGGTTTGATTTTCTCTTCTTCTTCCATGTCCCAGAAATTGGGCTGGGCACTCGGTGCCGCATTAAGCGGATGGCTCCTGGCCATATTTCAGTACCAGCCCGATGCCCTACATCAAACGGCAAACACCCTCTTCGGCGAAAAAATTATGATGAGTCTCCTGCCGGCCGGATGTTGTCTGCTCGCCTTTATCGGAATGATGTTCTACCCGCTTTCAGATGAAAAAGTCCGGGAAATTACCGCATCGCTGGAACGTAAAAGGGCGCAAAAATTAAACAATACAGTATAAAATATTAAAAGTATGAATACGGCTTTTGAAGCACGCAGGGAGGCCTTAACAGCAGCCTATGAAGCGTTGGTGAATCGGAGGAATGTCATCTGTGCGCCGGGGAACGGCATTTATGAGCGGTACCGGTATCCGATTCTTACTGCCGCGCACGCACCACTGTTCTGGAAATACGATCTGAACGAACAGTCCAATCCCCATCTGATGGAAAGGATGGGTATCAACGCCGTACTGAATGCCGGTGCCATCAAGTGGCAGGATAAATACCTGGTCATGGCCCGGGTGGAAGCCGTTAACCGGAAGTCCTTTTTTGCCATTGCAGAGAGTGATAATGGAATTGACGGGTTTCGTTTCCGGGACCATCCGGTACTGATACCCGAAACCAGTATTCCCGATACGAATATTTACGATATCCGTCTGGTGCGACATGAGGACGGCTATATTTATGGTCTGTTTTGTACCGAACGGAAGGATCCGGATGTGCCGGATGACGACCAGTCTTCTGCGATTGCCCAATGTGGCATTGTGCGCACTACAGATATGAAAAGCTGGGAACGGCTGGATGATCTGATTACCCCTTCACCTCAGCAGCGCAATGTCGTACTGCATCCCGAGTTCGTTAAGGGGAAATACGCATTTTATACCCGGCCCCAGGATGGCTTTATTGAAGCCGGCAGTGGTGGAGGTATTGGTCTGGGATTTGCGGAGGATATCGAACACGCAGTAATTCATGCTGAAACCGTGATCGACCCACGCAGGTATCACACGATCGCGGAATTGAAGAATGGTATGGGACCGGCGCCGATCAAAACGACCCGGGGCTGGCTTAATCTGGCCCATGGGGTTCGGAACACGGCGGCAGGTCTTCGTTATGTGCTGTATATGTTTATGACCGATCTCGAAGATATCAGCAGGATCATCCATAAGCCCGCAGGTTATTTTCTGGCTCCGGAAGGCGAGGAGCGGGTGGGGGATGTGCCCAATGTTGTTTTCAATAACGGCTGGATTGCTGATGATGACGGAAAAGTATTTATCTATTATGCGTCTTCGGATACCCGAATGCATGTGGCTACCTCTACCATTGACCGACTGGTAGATTATGTTATGCATACCCCTGAGGACGGCTTTAATTCCCTTAATACAGTATTGACTGTCCAGCAGGTAATTCAGCAGAACGAGCTGCTGCTGCAGCGAAACTGATTCCCTGCCGGCGCGGCAGTAGCCGGCTAAAAACCGCTCCCTGGAGCGGAGACCCATTGGATATGTCGAATCTAACCCCACAACCACAGTTTGATCCTTTAACCGGATTTTCAGCAGCGCTCCATCTGGAAGTCGACAGGATCCTGCAATTCTGGGCAGCAAAGACGGTGGATCTGCAAAAGGGAGGTTTTATAGGTTGCATGGATGCCTCCGGTACCGTAGATGCCGATGCAGATAAAGGTCTGGTACTCAATAGCAGAATTTTATGGACTTTTGCTTCAGCGGCTGCATTTTGTAACCATGAACCCTACCGGCAACTGGCGGAACGGGCCTACCGGTATATCAGCGATCATTTCATAGATCCGGAATATGGGGGCGCTTACTGGTCGCTGGATGCCGATGGAATCGTCCGTAACAGTAAAAAGCAAACCTATGGCATCGCCTTCTGCATCTATGGATTAAGTGCCTATGTGCAACTTACCGGCGATGAAAAAGCGCTGGAACTGGCAACCGGCCTTTTCCGCCAACTACAACACAGGGCATTGGATCAGCAATATGGCGGATATATCGAAGCCTTTGACCGGCGGTGGCAGCCGCTGAACGATCTGAGATTATCGTCCCGGGACCTGAATGCACCTAAGACGACGAATACCCATTTGCATGTACTCGAAGCCTTTGCCGCTTTATATGCCGTATGGCCCGATCCTGAACTGGCTGCCGGTATCCGGCAGTTGCTGACCCTTTTCGAAAGACGGATCATGGATCCGAAACGGGCCGGGTTACAACTTTTTTTTACCATGGACTGGCAACCAACCGGAGATGAGATTTCTCCGGGTCACGATATTGAAGCCGCCTGGTTATTGCAACAATGTGCTGAGGTACTGGGGGATCCCCTATTGACCCGGGAGTTTCAGCGGACAGCCATCAACATGAGCGAAGCGGCCATGGCCTTCATTGACGGAGATGGTGCCCTGATCTATGAAGTACACCCGACAACAGGTATCCAAAACCGGGAAAAACACTGGTGGGTGCAGGCGGAAGCCATGGTGGGTTTTTATAATGCCTATCAGTTAACCGGGAAACAAGGGTATCAGCAGCAGGCCCTGGAAATCTGGGATTTTATCTGTCAGCACCTGCTGGACCAGGCCTTGGGGGAGTGGTATTGGGGGGTGACAGCAAATCATGAAAAAATGCAGGAACCCATTGCGGGGTTCTGGAAATGTCCCTATCACAATGCCAGGGCCTGTATGGAATTAATTAAAAGAACCGGTATGAAAGAATCCAAATGTTGAAGACCTTACAGCCATTTTATCTGATGGGGATGCTGGTCCTGCTGGTTGCCTGCAAAAAAACGCCGGCCAGGGAAGCACCAACCGATCCCGAACCCAGTACACCAGATCCGGATACGGTTACCATCCGGCCCCAGACAGATCCGCCGCTGGCCGCTACAGTGGGATTCTTTATGGACCCCTGGCTGCCGCGGAACTTTGAAATGCCCGCTTCCTTTACCAGTGGTTCCGTACCGGCTACCGCTTCATTAATCATCCGTGCCGACAGAAGTCAGGTGACCGGAAAAGTACCCCCGACCCTGTTTGGGAATAATGCCAATACCTGGATGACACAAATGGTCGATCAGCCGGTGCTGATGAATCATCTGCGTCAGAACCGACCGGGAATCATCCGTTTTCCGGGGGGCAGCATCAGCGATTTGTTTTTCTGGAATGCACTGCCCGATCAGCCACCGGCAACCGCGCCTGCACAGTTAAGGGACGCAGCCGGCAATCCTGCAGCGGCCGGTTACTGGTATGGTCGGAACACCGCCAGCTGGACACTAAGTGTAGACAACTATTATCAGATGCTGGAACAAACGGGCAACCAGGGACTGATTACGATTAATTACGGGTATGCCCGGTATGGTACAGGAGCCAATCCGGTGGCGGATGCGGCCCATCTGGCTGCCGATTGGGTCCGCTATGATAAAGGAAGGGTCCGTTACTGGGAAATCGGTAATGAGATATTCGGGAGTTGGGAAGCCGGTTACCGGATCAATACCAGCCTGAATCAGGATGGCCAGCCCGAATATGTCAACGGCCAGTTATATGGTCAGCATTTTAAAGTCTTTGCCGACTCTATGCGCAAGGCCGCCGCTGAGACCGGTGCCAGAATTTATATTGGTGCCGTCATCCGGGATGCAGTGCCTGCCAGCTGGGAAACTGCTACATTCAAGACCTGGAACGAAGGTGCCATCCCCGCCATAGCCGGCGCCGCTGATTTTTATGTCACCCATAATTATTACACGCCCTATCATACGAATTCCACGGCTGCGGAAATCATGCAGTCAGCCGGGTCGGTGACCCGACAGGTGATGCAATATGTGCGTCAGCAACTACAGGATCATGGTGCTGCTCTCAAGCCTGTTGTGATGGATGAATGGAATATATTTGCTACTGGTTCCGGCCAGATGGTTTCCCATATCAGCGGGCTGCATGCCAGTGCCGTGCTGGCAGAAATGTTGCAGCAGGACTATGGTCTGGCCTGTCGCTGGGACCTGGCCAATGCCTGGGAAGACGGCAATGATCACGGATGGTTCAGTCAGGGCGATGACCCCGGTGGCATTGCCAGGTGGACACCGCGACCCGCTTTTTACCATATGTATTATTTTCAGCGGGTACTGGGTGACCGATCGGTACAGGTACAAAATAGCAATGCCGATCTGAAAGCCTATGTTTCTTCTTTCAGTTCCGGCGAAATGGGGGCGGTGCTGATTAATAGTGCGACGACGGCTAAGTCTGTGGAGCTGCAGATTGATAATTTCTTGAAAGGTGATGATTATTATTGGTATACCCTGAACGGTGGTACCGATAACGGCGCTTTTTCACGCCAGGTCTATGTCAACGGAAAAGGACCTGCTGGTGTTGCCGGCGGACCGGCTGATTATACCAGCATACCCGCCTACCGGGCTTCAGCGGCTCAGGGTATTCGGGTTACGGTCCCGGCCCAAGCTGCCGTTTATCTGGTGGTGGACCATCAATAGGATTGCCCTCAGCTGCAGTAGAATGATTTGATCCGTTGGAAACCCGAACCGTCGATGGTTGTACAAATAAAATTTGAACAGATGCGATATGCCGGATTTTTTCTTTGTTTATGTTTTTCATTAAAATTCCTGCAGGCACAGCCTGGTTATACCACTACCCCGGACGGGGTAATCATTTATCCCGACCCCGTTGCCGGCAATGGGATTCATAGCCTGCAATTACAGGTGATCAGCAATAAGATCCTGCGGGTGACCGCCCTGCCCGCAGGAAGCCAAAGGCAGGATGCCAGTCTCTGTGTAATACCGCAGCAGCACACTGCCGACTGGCAGATAAATCCGGCCGGTGAGGATTCTCTGGTGCTGACCACACCCTTACTGATAACCGGGATTCAGCTAAAGACCGGCACACTCAGCTATTATGACCGCCAGGGCAGGTCGCTGATCCGTGAATCACCTGCGGGCAGGACCCTGCGACCGGTGGTGTTGGAGGGCCAGAACCTCTATGGTGTCCGGCAGGCATTTGAAATGAGCCCCGACGACGCTTATTACGGATTGGGACAACACCAGCAGGATCAGTTTGATTATAAAGGCCAGCAGGTATTGCTTTTTCAGAATAATACCGAAGTCGCCGTACCCTTCCTGGTTTCCCACAAACATTATGGTATCCTTTGGGACAATTATTCGCTGACGCGGGTGGGCGACACCCGGCCTTTACAGGAACTGTCGGCCTTACGCCTCTATGATCAACAGGGCCATGAAGGCTGGCTTACAGCTACTTTTAGTAATAACAAGGACCAGCCACGCCCCGATACAGTCCTGGCAGCCTCGGAAATCAGCTATCGTTATCTCAATGATTCCCGTCTTAAATTACCGCCAGGCTTTACGCCTGAAAAAGGCCTGGTCACCTGGGAAGGCGCTGTTGCCAGCAGTGTAGCAGGACGGCATCAGTTGATCGTCAACTATGCAGGATATACAAAAGTCTGGATCGATGACAGCCTGGTCTTCGATCAATGGCGTCAGGCCTGGAACCCAGGTTCCGGATGCATTCCGTTACATATGGAAGCGGATAGAAAATATGCTTTCAGGATTCAGTGGATTCCTGATGGTGGAGAATCTTATCTCAGTCTGCAATACCAGTCACCGGTTCCTGCTGAAGACCGCAATCGCCTGAATTTTGAAAGCGAAGCCGGCCGGCAGTTGGATTATTATTTTGTCTATGGTGCGGATCTGGACGAAGTGATCAGTGGCTATCGGACGCTGACGGGCAAGGCCGTCATGCTGCCCCGTTGGGCGATGGGCTTCTGGCAAAGCCGGGAGCGGTATAAAACCCAGGCCGAACTGGAAGCTGTGGTAGAGAATTTTCGTCAGCGGAAGATTCCGCTGGACAATATTGTGCTGGACTGGAGTTACTGGGCCGAAGACCAGTGGGGAAGTCAGGAATTTGATAAAAGCCGTTTCCCGGATCCGATCGGAATGATCCGAAAAGTGCATGACCTGAATGCCCATATCATGATTTCAGTCTGGCCAAAATTCTACGAAGGCATTCCGGTTTATGACAGTTTTATGTCCAGGGGCTGGTTGTACCGGCGCAATATCGCAGACCGTCAGCGGGACTGGATCGGTAAGGGCTACACTTCCACATTTTATGATGCTTTTAACCCGGAGGCCAGAGCGGGATTCTGGGAACTGATTCGCAGCAAGCTGTACACCAAAGGAATTGATGCCTGGTGGATGGATGCCAGTGAGCCGGATATACTTTCCAATGTATCGCCTGAGAAACGCAAGGCACAGATGCGGCCGACGGCGCTGGGAACGGCAGCCGAATTTCTGAACGCCTATCCACTGCAAAATGCCAAAGGCATTTATGAAGGTCAGCGGGGAACAGATCCGGATAAAAGGGTCTTCCTGCTGACCCGCTCGGGTTTTGCTGGTTCGCAACGGTATGCGGCGGTCATTTGGAGTGGTGATATTGCTTCGCGCTGGGAGGATATGAAAGCCCAGATTTCTGCGGGAATCAATTTTTCACTTTCAGGACTGCCCTACTGGACGATGGATATCGGTGGTTTTTCAGTGGAACGGCGGTATGAAAATCCCAATGCAGCAGACCTGGAAGAATGGCGGGAACTCAATACCCGCTGGTACCAGTTCGGAGCCTTTGTTCCCTTGTTCCGGGTCCACGGCCAGTTCCCTTTCCGTGAGATCTACAATATTGCGCCTTCAACGCATCCTGCCTATAAAAGCATGTTATATTATAACCGCCTGCGTTACCGGCTGATGCCTTATATCTATTCGCTGGCTGGTCAGGTCTACCACAGCGATGGCAGTATGATGCGGGGGCTGGTATTTGATTTTGCTGCCGATACCACAGTGACCCATATTGGCGATCAGTACCTGTTTGGTCCTTCGCTGCTGGTTAATCCTGTCTACCAATATAAAGCCCGCGAACGGCGCCTCTACCTGCCAGCGGGTCAGGGCTGGTATGATTTCTATACCGGAGTTTATTATAAAGGGGGACAATGGATCACAGCCACTGCGCCTTATGAGCGCATGCCCTTATTTGTCAAAGAAGGTGCGATCCTGCCCGTTGGTCCGGAACTGCAATACAGTGATGAGAAAAAAGCGGACCCCATTACCCTGTATATTTATACCGGCAGCGATGGCAGTTTTACCCTTTATGAAGATGAAGGGGTGAATTATCAGTATGAGAAAGGGCGCTATGCGGAAATTCCCATTCATTATGATGCCAGCCGCCGGCAGCTGACCCTGGGCGTACGTAAGGGCCATTTTCCGGGCATGTTGGAACAGCGACATTTTAATATACGGGTCATCAGCCCTGAAGATCCTTCAGGTTGGGATTTGGATGCACCGCCTACAACGAAGATTATTTACAGGGGAAAAGCGATTACAGTGCCCCTCTAGTATTCAATATTAAAAGATAATACGATGAATTTCAAAAGAATATTGTGTGTTATATTGAGTTTTACAATACTTTCTGTCTCGGCGCAGGAGCGGTCGGTAGACATCCACGGTGCATTACAGGTGGCCGGCGCCCGCCTGCTGGACCAACAGGGAACGCCGCTCAGACTAAAAGGTATGAGTTTTGGATGGAGTTGCTTCCATCCGCGTTTCTATACCGCCGGTGCTGTAAAAGAGCTGAAGGAGCAATGGCATTGTAATGTGGTCCGGGCTGCCTTGGGTGTGGAACCTGAAGGGGGGTATCTGAAGAATAAAGAAGCGGCCTGGCAACAGATGATCACGGTGATAGACGCCGCCATTCAGGAGGGGATTTATGTCATTGTCGATTGGCATAGTCATAATATCCAGTTGGAAGCTGCCCTGGAGTTTTTTACGAAAATTGCCAGCCGCTATAAGGACCAGCCCCATATTATTTATGAAATCTTCAATGAGCCGGATGAGGAAACCTGGGCAGAAGTTAAAGCTTATTCCGAAAAGCTGATCAGTGCCATCCGGGCTATTGATCCCGATAACATTATTCTGGTGGGAACACCCCATTGGTCGCAGGACCTGCATCTGGCAGCCGCAGACCCGATCAGGGGTCAGGAGAACCTGATGTATACCCTGCATTTTTATGCAGCAACGCATAAGAAGGCATTACGGGACCATGCCGGGGCCGCTATCGCGGCGGGACTTCCTGTGTTCGTTTCAGAATCTGCCGGCATGGAAGCGACCGGTGACGGACCGATAGATCAGCAGGAGTGGGAAGCTTATATCGACTGGATGCGGGAGCATAACCTGAGCTGGGTTACCTGGTCCGTCTCGGATAAAGATGAAACCTGTTCCGTACTCAACCCCTCGGCTGCTTCCGAGGGAGGCTGGAAGCCCGGGGATATCAAACGCTCCGGTAAAATGGTACAAGAATACCTGAAGGACTACTAAGATCACCGGCAGGCCGGGGCGACAGTCCTGTCTGATGCACTTTAATGGGGTTATTTTTGAGTATATTGCTGCAACCAACTAAATCTGATGCCGTATGATGAATAAAATTTCGATGTTAGCAATAGGGTTGTTATTGCTTCAGCTGATTGCTGCGCAACCGGCTCCAGCTGACCGGGAAGCGACACCAGAAGCACGCTATCTGTTTACCCGGCTGCAGCAGTTGATGAAGCGAGGCTATCTGGTGGGTCATCAGGACGACCTGGCTTATGGGGTTCACTGGAAATATGAACCGGGTCGCAGCGATGTACGGGAAGTGACGGGTGATTATCCCGGCATTTACGGATGGGAACTGGGTAATCTCGAACTGGGCCATGCGCAAAACCTGGACGGGGTGCCTTTTGACCGAATGAGAAGCTATATACAGGATGGCTACCGGCGCGGTGCCCTGATTACCATCAGCTGGCACCTGAATAATCCCCTGACCGGGAAAAATGCCTGGGATGCAGCGCCGGGTTCAGTAGCTGCCGTCCTGCCGGGTCATGAAAAACACGAACTGTTTAAAAGTTACCTTGATAAAGTGGCTGCATTCCTGGCCGCTGTCCGGGATGATCAGGGAAGACCGATTCCATTGCTGTGGCGTCCCTTTCATGAACATACCGGTGGCTGGTTCTGGTGGGGCGTTAAGAGTGGTAGCGACGAGGAGTTCCGGGAGCTGTTTCGTTTTTCTGTGGATTATTTACGCCAGGAAAAAGGACTGCACCAATTGCTGATTGGTTATAATACGGGTACTGAGTTTCAGAATGAAACCGAGCTTCTGGCGCGTTATCCGGGAGATGATTATGTAGATATCATTTCTTTTGATACCTATCAGCGGGGGGGCGGGGTTTATGATTCCGCTTTTGTCCGTCAACTGGATCAATGCCTGGGTGTGGTCAGTCGTATCGCTACAAAACGAGGTAAGATCCCTGCTGTCGGAGAGATAGGTTTCAATGGCATACCCTATACGCAATGGTTCATCAAGGTCCTGGCCCCGGTCTTTGACCGTCACAAATTTTCCTATGTGCTTTTCTGGCGCAACGCCGGTTATAAACCCCATAGTAAGGAAACTGAATTCTATTTGCCTTATAAGGGACACAGTTCGGCGCCGGATTTCAAAAAGTTCTACCAGCTTAAAAACACCCTTTTCGAAAAAGAGGCCTGTCGGTTCGGACTGTATCGGAAAAAATAATAAAGGGACAGGCCGCACGGATGCCACCTGTCCCTTCCCTGTTTAAAAAGTTTCATCAGCGCTGGGACCATAACTGCCCGGGATGGGGATATCCAGGAGACGCAGGTAAACACCCAGTTGGGCGCGGTGGTGAATGATTTGATTGATGCTGGTTCGAATGACCGCTTTTTTGGGATCGGTACTGTAAACGACTGCGCCACCACGCATGGTCCAGGGCAGGTCCAGATATTGTTCATTCTCAGCGTCGTTAAAATAAGTTCTGGCGGCCGCCATATTTTTTTCAAAATAAGCGAGTAAGGCTTCCCTGCTTTCAACCACTTCAGGCTGATAGTCACCGGTTTCAAAATCAATACCATCAGTTTGAAAGACCATTGGCACCCAGCCCGGTAGTTCCGCAATATGCGTGGCCAGCCGTTTCAGGGTCATGCTTTTCGGATGGGGTTGCCAATCAAACCGGTCCGCCGGTACAATTTCAAGAAACTTTCTGGTAGTGATCATTTCATTTTCAAAATCTTTGGAGAGGGTTGCTAATTGTGTCATATCGTTTTTGTTTAATACAGCAAAGAAAAAATAAGCCGGTGACAACGGCTTGTCAGTAGCTTTTAAAACTGCTCGATTAATATATAATTTTTAAATTGTGAACCTGTTGGTTGTCGGGTATAAGCGAACATGATCATTGACTTATACTGTACCTGCAGCTCAGGGGCGTAAATGATACCCCCGGACGATTGATAGAAATAAATCGATACATATGAAATGCTTGTCCTGGATACTGATAGGTCTGTTGTTCTTTTCAAAGGCGAAAGCCGGCGGCGATCCCCCTTGCTCCCTGGGCATTTATGATATGCGGGTTGCCTTTCTCAATAAGCCATTGGGCATCGATGACAGCCTGCCGCCTTTCAGTTGGAAGCTGGTCGCCCGCCGGCCGGATGATTATGGACAGGCCCAGACGGCATATCAGGTGCTGGTGGCTTCCTCTCCAAAGCTCCTGGTAGCAGGTCGGGCGGATCTCTGGGACAGCCACTGGGTGTCTTCGACAGCCACGAGTCATATCCGATATAGCGGCCAACCCCTGCAATCCGACCGTACTTACTACTGGAAGGTTCGGGTACGGGATGAAAAAGGGCGTAGCTCCGACTGGAGTGAAACCACCCGGTTCAGTACGGGTTTTCTGGATCCGGCAGCATGGCGGGCTGACTGGATTGGGGATGATCAGGTGTATGATCCGACGCAGAAAGACTGTAATATCCGGGATCCCTGGTTTCGGAAAAGTTTTCAGTTGGAGCAGCAACCAGACCGGGCCATGTTCTATATCGCCTCTATCGGTTATCATGAACTCTATGTTAATGGACAAAGAGTGGGCCATCAGGTATTGGCACCCGCGGTTACCGATCATACCAAACGGGCCAGGTATTTTACCTATGATATCCGCCCTTACCTGAAGCAGGGGGCCAATACCCTGGGTGTATGGCTGGGTACCTCCTGGTCGATATTTGCGCCCTATATTGTCAGTAATCAGCGCCCGCTTCGACCGCTATTTACCGCCTGGTGCGGATTTTATACTGCCGGTAATTCAGTGCCATTTATGAAGCTTTCAAGCGATGTAAGCTGGATGACCAAGCCGAGCCCGAATCAGTTACTGGGTAGCTGGGATTTTGCCAAGATGGGTGGGGAGCTTTGGGACGACCGGCAAGCCGATAGTTGCTGGAATCAAGGGAACTGCCAGCATCCGGGCTGGCAGCAGGCGCAAAGCTACCGGATCCCGCTCGGGCTTTCGGCTCAGATGGTCGAAGGAAACGAAAAGGTAACCGAGATCCGGCCCCGGAAAATAGAGCGGCTCGCCAACGGGGATTACCGGGTGGATTTTGGAACAAATTTCGCAGGCTGGACTCAGGTAAGATTACGCGGGCAACCGGGGGCTCGGATTGACCTGCTATTTTCAGAACGTGCACAGGAAACCATGACTTTCGATATGCGCAGTGCCTTTATCATCGGGCCGGCGGGCGAAGGTGTATTTCGCAACCGATTCAATTATAGTTCCGGCCGCTGGATGACCATTCGGGGACTCGATGCTGCACCGGAGCTGAAAGATATTACCGGCTGGATGATCCGAACCGCTTATAGCAATCAAACCAGTTTCAGTAGTTCGGATACCCTGATCAACTGGATTGAAGACCGGGTCAGGTGGACTTTTGAAAATCTTTCGTTAGGAGGCTATGTCGTGGATTGTCCGCAAAGGGAACGTATGGGCTATGGTGGTGATGCCCATGCCACCAGTGAAACGGGAATGTATCATTATGGCCTGGAGGCTTTCTACAATAAATGGATGCAGGACTGGCGGGATGTACAGGGAACCGAACCCATGGTGGGCAATATGCGGGATACCGGCTATGCACGCCGGGCAGTGACCAGCGGCCGGATCATGAATAATGGCATCTTGCCGCATACTGCGCCGACTTATTGGGGTGGTGGCGGCCCCGCCTGGGGTGGCATTGTCGTCAGCCTGCCCTGGTTTATTTATCAGCATTATGGCAACCGGCGTATCCTCGAAGACAATTATACGTTGATCACCAACTGGCTGGGATTTCTTGAGACCCATGTCGAAGGGGATATCTTACAGCGCTTTGGTGGTAAATGGGATTTTCTGGGTGATTGGCTCTGGCCGAATGCCACGGCCGAGGGTATGAACAATGATCAACCCGAAACCCTTTGTCTGAATAATAGTTACAGAGTCTTTAATTTAAGGACGGCCGTCAAAATCGCTACGGTATTGGGAAGGACAGCTGATGCCCGTCGCTGGCAGCAACAGGCAGATGCCGCTTCCCTTGCCATCCATAAGCGGTTTTATGATCACCAGAAAAAGATTTATGCCGACGGCTCAATGGCCAATCTGGCGGCCGCCCTGTTGGCGGGCGTTGTGCCGGCCGATCAGCAGGCAGCAGTGGAAGCGGCATTGGAGCATGAGATCCTGGTACATCGCAAGGGACATATTCATGCGGGCATTACGGGGGGCGCCCTGCTGTTTCTATGGCTGCGGCAACAGAACCGTAATGACCTGATTTATTCGATGCTGTCTCAGAAAGGGTATCCTGGCTGGGGCTTTATGAAGGCGAATGACGCTACTACGATCTGGGAAATGTGGGAGAAGGACCTTCCGGGGCATTCCTTACTGCACAGTTCTTATTTATATCCGGGTGCCTGGATGATTGACGGACTGGCGGGCATTAAGAAAACGGCACCGGGCTTCACCAGTTTTGACATCCGTCCCCCAGCCGCAACAGCGACCGATCTGCAATGGGTGCGCACGAGTTTTGACGCCCCTTCGGGCCGCATTCAGTTGCACTGGTCGCGCGCCTCCGGTCAACTGGCCCTGGCCTTGCGGGTACCGCCCAATACCAGCGCCAGACTCGTCGTACCGGCTGCGGATGCTTTTACCGGAGCCGCAGCCATGCGGGGTGTACAGCAGGTGGACCAGCGGGATGGTATGTTTATCTACCAGCTGGAGCCAGGGCAGTATCGTTTTGGAAAAATTGAACCCTTATAGGCGGGCATGACCGTAAAAGTTAAAAAACCGATGCCTGTTTTGTAATTATTTCCTATATTTAATTGTTTAAATGACAATTAAAAAATTTGCCATGAAAAAAATTATTATTGCTTGTGTTACGATGTTGACGACTATGGGAATCTCAGCCCAACAGGCCACGGCCCGATTGTCAGTGGGGGAGGCTAAAACGCTGATCAGCCGCCATATTTACGGACATTTTGCAGAACACCTGGGCCGGTGTATTTACGATGGCTTCTGGGTGGACAGCAGTCTGGATGTAGCAAAGAAGGGCCGCATCCGCATGGATGTTGTCGAAGCACTCAAAAAAATCCATATTCCCAATCTCCGCTGGCCGGGTGGCTGTTTTGCGGATGAGTATCACTGGCGGGATGGGATCGGGGCGCCTGCAAGCCGGCCCAAAATGGTCAACACCAATTGGGGCGGGGTTTCAGAAGACAATAGTTTTGGAACCCATGAATTTCTGGAACTCTGTGAACTGCTGGGCACCGAACCCTATATCGCCGGAAACGTCGGAAGCGGTACCGTGGAGGAAATGGCCAAATGGGTCGAGTACCTAAACTCACCTGCGGTTTCTACCGTCACAGAAATGCGTCGCAGCAATGGGCGGGAACAACCCTGGAAGGTAGCGTTTTGGGGCGTGGGTAATGAAAGCTGGGGCTGTGGGGGCAATATGACGCCTGAATTTTATGCCGACCAGTATCGTCGCTATGCAACCTATACCCGCAATTATCCGGGGGCACCACTGAAAAAAATTGCAGGCGGCGCCAATTCCTTTGATTATAACTGGACGGAAGTTCTGATGAAGAAAGTGCCCGCCTCGCAGATGTGGGGACTGAGCCTTCATTATTACACCATCCCCACCGGTAACTGGGGCAAGAAAGGTTCTGCAACGGCGTTTGACGAACAGGAATATTTTAATACGATGGCCAATTGCCTGAAAATGGAGACCCTGGTTCGCCGGCATTCGGAAATCATGGATCGATACGATAAGGAAAAGAAAGTAGCCCTGGTGGTGGATGAATGGGGCATTTGGACCGATGTGGAACCCGGTACCAACCCCGGCTTTCTTTACCAGCAGAACAGTATGCGCGATGCCCTGATTGCCGCGACTACCCTCAATATATTTAATAACCATGCCGACCGGGTACGAATGGCCAATCTGGCCCAGACCCTGAACGTATTGCAATCTGTTGTGCTGACCCGAGGAAAGGACATGCTGCTGACGCCGACCTATTATGTCTTTGATCTGTTTCAGCACCATATGGACAGCCGACTTGTACCATTGCAGATGGAAGTGCCTGATTATGTTAAGGGTGGAGAAAAAATACCGGCGATTAACGGATCCGCTTCTCTTGACAGTACCGGAAAATTATGCATCACCCTGACCAATCTGGATCCCAACCGGACCCTGCCGGTACAGGCGGGACTGGACGGCAAAAGCTTTCGTAAGGTAACGGGGCGCATCCTCACAGCCGATCATTTTACCGATATCAATAGCTTTGAAGATAAAAACAAGGTCACGCCGCAATCCTTTACAAAGGCGAAGATTTCAAAAGATAAATTGGAGCTGCAGCTGCCGCCACTCAGTGTGGTGTGTTTGGTACTCGAGTAAATTGCTGGAAGGGTAATCGAGTGGGAGGATCGCTATTATTTCCCCTATCTGGCCTCCCTCAGCACTTTATAGGTTTGCAAAAAAAAGACGGCGTTAATCGCCGTCTTTTTTACACTATGTAAACTTCTTATTTTTATGTTTTGACATTGTTATCCGGCTAAATATGGGTTATTTAGCTGTAACCCTTACTGAGTAGATGTTACAGCCTAAAATTGTCTTGTTCCCAATAATATTAAAAAATATATTTCGCCACAAGTAGTAAAAAAAGTGAGTTTTGGCGGAATATAAGGCAATATTACTTTTCTCTTTCACTATGACCTATGAATATAAACAGTGTCAATAAAGGAAAAGCGATTTTCAGTTGGCCTTGTTTAAATTGACAATTGGAGCTGGTGCTAATCCTTATTTTTGAGCGAAATAAATTTTAAAGCGACAGGATATTCTTAAGATTTTATAGAAAATTTACAATCCACGGATTGCAAGTTTTTGCATTTTTTTAAATCTTCCGGAAATAGTTTGAAACTAATCAATAAGCCTCTACTGCCAAACAGTAATCTAACTTTTTTGATAATCTCTATATAAGCCTTGTATTCAACTAAAAAGACATTTCCGGAAAACATTAAATAAGAACCGTTTTAATAATGCCATCTCACAAAGGCTTCCATTGCTGCATAATGGGTTAGTCCCAGATCAGCATAAATCTTTGCTGTTGCTGCATTTCTTTCTTCGGCGCGTTGCCAGAACTCGCGGTCATCGGCTCCCTGGAAGGGTACAGCGTCTTTCTGGGATTGGTGAATGAAGATGCCAAAACGCTTTTTCATGACCTGTTCCGGACTCATGGGAATGGCCATTTCAATGTCTTCGATATTCCATTCCTGCCAGGCGCCTTTATACAGCCACATCCAGCAGTCATCGACCCAATCATCACCTTCTGCCTTGATTCTTTGCAGGGCGTAGAGTACCGCCTGGAAGCAGACCAGATGGGTACCGTGAGGATCCGCAAAATCACCGGCGCAGAATACCTGATGGGGTTTGATCTGGCGGAGCAATTCCATGGTAATCTTAATGTCTTTTTCACCCAGCGGTTTTTTCTCGATGGTGCCCGTCTCATAGAAGGGCAGGTTCTGAAAATGCACATTCCCGGGTTGGACACCCACATAGTTACAAGTGGCTTTGGCTTCTCCGCGGCGGATCAGTCCTTTGATCGCCCGGATGGTCGCCGAATCTGTCTGACCGGGTTTCTTGCCGGAAATATATTTACGGGCCTGTTTGTGAATTTTTTCCGGAATTTCTGAATTGATTTTGGCGATTTCATTAAAGCCAACGGCGAAATCCAGAAAACGGGTGACAAATTCATCGGTGACAGCGATATTGCCGGAAGTCTGGTAGGCGACATGCACTTCATGGCCCTGATCAACCAAGCGCTGGAAAGTACCGCCCATACTGATGATATCGTCATCCGGATGGGGAGAAAAGATCACTGATCTTTTGGGATAAGGTTCCGAACGTTCCGGATGGTTGGGAATAACGGCATTGGGTTTACCACCCGGCCAGCCGGTAATGCTGTCCCGGAGCATATAGTACACTTCCAGGTTGATCTCATAAGCGTCCCCTTTTTCCACCAGCAGGTCGCTCAGCCCATTATCATTATAATCTTCATTGGTCAGGCTCAGTACGGTTTTGCCCAGGTTCAGTGCCATATGAACGACCGCTTTTTTTGTCATCGCCGGTGTCCATTCACATTCACCCGTCAGCCAGGGTGACTTCAGGCGGGTCAGGCTGGAAGCCGCACCTTCGTCCAGGACAAAGCGAACATTGTCATGATTCTGCAAGAAAGAAGCCGGTACGGTATCGGTATCGTCATCTTCCACCGCTTTTTTAACAGCATCGGCCTTGCTCTGTCCCCAGGCCATCAGAATAATCTGTTTGGATTTCAGGATGGTGCTGATGCCCATGGTAATGGCCATCCGGGGAACTTCGGAAATCGTGGCAAATTCATAGGCATTGGCCATCCGGGTATTATTGGTCAGGTTGACCAGCCTGGTTTTGGTGTAAATACCGGAACCGGGTTCATTAAAACCTATATGGCCATTGTTGCCGATACCCAGGATCTGCAGGTCAATGCCGCCGACCGCTTCGATCTGCTTTTCATAATCGACACAGACCGATTTAATTTTGTCCTTGGATATTTCGCCGTCGGGTATATGAATATTGGATCGCTTGATGTCCACGTGACTGAACAGGTGCACATCCATAAAACGGTTATAGCTCTGAATCGCTTCCTTATTGATCGGATAGTACTCATCCAGGTTGAAAGTGATTACATTTTTGAAACTCAGCTTTTCCTCCTTATGCATCCGAACCAGTTCGGCATAGACGGTCTTGGGGCTGGAACCGGTGGCCAGACCCAGTACACAGTTTTGCTTCAGTTTCTGCTTTTTGCGGATCAGGTCGGCGATGGTCCTGGCGATGGCCAGTGAACCTGCCCGGGCATCCGGGTAAATATCAATACCTATTTTTTCCAGGCTGTCTAATTGTCCGACCTGTGCTGTTTTCTTGTTCATCTGTATATTAGTTAGTTGTCATTTTTATGATGGAGCGTACCCTTCAGGCGGTACGGCCGGCAGGGGGTATAACAAAGCGCAGCAAACTTAATCTATTTTCAGGATTGCTGACTTCGCCGGACTGATAAATCTCCAGACTATTTGCCATAATAATTGGTTCCCCAGAGATCATAACGTTTTTTCTGGGTAATGAGCCGCTTTGAAAAGTCTTCCCAGTTCTTGTTCTTCTGGGGCGTCCATAGGACTTCACTAACTGCCGCCACCCTAGGGAAAATCATGTATTCCACCTTGGAACCATTATCGATATATTCGGTCCAGAGATTGGCCTGGCCGCCATAAATATATTGCTGCTCCTGCGGGCTCAGCGCATCCGGCAACAGTTTCCAGCTGTAGACTTTTGCGATGTCCAGGTACCTGCCATTATTATTGGTAATAGTGACGGAATCTTCTTTGGGCGCCTGCTGGTAATCTATATAGGCGTAGGTTGTCGGCGTCATAATCACATTATGGTGTTCCTTCGCTGCCTGGATACCACCTTTTTCACCACGCCAGCTCATCACCCAGGCATTGGGTGCCAGTCCGCCCTCCAGGATCTCATCCCAGCCAATCAGTGTCTTGCCTTTACTGTTCAGGTACTTTTCAATTCTTTGTACGAAATAACTCTGCAGGTAGTGTTCGGCTTTATGCTTATCATCAGATTTGATATGCAGGTCGCTGATCCGGCGCTGACAATTGGGACATTGTTCCCAATTGGTCTTCGGCGCTTCATCCCCGCCGATATGCACAATTTTGGATGGGAACAGGGGCAATACTTCATCCAGTACATTCTGCAGAAATTCAAAAGTGCTTTCCTTACCGGCACAGAAAATATCATCATAGACACCCCAGCTCTGCATGACCTGTTTGCCTTCCTGCGGTCCGGCCCAGAATTCGGGTTTGTTTTTATTCTTTTTGAAAAATTCAAAAGTGGCTTTTTCCGGAAAGCAACTCAGGAAAGGATATGCGGCGATCGCTGCACTGCCATGCCCGGGCATTTCTATTTCCGGAATTACGGTAATATATCGGTCGGCCGCATATTTGACAATTTCCCTTACCTCGTCCTGTGTATAAAAACCGCCATATTTTTCGTTGGTCGTGCCGGTGCCGGGGAACCTGCCGACGATGGTGCCGTTTCTCCAGGCACCCACTTCGGTCAATTTGGGATATTTTTTGATTTCTATCCGCCAGCCCTGATCTTCGGTGAGATGCCAGTGGAAATAATTCATTTTATGCAAGGCGATATAGTCGATATACCTTTTTACAAAAGAGAGCGGAAAATAATGCCGGCCAACATCCAGCATCAGGCCCCTGTATTTAGAGGCCGGGGCATCCGTTATGGTCACAGCCGGGATGGAAAGGCTCTGTGAGCGCTCTGTGGGCAATAACTGGATCAGGGACTGAAGACCCAGAAAAGCACCGGCGGCACTGCTGCCCTTTATTTGTACACCGTTTTTGCCTGAAATCAGGGTATAAGCATCGCGGTCTCCTTTTTTGGAGCTGATCAGAATGCCTTTTTTACCGGAGCGTTGTACCGGAAGACTAAAACCATAGCAATGTTGCAGGTAATCATTCAGAAATGCTGCAGATTTTCTGTCCTCACCGGTGGTGGCAATGATCGGTGTATTTTTGGTAATCAGGAAATTTCCGGATTGTACGCTAAGTTCAAGGGGTTTGGGGATGATTTGAGGGGATTGGGCAAATAGTGCCTGACCCAAAAGGCAGTACGTTAAGACGGCAAGGGGCCATCGCATAAATTTTAAGCTATTCATGAAGCCAAGATAAGTATTTTTGGACAGCAAATGATCATGGCAGGGCGTGCAAACGTTTGCCTTAAAAATGTAATTATGACGAATAAAGAACTGGTGGAAACTTTCTATGAGGCTTTTAAAAACAAGGATTATAAGTCCATGAACAGCTGTTACAGTGCCGACATACTATTTAGTGATCCGGTATTTGGCCTTCTGGAGGGACGCCAGGTCAGGGGTATGTGGGCCATGTTATTATCCAACGCCCGGGATTTTACTCTGAATTACGGTGAAATCGCCGATGTGGACGAAGCCTATATTACCTGTAACTGGGTCGCTGATTACAGTTTCAGCGGCACCGGAAATCACGTCACCAACCGAGCCAAAGCTTTTATGAAGATTGCAGATGGCCTGATCATTGAACACAGCGACGGGTTCCGACTGAGTACCTGGCTGGGACAGGCTTTCGGATGGAAAGGAAAACTGCTGGGCTGGACCGGCTGGATGAAGAAAAAGGTTCATAAGCAGGCGCTCCGGAACCTGGAGGCTTTTCTATTGGCCCATCCCGAGATTCAGTAGTACCGGCATTTGAGAGACAGTGCCTATTTTGCTGCGACACGCTCTGCCAGCCAGAGGTATTCGGATGCAAAATTGTGGATGCTCTTTTCGAATGCGGGGTCGGTCAAATTACCTTCAGCATCAAATTTTTTATCTACCTGCGGAATTACCAGTAACTGCGGGCTGACAACGGTGAAAATACCGGCACCCAGCAGTATCAGTTGCTGTGCGCTGCGCAAACCACCGAATCCACCGTTGGAGGCGGTCACAATGCCCAAGGTCTTGTGCAGTTGTTTGGGAAAATGATCTACCAGGTTTTTCAGACTGGGTGCGTAACTGCCATTATACTCAGGCGTGACAAATATAAATGCATCGGCATCAAAAATCCGGCTAAACAGTGGTTTCCACTCGTCCGGTGTATTATCCAACGAATTAAATACCCGTTCTATCCAGGGTAAATGGACTTCGCGACAGTCAATCAGGCCAATATGATGATCAGTGTTTTCGGTCAGCCATTTTTGTACCGCATAGGCAGCACGGACGGTAAGACTATCTTTTCGGGCACTGCCGGAGATGATTTCAATATTCATGAATGGATCAGAAAAATTTTACTAAATAACAACGAAGTAACAGAATTGTTGACAATCGGGCCTGAAAATTCGGATTTCGTCCGCTTATCCGTGCTATTACAGGCAGGAACCGGCTTTTTAAAAAACAGTGCGCTGCCCCGGCAATATCGGTTTAAACCTTAATTTCGTTATCAGGTTTTAATCGCCGAAGCAGTTGGTCGCCACACCGTGACCGCATGCAGTATTCAGCACTTCGGCTTATTTGGTGTAAAGATGAACAGAAAGAAATTTTTGCAAATAGGGGCCCTGACCGGGCTGGCCACCACGGTGGGCAGATCCATACAGGCCCGTAATCCGGTTGGCTATAACGGGCCGGTGGTCATTTCTACCTGGGACGCCGGTCTGCGGGCCAATAAGGGCGCCTGGGAGGTCCTGGGCAGTGGCGGCGCAGCACTGGACGCGGTTGAAAAAGGGGTGATGGTGACCGAGTCTGAAATTAACTGTTGTGTGGGATTGGGCGCCAATCCTGACCGTGATGGGATCGTCACACTGGATGCCTGTATTATGGATCATCAGTACAATTGTGGCAGTGTGGCATTTCTGGAACGGATCAAACATCCCATTTCGGTAGCAAGAAAAGTTATGGAGAAAACCCCCCATGTAATGCTGGTGGGTAGTGGGGCGCAACAGTTTGCAGTTGCAGAAGGATTTGCGCTGGAACCCCAGGAACTTTCACCGGATGCCGAAAAAGCTTATAAGGAATGGCTGAAAAAATCTGATTATCATCCCGAAATCAACCGGGAAACCAAAGGGCATGCCCCCTTTGCGCCCCATCAGATAGACGGCGCCTGGAACCATGATACGATCGGGATGGTCGCCCTCGACACCCAGGGCAGACTGGCCGGCAGCTGCACTACCAGTGGTATGGGATTTAAAATGCGGGGTCGGGTAGGAGATTCACCCATAATTGGCGCCGGACTCTATGTGGATGGGGAAGTGGGTGCCTGCACTGCTACCGGTCAGGGAGAGGACGTTATCCGGGTAGCCGGTTCACATTCCGTCGTTGAAATGATGCGACAAGGTTATGGCCCTGAACTGGCCTGCCAGAAAATTATTGAACGCATCGCCCGTATCAAAGGCGAAGCCGCCAAAGAAATTCAGGTAGCTTTTATTGCCCTGAACAAAAACGGCGTCGTGGGAGCCTGCGCCCTGCACAAAGGCTTCAGTTATGCCATCAAAACGGGTACGGGAGAAAGACTGGTAGCCGTCAAAAGCTGGTTCAATGACTAAACTATATAAGAAGGATTCGTTGAATTTTCAATAATAGTATATATGCAAGATGCCCCTGGACCTTATATCGTCGAAATAGCGACTTCAGATTTTACTTCTACTCAAAATGCCATTGCCGGCGGTGCGGACCGAATTGAACTCTGCGCCAATCTGGGTGAAGGCGGTACCACACAGTCCATCGGTGTTATCCGGAAACTGCGGGAAGCCTATGACATTAAGTTATACCCGATCATTCGCCTGAGGGGCGGGGATTTCCTGTATACCCAGGAAGAGTTTGACTGTATGCAGGCCGATGCACTCGCTTGCAGGGAACTGGGTTGCGATGGCGTAGTAATTGGCTTTCTGAACCGTGACGGCAGTATCGATACCAAAAGGACAGCCGCCATCGTGGAAAGCGTTTATCCCTTGGGGGTTACTTTTCACCGGGCCTTCGACCGTTGCCTGGAGCCGGAAAAAGCCCTGGAGCAACTCATCGAGATCGGCTGCGAAAGAATTCTGACCAGTGGTCAGCAGCCGACAGCACCGCAGGGTATGGAGCAGATTGCTGCACTGAACAGACAGGCGGCCGGAAGAATTATTATTATGCCCGGAAGCGGGGTGCATCCCGATAATGTCCGTCAGTTGCGGGATCATACAGGTTGCCGGGAGTTTCATGCTTCGATGCGGGAGCCGGAGCCCAGCCGGATGGATTTTTTTCCACCGGCTTTTCAGGGCCATGCAGAGAATGATCATTTTACCGTCCAGGCAGCAGCCGTCCGAAAGTTAAAAGCGCAATTACAGTAAACCTGCTGTCTGCTATGCCGATAAGAACCATTCTGCTGCTGGTCTGTTCGAATGTCTTTATGACCCTGGCCTGGTATTTTCATCTCAAGCACCAGGGGTGGCCTTTATGGAAGGCGGTACTGATCAGCTGGGGTATTGCATTTTTTGAATATTGCCTGACGGTACCCGCCAACCGCCTGGGCGATAAATCCGGACTCAGTCTTTTTCAACTTAAAATGGTTCAGGAAGTGGTGACATTGGTCGTTTTCTGCAGTTATGCAGTATTTTTTACCCCCAATAACCCTTTTCATTGGAAATACCTGATTAGTTTTCTTTTACTGTTGGGTGCGGTCTATTTTGCCTTTGCCGATATTAAATAATTGTCTGCCAGGGATCCCCGTGGTAAATCTACCCGGCCCCCGGGCGTGACGCTTTCAGCGGGTCGGCAGACAAATCGTGACCTGCGTCCCCTGGCCGGGACTGCTTTGCAATGAAAAATCGGCACCAATCGTTTGGGCCCGCCGGTGCATATTCAGGAGCCCGATACCATTCTGGCTGACGGCTGTTGTGTCGAAGCCCCTTCCGTTATCTGCAATCCGTATACGGATCTGATCCGGCTGTTCATCCAGATGAATGTCGATCCTGCAACCTGGCGCGTGTTTGATCGCATTGCTGATGGCTTCCTGAATGATCCGGAACAGGATAATCTGTTTCTGCCGATCTATCTCTATATCGGAAGCGGTAGTGCAAAGCCGGGCCGTGCTGATACCAAGTTTATTTATTTTTTTTATTTCCAAATCCAAAGATCCGATCAGGCCCAGGTCTGAAATCTTTTCACCGAGCAGGGTCTGCGACAGGCTGCGCAGGTCCTGTAAACTGCCGGAAATGATATCACGGCAGGTCAGCAGTTTCGGGTCGGGTTCTCCGGGGTCCTGGGAAGCCAGATTCAGGTAAATTGAGGCGGCAGAAAGTTGTTGGCCAATATTATCATGCAGTTCACGACTGATGTCTTCAAATACTTTTTCCTGAATTTCAATGGTACTCCTGAGCCAGTCTTCCCTGAACCGGGATTCCAGGCGTTGTTTTTCCCGCTCATTCTCTTTCTGCCTTTTATAATAAGTGATGATGAAATATATGATGAAAATGGCCAGGGCGCTGATCAACAGAATAGCGGTAACGATAAAAAAATATATTTCCGAGGCATTAATTTGCATGATCATTAACGCTTTTATGGTTTCTGGCATTCAAATACAGGGCCACCCCAATGAAGCAATTGTACAGCAGGCCAATATAATAGACCATGTTCATCAGCACGCCGACATCGATACCCGTTCTTCTAAAATAATTATAGAAACTCCAGCAGAAAAAAGTGATGCTGAACTGGATCAGTACTCCGGTATTGAACCAGAACAGTTCCTGACGGTAGATGGGCAGGCCGCTCAGTGATTTCAGCATTTGCTGAAAAAGGAGCAGGGCACAGATGGTAATAATGAGTCCGGCTACCAGCGTGGGGTTGGAAGGAATGGCATAAACGGACTGATAATATCTGAGATTGATAATACATAACAGAACAAATACAGGGGCCGACCAATTAAGAAGGGTTCTGAACTTTTCCAGGTAGAAACTGTAAAAGCCCGTGAGGACCAGGTACTGTACCGGAATGAAAAAATGGTAAAACGGTCCTCCATTTTTGAGAAAACGGGTCCCCAGTTCACTCAGAAAAGTATAGCCGATAAACAGGACAATCAGCCGAAACGAAGTCGAAAGCTTTTTATAGTGAATGCATCCGAATACGGTGATGGCCAGTAATAACAGCAGATAAACAATAAAGCGCAGCTCAATTCTCACGACCTTGTCAGTTAATAATAGGATCCACCATTTCTATGGCTTCTTCTGAATCCTGATAATTTTCAATTCGCAGCAGCTTTTGTGCCGTTCCGGAGCCGGCCGCCTCGTCTTCTTTCAGCAAACTGCCCCGGATAACGAGGTTATAAGCACGTTTATTCAGGCCCGGATCGGCTTTCCCTAACAGCAGGCTGTATCCTACAATTTTCGCTTTGACATTGTTTTTCTTGATGGCGTTGTCCAGCTCTTCCAGTGTGGCTTTGGTGACCCAGAATCCCTGTAAGCCTTCCTGGGGTGCAGCTGCCGCCACCAGGCGGTCTGCTTCCGGAAGCTTGCGCTGGTCCTCGGCGTAGGCCATCACAAAAGCGCGCGCCAGACTGTCGTCGATGAGTTCGGCACTGTTTTCCACCTTTATGACCGGATCTCTGTTAATACCGGCAAGACCGATAATATAAGCCAGGAGCATGCCCAGGAGGATCAATAACAGATATAACGGGGTTTTCTTAAAACTGAGGTTGGCAGAATTGCTCATAACTGATGGTTTTTTGGTGAATTAGGAAGCGTAATCTACGTAAAATATATTTTTACAACTGCACCAGTTCACGGCGGAGGGCTTCGAGGCAGAGACCGACACGGCTCAATACATTCATCTTTTTGAAAAGAGACTCCCGGTACCCATCGATCGTTCGCTCACTGAGTGACATTTCTGACGCAATTTGTTTATAAGTAAGATCGCTGCAGGCATATTTCAGGAATTCGAGTTCACGGGGGGTAATGGACAGATTGTCCTTCTCGTCCGCCTTTGTCAGCAATCTCCTGAAATTGATATTGCCGGCATCTGCATTATAATATCCTTTCCTGTGAATTTCATCCAGGGCTTTCTCCAGTTCATTGGGATGGGTGTCTTTTAACAGGTAGCCGCAACATCCCGCGCGGAACATACTTACAATGGCGTTGTCATCTGCATTCATCGACAGGGCAACGGGTTTGATCTGTGGATAGTTTTCCATCAGCCAGCGTGCGGTTTCGATGCCGTTCATGACGGGCATATTCACGTCAATAAGCATGATTTCGGGCAGTTCTTTCTTGCCGCTGAGTTTTTGTTGCAGGTCCTTGCCGTTGGAAGCTTCTATAATAACATCATAATTTTTGAAACTGTCCAGCATCAGGCTTAGTGATTTCAAAAATAGCTGGTGGTCGTCAACAAGACCGATCTTAATTTTCTCCATTGTCAGGTTTTTCGGGTATGGTAATCGTTATGCAGGTTCCTGCTCCGGGTGCGGCATCAAATTCAATATGACCGCCCAATAGTTCGGTACGGTAGCGCATATTGGAAAGGCCCATACCACTGGATTTTTTGGATCTGTCAAATCCGAGGCCGTCGTCCCTGATAATAATCAGGGACTGTTGTCCTGCGGCACTGATCTGGATATCGAGGTGCTTGCTTTGTCCGTGTTTAATGGCGTTTTGCATGGCTTCCTGAATGATCCTGAATAATATGATCTGGCTGGCCGAAGGCATTTTTGGTTTGTCATTGGCAGTCAGTGTGGCTTCCAGTATGGTCGCCGCATTGATCCGGTCGATTTCAGCGTGGAGGTTGTCCATCAGGTCGAATTGCTCCAGCCATTCCTTGTCCAGGGATTTGGAAAGGGAACGGAGTTCGCTGATGGCTTTGCCCAGGGTCGCATTGGCGGTCAGGAGGGTATCGGGTGGTTGTTTCATGGAGCGTTCGGCCAGTCCGATCAGCATTCTGGAAGTACTCAGTAGCTGCCCGACATTGTCATGAAGCTCTTTGCCGATTTGCTGAAAAGTCTGTTCCTGCACTTCAATCTGAGACTGAAGCAGCTGGGTATTGAATTTTTCCTGCAGCGATTTACGCTCCAGTACATGTGTTTTATCTCTTTTTTTGTAGGCCATCAATAAAAAAACAATGAATAGGGTAATCAGTAGTAGGAATACTGATGCGCCTAAGACGACAATGATATCTTCTGATAATTTTTCCATATTATGCCGTAACAAATGTACAGACAGCAAATAAAAAGCAGCAGATTATGAAACTGCCACAGGCGACCTACACTATTTCCAGTTGTCTCCTCAATTAAAAGTTTGTAAGATATGAAAATAAAGAACCCGCCGGCATAATAGGTGAAAAGTCCGATAACACACCAGAAAACGGGTGTGGAGGGGACACTTTCTTCAGGAGAAGACTGAATTAGTTTGATATAGAAAAAGTAAAGACAATACGCTACAATAGCTATGCTGCTTAAAGCGGCACTATAGCTATTGTAGGTAATGACACCATCCCCAAATGCGAATGGAATAAAGCTGAACAGCAGCCACACAATCACCATCATAGTTAGTTTGGTGCGACTGACTTTTAATAAATGTTTTCCAAATAATAGGGTAAGTGTAATAAAGGAAGCGATTGTATTGAGTTTGTAGACCCAGTAATTGTTTAATTTCATGCCCGTTCCGATAATCTGGGCGGTGGTGTTGCAGAGCAACTGGATTAAACAGAAAATGAAGACCAGCCGAAGTTCCGGGGGAAAGTCCTTTTTCTTGAACAGAAAAATGATGATGGGGAACAACGGACCGATAATGTCAAAATTATTCAATATAAAATAGAGGAAATTCAAAAACTGAACTTTTATGACGGATTATTTTTTCTGGGTGTAGGACATCCGGGGGGATAAGGACAACCAGGGACGCATTCCGTCTTTTTTACTGATCGGGACTTCTTACCGCCGTTATCAGCACAAGCCTGAATTTCCACAACCGGAAGCGTGACTGTCTTGGAAATTCTTTTCATAACGATACTGTGAGAGACAATGATGTTTTTGGCCCTGGGATTGTTTTTAAGCAATTCTTCGATGTGTTCCCGGGTAAAGCAATACTCGATCTTGCATTCTTTGTTCGCCATGTTTTGTTGTTATGAGGTTAATAAATAATTACTATTCAAACATACATACTTATTCTCAACCCCATACCGGGAAATTTCCCGTATTAAAAACGGGGATTTCCACCTTGACGGGTACCGGTCAGGCGGCTTATTTTTGTCTGGACAATTTGAAACGAATAGCCGCTAACTTCTGAGAAGCGCCAAAACTGACCGTGGAGAGCAATTAGGCGGGCTGGGGGATGCTATAACAGCATTTTACCCAGCCTGCCACTATTTCCGACAAAATAGACGGCATGATCGGCCTTGCTGTAGGCACAGCTGTTAAAGCTTTCCCGGCTGACAGATTTCCAGCGCAGTCCCCCGTCCCGTGACAGGTCAATGCCTGTGAGTCCGCAGGTGACGGCAAGTTTTTCATTGATGATACTTACACAACTCCGGTACCCGCCTGTCATGACTTCAGGCAGTTGCCAGCTAAGTCCGCCGTCCCGGCTCAGGACAAAGCTGCTGTCCCGATGCGTAGGATCGGTGTAATTACCGGAAGCTACCATCAGGGTTTTACCCCGGGCAGCGATGCTATTGGATCCGGTCATTTGACCGCCCTGCGTGGTGGGTAGGACAAGGACGGACCCGGCAGAAAAAAAGCGGGCATGCGTTCCCCCGCTCACCAGCAGATACTGCCGCCCGGACCAGCTGATATTAGTACCACTGGCGGCAAAGAAAGCTTCTCCATTCAGGGCTTTTGGCAGTTGTAATATATTGGATGGCTCCCAGCTCTCACCGCCATCAGTCGTGGCGGCAACAAAGATATTTCCGTCAATAGGATCGCCAATGACCAGACCTTCGTTTCTGTTTTTGAAAGCCATGGCATCGAGGAAAATATTGGGATCGGTATTTTCATAAACCTTTTTCCAGCTCAAACCGCCATCGGTGGTTTTTAATAGGTAGGCAGGGCTGGCGATCCCCATGATGATGGCAGTGTTTTCATCAAAAGCTTCTATGTCCCTGAAATCTACTTTTTCGTAGCCCGGAACCGGTAGCCATTCCCAATTAAGGCCCCCGTCCAGGGACTTGCCCACAGTACCCTGGCTGCCACTAACCCATATGGCATTGCCGGCGATACTCAGTCCCCGGAAGCTGGTTTTCCCATGGCCGGGTAATAAAGTCAGTTCCTGGGCGCCTGCCGAGAGCCCACCCAGACCCAAAAGGAAACAAATGATTAGATTTCTCATGAACTAAAAATACTGAAAACCCTTTTTTTTACGTACCTGCATGAGGAATAATAATTTGAAAAATCATTTTAGAATTAAACCTGAAATCTCTATTTTTGCACCCCGTTTACGGGCTGGCGCAACCGCAATACGTCAGTAGCAGTTCAAACTGCAGCCAAAGGAGGCCACCTTTTCAGGTACGGAATCCGAAAAATTAGGGCGGGGTAGCTCAGGCGGTTAGAGCGCAGGATTCATAACCCTGAGGTCATGGGTTCAACTCCCATCCCCGCTACATGATATGGACCTAATCAATTAATATTTAATAGATTAGGTCCTTTTTTGTGCTTTGTTATGCCCAAAGTGGTGCCTGGAATTCAAGATTTATTCTTTTTTATCTTTCAGGGACCGCAATAATTGATTACAGCAACGAGTTTGAATGCTCAAGCCATCTGAACTACCTGAGAAGCAAATTGGTTCTTTTACTTATGGGTTCGGATTTATCGGTAACCATAGTAACCCACATCAATCCTTTCTCATTGCTGTACGATTATTTTTTCTTCAATTCCTCGATAATTTCACTTTTTCGGGACTGCCACATAGCCCCAGTAGCCGGATCAACAATTACCATCCCAAGCGCTCCTCCAACTATTATGTTTCCGAAGTACCAACCATTGATGCCAAATTTAATAGGCACGATTTTATCTTCGTACCCATCAGTAGATAATTTAACGAGGTACTCATTTTTGTAAAAGAAGCCTGCACCTTTTTTTAGTTTTACGGTGGCGGGCGTTACGCCGGTAAATACTTCTTTCTGGTCAATGTCGGTGATAGTAATTTTAGCTTCACTTGGAGTACTTTCGATAGTGAACTTTTGACGTGAGCCGGTAAAAATGGTTGCACAACTTTGCGTTAGTAATACTGCGACAGCGATAATAACTAGTTTAGACTTTTTTCTCATTTATTTAGTTTTATTGTTAAACAGTTTTTTAATTGATGGTTGCAAAGGCGAGTTGTTCTTTCGCTATAAATCCTGAATTGTCTTTTTCAAACCGAATGCTTATTAATTTGGATCGAACGGCAATATAAGGTGCGGATTGACATCATGTTAATTTTGATTCGTTTTCGTCATATTGCAGTTGTTGGTGTTTCAAATACATGAAAAAATGAATTTCCTGGGTTTTTCGTAGATTTGTGCTGCCGGGGCGGGTGTAACCAATCACCTCCCGGGTGCAGGTGAAGGCTGCTGGTCTTCACCTATTTTTTGGGACCTGCCCTATATAGTAAATAGGGCATCCTTTCTAGTCGTGGGTCGATATAAGCCAAACTACCAATGAATTAATAATTCCGGACGCCAATCCGAGTAGGAATCCAAACCACCAGTTCTTATCGCGCCAGGCTTTGGAAACGGCACCAGAATGCAGTGTCTTTTGATCTTTCATGTATTTCGCCACCGATGTAGTCAGACTTCCGATGTCGTTTAATGAAGTGATGCACTGATTTTCTCCGGAGAGCTTCAATTGAGTCGGCGGTCTAACTATTGAAATCAGCCCTAATGCAACAAGGCGATTTCTATAATTTGCAATATTAGCATCCGTCAACCCTGATGATCTTTTTTGTACTCATCCCACTTTAATTGACTCCCGTTTGCATGGTATGCAGCCAGAATTGCATCCAGCTCATTGATTTCAGTCTTTGTCATAAGCATTTATTTCCCCCAAAAGAATTGCGAAAAAGTGCTGAAGGCTGAATACTTTTTGCACAACTAACCAGTAAAAAGCCATTCTCCTTACCTATGTTCTGGAGTTATAAGGGCTATATGCCTCCACTCCGGGGAATGCTGCCGGTACCCCTGGGCTCCAAAACATTAAAAGATGTGGCCGTTTGGCCGCCTCTTATTTTGCGCGGAATTATTTTGTCGCGTAATCCCGGATTACTCGCGAAATCTTTAGAAGGTGTTCAAATATGGTCCCATCTCCGCTACTATTCGGGAATTTTCATCTAAAAAATGAGAATTCCCGTTTTTATTTTCTTCGTATCGCTTTGATAAATTGTAAGTTATTAGATATATGCGTTAATTATCCAAGTTTTTATTCTTTTACTCTTGGCCTTTCAGAGGTGTCACCCAGGGAACATAATGTTCGTGATCTGTCCCATGCCAGCGTATTGAATTGTTGCGGTCATAATATTTTCCTTGATACTCCAATATTCTTAACAATGCCATTTCCACATACCACAGACTGAGTTGCAGGGCCAAGAAAGTGATACGGGAAGATAGCTCGAATATCTTTTTCCTTTTGTTTTGATTTGCATGAACAATTGCATTTCTGAGTGTAACGATGAAGTTTGGGCCGTCGTTATGTTCTTCCTTGTAATTGTGTTGTTTAAAATCGGCCAGAATATATAGCGGCAGCTCCGCCGGCACATTACTATTGGATAGTATCAGCCGGATTTTGTTTTCGGCGGAGAGGTTTTTTGCGTCGCTACCAAGAATGATCTTTTTGTTCTCAACGATCCACCAGTTAAAGATCAATTCCAGCGCTGTTTGCGCCATGATAAGTGCACCTTCAGGAAAACCATTTTTGGTGTTGGCCTCTACATACCACCGGATGGCGAAAGTCAGAAAGCTGGCATGATCGGGCACATCCCATAGTTTTAGAAAATTGGCCCAAGCGGGGCCTAATTCCATTTTTGAATACCGAGTGCCCCAGTTCTCGATCTGCATGAAAGGAGATGGATTGAAATTGCCATAGTGTTGCCAGACGATCTCGTCATTTTTGTGGCCAAAGAGGAACAGGGGTGCCGTCCTTTGACCATTCAAAAAACTGAGGAAATAGCGTAAGCAGTGACAGAGCTTTGTCGCCTGGTCGATAGTCTTGTCTTTCTTAAACTGGATCTCTCCTGTACAGAGGATTAGGTAACCTCCCTGAGCTTTAAGCTTTTCAGTTCTTTGTTTATATTTTGGATGTTTATCAATGATGATTTTGTGATCTTCTGTTGAGAATTGCAGCCGATAGTTCCCAACGCTAATACTGGTTTTAACCGGTTCACCATGGTATTCATAATGGTTCGGGATAGAAAAGGAAACCTTATCCACCTTACGTTTTTCATCACCCAGGATAATCTTTCCTGAAAAAATGCCGTTGAGGGAAAGCCGTCCTTCCGACGGCACCTGGATATCCATGATAAACCCCTGACCTACGAGGATGTCGCCCACAAATATTTTTAGGGTGCTTCCCAACAAGGAGTGGGCTGCGTGCAGACCGCCAGTGCTAATTGTGCCGGTAAACTTTGCACGAATTTCGGGCGTCCATGAATATACCAACTTGCCCATTATATTGTGATAGATATCGCCTATTTTCAGTTGGTAGTCGCCTTCATAAAAAACTACTTCGGTGTTCGGCTCATCAAAATCGGTGCGGAAGGGCAATGCATCCGGAACGTTTTTTAAATAGGAAAGAATATCCTCCATGAATATGAGAATTTTATGGTTTATATTACTTTTTGTGTGTGCAGTGAAAAATTGTTGACCAGTTAATAAGATTGGAAAGAGAAAGCACGGCACAGACAAATATCAGGATTGTTATGATCCACAAGACAGTATAAAAGTGTTTTCTCTTGTTGATATATCCGATGTCCGAGTTGAATTCCTGGTCGTTGTTTAAAATTTTTTGAATATCTATTTTGTCCAACAAGTCCTCGTTTCGACTTTTAAGCAATTCATATTTTACTTTTAATCTCTTAATATCGGTGACGAAGGTTGCTAAAGAAAAAAGAAAATATAGGAGTGAAACCCCTATTAGGGAAAAGAAAAGAAGCGTTGTGTCTCTATCAAATACGCTTTGTAAATGGCTGGTGTCTTTCGCGCTTAGAACCCGGATTAGAAAGACGGAGATGAAAAATGAGATAAAGGCAAAATTGCTTTTTTGATAATTATTCAGATATTTTTCAGCCAGATCGTTTAATTTTTGAGAGATTAGATTCACCTGATCTGTAATTCTGCCTCTAACATCAATATACTTGTTAATGTTGTTCTGTAAATAGGTTTTAAAACCAGAGTTTACGGAAGTGAATACGTTGTCATTGATGGCATAACTATTGGTAGCAAGGTGGACGGATAATATATTTCGGACAAGTCCAATCTTATCAGTTACATGGCTTGTGTCTGCGTATACCCATTCATATATTTTCTGATACTCAGCAATGGAACCGATGTCTATTGTATCCAAGTTGTCGGTAAATTCAAAAGACTTGAAACCGTTCACCTTCGAGTAGAATATATTTTCCCTGATCGAAGTTATATCGAACAGGCCGACGATATAGAAAATAAATGTTAGCCTATCCAGTTTTTCGGCGATGACATTTTGGACATCCGGCCTTTTAATTAGTTTGAACGTGTGCGCTGTAAATGGGAAGTTAGAGAAGTTCTCGAAATGGCAATTCGTTCTGATCTTATTGGAGTCAATTTTGCCGATTGGAGTTGCAACTGGCAGTGAGGATGCATTCAGAAAATGTATCTGCTCGCTATAAAGTTCATCCACTTCGTCGTAAAGAATCCTGAAAGTTATGGTATTATTCCGGATCAGCGACGGGGATAATAGGTTTAATACTTCTGAAATAGTTCTTGCCTGAAAGAAGTTATTAAATTCTGTAAAATCATAAATATTTACTGTACCCTTACTGTTAGCCTTGGAAGCGGTGAAGGTCACCTCGATGTCTTCATCTTCAACAATGAGGATATCTTCCTTTACTTTTCCTATAAAAGGATCGAAAGATGCCGCCGTAGAATCAATTGTAAGCGTATCATAAATTTTAACGCTGAGTATTACTTTATCGGATGTTTCCAGGTTATGAAACCACTGCGGCAGACCATCTATATTTAAACCTTCTTGGGTGGTCGTATAACTAATCTTATATTCAGAGATTTTGTCTGAAACTGATACCAAGTCTTTTATGGGAAATATTTGCTGTATGATATCTCTGAAACTCATAATTTTTTGAATTGCTCGTATCCAATGTCCGATTTTATTTTAACCCATTTTGTCCCTTCCTCATCCTGCTCGCTTACTATTGAGTTTTCGATGTCGGGGACATAGTCGTTTAATACCAGTTCGATAGTGTCCGTAAGTTTAAACCGATTGCTCACTCTCTTGCTGACATCGGCCCGAGTAATTGAAAATCGTTGATCAAACTTCCATTTTTCGGGAAGCTCGCGAATCTTTTTCTTGTAACTCTCGACCTTGGCGGGGGTAAAACCGTCGTTCAGGGGTTGATAGCCGTCAAAGGTTTCGTTAATAAAATCTTCTAGTTCAAAATCTTCATTAGACCTGAAATATCTGATGGCAGCATTTCTGAGCACATAGTAATCGGAATGAAATTCCTTCCTTATTTTTGAAAAAATCTTTTTATCAAGGATATCCAGGCTTGTTTTTGTATTATGAGAATCAGTATACTTTTCCCGTAGTTCCAAGTAGTCATCCCACCAGTATCTTGATATTTTTTGATTGGTGTCGTAGACATAAAGAGCGATCGGATTACCTGCATCATCAAAGTTCACGAGGAAAGCTTTGAAGATGCGCTTTTTCCAGGGCAATCCTTTTCTTAAGGTAAAGTCTAACTCGTCCAGGTACTCGTTATGATCTGCCTTACTGATAATTACCGATTTTAACCCATCACCATTTTCTATTACAGCCTGAAAGAGACTGCCTTTCTGAATTTCTTTATTCAAATGGCTGATTCCTTCCTGTGCGGAAATTTCTACATCTAGCAGCCTCGTTGAGTTTATTTGTGCAGCTTCTGCATATTCTTTGGCGAGAAATTTTGTTAATGCGGTTCTGACCTCGGTGGTAACACTCTTAAATTCAAATTGCCGACTTGAATCGCTTGTGGTAATTTCCTGAAATAGCCTTTGCACATAGATGCTTAAATCGGCACTTTGACTTGATATATCGATTCCAATAATGCCTGTTTCATGGTCAATCTGGTGTAAAGAGGTAAATGATAAGTTCATAAGCAGTCGTTTAAAACTAAGTTTTGATTACTTCAAATATACAAATTCTTCGATTTATAAATACTTTTTACGAACAAACCGGTAACTGCCTTCGTGTTCGAACTTTGAATTGTTGACTCCCTGTAGACAGCGTCATAGAGGCTACTTAGGTATTGAGTTGAACAATATCGAAACTGATTGTTTCAGAAAATTCACAATTAGTGGCGTAGTGGAGAACTATGGAACAGCCGTATGAAAACTACACATTTCCGTCAGGTAAGCACAACATTAAGAGACAACTGCCCTTTACGATTTTGCTGCAACAATATTAACATTGATGAAATACCGGACGGGTCTGCTTATGACTTTGATGCAACGATTGTTGATAATAGGGGAATAGATAACTATAAGCGACTTGCTTTTTTCAAGCGGGCTTTTTGATAAAGAAGAATGTGGTTGTATACAATCTTGCGAATCATCTTAATGCTTCACCATTGGGTTCCCATTGCAAAAAAACATTTCCCCACCTACCAATATCTCACCGTTTTCATTTCCCGCGAAGTTCAAATTTGTGTCAGTTTAATTCAGTCAATAAATAAAATCTGGACAAATGAATTCTGATACAAAAGTGAAAATCCCGGATCGAACAAATGTAATCCATTACTTCTTTCGTATAGGACTACAAGTCAGGCATGCTGAAGCATTTTGGTACTATTACCAGCATCAAGTCTGGCAGGTAATGCCGGGTCAACCAGTAAAGAAGTGGAAATCCCTCGCTTATGCTTGGGTCTGTTCGTTCGGAAAAGCGCGACCACTAAAAGGACAGTCCATTTTATCTTAGCAGATCACGGGGCCGCGAACCCATTAAATTTTTGAATTATGTTAAGCTCTACAAATGCCAATAACCTGCCATCGCAGGAATTAACATTTGGCATTATTAGTCACTCTCAAAGTATCCCATGTGTGCAACACATTACATAATAAGGGATTCTATTTCTTATACGATTTACTTATTTCATCTTCAGGAACTCCATTTGCCCTTGCTATTTTAGCCAGTAAAGAGTTTGTACGACGCTGTTCAGAAAGCAAAGCGGGAATTTTTAATACAGCGGACAATATAGCGATCGATATTATCAAAGCGGCTAATAGAATTAAGGGATACAGGAGTTCCATTTGTTTAATGTTTTGAGTAGTGAGTAATGTTTGAGAAATATTGAATGGACTAATCGTAGTTATCGAAAGAATCCAGTTAAGACGTTAATCTTCTCATCAACGAATTGAATGGCCTTCTGAGGGTTAACATCATACGTATCAAATCCATAAATATCATTATTGCAATTGACGCATCGTTCCCCAATATTGATTTTGTTACCCTTTCCGCATTCACAGGACCAAACCTCTTTGTCTTTTGATGACAATAACTGTTTTTTCATTTTTCTAGTTCCTCTTTCGGGAAAGACGTTACCTATAATTTCTTTTATTTCATTAAGTTTTTGCAAATCACCCGCTGCATAGGAGGTATTATGGGAGCCAAGTAATCCAACACCTTTTTTGTTAACTTGAAAATCTGGATCTAGTAACATTTCCTTTATGATGTTCAAATTTAAAAGGTGCAGTGTTTTTATAAGTTTTGCCAGTCTTCTCGTTACATTTACGTTCGAAGAACTTTTAAGTCTGTCATACAAAAGAAAGTCTTTGTTTGTATCAGGAAGTGCATCAATATAGTTTGTCAACCGATTTGTTAATCTTTCCGCAACTTCATTGTCAATTGTATCAGCTGATAGATGCTCGACATATCTATCCAAAAGAAATGGGTAGACCTCACTTATCTTTTTTTCAGTAAAATACTCCCATAGTTCCTTGGTCATGTTATTTTTTCGATCTTTAACCAGTTCAATATTTATATTTTTTTGTTTCTGCGTTTCGTAATTTTCAAGACTTATAAAAGATGGGTTAATTTCTGCCGGCTCGTCTGCTACGGCATTCGATTGCTCTTCTAGAATTACGGCTGTTCCAATTGCTGTAATCATAAACATTGACTTGCCGCCACCTGATATTTCGTTAATATCTACCTTCATGCCTAATATGCAATTTGCTCCTTGTTGCCAGGCTTCGTATTTTATTTTATCTATAGCGTCTTTATACATTGAGGATAATATTTTCTGATACGACTGAGAACGACCACCGAACACATCTGAGAATGAAGCAAACGCATCTCTAATTATATTTGCACCTACTACAATATGAGCGGAAACTGGTCGTAAATATGCTTTAATTTTATTTCCTGTAATTACGGAAGTTGTTACTACTAAAACATTTTTATAATTCATGAGTTTTTTGACGTTTTTGAGTGTGAAAATGATTTTATTCACCAAAATGCGCCTCTCTTTCTAAGCGCCTAAATTTCTTCTTAAGAAATCTAACTGGATACTTTAAAAGAAATAGATTGCTTCCTGAAAGCTTTTACTTCTTGGCCATTTTGGATTGCAGGTTTCCATCGACCGGATTTTTTAATAATCCGCATCGCTTCCTGCTCCATTCCGTAACCTACTTTAGTAACTGCTTTTACATCACTCAAATTCCCGGTCACATCTACAATAAACTGGATGATGACAGTATGGTCGCCTGGAGGAGCACCGTTATCTACGGCTACATCAAGGTCTAGATTTCTTTCAAGGAAGCTTTCCCAGTTGCCGGGGTACTGGGCCTCTACTTCCACTTTTGTAAATACTTCAAGTGCTTTTATATCCTGACTGATATCTGCCGCCCTATTTTTATTATTTAGTTTATTATCGAAACTTTCCTCGGCTTGAATTTCTAAAACACGTTCGTTCGACTGATCGGCAAGTTCTTTGGCAATCCTAGCTTTTTCTTTAAGAAAGACAAACTCAATAAAATCATCACCTGTTTCATCTAGACGCTTTTTTATTGCTTGGATAGTTTTGTAATTTCCCATATAATGCGAAAGATTGTCATTATAGTATCTTAATGCATCCTTGATCGGATATTGCCCAGATATTGCATTGTCTACCTTATACTTTGCGGTATTTACGACCTTATAGGTTTCAACATACACAGGCTTTGCAAGTACGGATACTACATCTTCTAATGAATCACTAATCGGGTCGTTTTGAGCAAAAGACACTAAAGGGAGTAGTAATGCTGCCAGCGAAAATTTAATCATAACAGTTCGTTTGGTCTAAGTTAGAAAATCCATTGCAAATTACCATTTTTGAATCGGGACCTTTTGTCCAAGAAAAAATATATCAATTATGAAAGTCTTGAAAAGTAGAGGAATTGTAATAACGTCGTTCATAAAGGAATATTTTACAGTCTCATGATATTTTTAATACGAGTCGATTGTAGCCCCACTTGCCCCACTATTGCCCCACTTGCCGAATTATTTTGTGAATAATACCTGAAACCTGATGTGCTTTTTTTTGTCAAGACTTTAAACTTTCAGTTAATTCGGTCAGTTCAGTAGTTACTGTATGTTTCGATATCTCATTCAGTGTTTGGTAATCGCTGTTTGTGATCGATCCTTTTTCTTTTTGCAAACAAGACTGCTTTTACTTGTCTGTCAATTATCGACAATTTAACGGCACCTGGTGTATCCCTCCGGCGCAGTACAAAAATAAAATTCAAATGCGATTTCAGGAAAAAAAAGCGCCGGCGAACACTGATCCAGGACATTAACCTGGGGCGTTCGCCAGCGCGGGACAAAGATAAATTCAAAAAGCGGTGAAAGCACTCTCAGATATGCAATCTGATAAACTTTCTTCCGCTCTTGAGACCCAAAGGTAAGAATTTCAAAACTAGCAGCCCTAACTGATGTGACTTCGGGCATTAACGACGTCCTTTGAGCGTTACGCTAGGGAACCTGTTCCAGAATATCGTCCATATAAATTCCGTTATGGCTTTCGTTATAGATACAGACGCCTTTGCTAATCAGCAGGACCTGGGGAGATTCGTGTCGCACCTGATACCGCTCGGCAATGGCATTGGAGATTTCACGGTGGGCGATCAGGTCGAGATAATAAAAATCGATATGCTCCGATAAGGGAGTTTTATTTAACCGGTTTTTGACCACCGTGCTGATATTACAGCGAGTGCTGTGTTTGTATATCAGCTGTGGCCGGTCATTAGATTTTGCGTTAATCTGGTCCAGCGATGGCATATCGACCAGTTCTTTCCATTCCATAGGAATACATATTGATGCAGCCTGTCCAAAGGATCAGGCCATATTATGAAACACTTTTTGTACGTCTTCGTCCTGTTCCAGCCGGTCAATTAATTTACTGACTTCCTCGGCCTGTTCGTCAGTTACCGGTACCGTGGTGCCCGGGATCCATTCAACTTCTGCACTGATAGGAGTGATGGATTGCTCTTCGAGTGCTTTTTGCATATTACCGAAATCCGTAAAGGCAGTGCGCAGTACAATGATTTCACTACCCTGGTCATCGGTGCTTTCACCTACTTCCTCCAATCCGTGGTCAATCAGTTCCAATTCTATCTCCTCGATATCCAGTCCTTCGGGATTGAGCCTGAAAACACCCATTTTATTAAACTGAAAAGCCACGCTGCCACTATTACCCATGGCGCCGCCGCCTTTATTGAAATGAGATTTTACATTGGCCACGGTACGAACATGGTTATCGGTCGCCGTTTCTACCAGAAGCGCCACGCCATGCGGGCCGTATCCCTCGTAAAGAATTTCATCAAAATTGTCCATTTCCTTACCCTGGGCTCTTTTGATGGCTGCTTCTACACGATCCTTGGGCATGTTCACACTTTTGGCGTTCTGCATGACCCGGCGCAAGGCGGCATTGGTGGTAGGATCGGGACCGCCGGCTTTTACAGCAATCGCAATCTCTTTACCTATTCTGGTAAATTGTTTGGCCATTCGGTCGTATCTGGCAAACATGGAGGCTTTACGAACTTCAAATATTCTTCCCATAAATAATGTCGGTAATTATATGAATTTTTAGAGCAGCAAACTTACCAAAATATTTTCAACCGAAGGCCTGTCATCGCCTGATTTCTGGCCTGGCCCGCAGGGAAAAGAAAAAGGCTGCCCGAACCGGACAGCCTGAAATGAAATTAAAAAAGCATTATGCTACTTGTTTTTTCCCGATTTTGATGATGTAGATCAGCAGATGCAATACTGCAAAGCCCAACGAGAACTTGAAAAGTGCGCTATCCTGTACATCGGAAGAGAAATGATGCGCAAAAGCTACGCCCGCCAATACCACAGCCAGTGCGATGCCTGTGAGCGCCACCGTCCGGAAACTCTTGGCATCGTGCTTGTCCTTATTGAGGCGGCTGTGTTTGATGCCGAAGAAAAGGTATACATCCATACCAATCAACATCCAGACAATCAAACGGATCCAGGTATCGAAGGGCAGGAAGGCCATCATACCAAAACATACGACAACTCCGAGAATCGGCACCAGCGGCACCAGCGGCGTCCTAAAGGCCCTGGGAGCGTCCGGGTTGGACTTTCTGAGGATCATTACCCCAATACAGACCAGAATAAAGGCAAATAAGGTGCCGATACTGGTCATTTCCCCTACGATCCGACCCGGAATAAAGGCCGCGAAGAGGCTCACGAATATCATAAAAAAGAGATTCGACCGGGAAGGCGTCCTGAACTTGGGATGAATAGAAGAGAAAAACCTGGGCAGGAGTCCATCCGCACTCATCGAATAGAAGACGCGGCTTTGGCCCAACAGCATCACCAGGATTACAGAGGAATAACCCAGCAGGATCGCGATAATAATGGTATTATTGAGCCAGGGATAAGCCGGTGTGATAACGCCGTCTGCGCCCATGGTTCCCATATGTTCAATGGCAATGGCCACCGGTGCCAGATGGTCTGCAGTGCCTCCGGCGGCAAACTGGGTATAGTGCACCACACCAACCATGACATAGGCGAATATGATATATAATATGGTACAGATCAACAGGGAGCCCATAATGCCAATCGGCATCGCTTTTTTGGGGTTTTTGGTCTCCTGGGCGGCCGTCGAGACCGCATCAAATCCAATATAAGCGAAGAATACGACTGCGGCCGCACGGATCACCCCGCTCCAGCCAAATTTACCGAAGCTGCCTTCATTTTCAGGAATCAGGGGTTGCAGGTTTTCAGGCTTGACATATTTAATACCAACGATTATAAAGGCCAGCACGATACCCACTTTGAGTATCACAATGATCCCATTCACAAAGGCAGATTCGCTGGTGCCCCTGATCAGTATCAGAGACATTAGCACTACTATAAATACAGCCGGCAGGTTCAGGATACCATGTGTCACACCATCTGCGGCGACATCAAAAGGGGTCATCATGAGCTCCGGCGGCAGGGCGACACCAAATGATGCCATCAGTTTACCCAGATAGCCCGACCAGCTCGAGGCTACCGTGGCAGCGCCTACGGCGTACTCCAGCACCAGATCCCAGCCGATAATCCAGGCAATAAATTCACCCATTGTGGCATAACTATAAGTATAGGCACTGCCCGCAACAGGTATCATACTGGCGAATTCGGCATAACAGAGCCCGGCAAAAGCACAGCCTACGGCAGCAATTATAAAAGACACCATGATGCCGGGACCGGAATAATTGGCGGCAGCCATCCCGGTAATTGAAAATAATCCGGCGCCGATTATGGCGCCGATACCTAATGCTACCAATGAAAGAGAGGTAAGCGTTTTTTTGAGACCTTTTTCTGATTCTTCGGCCTCAGCCAGTAACAGGTTGAGCGGTTTTCGTACAAATAATCCCATAAGAATTTACTTTAATCTACAGTTTTTTCGTCGATGCAAAACAATTTCAAAAGTGAAAAATAAGGAAATAATTATAAAAGCAATTGAAAACTTGGACCAACGGCATGAATCGGATGCCGTAATAATTCCATAATTTTTAGCGGTTTTCGTTTCAAAACTTTAGTTTTGAGACAAACCAACAATGTATACATGAAAACAAAAGCTGGTCTGTTAGCCTTTATAGTATTTTCGATTGCGGCCCTTTTGCATATTATTAGTTTATATCTGACACCACTTCCACATGGGCTGTTGATTGGTTCCCGCTGGATATTAATTGCCCTGTTGCTGGTTTATGCATTTTTTAAAAAATCCCTGACAACCTGGATTCTGGTTAGTATTCTGTTGGGGGTGTTCCTGGGGCACGATTACCCGGGCGTGGCGCTGGCACTGCGGCCTTTCAGTCAGGGCTTTATCAAACTGGTCAAAACCATCGTTGGTCCCATACTTTTTGCCACCCTGGTTTATGGGATTGCCGGTCATTCGGATCTGAAACAGGTAGGTAGAATGGCCTGGAAATCATTGCTTTATTTTTATTCGGCCACCACCATTGCCCTATTTATCGGATTGGCTGCCATCAATATCTCAAAGGCCGGCGTAGGGGTGGATACTTCCAAGGTGCCCCAGCATGAACTGCCCAAAGTAAATACGGTAAAGGGAGATGACCAACTGGCATTGGAATTGATTCCGGAAGAAAATCATTGGATTTATAAGTTTACCGCTTTTTTCAGGGATATTTTTCCGGAGAATATCGTGAAATCCATTCATGAGAATCAGGTATTGCAGATCGTGATTTTTGCGGTCATTTTCGGTATTGGCCTGGCCAAATTACCCGAAAATAAGAAAAAGCCCATTGTCGATTTTATGGAAAGTCTGGCCGAAGCGATGTTCAAGTACACCCATATAATCATGTATTTTGCGCCTATTGGGGTAGGTGCAGCCATGGCCTATACGGTGGGACATATGGGGGTCGATATTCTGAAATACCTTTTCATATTACTGATCACCCTGTATTGTGCTTTGCTGGCTTTTATTTTGCTGGTCCTGCTACCTGTCGCACTTTACCTGAAAATTCCGATTCGCAAATTTATACAGGCCATTAAGGAACCGGTATCAATCGCCTTTGCCACGACCAGTTCGGATGCGGCATTGCCAGTCGTAATGGAAAATATGGAACGGTTCGGCGTGCCCCGTAAAATTGTTTCCTTTGTCGTGCCTACGGGCTATAGCTTTAATCTGGATGGTACCACCCTGTACCTGTCGCTGGCTTCCATTTTTGTGGCGCAAGCCGCCGGGATGCACCTGAGTTTTGGCCAGCAGTTCTTTATTGCCCTGACATTGATGATTACCAGTAAGGGGGTGGCCGCCATTCCCCGGGCCTCGCTGATCATCCTGATCGCTACGGCGGAGCAGTTTGGCCTGCCCTTATTTATTATAGCGTCAATTCTGGGGATAGATGAGCTCATGGACATGGGCCGCACTTCGGTAAATGTTATCGGAAATTGTCTGGCCTCGGTAGTAATTGCTAAATGGGAGGGAGAGTTTGATATGGATAAAGCAGTGGCCTTCACCGAACACCCGATTGCAGCTGCCGTACCAGAGCCGGGTTAGATGCGTTCGTTATCTTTTTTGACCGAAAGTCTTCTGAAATTGGTATTTGCCGATCCGAAATACAAAAAATGCCCGCTTTTACAGCAGGCATTTGATGGGTTCATCTTGCCGATTATTTAATCAGGTTATTCGTTTGACTGTTTTCCGGAAGGCGCAGCAACCGGTTCGGCAGTCGCACTTTCCAGTTCTGTGGCCAGTTTTTCAATCAGGTTGGCGGTCGCGATCAGAAAGCTTTCTACATAAGGCTTACTGGATTTGGCGATTTTTTTGGACCGGTCCTCAATTACCACTTTTAGCCTTTCGGCTGCTTTTTCCGCAGCTGCTGCTGCCTTTTCGAGGCTTTCGTTTAATTCTTTTTCGGTTTGCCTGGAAATGACAGGTGCTTCCTGTTCCGTACTGTCAGTAGCGACCTGGCCGTGGACCATTGTTGAAATGGAAAAAACTATTGCCAGCACTATTAATTTTTTCGTTGCCATAAAAGAAATTTGAAGTTTCGTTTAAAATCTCCTTCCCGCAGGAGCTGATTGCAAAGCTGTCAATGACTTTAATTATCAATGATCAAAAATGCAGCCAGAATTAAGATGAGATCCTTCGGATCCCGGTTGCAGGGTGTAAAAATATATATGATTGATAATCAATTTTATATGAATTTTTCCTATGAAAACCTATGCAAACCGCGCTATTCTGAGCAATATCCTTAGCACTCCAATTACCGAATTGGTACCCTACGACATTTTGGTCTTAATTATTATTTTACGACCTAATAATCGCTATCTATAAATAGGATGCAATACAACCGGTAAAGAATAATCAAGGTGATAGGTGAAATGGCTGTAGATTCTTAATTCAGAATTTTGTGGTGGCGTCAAAAAAACGCCCCTGCTGGCTGGCATCAGCAAACTGTATTAAAACGCGAAAGGTGAGGGGAGTAAAGGCCGCCCGCTTGAAGAAACTGTTTGCCTTGCGTGGGGAATATTTTTTTTTAAAAGTCGCCTATTTTTTGCAGCTTTTTTGTTAGCTTTGCGACCCGTTAGCGAAACAGCCAGTAAATAGGATTCCATTAACGGAAGTTCTTAGGTTTAAAGATCAGATTGCCCGGATGGCGAAATTGGTAGACGCACTGTCTTCAGGTGGCAGCGTTCGCAAGGACGTGCTGGTTCGAATCCAGTTCCGGGCACCATAAATAAGGTTGTAAGTAATTGACTTGCAACCTTTTTTGTTTTGTAAGGAACAGACATTGCCCATTATTGGTTGCCAAATCTGCCATTATTTTGCCACTTTTGGCGCGTTATAAATTTTATTGGTTGCCAAATCTACTATTTGATCCGGAAATAGCCGGAGTCGATGGGATTTACTCAGCCGGCTGTAAGGCACCAGTCCAATGGATCTAAATAATGATTAAGAACATATCTGGCAAGACCTTAACTGTTGTATTTTTTTCAGTGCGTTTACCCAAAATCTTTGTTTGTATTTACAGGAAACAACTCTAGTGAAGTGGTAAATAGGAGGAAACGCAGTTTTGACATAAGTTGCTTATTTTGGATTTTACGCCGGAGATTAAGATTCCATTCTCGCACCTCTTCCTCTTAGAAGAGTAGGGGGTTAGTCAATTTTATTTTTTATTCATCTTATACCGGTTTTCACCCGCAAATGCAAGGCGGTTTTCATGTGTGTCAACATAGTTCTCAAAATCTTCCGGAAGCGTTAAATGCTCATATGCTTCGTCGTAATAATGGAGTTCAAGGCTGTAAATAAGTGTCTTTCTTCCGGAAATCCGGAATGTAATTGTCGCCTCTAGTTCAAATGGTATTGCGCCAATTTCGGCATAGCCCTTCAGGTATCTGATCAATGCATGATTATATCCCAGCTGATGGATGTCATCTAAAGAAGTAATTCGAAATAGTTTAATGAAGTCATGAATGTCATCTCCATCGGTACTTATATTCATGGCCAACGGGCCGTGATTATAATTGGCCAGGCGAAAATAGGTCCATAGCTCATCCCCGGCTGTGATTCCGATCTCCATGCCATTTTTATTTTTAAACCTGTTGTTTTCCGCTCGTAGGAATGTTATCAGCGATTTTCCCAGATCGCCACTCATCAAAATTTTATTTAGCTTCAAACTTAAAAGTAAATTCAAGTTCTGATAGATATTATTTGAAAATTAATTTAGTGAAGACTTTGCAATATGTGCTGACAGCTTAATTGAGCTTCGATTAATTTTATAGTCTTGGACTACTAACAAATTTCGTTAAACCCTGATTTAGTTTAAAAATTATATAAATTAGGTAGTTTTACTACCTTTATACACAAAATAATAAACCAGTTTGCTTGTATGGTTTAAAATATAAATTATAACGGGAGTATGACTACTGTAAACAGGACTAAAATAAACCGACTTTTTCAGGAACAACCGCCTGGCATTGTGCTTATATCCTCCTGGCTTGTCAGGCAGGGGTATAGCATTGATTTGCAAAAACACTACCGCAAAAGTAACTGGCTTCAATCTATCGGTAAGGGTGCACATATACGGGCAAACGATAAAGTCGGATACGAAGGAGCCGTATACGCCTTGCAAAAACAAGCCGGACTTAAGGTACATCCCGGTGGCCGAACAGCCCTGTCGATTTTAGGCAAAGCTCATTATCTGGAATTATCCGCTAACAAAGTTATTTTATTTGGTAACAGCGGAGAAAAACTCCCGATCTGGTTTAAAAAACATGATTGGGGTTTGAAGCTGGAGTATTACGAAACCTCCTTCCTTTCACCAGATTTAGGACTTACAGAAGTTGAAACTAAAAATTTTTCAATAAAAGTTTCCGGTGCCGCCCGCGCGCTTATGGAATGTTTGTACCTGGCTCCGTTGAAACAGGAACTCATGGAATGTTATGAGTTGATGGAAGGGCTGAATAATCTTGTTCCGAAGCAGGTTCAGGCATTGCTCGAAAACTGCCGGTCTGTGAAAGTGAAGCGATTGTTTCTATATATGGCGGAAAAGGCGGATCACAATTGGTTTAAGTGTATCAATCTCAAGGCCGTGGATTTAGGAAAAGGGAAGCGTAGCATTGTTAAAAACGGCGTATTGATAGACAAATATGGAATAACAGTCCCAAAAGAATTAGAAGAATATGGAAAAAGCATATAGGCAGCAAGTAGGGTTATTATTGTCTGTTCTGCCTGAAGTGGCCAAAGAAAAATGCCTTGCCCTTCACGGAGGAACTGCGATCAATCTTTTTGTTCGCAATATGCCTCGCTTGTCGGTTGATATTGATCTTACCTATCTTCCAATTGAAGATAGAGCAACATCGCTGAAACATATTGCCGAAGCATTGGGAAGAATAAAGATAAGTTTGGAGAAAATTATCCCTGGTAATCGTATTGTGTCTCGATTTGACTCAGGAAAATTACTGATTTCAGCAAACAAGGTTGACGTAAAACTTGAAGTCAACCTGGTTAATCGGGGTGCCTTAGCAGACCCGATAGAAATGCCGTTGTGCAAAAGGGCGCAAAATGAGTTCGAAGCTTTCCTTACAATTCCGGTTGTGCCAATGGGCCAGCTTTTTGGAGGAAAGATAATAGCGGCCCTTGACCGACAACATCCGCGTGATTTATTTGATGTTCAATACTTGCTGCGAAACGAAGGATTTACACAAGAAATAAAAGAAGGATTTTTACTATTCCTGCTTTGCAGCGACAGGCCGATCAATGAGATTATTGCACCGAATTTTCAGGATCAGCGACTGGCACTTAATAACCAATTTTCCGGCATGACAGATGAGCCATTCAAGTACGATGATTACGAAAGTACCCGGGAAACACTAATTGCGACTATCCGACAACATTTGACCGATAGGGACAAGAAATTTCTACTTAGTGTCAAAAATCTCACTCCCGATTGGAGCATCTACAATTTTCAACGTTTTCCTTCAATCAAGTGGAAATTACAGAACTTGAAAAATCTCCAAAACAAAAAACCTGAAAAACATAAAGAGCAATACGAAGTTTTAAAAGGGAGATTGTACAATTTGTAAGCGCCTAACATACTAGATACTTTTTCTGAATGCCTGTGCGCATACAGAATCGCAATGACAATACTCCGTAAAGTTACGCCAAGGCAAATAATAGAAGCATCCCTTAAGGAGCTGAAACTCTGCAATATAACTACACCCAGCTATTAATGATGTTCGTTAACTTACATCAGGGTTATTTAAAAAACGAGACAGTAAAATATTTTGTGTAAACTGATTTGCCCCTGCATTTAAATTCGGCATCTGTTTTCAAATATAGTCAAGAATTGATGAACGATATAGCCCCAATTTTGTATGGGCATCGTCCATTTTTTCTCGATATTATTAATAGCCATATAGACTGCTTTGAGGGCTGCTTGATCATCAGGAAATTGAACCTTAGTTTTTGTGTACTTTCTGATTCCCCGGTTCAGATTTTCTATGATATTGGTGGTATAAATGAGTTTTCGGATCTCCAATGGGAAGTCGAAATAATTGGTCAGGCAATCCCAATAGCTACGCCAGGACTCAATAGCATGACGATATTTCCCGCCCCATTTTTGCGATAATTTTTCCAGTGCCTGCTCAGCTGATTCTCTGTTTATAGCACCGTAGACCTCCTTTAAATCGGTACAGAATGTCTTTCTATCCTTCCAGATTAAAGGTTTTCTCGATCTATTTTATAATCTCCAAAATTAATAGTAATATATTTCTTTACTGCTTTCTTCCTGTACGGTGTAGTCTTCTAAAATTTGGAATTTTGCTTCAATTGAGATTTTTCCATCACATTATCTATATAGAAAAAAATATATCTTCTAATGTTTTCAGGAAATCCAAAAATATGTTCAGTTAAGCTAATTAGTTTGCCATTCAAAAACTCTTCTTCCTTTTTTGTGAAATAGTTAAATTCTATATTGTCATAAGAATTAGGATATAGATAAGGGACTGGTTTATTTATTTCTATATCTAAAAACCCAAACATGTCATCTTTTTCTAATGAGGCAGATAGCTTTTTATTTCTCATCTTTATGTCATTATTTAATGATTCCAAATCATAAAAGCCGAAATTAGATTTATCCATCCCTGCAGTTCTTGTACTTACTTTTTTATATAACCCTTTTTCAATTATAACATCATTTATTTGAAACAATATCAGTGATGAATTAAATCTACCATAAAACTCTGTTTTTATGAGTTCATTATATGGAAGCGTCCTATCAGAAAGAATGGATCGATTGATGCCCGGGCAGACGGTTACTGGAAGGCAATTCGAAATAGGGCAGGGGTGGATCCAGAATATATGAAAACGGAAAATGCCATACTGAATACATGGGTTTTATTCCCATATTTTTTATAGCAATTAATATATTGTCATAAAAACAATTATTAATTATATTTGTGCAATCGGTTACATTGTTGATTGAAATATCCCATTCAAAAGCTGCAACATGCCTAATCAAATATTGCTTTTGCCATTTGGCTGTCGACTTTCAGCACAGCGCTTAAAACGTTGTTTATTGCGAAGCTGTCTTTTGATATCCAGCATTTTATGCGCTATTGGCGTATTATTTTCCAAGGAGATTAAAGTCTATAATGTTTCTGAAACACACGGACTCAATTTAAGGGAAGCGGCATCGGTCTGTTCTGATGATGAGGGTTTTATTTGGGCCTCGTCCAAAACCGGCATCGTACGGATTAATAATGCTGGTTACGATCTCTACCGGCTCCCGCTCGAAAGTCCCAATATTATATGGAGCAAACTGGTTAATGAAAAAGGTCGATTGTATGCTTACACCAATAATGGCCAGATTTTCCGGTACAACACGATTTTGAATCGCTTTGACATTTTGGTTAATATTCCAAAGGCGATAAACGGCAGTTTTTATGGAATAACTAACGTATTGGTGGGTAACGACAATACTTTATGGATTGGAACATTAACAGGCTTATATAAATATGATGGAAAACTAAGTGAAGTATATCCTGAAGCAGCCAGAATTTTGAACCTGACTTATAAGAATAATAATGAACTTATTTTTGTTACACCTAAGGTGCTGGGCATTTTCAATATCCAAACCAATAAAGTAACTATTTGCTACCGTTTTCCTGCTTCATTTGATGCTGAAGCTTCCAAAATTTGGTTTGACCCGGGTTCAAATAAGTTGTGGATCGGAACTTTTTCAAGCGGGCTTTATTTTTATAATTTCACCAGCCACTGCTTCTATAGTTCGTCCATTTTAACTTTTCCAAGACAGCCGATACTGGCGATAACGCCAAATACAGATTCATCCGTACTGGTCGGTGTGGACGGGTCAGGGGTTTGGGAATTGTCCAGGGCAGGTGATAGAGTTCTAGGCGTTTTGAGAGAGAATGTTGATGATCCTAACTCACTTCACGGTAACGGTGTTTATGATATCTATAAGGATAGGGAAGGGAAGGTATGGATATGTACTTTTACCGGAGGTCTTTCCTATTATGAGGACAAAAATCAGGTTGTACAACAGGTGCGCCATCAGATTGGAAATGAAAATTCGTTAGTTAATAACAGTATCAACCGGATACTGGAAGATAGTCAGGGTAAACTCTGGTTTGCGACAAATAATGGTCTTAGCTCCTGGAATCCTAAACTCAATATCTGGCGCAACTACCTTCAACGAAATGGAGATTGCCCGGCGATTCCATTTTTAGCATTGTGCGAAGACAATAATGGGAACATCTGGGCAGGGACATATTCTTCCGGGGTCTACGTGATTGCGTCCGCTACCGGTAAGGTCCTGAATCATTATTTCGGGAAAGGCAATGCAGGAACTCCGGCCAACAATTTTGTCTTTGATATTTTTAAGGATAAGGATGGGGATATTTGGGTGGGTGGATTGGGTGAAATATTTTGTTATCGTGTAACTGAAGGGAAATTCCGGTCCTATGATTATCAGGCAATGTATGCATTTGCCCAGGTGAATGCTGATGAAATCCTGCTGGCAACCTCTAACGCGCTGGTCGTTCTCAACAAACAAACCGGAAGCACTAAAAAATACCTGGAAGGACATTTGTTTCAGAGCCTTGTGGTAACAGGCCATAAAATTTTTCTTATGACAACAGGGGATGGCATCCTGTGTTTTGATACAAAGAGTAGAAAAACGGAACAAATCACTACGGCCAATGGATTGCCATCGGATTATATAAACAGCGCATTTTTGAGGAAGGGCGCCATTTGGGTAGGTACTGAAAACGGAATTTGTATGTATAACCCTGAGGCAAAATCCGTCGTTACACTCACCAATATCCCGGTTTTAAATAATATTGCCGTGAATCGAAATGCCGTAACCATGCTGCGTGACGGAAGAATGGCTTTCGGATCTAATAAGGGCGGGTTTATATTTAATCCCGAGAATGCGTTTCCGGTAAAATCTGACGCTAAAATATTTGTAAATGATATTCAGGTGTCCGGCAGTTCCATCAGAAACTCTGGCGAAGGATCTTTGAAATTGCCCATCCAGAATATCCGGAATTTAAAGTTGAATTTCGACCAGAATAATTTTACGATTGATGTAATCCCGCTGGGTTCTGCAGTTGCTGGCGCCAAATTCTCCTGGAAACTGGAAGGATTGGACAAGGACTGGAGCCAGCCAACCAGTAATCGTATTTTAACCTATACGAATCTTCCATCAGGTGTATTTGAGCTGAAACTACGTTTGTATAATAGCTCCCTTTCAGAAATCCTTGCTACACATAGCATTTCGTTTAAGATCACACCCCCTTTCTGGCGTACCTGGTGGTTTTTACTAGCCTCGGTCTTATGTTTTGCAGCGGGCGTATATCTTGCCTTGCGCACCTATATCAACAAATTGAAGCACCTGCATGCAGAAGATAAAATTCGTTTTTTTACAAATACCGCTCACGATATTAGAAACTCATTGACCCTGGTAAAAGGTCCCATCGAGGAGTTGAGCCGGGAAAAGTCACTATCATTTCATGGAACCGAATATTTAAGTATGGCCAGGGAGCAGGTCGCAAAATTATCCATGGTTGCTTCTCAATTGCTTGATTTTCAAAAAGTTGATGTTGAAAAGGAGGTGTTGGTACTGCAATTGGCTGATGTCGTAAAGCTTATTGCGCAAAGAGTTCATATGTTCCGTTCTCTTGCTAAAACGAACCAGATTGAAATAATTTTTACGTCAGCGCCGGATGCGTATTTTACAGCAGTCGACGTAAATATGATCGAAAAAGTAATCGATAATCTCCTGTCAAATGCCATAAAATACTCAAAAAACCATACCAGGATCGAAGTAGATTTTGCTGCAACTCCTCAGCAATGGATATTGACGGTCCGTGACAAAGGCATTGGCATAAACACAACAGATCAGAAGAAGTTGTTTAAAGAGTTTTACCGGGGCGAAAACGCAATCAATTCGAAGATTGTTGGTTCCGGAATTGGTCTTTTGTTGACCCAAAGTTATGTACATATGCATGATGGAGATATTTCTTTTATGAGTCAGGAAGGGGCAGGGGCTTCATTTACCATCAGCATTCCGAGTAAAAAAGCGGATCAGCACCATTCCAGGAACGGCGAGCGTATACTGCAGGCAGCCTTTGAGGAAGTTTTGACGGATATGCCGCCGACACCGTCTAAGTCTGATGCCGAGAGATCCCTGCGTATATTGATTGTCGAAGACAACGAGCAGTTACGTCGGTTTATACAAATGTCACTGGAGCACGAGTTTATAATTTTGGAGGCCGGCACCGGTGCGCAGGCATGGGAAATTATCAAAAAACAGCTTCCTGACCTGGTAGTCTCTGATATTATGATGCAAAATATGGACGGTTTCGAATTATGCAAGAGCATAAAGTCAAACTTCGAGACTTCACATATACCTATTATTTTACTCACCGCTTTATCAGAAAAAAAGGATCAGCTATTTGGCCTTGGATTGGGAGCAGATGATTATCTGAGTAAGCCATTTGATATCAGCCTGCTTATTCAAAAAATTAAAACCATCCTCCAGAACAGAAAAATCATAAGGGAGAAAGCGCTTCGCATTATAGACCGAACTACGGATAACAGAATACTTGAAAACGATCATAATGACCAGTTTGTTAAACAGGCATTGGAAATAATCCACCAGAATCTGGATAATCCGGATTTTGGTAAAGATGACTTTGCCAAAGCCATGCTGGTCAGTCCATCTTTACTGTATAAAAAAGTAAAAGCGCTAACGGATCAATCACCTACCGAGTTCATCAAATCCATCAGGCTCAATCACGCACTCGGGTTACTGCAGGAAGGCGCCTGCTCTGTGCAGGAAATTAGTGAGAAATGCGGGTTTTCAACCGTAGCTTATTTTAGTACATCCTTTAAGAAGAACTTTGGAAAATCGCCCAGTGAAGTTTGATCCAGGTTGTATAGAGAGTCTCAGATAAGCCTTTTTGCTGCCCTCCGGTCTAATTATTGCCATTTTGTCTGCAATCGATTGAAATCATCTTTGGGCGGAAAGACTTCGCGCACTACAGGGCAGCCAGATTTTATCGAAATAACTGAATTTTTAGGCAAGAATATCTAAAATTGAAAGAGAAATATCCAATTTTTCAGGAGCTAGCCCCTGCCCAGTTCTATTTTTGATGGAACGATATCCCTGAATTTCCTTCTTTTTGAAAAAGTGTAGAAGCTGTCATTATGTCGATTTTTTTGAAGTTTATCGCAATCGATTGCAAAAAACTTACACATTTTTTCCAGACGAAGAACTAAAGAACGCCGGGATAATAACATCAGACGGTGACCGCGGATGTCTGAATGGGTATTGCTCGCTCCCATGTGACTTGGGGCTATTTATAGAATTTAAACCATGACACGTTTTCAACTACAAAAAAAGATATGAAAAGACGCAATTTCAGATATTTTAAAACCAGTTGGGTTTTAGACAAACTTAAACTGACAGCACAGATTTTTATAACCGCTTTTCTGGTACTATGGGGCCTTCCTGCGCAATCTCAAACAACCACTACGGCTACCGGAAAGGTAATTAACGACAGAAATGAACCAGTTCCTGGTGCCAGTATTAATCAGGAAGGGACTAGTATTTATACGACTTCAAATGAACAGGGCCGTTTTTCAATTCAGGTAACTGAGGCCAGGGCCAATATTATTATAACCTCAATAGGATACAATACCAAAATAGTATCACTGGCTGATGGGCATATGGACCTTACTATTCAAATGGACCAAAACCAGCAGTCAATGGATAATGTGATCGTGGTCGGGTATGGTAAACAAAAACGTGAAAGTGTTGTGGCAGCCATCACGCAGACAACCGGAAAGGTATTGGAAAGGGCAGGAGGCGTGTCCAGTGTAGGAATGGCGCTTACAGGGAATGTACCCGGCCTCATTACCTCGCAGGGCTCAGGATTACCTGGAGATGAAGATCCACAGATCATTATTCGTACCAGGAGTTCCTGGAATAATTCAGATCCATTGATCCTGGTAGATGGGGTCGAACGTCCGATGAAAAGTGTTGAAATCGGATCGGTAGAAACGATTTCTGTGTTAAAAGATGCTTCCGCGACGGCTGTTTTTGGCTCCCGGGGCGCAAATGGGGTCATACTTATTACCACCAAGCGGGGTAGTTCCGGCAAAGCGACAATAAGAGGAATGATCAATTCGGTTGTGAAGGTACCTTCGAAATTACCAGGAAAATATGATTCTTATGATGCGTTGCGCACCAGGAATGAGGTAATTGAGTATGAGCTTTCCAAAAGTCCCTCCAGCTGGAACGATTATTTACCAGAGGAAATCCTAAGAAAATACAGGTTCCCTGCCAGTTTAGAGGAAGCCGAGCGTTATCCGAATGTGGATTGGACAGAAGCCATGTTTAAGGACTACACCAGCTCACAGAATGCGAACCTGAATATTAGCGGTGGCACCCGGTTCGTTAAATATTTTGCCGGAGCGGATTTTCTACGGGAAGGAGATATTTTTAAAGTATATGAGAATAATAGCGGCTATGTACCTGGCTTTGGCTTTAACAGGCTGAATGTACGTAGCAACCTTGATTTTCAGTTAACCAAATACACGCTTTTTAAAGTGAATCTTTCCGGCTCCTATGGCGTCAGAAAGAGCCCATGGGTGTTTTCGGGAGGCGATTACCCCTATTGGGTGGATGCTTATTCAGCTGCTCCGGATGTTTTCCTGCCGGTTTACTCGGATGGGGCATGGGGCTATTATGCACCCAATGAAGGCCGGGCCGAAAACTCTCCAAGAAGCCTTTCCACCAGTGGAATACAGTATAGAACGACAGCACGTATGACGACTGATTTTACACTTGATCAGGATTTGAGCCTGGTCCTCAAAGGCCTTAAATTCCTGGGAACTGTCTCCTTTGATAATACTTTTGATGAAGTCCAAAGAGGGGTAAACAACCTGTATAGAAACGGGGTACAACGTAAATGGATTAGTCCTGAAACCGGCGCCGTTTATTATAAAGAGGGGAATGATGGTATTACCGGATTCGATTTTCAGCAAGGCATCAACTGGTCACCTGCCGGGGGTAATGTTGAGGGGGCTTTTCGCAGATTATTTTATAATCTTCAGCTGAACTACACCACCACCATTGCACAAAAGCACAATGTGTCCGTTATGGGCCTGGTCAACAGAAATCAGTCTGCACTGGGAAGCATGATTCCTTCCTATCGTGAGGACTGGGTGTTTCGTACAACCTATGGTTATGACGGCAGATATAATATAGAGTATAACGGTGCTTATAACGGTTCAGAGCAATTCAGTAAGGAAAACCGCTTTGCTTTTTTCTCTTCTGGTGGCGTTAACTGGGTACTGTCCAGGGAGAAGTTTATGCGGCCTTTAAAATTTCTGAATGTATTTAAGCTACGGGCCTCCTATGGAGAAACGGGTTTTGACGGGGGCTCCAGGTTCCTGTACCTTACTCAGTGGGCTTATGGAGGCAAGGCCAGACTGGGAACGACCGGGGAAGGTGCGGAACAAAGCCCCTATAACTGGTATCGGGAATCCTTTGTAGGTAACCCGAATATTCAGTGGGAGGAAGCTGTTAAAGTGAATATAGGTGCGGATTTTGAAATATTTGACGGATTGGTTTCGGGCAAGTTTGATTTCTTTCGTGATAAACGATCCAAGATTTTACTCTCAGGCGATGGAAGGGCGGTACCCTCATATTTCGGGATGACGCCGCCTACTGCCAATCTGGGTAAAGTAGATGCAAAAGGATACGAGATTGAGTTGCATATTAAAAAGATGCTGGGGGATGTAAATATCTGGGCCGACCTGAACATGACCCATGCCGTTAACATTATCAAAGAACGGGATGATGCTGCATTACTACCGGATTATCAAAAAATGGTAGGCAAGGAAATAGGTCAGACCTATACCTGGGTAAGCGCTGGTTATTACAATACCTGGGATCAGCTATATGGGAGTGCCACACACCAGCAACAAGACGAGTATAAGCTTCCTGGAAATTATTATCTGGTTGATTTTAACGGCGATGGTGTGATCGATAATCTGGATAATATTCCTTATGGCTATTCTACCTGGCCCCAAAATACCTATAACGCTACCATTGGTATAGACTGGAAAGGGTTTAGTGCTTTCCTGCAGTTTTATGGTGCCAACAATGTGACCCGCTGGACGCCCTTTGGCAGCCTTGGAAAGCAAAACCATGTAGTCTATGAAGAAGGCGCTTACTGGAATAAGGAGAACCAGGGTGAAAATGCAATTCCTGCTCCCCGCTGGCTTTCCACTCCTTACGGAGAGTACAAGGGTAATCTGTACCAGAACGATGGTTCATTTGCAAGATTGAAAAATGCGGAACTGTCTTATCGGTTTGACAACGGTTTCGGATTAATTAAAAGATTAGGGCTGCAGAGTTTAAGAATCTATCTCAATGGGAATAACCTGTTGGTCTGGACTAAGATGCCGGATGACCGAGAATCGAATTTTGGTGGATCCGGCGTTCCTACGCAGGGGGCCTACCCCACATTTCGCAGATTTAATTTGGGTGCTAACATTACTTTCTAAATAATATTATCATGATGAGGAATATAAATAGGATGCTTGCAGTTCTGACATTTACAGGATTAATAATTTCGTCAGGATGTTCCAAATACCTGGATCGGGAGCCGGATTCAATTGTATCGCAGGAAGAAGCGTTTAAGAATTTTATAAATTTTCAGGGATATACCGAGGAACTATACCATTGTATTCCGGATTTTTCAAACGGATACTGGACCAATTCCTGGAATTGGGGCGAGGACGAAATCCAATCAGCAGCCCTTGACTTTCATTTTGTAGTAAAAATCGATAACGGAAATTTTTGGGGCTGGCAACGGGAGTTTGATGGCTGGCAGGCGGGCTGGATGGATAGAAACAATAACAGTACCAACGATGATCGGTTTTCAAAATCTTTGTGGGGGCTGGGCTGGTATGGTATACGCAAATGCAATATGGGGTTGGAAAACCTGGATAAGATGCAGGATGCTACCCAGGAAGAAAAAGACCTTATTAAGGGACAACTGTTGTTTTTCAGGGGATGGTTTCATTTTATGTTCATTCAGTATTTTGGAGGGTTGCCTTATATTGATTATGTGTTACCCAGCGATGAAAAACTAACATTACCCAGATTAAAATATCAGGAGTGCGCTGATAAAGCGGCCAGTGATTTCAGACAAGCTGCTGATCTGTTGCCAATAAATTGGGACAATACGACTGCCGGAAAAAGAACCCTGGGGAAAAATCAATTAAGAATAAATAAAATTATGGCCCTGGGCTACCTGGGGAAGAATTATTTATGGGCCGGCAGCCCGCTAATGAATTATGAGTCTGGGGGAACCAAGACCTATAATACGGAGTATTGCAAGAAGGCTGCAGATGCATTTGCGGAACTGCTCAGGTACTGCGAATCCGGTGAAGCACCCTATACACTGGTCCCCTTTGAGCAGTATTATACGAATTTTTATACCATGGGACAGAATTGGGCGATTCCGGGAAGTACGGAGGCGATATTTCGCGGCCCTTATTACGGTGCGAATGGTTCCAACTGGGGGACCAGTAAACAGTATCAGCCGGCGATCATTGAAGGCGGCGATGTTAAGTTTGTGCCAACTGCCAATTACGTTGATTTATATGGGATGGCAAATGGCTTGCCAATCAATGCGGCCGGGGATGCAGCTATAGCTGATCCGCATTCAGGTTATGACCCTCAGTATCCCTGGAAAGGTCGCGATCCGCGTTTTTATAATGATATCGTTTTCGATGGTGTTAAATGTATTGCAGGTACCATGCCTGCGAATGAAGAAGTTAATCGTTATGCCAATTTATACCATGATGGCAGTAATGGCAGTCCGGGTCCGGCCTCACCAGGCATAGGCAGTTACCGCAACATTGCCACAGGGAGCCGAACCGGCTATCTGCTGTATAAATTTATTCCCAGAACCGCCAATAAATATGATCAGGGCTATAGTTATGACCGTGCGCTTAATATACATCTTCCCTATATGCGTTTGGCCGACATATATCTGATGTACGCCGAAGCCGCCTCAGAAGGATATGGTGCCCCATCCGGAAAGGCAGCTTCTTACGACAAAACCGCAGTAGATGCCGTAAATTTTGTAAGAGACCGCGCCGGCGTAGGTCATGTGGATGCAGCCTTTCTTACCGCTGTCGGATTTAGAAGTGAATTGAGAAGGGAAAGAGCCGTAGAGCTTGCCTTCGAGGGCCACCGTTTCAATGATTTACGTCGCTGGCTTTTGCTGACTGAGTCCCCTTATACATTAAAAACCGGACTGTTTTTCGACCGGGCGGCATCTTTAAATTTTGCTGCCGATCCTAAGGAAAACCGTGTACTGAATTTACGCGAAAAGGTACTGTTAAAAAGGAATTTTACTGAGAAACATTACTGGCTTCCGCTTAAAACCAAAGAAACCAACATGTATCCAGAATTTAAACAAAACCCGGGATGGTAAAAAATCCACCAATCTATAAAGATCGAGTAACAAAAAACTTGAAACTAATGAAGTATAAAAATATAGTATGGATACTATGTGTCGTATTTATTTTTTCCCCGGCCTGGCTGATGGCGCAACATACTGTTGTAAATATCCGGGCGCAGATAAAAGATGATAAGGGGTTGCCGATTGCAGGTGTCCTGGTACAGCATTTGGGCGAGCAAGGCAGCAGTACAGTATCCGATAAAGAAGGTTGGTTTGAACTGGAAGCCGATACAGATTCGGAGCTGATCATTAGTGCGGATAACTATAAAACGACCTACCTGAATGTATCCTCGTCCATTACTGAAATTATTTTGCAGCCTAATGGAAACGAAGCAGTCCAGGTGGCATTCCGATCTGTTGCTATGGAAGATCTACTGGGTGGGGTGTCATCAGTCAGGGTGTCGGATATTATACATAAAAATTATTCACAGTACAGTCTCGATAATATGGAAATTTTTGTTCCCGGATATAATGGCACCAACTGGGCCATGGGCGAGGCACTTACTATGGTTGACGGCGTACCCCGGGACGCTAATAATGTAATGCCGACCGAAATTGAGGAAATTTCCTTTTTGAAAAGTGCGTCCGCCATTGCACTTTATGGTAGCCGTGCAGCAAAAGGTGTGATCAATATTATTACAAAAAGGGGCAGGGCAGGTAAGCACCAGGTCGATATTCAGGTAAACTCCGGGATCCATGCCGCAAAATCGTTTCCCCGGTATTTGGGTTCGGCAGAGTATATGACCCTTTACAATGAAGCGCGTCGGAACGATGGCCTTACGGATTTGTATTCTGAAGAAACAATCTATCTGCATGCCGCGGGTACCAATCCGTATCGTTATCCGAATGTGGATTACTATTCAGAAACCTATTTAAAAAAGGCATTTACCCGATTTGATGCCACAGCCGAAATTTCAGGCGGGAATGACAAAGCCCGCTACTATACAAATATTAATTATTATACCGGAGGCTCCTTCCTTGATTTCGGACAGGCAAAGAATAATGACCGGAACGGCAGATTTAGTGTCAGGGGTAATATTGATATAAACCTGGGGCGCTATATCACAAGTTCTGTTGACGCATCTGCAACCTTTTACACGGGAAAAGGCGTAAATACAGATTATTGGGGTGCAGCGGCCACTATGAGACCGCATCGGTTTACTCCGCTGTTACCGCTTTCTATGATAGAGCCCGATGATGATGCATCGCAACTATTGCTTAGCAATAGTAATCATATCATTGAGGGTAAGTATCTTCTTGGGGGCAGTCAGTTGGACCCTACTAATGCGATTGCAGCCGTTTATGCCGGTGGCTATAATCAGTACGTAAGCCGGCAGTTTCAGTTTAATACCGGTATGGGGGCAGATTTACGTAATGTGTTGAAGGGGCTGAAATTCCAAACAAACTTTGCGGTAGATTATGCTACTGCCTACAGTTTATCTTATAATAATACTTTTGCTACCTACGCGCCTGTTTGGAATAGTTATTCTGGTAAAGACCTGATCAGCAGTTTAACAAAATATGGTCAGGATGCCACATCCGGGACGCAAAGTATAAGTGGCAACTGGTACCGGCAAACGATTGCACTTTCGGGGTTTTTCAGCTATGATAATACGTTTAACAGTAAACACCATGTGAGCGGTTTATTACTGGCGAATGGTTTTTTACGCTCAGAAGCACAGCTGTATCATAAAGTGGGTAACGCCAATTTGGGGTTACAGCTGGGTTATGACTACTTACAGAAATATTACATCGATTTTACGGGGGCGATGGTGCATTCTGCCAGATTGCCGGAAGGAAACCGCAATGCCCTTTCACCTACTGTTTCCATTGGCTGGCGGATTAGCAAAGAAAGGTTTCTGGAAAATAGCTCCTTCATTGATGACTTAAAACTGTTTGCATCGGCCGGAATTCTACATACGGATCTTGATATTCCGGAATACTATATGTACCAGGGATATTATACGACTACCGGCGCCTGGTACGGGTGGAAGGATGGTACGGGTATTCAGGCGACGGAATCCAGAAGAGGCAATAATCCAAATATGAAGTTTCCGAAACGGGAAGAAATAAGCTTTGGTTTCGAGGGATCTTTCTTCAATCATCTGTTAACCCTCAATGCTGGTTTCTTTACCGATAAGATTACTGGTAATATTGTGCAATCCTCCGTATTATACCCATCCTACTTCAGCACAGGCTGGCCCGAATCCTCCTTTATACCCTTTGTCAACTATAATAATGACAAAAGAACCGGCGGAGAGTTTGGAATAGTACTTAAGAAACGTACCGGGCAGGTAGATTGGCAGTTGGGGATAAACGGAACTTACTATACGACAAAAGCTACCAGGCGTGCTGAAGTATACGAAGACGACTATCAGTATCGGAAAGACAAGGTTTTGGATGGTATCTGGGGACTGGAGAATCTGGGATTTTTTAAAGACCTGGCTGAAATTGAGAACGCTCCCAGGCAGACCTTTGGTCAGGTCAAGCCCGGCGATATCAGGTATAAGGATCAGAACGCAGACGGGATCATTGATCAGCGCGATGAAATCTATCTGGGAAAGGGCGGCTGGTTCGGCGCCCCATTTACCACAGGAGCGCATCTAACGGCTACCTGGAAGCGTTTCAGCTTTTTTATGATGGGTGTTCTCAGGTCCGGTGCATATGGTATGAAAAACAACAGCTTTTTCTGGGTGGATGGTGAGGACAAATATTCAGAAATCGTTAGAAACCGTTGGACTGAAACTACAAAAGCAACAGCCACTTATCCAAGACTCACTACAACCAGTGCGGATAATAATTTTCGTGCTTCGGATTTCTGGATGTACAGTACCAAAAGATTCGATTTGGCAAGAATACAGCTGTCTTATGATTTCAATCAATTACTACAATCCGGAAGCTTCCTGCGTGGGCTTGGGGTATATATTAACGGATCAAATCTTGTGACACTGGGACCCAACAGGGATATTTTGGAATTGAGTATTGGCAGTGCTCCACAAACCAGATTCTATAGTATTGGCATTAAAGCTTCTTTTTAAACAGACGTCTTAAGTTTTAGTAAATCAAGAGATTATGAATAAGAATATACTGATCATTCTGGCATTTATAATTGTAGCACTTAGCTCCTGTGGGAAAGATCTTCTGGAACCAGAGATAGAAAATAACCGCCAGTTGGATCCCAATGCCTATATCCCGGGTGATGCCCGATTCCCCTTCGGGATCCTGCTGAACGGCTACAATCGTATTCCGACCAACGGTTGGTCTTTTAATGATGTAGCTACCGATGACGCTGTAACCAATGACAGGAATAATGGCTATTTAAAATTGGCTACGGGCCAATGGACGGCTGCTAATAATAATATGATTAATCAATGGCAGAACAGTTTTGCTGCCATACAGTATATCAATATTATGCTGGAAGAGGTCAATAAAGTGAAATGGGTAAATGATGAGACAGCCAGTCATTTGTTTGCGCAGCGCATACGCGGAGAAGCTTATGCACTGAGAGGGCTTTTTATGTATCATCTGCTGCAGGCACATGGCGGCATATCGGAGCAGGGTTCGTTTTTGGGCGTCCCCATTTTTTTATCCTCACAAACACCACAGTCCGACTTTAATCAGCCTCGGGCCACTTTCAAACAATGTATCGACCAAATGTATAAGGACCTTGATTCGGCCATGTTGCTGCTTCCTTTGGATTATGTCGACCTGGCCGATGGGAGTTCGGTGCCGCCGAAGTTTGGAAATATTTCGACGGTTCAATACAACAGGGTATTCGGGGCGGCATTTGGAGGGCTCATGACGGAGCGCATTGTCAGGGGCATAAAGGCCAGGGCCGCACTGATGGCCGCGAGCCCTGCATTTAGTTCCGAAAGTGGCGTTACCTGGGCGGATGCTGCCAACTATGCTGCGGATGTAATTGATTTGAAAGGAGGGATCGGTAGTCTGGCGGCCAACGGACTTACCTGGTATTCTAATAGTGCTGAAATTGCTAATTTAAAAGATGGAACCAATCCTCCGGAAATTTTATGGAGGAATAATTATTCGGATAACAGCAATAGCCTGGAGGCTTCGAATTTTCCTCCTACACTTTTTGGAGACGGACGAATAAATCCCACACAGGATCTGGTAGATGCTTTTCCGATGAACAACGGATTTCCTATCGGGGAAGCTTCCAGCGGATATAGTGAAAATGATCCGTATGCGAACCGGGATCCCCGTCTGAAACTATTTGTGTTGATAAACGGAAGCACGGCGGGTGTAAATAATACGGTTATTAACTCGGCTGCTGATGCTTCAACCAATGACGGATTGAATAAAGTGGAAACTTCGACCAGAACCGGATATTATCTGCGCAAACTGCTGCGCCAGGATGTGAACCTGAATCCCACGTCCCCCAGTGGACAGCGTCACTACAAACCTCATATCCGGTACACAGAGATTTTCCTGGCATATGCTGAAGCAGCCAACGAGGCATGGGGCCCCCTGGGTAATGGCGGAAACGCTTATTCCGCCTATGATGTGATCAGGCTCATCCGGAAAAGGGCAGGTATTGGAGTGGATAACGGAGATGCTTATCTGGAATCCATCAAAGGTGATCAGCAGGCAATGCGGTCGCTGATTAGAAATGAACGCCGGCTGGAATTATGTTTTGAAGGACATCGGTTCTGGGATTTACGGCGCTGGGACGCAAAATTAAATGATCCTGTTCATGGTATAAGCATACAGAACAATAGCTATTCCAAAATCACTGTAGAGGATCGGCTGTATCAAAGCTATATGATCTATGGACCTATACCGTATTCCGAAATACTAAAGTTTCCGGCACTGCAACAGAATAAGGGCTGGTAAATGTATATGGTGTCTGAAAAATAAAGTTTACATGAAATTATTTAAAATGAGAATATCCATTTGTTATGTATTGCTGGCTTGCCTGGGGCTGGCTTGTACCAATAAAGACAGGTCGTTTCCCAACTTCAAATACCAAACTGTGTATTTTGCTTATCAGGGTCCGGTGCGCACCATTACATTAGGTGAAGATCAGAATGTAAATACGGATCTTGACAATGCGCATAAATGTGAGATTTATGCAGCGACGGGTGGGGTCTATTCCAGCCCCGAAGATGTGATGATTTCAGTTGAAGTGGATAATTCCCTGACGACAGGCAAGCTTTTCGGTGCGGGAAAGGGGGATATCATTCCGATGCCTGCCAACTACTATTCGCTCCAGACCAATATAATTAAGATTCCCGCAGGTACTGTTTCAGGGGGCGTTGAAGTCCAACTTACTGACGCGTTCTTCGCAGATCCTAATTCTATCAAGAATACCTATGTCATTCCGTTGCGGATGACTGGGGTATTGCATGCAGACAGTATACTTGCCGGAAAGGACTATATATTATATGGCTTAAAGTATATTAATCCCTGGCATGGTAATTACCTGCGCCGGGGGAAAGATATGCTTACGATAAAGAATGTTGCCACACCTTACCAGACCACCGTTACCCGTCACGCACAATACGTGGAAAAGGATGAAGTGAATTTACTTACTACGGTATCCATGTCGGAATTGGCCTTTCCCGTAGTTGTCAGGGACAAAGACGGGAATAATGTTTATATCAGGTTGATTTTGAAATTTGACGCGAATGGAAATTGCACCGTTAGCTCCGGTACGAGCGATGTTACAGCGCAAGGGACAGGCAGTTTTATAAAACGAGGTGAAAAGAATAGCTGGGGGAGTAAAGACAGGGATGCCTTGTATCTGTCCTATGAAATCGACGCTGCTTCGTTTCATGTCATAACCAGTGATACACTGGTAATGCGTGACCGTACGGTCACAATGGAGACTTTTACGCCTGTGGACAAATAATTATTAACGCTTAGAATTGAGAATTATGAGAAACTGTAAAATATTTGTTGGCGCACTCTGTCTTTTGGTAGGAATCGGATCTTGTGCCAAATTTGAAGCAAGCCAGTTTGCTGTAAATAAGCCGGAAAGCCTCCTGGTTCAAGAAGATATTGATTCCTATGCCCCTTTGAAAAGTTTCATCAACCGTTCCACTAATCCTTATTTCAAATTAGGGGTGGCGCTTTCCCTGACACCCTATGTGAATAAGGATGTTATTTTCAGATTGGCGAACAGGAATTTTGATGAAATTGTATTAGGCTATGAAATGAAACACGGGGCTGTGGTGCAGGGAGATGGGCGTCTGAACCTTGAGGGTGTTAAAAGTTTGTTGGATTTGGCGCAGACGGCAGGGATGCGTGTTTATGGTCATACGCTCTGCTGGCATGCCAATCAGAATGCATCCTATCTCAACAAACTAATTGATCCCATAATAATACCCGGGACCAGTTTGCCTACCTGGGATATCGTGACTCAGGCTGATTTTGAAACGGATGCTGCCGCCAATTTTGAATCAAATGCCAATGCCGTAATTTCATTTACGCCATCGGGACAGGGTGCCGGAGGCTCCGGACGGGCTTTGAAAATAACCAATGCGGAAGTCCGTGAAAATGATTGGGATGCTCAGTTTTTTATAAAGTTTTCACCGGCGGTACAAATCGGAGAACAATACGAATTCAGTGTTGATGTCCGGTCAGATGCACCGGCGACATTTAGCACGCAGGCGCATGTCGTGCCCTATTCTTATAAATATTGGGACTTTTTCGGATCTATTGCATCCTCAGTGACCTGGTCAACCTACAAAAAACAGATTACCATTACTTCGGATATGGCCTCCGCTGGTGCCATAGCTTTTAATCTTGGAAAAACTGCCACCAGCTATTATTTTGACAATATATCACTGAAGAAGTATAACGAAAAGGGAAGCGGGAATGCTGGCTATGCCTATGGTTTTTCAAATCCTTCGGCTGTTAATTTTTGGGAAGCACAGGTTGCCTATGATGTACCGGCGTTACAGAATAACCAGGAGTATGTGTTGAAGTTTGCAGCCAAAGCAAATATTGCCGGAACCATAAGAGCAGAAATGCAGTCCTCGTCGGATTATTCTTCTAACAGTTTTGGGACTTTTGCAGTTAGTCCTGCCTGGCAGGAATATGAATTGAAGGCCACAACCAATAAGGCGGACCGAAACAGATTGGTTATTAGTTTTGGAGATTTTGAAGGTACGGTGTATATAGATAATGTCACCCTGACGCCTGCAGGAAGTAATGCCAGTGTAATTCCAGGTGGAGATTTCGAAACCGGAATGAACAGCTGGACCGGATGGGGGAATAATTCGACGCGGTTTTTGTCAGCTGAGGGAGAAGGTTACGGTGGTGCAAAAGATCAGATCATTGAGAAAACTCCCCAACAAAAGGATTCTATAATCACCGCTGCTATGGAGGATTGGATCAAGGGCATGATGGAAGTAGCTAAAGGGCATGTCACTGCCTGGGATATAGTAAATGAGCCCATGGATGATGGCAGACCATTTGAACTGAAAACCGGTATTGGGAAAGCAGCTATGAATTCGGATGAATTTTACTGGCAGGATTATCTGGGTAAAGATTATGCAGTGAAGGCAATCCGGTTTGCCAGAAAATATGGTAATCCCAAGGATACTTTGTTTATTAATGATTATAATCTTGAGTACAATTTAGAGAAGTGCAAAGGTATTATAGCCTATGTCGACTATATAGAAACTAAGGGCGTTCAGGTGGATGGTATCGGTACGCAAATGCATATTGATATAAATACAAACAAAGAGAATATTGCAGCTCATTTTAAATTGCTAGCCGCTACGGGCAAACTTATCAAAGTTTCTGAACTGGATATTGGACTGGGTAACGGTACAAAGACAGCGGACGCAACGCCAGCTCAGTATGAAGCCCAGGCGGAGATGTATAAGTACGTAATTGAACAGTACTTTGATTTGATACCGTCCGAACAACGTTATGGCATAACTATATGGAGCCCCACCGATAGTCCCGCTGAATCTGGTTGGCGTGCAGGTGAACCTGTGGGACTTTGGACTGAGAATTTTGTCAGAAAGTCAGCGTATAAAGCGGCGGCCGGGGCCCTTTTAAATAAGGCGGGCAAATGACGGTAAGCAGGGGCCTTATCGCCGGCTGCCATAAATGTCGGTTGAGTGAATCAGCGTCAGTAGGGTGGGATCGTACCATACAATTGCGCTTCGGTTAGCGAATAAATGGTATGCGTCTGTAAAAGTCGGGTATCAACAAGTATTTTTTAAGATTATAATTATGAAGAAGTTTTTGGTATTATTTTCTGTGCTCGGATATTTTCTATTTGCCGGCCATGCACAAAATCCCATCATTCAGACCAGTTATACGCCGGATCCTGCTCCAATGGTGTATAAAGATCGGATTTATGTCTATACGGGTGATGATGTGCCAGGCCTCGGTTTTTACAGCATGACTCGGTGGCGGACTTTTTCGTCACAGGATATGATCAACTGGACCGATCATGGCGTGCCCATTTCAATTGAAACTTTTTCCTGGGCTGTAGACCGTGCATGGGCTTCGCAATGTATAGAAAGGGGCGGAAAGTTTTATTGGTACGTCTGTCTTCAGACGCTTCATAACGGGATGGCTATCGGAGTAGCAGTAGCGGACATGCCTACCGGGCCTTTTAAAGATGCGTTGGGTAAGCCATTGATTGCCAATGGCAGTTGGTCCAACATAGATCCCAGCCCGTATATTGATGATGACGGCCAGGCCTATTTGTACTGGGGAAATGGATCGCTATTTTATGTAAAGCTCAATCAGGATATGATTTCCTATTCCGGTGATATCGTGGAAATACCGCAAACTGCCGAAGCTTTTGGAGGCGTTAGACGGCCCAGGAATGCACCGGCGGGCGAGCCAGACAGCACCATCGCTCCCAAAGATGTATATGTTGAAGGCCCCTGGCTGTATAAGCGAAAGGACAATTATTATCTCTTATTTGCTGGTTTTGAAAAGGGGGGCGAATGCCTTTCCTATTCGATGAGTAAATCGCCGGTAGGGCCCTGGAAGTACAAAGGCCGGATCATGGTCGACCAGGCCACCAATAGCTTTACGCATCACGCCGGCGTTGTGGACTTCCACGGACAATCCTACTTGTTTTACCATACCGGTTTGTTACCAGGAGGTGGCAGTTATGGAAGAGCTACAGCCATTGAGCGTTTTTCTTACAATGAAGATGGGACAATTCCCCGCATAAGTATGACCAAGGAGGGTGTTGCGCCTATTGGAACCCTGGATCCCTATAACCGGACACAGGCAGAAACTATTGCCTGGGCCACCAAATGTAAAACTGAACAGGACCGATTGGGGAATGTTTATGTAACAGATACACATGTTAAATCCTCCATCAAAGTCCGTCGGGTGGATTTTGGGGATACTCCTCCCCGGACTTTTTCTGCCAGCCTCGCTTCAGCGATCAATGGTGGTTTCCTTGAGGTCTATATAGATAGTATTGGAGGCAGGAAACTGGCGACCATTGAATTAAAGGCTACCGGCGGATGGGATCAATGGAAAACTTTCACATTGGATTTATTGCAGCCTGTACAAGGTGTGCAGGATCTGGTATTCTATTTTAATGCCAATAATCTTACGGCAATTCGAAGGCTGTCTAACTTCGACTGGTGGCAATTTAATCATTAATAAGCTTCCATTGGGTAACAAAAAAATGATTTGGTTATGAAGAACCCCGTTAGTACATTGATTTTTGGGTTGTTGTTCTTATTTCACACCGCTGTGGGACAGAATCCTATCATACAGACTTCATATACTGCTGATCCTGCGCCCCTGGTTTACGGGCAGCGGGTTTATCTCTATACCGGGCAGGATGAGGATAACTCAACCTGGTTTACGATGAATAAATGGCGTTTGTACAGTACCGCGGATATGGTTAACTGGACAGACCATGGTGCTGTTTTGGATTACAAAATGTTTGGTTGGGCAAAGGGTGATGCATGGGCTGCTCAATGCATAGAACGCAATGGTAAGTTTTACTTTTATGTGACTTTGACTTCAAGGTTTAATAATCGGCCCGCTATTGGCGTTGCTGTCGCTACCTCTCCCTTTGGTCCGTTTTATGATCCCCTGGGAAAGCCGCTGGTACAAACAGAACGGGGCGATATAGATCCGACGGCATTCGTGGATGCCAACGGAGCGGCCTATCTCTATTGGGGTAACCCGGATTGTAAATTTGTAAAACTGAATGAGGATATGATCAGTTATTCAGGCGAAGTCGTTCGTTTACCCATGCAAGCTACCGCATTTGGCAGCAGAGCGGGCAACATTAACGAACGTCCCACCCTATATGAAGAAGGGCCCTGGCTGTACAAGAGAAAGGATTTATACTATTTGCTCTGGGCTGGAGGGCCCATCCCGGAGCATTTGGGTTATTCGACAAGCAGCAGCCCGGCAGGACCCTGGAAGTATGGCGGAATGATCATGCCACCGGAGGGCCGAAGTTTTACTAATCATCCCGGATTGATTGACTTTAACGGAAAATCGTATTTATTCTATCATAATGGAGCGCTACCCGGTGGCAGCGGTTTTACCAGGTCTATTTGTGTACAGGAAATGAAATTTAATAAGGACGGTGCGATTATACCGATGAAAATGAAGCCGGGGATAGCCGCGGCTTTGGTCCCGTTGAACCCGTATCAGAAAACTGAGGCGGAGACCATTTCATTTTCCGAGCATGTGATAACCGCATTTAGTCAGGAAGCAGGGGTTTTTATAACTGCGGTCGGGGACGGGGCTTATACCAAAGTACGATCTGTCGATTTTGGCAAGACGGGCGCATCTGTAATTAAGTTACGTGCGGCAACCAGCCATAATAGCCATGTCGAAATCGAAATGCGTTTAAACAGTGTGGACGGTCCCCTGATCGGCACTGTGTCAGTACCTAATACCGGCGGCTCCGACCATTGGGCTATCTGTAGTATGCCGGTGCGGGCACTTACCGGTATCAGGGATATTTGTTTTGTTTTCCGCGGCAAAGCTGCAGCAGATATTTTGCATTTTGATTACTGGATGGCTGCTTATGAGCAGTTCTCATGATGCCAGGAACCCGTTCTGTTTTGAAAAGTTGAATACCGGCTTGCTATAAGTCTGCAGGTTGGCGAAAAGATAGCCTTCGGCTATATATAAGTAAAACTCAGAAATCAAGTTAATATGAAACATGTCTTGACTTTAGTTTGTGCAACCCTGGCCTTTTTCCCCTTGGCAGCTCAAAAGGTAATACAGCCCGCAGCTGAAGGCTTTGATCAGTTACGCAGCGGTATAAAACACGGAAAAATTGAGACGATCCGGTATTGGTCCGAAACCGTAGGTAACGATAGACAGGCCACGGTTTATACACCCCCCGGGTTCTCGAAAACCAAAACTTATCCGGTACTTTATCTGCTGCATGGTATAGGTGGTGATGAGAAGGAATGGCTCAACGGAGGGACCCCTCAAATCATAATGGATAATTTGTATGCTGACGCCAAAGCGGAGCCCATGATCATCGTTATGCCAAATGGGCGCGCAATGAAAGATGACAGAGCGGTCGGCAATATCATGGCTCCGGAAAAGGTGCAGGCTTTTTCGAAATTTGAAAGGGACCTGATCGATGACCTGATACCTTTTATTGAGAAAACTTATCCGGTAAAATCGGATCGCCGTTTTCGGGCGATAGCCGGACTTTCCATGGGAGGAGGACAGTCCCTGAATTTTGGTTTGGGTAATTTAAATCTGTTTGCCTGGGTGGCCGGGTTTTCCTCGGCGCCGAATACCAGGCCTCCGCAGCAGCTTTTGCCCGATCCTGACCAGGCACGAGAAAATCTGAAACTGCTGTTTATTTCCTGTGGTGCCAGTGATGGACTGATTTCATTCAGTCGGCGTACGCATGACTATCTGAAGGAAAAAACTGTGCCTCATATTTATTTTATTGAACCCGGAGGGCATGATTTTAAGGTGTGGAAGAATGGACTGTATATGTATTCCCAACTGCTTTTTAAGAAGGTAGACCCTTCCAGTTTTGCTGCGTACCGGAAAATGTCAGTCAAGCCGCGTGTAAATATTAATAAGCCGGGAGGTCAGCAGCCTGAGTGATGAAAATTAAACATGTAAAATATTTTTTATGAATAGGAAGATGCGAAGCAGTTTGAAGATGCCGTTTATACTGTTTTTTTGTTTACTTACCGGCGGTCTCTGTTATCCACAAATCGGGAATGATGATGGTTTTGATATATCTCCAACCGCGCAGCCTGGCAGCCGGTTTCCCCAGGTCAGCGCCGAGGGCAGCGTGCGCACCGGAATACAGGCACCAGCGGCTGATCGGGTGCAACTGGATATCGGCGGAAAGAGATATGATATGGTAAAAGATGAGAAAGGTTTCTGGTTAGGAGAATCCGACCCACAGGACCAGGGATTTCATTATTATCAATTGCTGGTGAACGGTGTTCCAATGCCGGATCCGGGTAGTTTGATATTTTACGGCGCCGGGCGCTGGGGTAGCGGTGTTGAAGTGCCTGCGAAAGATCGGGATTTTTATGCGCTCAAAAATATTGCCCATGGTCAGATCCGGCAACAGGTATACTTTTCCAGACTTACCGATAGCTGGCGCCGCCGTATGGTATATACACCGCCGGGTTATGACCAAAATAGTGCCACCCGGTATCCGGTTTTATATTTATTGCATGGCAGTGGCGAGAACGAGACCGGATGGTCAGTTCAGGGAAAGGTAAATCTTATCTTGGACAACCTTATTGCCATGGACAAAGCGGTCCCAATGATAATTGTAATGGAGAATGGATACGCGCAACTGGCAGGTTCTGGAGCGACATCTGCACCTACAGGCCCGTTTCCTTTTGAAAAAGTGCTGATCAACGAGGTTATTCCAATGGTGGATGCTTCGTTTCGAACGATTAACAACCGTCATAGCCGTGCGATTGCAGGTCTTTCTATGGGGGCCAACCAGACCATACAGATTGCCATGAAGCATCTTGATACATTTTCCTGGATCGGCGCCTTTAGCGGAACATCAAATTATCCGAATACAACTCCGATTGATCGGGATATATTTATGCAGGGCGCTTTTGCCGATGCGAAGGCGGTCAATAGTAAGATCCGGCTTTTCTGGTTGGGGGCGGGCACCAAAGAACCAGATCCTTTTCCAGCTTCCATAGGTGCTTTTAGGACCATGCTGGACAATGCGGATATCCGTTATACCTACTTCGAATCTCAGGGCACTTCACATGAATGGCTTACATGGCGCAGATGCCTGCGGGAATACGCCACACAATTATTTAAGTAAATGTTTATTTTAATACAACGCCAAATTATGAATATCAGATATCAGTCTTTTATGATGGTCGCTATCTTGTTTACCTATGCGACCCTGGCTCAGGGGATAAAACAGGACTTTGAACCTTCCATACTGAATCAGCCTCACGCGCAATTTCCACAGGTTAATTCTCAGGGTTATGCGAGATTTAGGATATTCGCCCCTAATGCGGATAGTGTCAAAGTTAGTTTGGGATTGGGCGGCCACGGTGGAACTGTTCTTAGAAAAGACGCCGAAGGTTTTTTTACCGGCACAACCTCAGGTCCGCTGGACGAAGGATTCCATTATTATCATGTAATAGTAGATGGTGGTCGGTTCAATGATCCCGGAGCGCGAAGCTTTTTTAGCTCCGCACGATTGGAGAGTGGAATTGAGATCCCCGCTTCTGACCGGGATTTCTACAGCTTGAAAGACGTTCCGCATGGTCATGTAACGCAGGTGCTGTTTCCCTCACCGAGTACATATACTTCACGCAGGGCCTATGTCTATACTCCCCCGGGATATGAAGACGATAATAATCGGCGTTTTCCAGTATTATATTTGCAGCATGGTTGGGGCGAAGATGAAACCGCCTGGATCAATCAGGGCTTTGTCAATTTAATTATGGACAACCTGATCGCTGCCGGAAAGGTGAAGCCATTCATTGTTGTGATGACTTACGGCATGACCAATGAGATCAAATGGGGTTTCATTCGTGAGTTCAAGATAGATTCATTCAGAACAGTATTGACAAAAGAATTAATTCCCTATGTAGATGGCCGGTTTCGTACTTTGGCAGATCCATCCAACCGAGCGCTGGCGGGACTCTCAATGGGCGGAATGGAAACAAAAATGATTTCGCTGACCAGCCCGGGTATTTTTTCATATTACGGGTTATTGAGCGGCGGTGTATATACACCTGCGGAATTAAAATCAGCGAAATTAACTCCGGAACTGGTGTTTTTAAGCTGCGGTAGTAAAGAGAATGTAGAAGGTTTAAATAATGCGGTCAGAAACCTGAAAGCCGACGGATTTAATGTTGTTTCCTATATTTCAGAAGGTACGGGGCATGAATTTTTAACCTGGCGGAGAAGCCTGGCGCAACTGGCACCTATGTTGTTCAGGACAAATGCATCAAAGCACTGAGTTCTTCTGTTCCGGGCGGAGGTCAAACCTTAGTAAGCCTGGTGGAAACTGTAGTTGTATAATTTAGAAATGCGTATAGAAAGTTACAAAATAGAAAAATGTTAATTATGAAGGTAAATCGAAACCGATCGGTCTTGTTATTGCTCGCTGTGGTAATTGGTTCATTAAGCAATTTATCAGCCCAGAATAGGAAGCGTTCAACCGCGATTGGAGGGGCACCCCTGTTCACCAACTATGAATATAAGGGGAATGATGCGGTATATAACAACAATCCGTTGGATGCAGACGAATTCTATAACCCGATTCTACAGGGCTGCTATCCGGATCCAAGTATTGTACGCCGGGGTGACGATTATTTCCTGGTGAATTCTTCTTTTTCCATGTTTCCGGGTGTCCCCATTTTCCACTCTACCGATTTGGTGAACTGGAAGCAGATAGGCCATGTTCTTGACAGACCATCTCAGTTAAAAGTTCAAAATGCCGGTGTTTCCGCGGGAATTTATGCGCCTTCCATTAAATACAATAAGCAGAACCAGACATTTTATATGATTACGACCCAGATAGCCAGTGGTATTGGAAATATGGTAGTAAAAACCAAGGATCCATTTATTGGTTGGGGTGAAGTTAAAAAATTGAAATTCAATGGAATCGATCCATGCCTGTTTTTTGATGATGATGGTAAAGCCTATCTGGTTCATAATGATGCCCCTGATCCCGGCAAAGAACTTTATAATGGGCACCGGGTGATCAAACTCTGGGAATACGATACCCGGAAGGATGAAATTATTCCCGGAACGGATGTTATACTGGTAAACGGGGGTGTGGATATCCGGCAGCAGCCAATATGGATTGAAGGGCCACATATGTATAAGAAGAATGGAAAATACTATTTGATGTGCGCAGAGGGGGGTACCGGTGATTGGCACAGCGAGGTTATTTTTATGAGCGATAGCCCCAAAGGTCCGTTCCAACCGGCACCTAATAACCCAATCCTGACCCAAAGGTATTTTCCGAAAGATAGAAAAAATCGAATCGACTGGGCGGGGCATGCTGATCTTGTAGAAGGTAAAGATGGCAAATACTATGCAGTTTTTCTGGGCATTCGGCCAAATGCCAAAGACCGCGTTAATACCGGCCGGGAAACTTTTATACTTCCAGTGGACTGGAGCGGTACCTATCCCGTGTTTGAAAATGGATTGGTTCCGATGCAACCTAAATTAAAATTACCTGAAGGAACTAAGAATCTTACCGGACAGGATGATTATTTCCCCAATGGTAATTTTAAGTTTGCCGATAATTTTACTGCGCCTGCTTTAGATTACAGATGGATTGCCATGCGGGGGCCGCGTGAGTCTTTTATTGTGCAATCGGTCAAGGGGGGCGTTGCCATTAAACCTTACACAGAGAATATCAAAGCGCTGGCTCCAATAGCGGCTTTGTTCCACAGACAGCAACATGCTGGTTTCGAGAGCAGTGTTACGATGTCTTACCAACCCCGATCAGCCGATGATCTCGCCGGGATTACCTGCTACCAGAGCGAATCCTTTAACTACGTGTTTGGTGTTACCAGGAAAGGCAATGATGCAATACTGGTCCTTGCCAGAACTGAAAAGCAACGGCGGCAGGGTCCCCCGAGTCCCGGCGTACCGCCCAAAACCTCAATTATCGGATATGTGAAAATTGATGTGAAGCAACCCATACGGCTGCAGGTAGTCGCTGATCAGGAGGATGGGTACAGTTTTAATTATTCCTTCAACGGCTCGGATTTTAAGAACCTCGGGGGCACCGTCTCGGGCGATATCTTATCGACGAATGTTGCCGGAGGTTTTACGGGTGCCTTAATCGGCCTATATGCCACTTCAGGCAATGACATTCATCCTTAGTGGTGATTAAATTCTAATACAAGTTATAATGTGTAAACTGTTGTATATTTTGTTGGGTATGACCCTGGTCACGGCATGTAATGGGCCCTCCCGTACCGTTTCGGCTGTCCCATCACCGCCGGGGGACACAACATCCTTTAAAAATCCGGTTATCTGGGCGGATATGCCGGATTTATCGGTTGTGCGAAATGAGAATGATTATTATTTAATTAGTACGACGATGCACCTGATGCCCGGCGCCCCTGTTATGAAGTCAAAGGACCTGGTGCATTGGGAAACGGTGAGTTATGTTTTTGACAGCCTTTCAGATAATTCCAAGTATAACCTGTTGAATGGTACGGTATATGGCCGGGGGCAATGGGCTTCTTCTATCCGTTATCATAAGGGAAAGTACTATGTTTTGTTTTCTCCAAATGATCAACCATTCCGCGCCTATATTTATACCACTGCGGATCCGGAAACGGAGAAATGGCAACTCGTCTCCCGTACACCACATTTTCATGATGCCTCATTGTTTTTTGATGACGATGACCGCCCTTTCGTATTTACCGGTACCAGGGTAATTGAGCTTAAAAAAGATCTTACCGGCATTCAGCCAGGAGGTATCAACCAGGATATATTTAAAAAGGACGCGGAAGAAACCGGTCTGCTGGAAGGCAATCAGGTAATCAAGTATAAGGGCAGGTACTATCTGCTGATGATATCCTGGCCCAGAGGAAAACCCCGCCGGCAACTTTGCTATAGGGCTGATAATATTACCGGCCCCTATGAAAAGAAAGTAATCCTGGAAGATGAATTTGCCGGATTTTCTTTTGCAGCTCAGGGTTGTATTATTGACGACATCTATGGCAACTGGTATGGGTTGATTTTCCAGGACCGGAATGGCGTCGGCAGGGTGCCATTATTAATGCGGGTACGCTGGGTAGACGGGTGGCCCATGCTGGGGACGGCAGAAGGTAAAGTGCCTTTGAATGCATCGACCTCCTTACAGCCATATGACATCGGAAGTCGGGTTGTGAAAAGTGATGACTTTTCAGGAAGCAAATTAGCAATAAACTGGCAATGGAACCATAATCCTGTCAACCGTTCCTGGTCGCTGACAGAACGTCCCGGTTTTTTAAGATTAAGCACCTCACGGGTCGTTCCTAACTTGTATTTAGCGCCGAATACTATAACCCAACGTATGATGGGACCCCAATGTAGCGGCTCAATATTGTTGGATGTCTCAGGGATGAAAGAGGGGGATGTGTCCGGCTTTAGTGCTTTCAATGGGCATTCAGGTATATTAGCTGTTTCTATGGAAGCCGGGCGTAAATACCTGACCATGTCATCCAATATTGTGGAACTTTCCGATAAGGACAAGGATGTGACCCATGTGCAGTCTGAACAGCTTGCGCGTATTGCCTTGCAACAGGACCTGGTGTATCTGAGAATAGACGGTGACTTTACACTGGGTAAGGATTATGCGAACTTCTACTATAGTACAGACGGAAAGCAGTGGACGAAAATCGGGCCGGAGTATAAAATGATTTTTGATTATCGTAAATTTTTTATGGGCACAAGATTTGCCATTTTTAATTATGCCACCCGATCTTTAGGCGGTTTTGTGGACGTAGATTTTTTTAAATTCACCGTTAGTGAGAAATAAACTTCGTATATCATTCAATTGCGCTGCCGGGTCATTATCATTGAATAGACGCTTTATGCGAAAGATGGTCGTGTTGGGTATCTGTATCAGTTTTTTTGTCAAAGACAGCAGGGGGCAGGAGGATTTTTATGTCAATGCGTTTGCATTAGGTGATGTCAGCTTGCTGAATGGTCCTTTTCAACAGGCGCGTGATTTGAATATCAAGGTGCTTTTACAATATGATGTGGATCGTTTACTGGCCGGATACCGGAAACAGGCAGGATTGCCACCCAAGGCCAGCAGCTATCCTAATTGGGCGGGTTTGGATGGTCATATAGCCGGTCATTATTTATCTGCATTAGCGATAAACTATACAGCTACCGGAAATCTGGCATGTAAGCAACGGATGCAATACATGCTTGCTGAATTGAAGGATTGCCAGGATGCCAATGCCAGCAGGTATCCCGATTGGGCAAATGGATATCTGGGAGCCGTGCCGGCCGGGTATCAGCTGTGGCCAAAAGTAAAAGCCGGAGACATAGATGTGATCTGGAAATTTTGGGTACCCTGGTACAATGTACACAAAATGTATGCTGGTTTGAGGGATGCATGGTTGTATGCTGGTGAAGAACAGGCCAGGCAGCTGTTTTTAAAGTTCTGTGAATGGGCAGTTAATTTGACCCGAGGCTTGTCGAATCAACAGATGCAGTTAATGTTGGCCAGTGAACATGGTGGAATGAATGAGATATTTGTCGATGCCTTTCAAATGACCGGTAACACGGAATACCTTAATGTTGCCAAACGCTTTTCTCATCATGAATTATTGGACCCCTTATCCGGGGGAATCGATAAACTTGACAACCTGCATGCAAATACGCAGGTGCCGAAAGTCATTGGCTTTGCCCGAATAGGGGAAATGGCTGGTGATCCGAAATATAAAACGGCCAGCGTGTTTTTTTGGGAAACCGTAACGGGTAATCGGTCGCTGGCTCATGGAGGTAATAGCAGGAGAGAATTTTTTCCGGCGGCGGCAGCCAATACAGACTTTATAAATGATGTCGAAGGACCCGAAAGCTGCAATACGTACAATATGCTGAAACTATCTCAGGATTTGTTTCGAATGCAGCCCGATGCCCGCTATATGGATTTTTATGAAAGAGCGCTCTATAATCATATACTTTCCACGCAGCATCCCGTACACGGTGGCTTTGTATATTTTACGCCTGCCCGTCCGCGACATTACCGGGTATATTCTTCAGTGAATAAGGCGATGTGGTGTTGCGTAGGCAGTGGTATGGAGAATCATGGCAAATATGCCGAGCAAATCTATTCTCATCGGAATGATTCCTTATTTCTAAACCTATTTATTGCATCTCAACTTCGCTGGAATGCGTTAGGTATTAGCCTGGAACAGCGGACTTCTTTTCCCAACGAGGACAGAACAACCCTTGTTATTACTGGTGGACGGGCCAGGTTTACCCTGATGGTTCGATATCCCGGTTGGGTAAAGAAAGACGCCCTTAAAATTTTAGTGAATGGGAAGCCGGTTGTATATAAGCAAAAGCCATCTTCTTATATCGGTATTGAACGAAACTGGAGCAAGGGAGATAAAATTGAAATTCATTTACCCATGCGGACGACCATTGAGCACCTGCCTCATGTGGAAGCGTATATTGCTTTTATGCACGGCCCCGTGCTGTTGGGAGCGAAGACCGGCATTCAGGATCTTAAAGGGTTAATTGCTGATGATGGCAGATGGAGTCATATCCCGGGAGGTGATAAACTGCCAATTGATCAAGCCCCTGTTTTGATTGACGACTCAGTTGAAAGTATTGCCGGTCATCTTGTTCCGATAAAAGGCAAACCATTGCAATTTAGGTTTGCTGATCAGAAAATAATGAATGATTCGAACCTGGTTCTGGAACCATTTTTCAGAATCCATGATGCCCGTTATATGATGTACTGGATGGCCTTGACTCCTGACCAATACGGTAGTTATAAAGATTCAATAGCAGCTGCAGAAAAAGAACGAATCGATCTGGAGCATAGGACAGTTGACTTTGTTATTCCTGGAGAACAACAACCGGAAGCGGATCATCTGATTCTTTCTGGGAAATCCAGGATAGGCAATTTGCAGAATCAGGCATTTCGGGAAGCATCTGATGGAGGGTTTTTCAGTTACTTAGTTTCAACCGGAAATCGCAGCCAACTGGGACTTATGGTGAGATATTGGGGCGCAGAATGGAACAAAAGAGTCTTTGATATTTATATTGATGATCAGAAACTGGTTTCGGTTGACAATACGAACAGGTGGAATCAATCACGGTTTTTTGAGGAGCTATACGAGATTCCGGGTCCAATGCTGCAAGGTAAGCAGCAGATTCGGATAAAGATTCAGGCAAAAGCAGGTGCTGCCAGCAGTCCTGTCTATTATATGCGTTTGATTACACCATAGCCGAATCGTTGCCGTTGTTGGAGCTAATTCTGATTTTGTTGGTCACAAGCCCGAATCCACTTAATCCCGCTACATCATCCCCTTATCGATAGGGCATGGGAGCAGTCACTGGGATTACCTGCTATTTCAGTAGGATATTTATCAGGTTTTGATCCCATGTATATCATCTTAGAGCGCACCGTAAAGGATAAGGCCGGATTAACCAATCAGTCGCCCGACTAAGGATCGGATTGTAGACCTGATGCATCCAGATATGTCAAGTACTAATTTAATAATACTGTATTATTGCAATTGAAATTTGAAAATAGAAAAAATGCCGGCTCCTTTCTTTACCTACAGATTAAAGAGGGTATGTTGCAGGCTATTTTGAAGGGTGAGTACAAAAGCGGGGAAAAGTTGCCCACATCGACCGCCCGGTTAGGAGCAGATGTTAGTTCATATACGTTAAATCGGGCCTACCGCATGTTATGCAGAGAGGGATTTGTAGTTTATTTTAAAAAGAGAGGCTATTTTGTTGCATAGCGGTGGATCCTGCAATTGGAATACCAAATCTCATGCTGCATTCCAAACATATTATCGGTGATATTTCTCCGGTTATATTCGGGTTCGTTTAATTTTAGTAGCCTTGCAGGGAAAATGTCATTTCAGGCTATGCATATATCAAAGGTCTTGATCGACCATTATTTAGCAAAGACAATAGTAAGCGCAGGACTATTTTTTGTTTTTTTAACATCGGCTGCCGGCCAGGCTCTTGATTACGCAGATGCTGTCCGGACGTCTTCCCGGGATTTGACGCTTGCAAAAAGTAAAACTATACGATGGGATACAGGCAGCCTTGTAAAAATTGCAGGGCCACCGGCCAGACATGCTTTCGCCGGGTATGCCCGTCTGATCGAGCTCGATAACAGGGAATTGATCTGCGTGTATGAAGCTGCCGGGAGCATCTGGCAGGTTAAAAGTACTGACAGCGGTAAATCCTGGGCTGATGCCAGAATCATTGCGGGACAAGAAAAGGGGATCCATATGGCTGTCCCCGAAATCCTCCAACTGGCGAATCAGGACCTGCTGCTCATGTACAATCCCCGTCCCCATGAGATGGACAGCGCCCGCAGATTTGGCATCCGAATCGCTATCAGCCACGACCGCGGAAAAACCTGGGGATCCTTCAGGGAAGTATATACTGCCGGTTATCAGTTTGAAAACGGTTGCTGGGAACCGGCAGCCATTCAATTGCCGGACGGCTCCATCCAGCTGTATTTTGCCAATGAAGGCATATACACGGCGTCAGATGAGCAGGATATTTCCATGATTCGCTCAACAGACAATGGATCTAGCTGGTCGGCTGCACCCCGGATGATCAGCTTTCGGTCTGGTAAAAGGGACGGGATGCCGGTTCCTTTGTTGCTACGGGGCAATCGGCGGATCGCCGTAGCCATTGAGGATAATGGGCTGGGGAACTTCAAACCCTTTATTATCACCAATACCCTGGATGAAAACTGGGCGAAAACAGTAAGGGCAGACAGCCCCAACCGTTATTATGCTTTGTCTGAACCGCTGGGAGATTCAGTATATGCCGGTGCGCCCTATCTGAGACAGCTTTCTACCGGTGAAACTATTTTGTCCTTTCAGTCGACAGAAGGCCGTCCCGGCAACAAGTTGAAAAATGCCGTCATGAATGTCATGATAGGAGACAGTCTGGCCAGGGGATTTGCCGGCCGCACCCTCCCGTTTCAGGTTCCCTTCGGTAAATCCGGGCTCTGGAACAGCCTCGCGGTTCTATCTGACGATACCATTATTGCGGTCACCAGTACCAATGCCTATAGTGCGGGAGCTTCCGAAATCTGGATGATCAAAGGCCGACTGGTATCGGACTAGTGCCGGTTGGGTCAGGGCCTATAAACCGCAGGATTGTAAATACCGGACTGGTTGTGCCTATTTTACAGGCCGTCCACAGGTTTCCGTAACACCGGCCTCGCCACCAAACCTGCCGCCCTGAAATTGGGCAGGGGGCATTCGTTAACCCAAAGACCGGTTTTGTTAATTGATAGCTGGTTTTTGTCAATTTTGATTGATCTTTACGGAAATATGGACCAGATGTCTTTACTGCGCCGTTTGTTTCTGTTGGTCATGTGCTTTTTTTACTGCTATTTTCAGGCGGTTCGGTCACAACCATATGCCGACGACTGGAAATCGGTGTCGGCGCGTAAATCCGGATCCATCACCGTCTATTGGAATGAAATAGAGCCTTTTATATATCGAAATGAAAAGGGGCAGCTCATTGGCGTGGAATATGAGTTAATGGAAGGCTTCAGGGACTTTGTACAATCCAGGTATGGCGTAGACCTGCAGCTAAACTGGAAGGAATTTGAACGCTTTGATCAGATTTATCCAGAGGTAAGAGATGCCCTTCAACCCGGTATTTTTGCGGTCTCCTACTATTCGATTACCGAAGCGCGAAAAAATGAAGTCAAGTTTTCTCCGCCCTATATGCCGGATCTGAATGTACTGGTGAGCCATAATGATGTGCCCCTGTTTACCAACCCCGGGAAATTTAAAGAACTGGCTGCTTCGATGCAGGGTTTTACCCAGCCGGGCACGACCATGCAACAGGACCTTGAAGCGCTTCGCCGGCAGTATTATCCGGATTTACCCATTACCCATGATAAGCAGGACGATTATTCGGTATTGAACCAGGTTGCCCGAAATAAGTTCTCTATTGCCTATGTGCCGCTGAGTATTTATGTGGTAGCCCTGCAGCGGGGCATTAAAGTAAAACGGCAGCGCCTTTTTGATGTGCGACGGGAAGGGTTTGCTGCCATTTACCCGAAGATCAGTGACTGGGATGAACCCATCCAGCAGTATTTTAATGCACCTGAATGTAAAACACTGATTGCGGGGCTGATCCGCAAATACCTGGGCGAGGAAGTCTCCGACATTATCCTGGAAGTTTCCGATGCGCCAGCCACCAGCGACCGGAGTAAGGATATCGATCTGCTGACCAAGGAACGGGAAATTGTGACGCAGCGGTTCATGAAACAGGCTGCGGAGTTGGAGCAACAGCAGTCACTGCAACAAATGGTATTGCTGGCCCTGGTCTGCCTTTCGATATTTGTATTGCTGATCTGGGGAAGGTTTCGGATGAAGCATAAACTGAACCGCCAACTCACCCTTCAGAACAGGCTGATCAGTGATCAGAACCTGCAGATCGGGAAAATGAACCGGCTCCTGCAGCTGAAAATACTGCAGGCCCGCATGAACCCGCATTTTCTGTTTAATTCCCTGAGTTCGATTCAATATTTTATCCTGCAGGAGGACAAGCAGGTGTCTTTGAAATATATTTCCCGGTTTTCTAAGTTTCTGAGGAAACTGATCCGTTATGGCGACGAACTGGCGATAACCGCGGCCCATGAAGCGGAACTGCTGGAAGAATACCTTTGGCTGGAGCAGACCCGGTTCCCGGGACGGTTTCACTATACGGTCGAAATGGAGGAAGATGCAGCCGGCCTGAAGATCCTGCCGCTGCTGACCCATTGCCTGATCGAAAAGCTGCTCTACGAAGACCTGCTGCATCAGCAAACGGGCCCGGCGGCTACACTTGATATTCGGTTGCGGCAACAGGACGGCTGGCTGCGGGTCACCATGAACTGCCAATATCCCGACAGCGCGAGCGCTCATCGAACCCAGCGAAAGCCCGTCAATGAGATCGATCCGGAAAAAACCTTTTATCAAAGAATTGACTTGTATAACGAACAGCATACGGAGCAAATCACGGTGCACCAGCAAACAGGTGATGCGCACCATACGATTGATCTCCTGATACCTCAGCCTTTACAACCTTTCCTGGACCCCTAAAAACAATACCTTATTGCCCTTAAATCAAAATTATGAAATACAAAACGCTGATTGTCGAAGATGAAATGATGAGCCGGCAGTTTTTAATGACGCTGGTCAATGAATATTGTACGGAACTGGAGTTGACCGGCACTGCTTCCAATGTAGCCGAAGCGGTTCAGTTGATCGATAAGGAAACCCCGGATATCGTATTTATGGACATCGAAATGCAGACCGGAACAGGCTTCGATGTGCTGCAACAGGTTCGCAGGCGGGATTTTCATGTAATTTTTACAACCGCCTTCGATCACTATGCCATCAAAGCGATAAAATTCAGTGCCATTGATTATTTATTAAAACCGGTCGACCTGGACGAACTACGTGAAGCCGTTGATAAAGCCGTCTTCGCATTAAAGAATAAACAACAGGAAGCGGTATTGGAAATGTTCCTGAAGAATATGCAGAAAACAGATAAGGAGGAAACTTCCATAGGCCTGTCGACTTCGGAAGGCATTGAATACATCAAACTTTCTCAGATCATCCGTCTGGAAGCCAATGGTCCTTACACCACTTTTTTTATCAGGGACAGGAAGAAAATCATGGTGAGCCGGAATCTTAAGGAATATGAATTACTGCTGAACGACCATCCGTTTTTCCGGGTACATAATTCCCATATCATCCACCTGAATGAGATCCGCAAGATGGTAAAGACAGACGGCGGTTATGTGGTGATGAGCGACGATTCCATGGTCGCTATTTCGCCAAAGAAAAAAGAGGCCTTTGTGAAACTGATGTCAAAAAGGCTGGTATAATTACCAGCCCTTTTCGTAAAATCTAAAGATGCAGCCATCCTAGAGTGGCAATGCCGCTGCCTTTTCCCTAAGGGTATTCCCCGCTGTTTTTATCGAAGGAACGTTTTGCCGACCGGAGCGGTTGGCGGCCAGTAGTTTGTTATAATCTGAAGGATTGATGGGTTTGAAGAAATTGTACAACGGATTGCGACCACTGCTTACCGGCAGGCCCATGTCCCGCATCAACTGATCCAGGTGCTGAAAATTAAAAGGGGCGATACAGAGTCCCGAGAATTCGGTGGCAATCGGACGTTTTTCGGATTTCCATTTGTCAATGACATCCAGCTCCGTCCTGATCTCGCTTGCTGATGGTAATTGAATGCGGCCTTCCACATAGGTGGCCAGCCAGTTGGCAGCGATCTCGGAGGTCAAAGTAGAGAACAGGCTGGAATTGAAGCCGACAAAACCGATACCCGGCAACGCGGGATTGAGGATGTTTCGGTAAAGCTGGAACTGCCCCCGGTTATTGCGGATCTTTTGCTGATCGGCTTCAGATAAAAAGGGAAGTGTCTGCCGGAACCCGGTGCCCATAATGACCATATCGGGTGCTAATTGCTGACCATCTTTCAACAGGACGCTTCGGCCACAGAACCGATCGATTTCTCCCTGAATGGCCCGGATTTCTCCCCGATGTATTTTTTTGTAGAAACCCTCCGGCGCAATGCCCAGACTGCAACTGATCTGGTCTTCAATTCGGTGTTGGGGTAGCAAGCCGCATTTTTTCAGTCCAAACTGTGTTTTGAGCAGCCCTTCAATCATCCGCCACTGCATCCAGACCATCGGACGGCCCAGGCTGTGCAGCCATTTCTGAAAGACCGTCTTGCGATAAGGCAGAAAAAAGGCTTCGGAGAACCTTGAAAACAAGAGGTATTTCAGATTGATGGAATTGGCAAAGAACCGGGGTACTTTCCATTGTGCGCGACGATATAATAAGGTACTGGATTTGGAAAGCTCAGCCGCACGGGTAGCGATATCGGTAGCAGATTTGGCAAAGCCCAGTACCAGTGTGTTCTTGTTTTCGAGCATGCTTCGATCGGTTATTTCGGATGAATGCAGCAGGCTGCCTCCGGCCTCCCGGAATTCCTGCATACCGGGGAATTCGGGCATATAAGGCTGGTTAAAGGTTCCGGAACAAACCGCTACAAAGTCAAATTCATAGTCCCGGCCATCCGGATGTTGCGGGTCCGCCACCCGGGCCGTCCATTGTGGGCCGGTTCGCTCCAGGGTCATAACGGTGCTCTCGCAACGGATAAAAGGAGACAGGCCAAAATGGGATGCGTAATTATTCAGGTATTCGTTCATCTGGTAACCTGTGGGCCATTCATCGAAATGGTCGGGCATGGGGAAATCAGAATACGCATACTCATTTTTAGTGGTTTGGGTAGTCAGATCTATATAGAACCTGCTTTTATCCCATACGCCGCCGATGGCAGCGCTTTTTTCAAATACCATTATCTGGAAGCCCCTTTCCAGGAAGGCTTTTGCGGTCGCCAGCCCACTGATGCCAGCTCCGATGATTCCTATTTTTTTCATTGCAATTGATTTTTTTGGAAGCGGCGTTCCACCGTTTCCCGTTAGTATATGCCTGCAATTTATAGGAGGGGAGCTGCTGATGGCAGCTGCTATTAATCAATGGGGTATTTGAATTAACGGACCAGGATAAGGAATTTAAGATGGGCTTATTGGCTGGCAAGCAATTGGCGGCTGTCTTCCTGAAAAGCTTCCAGTTCGGGAAGGATCTTTTCATACAGGGCGGTCAGGGTCGTCAGTTTAGCCGAACCTAAAGCCTTTTTTTCCAGCTGGAGCAGCGCCTGATTCAGTTTCCCGGAAGCGCCAAACAAGGCCAGGGTGCCCCGGAGTTGATGAATGCTTTTGTAGATTTCAACTGTATTTTTTTCTTCCATGGCGGCAGCGACACGCCGCATGTAGCCGGGCAGCTGGCGGTTCAGGGTGCTGACCATATCCCGGATCAGCCGCGGGTTGTTTTTTGTCTGGCGAATGACCAGTGACAGGTCCAGCGATTGCGGGCGGCCTGTAGGCTTTGCCGGTGAAGGCGTCGACAGGGGCAACAGCTGTTGCATTTTTTCCAGGAGCAGGGCTTCTTCAAATGGTTTGGAGATATAGTCATTCATGCCGGCTTTTTTACATTTCCTTGCTTCACCTGCAAGGGCGCTCGCCGTCATGGCAATCACCGGGATCTCCAGCCCGAGGATTTCACGGATATGACGAATCGCCTGGATCCCGTCCATCCCCGGCATTTGCAGATCCATCAGGACGATGTCGAAGGGTTGTTGTGACAGTAACCGAATCGCTTCATTTCCGTCGCGCGCGATTTTTAACCGGCATTCTTGATTTTTAAGGATGATACGGAGCAGTTTCTGATTGAGCGGGTTGTCCTCGGCGACCAATACCCGGATACCCTTTAGCTGGCGAATACCGCCCGAAGGCTTCAGGGCCGGTCTTCGGACGGTGGTGGTCGGGATTTTATAGGGGATCCGGCATCGGAATGTCGTGCCTTTTCCCCGCCTGCTGGTTACCGTGATCTCGCCACCCTGTAGTTCTACCAGACGCCGGGTAATTGCCAGACCCAGACCGGTTCCTTTTTGCTTACGGGTCAATTTGCCGTCGATCTGGGTAAACCGCTCAAATATCGTTTCCAGGTGCGAAGCGGAAATGCCTATCCCGGTATCCGTTATTTCAAAATGCAACCAGACCGAATGGCGGTCTGTTGATGCGATAGTCGCACAAAAAGCAATGCTCCCTTTTTCAGTAAACTTGAGCGCATTGCCGATCAGGTTGACAAGAATCTGAGAAAGGCGTAGTCCATCGCCCTGTAAACGTAATCCTGGCTCAATAGCGATGTTCTTTATAAAAGCCAGTTTCTTCTCTTCCGCCGCAGGCCCAAACATCCGGATGGCCGATTGGATGAGCTTGCCAGGCTCAAAAGGCCGGCTTTCAATGACAAATCCGCCACTGTCCATTTTGGACAAATCCAGCAGGTCATTGATAATGGATAGGAGGTTTTCGCCGGAATGCCGTACCGCAGCCACATAGTCTTTTTGAGCTGGCGTTAGCCGGGTCTGTTCCAGCAGGCCGGAGAATCCCAGGATGGCGTTTAAGGGGGTGCGGAGCTCATGGCTGACATTGGCGACGAAATCTGTTTTCGCTCTTGCCGATTCCAGGGCCAGCTGCCGGGATCGCTCCAGTTCCTCTTCTATTTTTTTTCTTTCAAAGAAAGTCGGTATGGTATGTTTTACCGCCTTTTGTCTGCTGCTTTTATTATGACGATCCAGATGTTCCTGGATCTTCTCCGGGGGAGACATAATAAAGCAGCAGGCTTCGTCGCCACGCGCCACACAGCTGATTTCTACTGCCGTTAGCGGCAATCCGAAACTTTCCTCACACCAGCCGGAGGAGTATCCCGCATTCATAATGCAAATGGCCGTTTCGGTTTTGATGTCGGCCCTGATCCAGGAATCTGCCTCAAAGGAATAGGGATGGCTGTATTTGAGAAAAAAGTTTTCGTCGGGGCTCAGGCGGCTCTCGGCAGAAATGTCTACATAGGCCCAGCCGGTATAGGCGAAATGAATCGGACCGGCAGATAGTTTGGCCACCGGATCCTTCAGTTGCATTTGCTGGTGGAAAGCCCGGGCATCATTCATGCCGATTACATGGGCGATATCGAAGAGAAAGTTTTTGCCGATATCCAATGCTTTCAGCCGGCCTTTATCTTCATAGAGTTTCAATATGGTTTCCAGGAAATCCTTGGAGAATGCAGAAGCCCGGACCAATATATAACGTTGTCCGTTAATTTCTATAGTGCCACGGCCCGGATCCATGTCCATCTGGTTGAAATATTGTTGCACTACTTTCTGGGCTTCCTCAAATACGGGCATAACGGCCGCAGGCGCACGGACAGGGATTTCAGCATTTTGATGTTTAGCCAACCGTTTTTTCAGCGTGCTGTTCTCTTTTTTCAGATGCCGGATGATATCCAGGAGGTCAGGGGCACGCTTCTTTGTGCGATTCATAAAGGTAAACGAGCTTTGATTTAGGATTATGAAAAGGATCGCGTCCGTCCAAAGTTCCTGTCTTTTAATTTAAATTCCTAATACTTTTTTCTGTCTTCTAAGCTGAATCCGGTCGTCGATCCGGTTTTTTTTGTCATTGGTTAACCGACAGGGCGGTTTTGTTAATCCGCTATTTTCAACAAGGCTGTGCGGGGGCAATTTTGTGTTATCAAATTTATCTAACAAAAAAATAAAATTATGAAAAGCTTAAAATTGAATGTAATCATGTTATTAATGATGGCCCTGCCGCTACTTACTGTCTCTTGTAAAAAGGATAAAGTGGAGAAAAAAGATCCCGCTGCGAAAGTGGTCGGATCCTGGGACGGAATAGTAAATATCAGCAATTCCGAATACAAAATAGCATTGGAAGTAAGTGCGGATAAATCCATTAAAATCACCTCACAATCCACTACCCTGGATGGTACCTGGACCCTGGCTGAGAATAATTTTAAAGCCAAGTTTGTTGTGGAAGGGGTGACTGGTACCCTAACCACCATTATCGATGAAAATGAGGGTTCAATGGAAGGACTCTGGACTGAAGAAAATAATGGAAAGGTTACGCACTCCGCGATCAATTTATCCAAAAAATAGTCTCCCTGAAGCATTGGTCTTCTCAGTAGTTAAGCCCCCATCGGGGGCTTTTTTGCTGCCAGCCATGGCAGGCCTACTCCTGACAGAGAAACAAGAGCCAGGCCGGTATCAGATCATTGATCATTGTCCAGGCGGCGCCGGGACAATGATCCTCATACAAGGGTGTACAGTCGCCCTGGTGCTTAGGACGGTAGCACTCAAAACAGATGCTGCCTGTGTGCACGGTACAACAGGCCCGGCATTTTGTTAAATCAGCTGTGGGATTCGTTAATCCGGTATTTCGAAAAGCCTCCTGAGGGTTCATCTTCGTCTTTTAAAACCTTTAAATCACATAACAAATGAAACATCTGTTACAAACACAAAAATGGCTACTCCTGCTTACGGCGATGTTACTGCTGAACGCCTGTAAAAAATCGCTGCCCATCGTTAACAAGGGGTTTGACCCGGCCCTGTTTGCCAAAAATATGCGGGCGGCCCTCGAGGGCAACACGGTCGGCTGGTCCTTCGCCATAGCGGCGCAGGGCAAGATCGTCCAGTACGATGCCGATGGTAACGCCCGACTGATTACCAATGGCAACGAAGTTCCATATACAGTAATGACCCGTCAGGCGACCGGCAGTTGCAGTAAAACCTTATCTGCACTGGCCGTGTTGGGCGCCCTGGAGAAAAAAGGGGGGGATTGGGACCAATATTTAGCGGATATCCTGCCTTCCTCCTGGACGATTGCGCCCGAGAATCGTAAGATCAGGGTTTCGCATATGCTGGCGCATAAAGCGGGTCTCAAATATTTTGGTAACGATTATACTGCATTACGTAAGACCATGGAAACACCGACGACCGGCTACGGCCATGACCTGGATCGGAACTATGATAATGTAAATTTCCTGATATGCCGGGTATTACTGCCCTGTATTATCAATGGTCCGCAAACTTATGCGGACCTGTCGGATGAAGCTGCCGATGAAGCGGTGTCCCAGTTTTTTCGCGACTACCTGAGAACAGAAATTTTCAAGGTGGCCGGCCTTCCGGACTGGAATAAAATAAATATTGGCCCCTGGAATGAAAACGGCTCCATCACCCCGGAAGCACCCGACCGGCAAATGACCATGTATTATAACCATTCACTACCTGCGGTTCCCGGGATTATGGTATATACCACCTATAAGGATGCGGGTGCCGGCGGATGGTACCTCAGTGCACCCGAAATGGCACAGGTGCTGCTGACAGCGGAATCCGGTAAATATGTTTCTTCGGATATGCTGGCGACCATGAAAACGAAATTACTGGGCTATGATGGTATTATTGCCGGTGCGCATGGTTCCTACTACTGGAAGAACGGGTACTGGTTCGACCCGGTAGATCGCGGCATTTTTACCCTGGTCGTACATTTTCCGAATGATGTCCAGATTGCCTGGCATACGAATTCGATTAAGACTGATATCGGTGACCCGATCGGTATTACCGGCGAAGCCTACGATAAGGCCTGGCGATAAGACTGCCGCAATGTAAATAAAAGCCGTCCCCAGTCAGGGGGCGGCTTTGTGCTTCGCACCCTTACCTGAAAAATCTGACGGTGCGGGTCGCATCCAGCCACCGTCGAGAAACTTTACGATTCGGACTTTCCCGGGAAAAAAATCAAAAACGGCGAATCGATTTGAACGTTTAAACCCAAATCTCTATATTTACAATAGAATTCAGTTCAAAAGGAAACCTGTGAGCTGAAGCGCCGGATAAATAGCAGCGGTCTTGCCAGTAATGTGATGCCCTGAAACCGTTGACAGCCGGACCATTAGACGATAGTTCTCGAAACCGAAGTTGTAAGCAGGCGTTGCCTGGGAAGACCAATGGTTGATAATTTGATAACATAGGGTTCATACAGACGTCATATTAGAGGCCCAACTTTGGCGCATGGACAATGAAACAGTTATCAGCATTAAAAACCAAGCCCATTTTCCCGTTGCACGGTTAGCTTAATCGTTAAATCAAAGTGTTTTTTCGCAAACTTTAATTATAAACTAAACTTTCAGAATTTATGAAGCGGAGTCTACCAATGATTCTATTGGCAGGTATGATCTTGTCAGTACCTTTTGCCGGGCATACCTCAGGTTTCGGTCCTGAAGGATACGCGATGCGTAGTATTCAGGCTGCCCAACTGCGGGGGACGGTCGTGGATGAAACCGGAAATCCCATTTTTAATGCCACGGTGATGATTCAGGGTACCACTGAGGCCACGACAACCGATCAGCAGGGTAAATTCAGTCTGGAGACCGAACAGGAAGCGCCTGTCCTGATCGTGTCCTATGTAGGTTATAAAACCCAGACCCATCTGGTTACCAATGCAGGCGGGGAGATACTGATCCGGCTGGAAAAAATGAGTGAAATGGAGGAGGTTGTTGTCGTAGGCTATGGTACCCAGAAAAAGCTGAATCTTACAGGTGCCGTTTCACAAATTAGTTCTGAAGTACTGGAGAACCGGCCGGCGCCCAACCTGACCCGGATGCTGCAGGGGACCTTGCCCAATCTGAATTTGAAAATGAGCGATGGCAGTCCCACCAGAAGGGCTTCCTATAATGTCCGGGGGCTTACTTCAATTGGTGCCGGTGGAAGTGCCCTGGTACTGATCGATGGCGTAGAGGGGGATCCGAACCTGATCAACCCGGCTGATGTGCAAAGTGTATCCGTACTGAAAGATGCCTCCTCCGCCGCCATATATGGTTCCCGCGCAGCCTTCGGCGTGGTGCTGATCACCACCAAGGACCCGGCGAAGGGTAAAGCTACCCTGGATGTAAGGGTCAGTCAGTCGATGAATAAGCGCACCGTGGTACCGAATCTGGTAACCGATGGTTACCAGTGGGCGAAGAATTTTGATGATGCGTTTTACGCCTGGTATGATTACAAGACCCATCCGATCACCGTAAATGCCAATTTCCCGTTTTCGCTTGAGTACCTGGAGCGGTTGAAAAATCACGATCCCTCCCAGGGGGACGCCGTATATAATGAGTCCCTGGGCCGGTTTGAGTATTTTGGCAGCACAGACTGGTTCGATCTCCTGCATAAGGACAATATGCCGGCGACTGAAGCTTCTGTAACTGTTTCCGGAGGTAACGATAAAGCCAAATACTTCGTCTCCGGACTGTATTATCACCAGGATGGTATCTTCCGGTATTCTTCTGATAAATTCAAGAAATGGAACCTCCGGGCCAAGGGAGAAGTGAACCTGAATAAATGGCTGACATTTGAGAATAATACGGATATGAGTACCTATAAGTATGCTTATCCTTTGTTAGCCAATGGTGATGCCGGTATCTGGCGTTATTATGCGGTCGGCGGCTTTCCGATGGCCACCATGTTTAATCCGGACGGGACTTTCACCCAACAGGGGGCCAATACCGGGGCTTCCTTTATCGAAGGCAGCAGCCGGTCTGATCAGGATAAGTTCTTTTTTCGGACAACACCGGCTTTGACCGCCAAACCGTTCGGCGAATTACTGACTTTCAAAGCCAATTTCACCTATGCCAAGACCTTTAATAATGACAAGAGATTTAATAACTACGTCTATTATTCCAATAAACCCGGCGAGCTATCAAGATTCGGAAACAGTCAGTACCGGGCCCTGACGGACAATACGACCTATTGGGGCTCCAATATCACTGCGGATCTGAAGAAGACTTTTAATGAGAAGCATAATCTGGGGGTACTGCTGGGTTATAATATTGAGTCGAACCGACTGGATAATCTGGATGCCAGGAGGGATGGTCTTCTGGTACCCGATAAACCCGACTTTAATTTGCTGGATGGCCTGAATTACGGCATTACCGGGGGCGGTAACGAATGGAAATACCTGGGTTTGTTTTACCGGGTAACCTATTCCTTTAATGATAAATACCTGCTGGAATTCAACGGACGCTATGACGGCTCTTCCAAATTTCCGGAAAACCAGCGTTATGGGTTCTTTCCCTCTGCCTCTGCCGGCTGGAATATTTCCAGGGAAGAATTTATGGCATCTACCCGCGGCTGGCTGGATAACCTGAAACTCCGGGCTTCCTATGGCTCGCTGGGTAATGGGAATGTAGCGCCGTACCGATATATGGAAACCATGTCCGTATCGAAGACCAGCGTGATACTGGACGGGGTACAAAAACCCTATACCTCAATACCCGGGGTAATACCGAATGGACTTACCTGGGAAAAGGCCACCACGCTGGATTTCGGGATGGATGCCAATATGCTGAAAGGGAAATTCAATGTTACTTTTGACTGGTACAACCGGATAACCACGGATATGTTTACCAGCGGGCAGCCGCTGCCCAATGTTTTTGGTGCATCGGTACCCTATGGCAACTATGCCGACCTGAAGACTGTCGGCTGGGAGCTGACGCTTGGCTGGAAAGATCAGTTCGATGTAGGCGGCAGTCCTCTGCACTACAGCATTTCCGGTTCGCTCTGGGATAATAAATCCACCATCCTGAAATTCAACAATCCCAACAAACTACTTTCTTCCTACTATGAAGGCATGACGGTAGGAGATATCTGGGGCTATGAAACCCTGGGCTTTTTCAGCTCAGATGAAGAAGCCGCCAACTGGGCGGATCAGACCTTCCTGCGCAATTCCAATACCAACGAATACCTGGCGGGTGACCTGAAATTTGCCGACCGGAATGGCGACGGCGTAATCAACCAGGGTGAAAATACCCTGGACAATCCGGGGGACCGGATGATCATTGGTAATAACAGCCCCCGTTACCAGTATGGCGCGAACCTGTCCGTCAACTGGAAGGGTGTCGGTATTTCTGCCTTTGTGCAGGGCATCGGAAAACGGGACTGGTATTTTGCACCGGAGGCCGATCTTTTTTATGGTCCCTATAACCGGCCTTATGGATTCCAGCCTGTTGTCATGATGGATGATTACTGGACGGAAGATAATCCGAATGCTTACTGGCCCCGGTACCGGGGGTATACGGCGCTGGGTACCAACCGCTCCCTGGGCGCCCCGCAGACCCGTTACCTGCAAAGTGCCAGTTACCTGCGACTAAAGAATGTCTCAATTGATTATACCCTTCCGCAAGACTGGCTGGCCCGGCTGGGCGTCAAAAAAGCCTTGATTTATCTGAGTGGTCAGAACATCCTGACTTTCTCAGGGCTGTATAAACATACCGACAATTTTGACCCTGAGGTGATTGAGCCGCCGATTGGCGATATGACCAATAGCCATGGTGAGGGCGATGCATATCCCATGCTCAAAACCTATACCCTGGGAATCAATTTAAGTTTTTAACCCTTCAGAACTATCGATCATGAAAAAATCAATTCTTTTTATAGCCATGGTTTTGGTCATAACGCTGCCTTCCTGCAAGCGTTTCCTGGAAACCGAACCTTTTGACAAGCTGGTGCCGGGTACCTTTTTCGCTACAGAAAAGGACCTGGAACTTTATTCGAATTCTTTTTATCAGCAGGCGCTGCCTTCCGCTGACGCCGCTACGCAGGGGGATGCCTCGGCCGATTATTCTTCAATAACCCAGAGCTCTAATTTTATCTCGGGAAATTATTCCTCGATCGATGAAGGATCCTGGAGCTGGTCAGATCTGCGCAATATCAATTATTTCCTGGCCCATTATAACAATGAAGCCATTCCGGAAGAAGCCCGCAATCATTATGCGGGTATCGCCCGGTTCTTCAGGGCCTGGTTTTATATCGAGAAAGTCCAGCGTTACGGCGATGTCCCCTGGTATGATGCGCCGCTGGCCACTGATGATGAGGAGGGGCTTTACAAACCACAGGATCCGCGGGAAGTGGTAATGGACCATGTCCTGGAAGACCTGAATTTCGCAGCAGAAAATATTCGTGATACCAAGGACAATACTTCTTCGATGGTGACCCGGCAGGTGGCATTGGCTTATAAATCCCGGATCGCGCTGTTTGAAGGTACTTATCGGAGATACCACACGGAGCTCGGCCTGGCTGCCACGGCGGATCAATGGCTCAATGCAGCGGCAGACGCGGCCAAAAAAGTAATGGATGGGGGCAAGTATTCACTGTACAATACCGGTAAACCTGCAAGCGATTACCGCACCCTGTTCATTTCTGAGAATCCTGTAAGCCAGGAAGTGATGTTTGCACTGGTATTCAACAATGAGCTCAAACGGTGGCATGCACTGACCTGGAAATTTAATTCTGCAACCTACGGGTCGCGCTGGAGTCTGAACAAGCAATTTGTCAATACCTACCTGATGACGGATGGCAGCCGCTTCACTGATAAGCCCGGATACGATGAGATGCTGTTTGTAAATGAAATGGCGGGTCGGGATAACCGGCTGGCACAGACTGTTCGTTCACTGGGATATAAACGAAGTGACGGCTCGCCCGCACCACCTAATTTTGGGTATACCTTTACGGGCTACCATATACTGAAGTGGAGTCTGGATAATAAAACCCTCGATGGGGTAGGGGAATCCTATAATACCATACCCCTGATGCGGTATGCGGAAGTATTGCTAAACTATGCAGAGGCGAAGGCGGAGCTGGGGCAGTTCGATGCCACGGTCTGGAATCAAACCATTGGGCTGTTACGCGCCAGGGCCGGTGTTGCTACGGCGATGCCGGCAGCTGCTGATCCCTATCTGCAGGACGTATATTTTCCGGAAATTTCCGATAAATTTTTGCTGGAGGTTCGCAGGGAACGCGGTATTGAACTCTGTTATGAGAACCAGCGGTACCAGGACCTGATGCGGTGGAAAAAAGGCAAACTCATTGAAATGGACTGGGAGGGGATTTATGTGCCGGCTATGAACCTGCCCATGGATCTGGACGGAAACGGTACCCCGGATGTTTCTTTTGTGACGGCCACACCTTCCAATCCGCAATCCGGGGTGACCTATTTTGTTATCGACAATAAGATTTCCAAACTCACCAATGGTACTTCCGGCCATCTGATTTGGGGCGCCAATGAAGAGCGTAGTTTTGAGGATAAAAAATACCTCCATCCCATTTCGAACGCCGATCGGGTACTGAACCCCCAACTGGAGCAGAATCCGGGCTGGGAGGAATAAGATCGGACCGGTAACACGGCCTGGATCAAATAGAAAATGAACTATAGATTAGAAGCTCAACGATGAGACGATACTTTTGTTTTACCCTTTTTAGTTGTTTGTGGCTGATAGGGCCTGCTCCCATGCAGGCCCAGGCACAAACCCTGAAACTGATCAGTTATAATATCCACCACGGGGCCGATGCGGCAGAGCAGCCAACTTTGCAAGCCATGGGTGCTTTTATCAAAAAGACCGGTGCCGACCTGGTGGGACTGCAGGAGGTTGACAGTATGTGTAACCGGTCAGGTCGGGTGGATCAGATGAAAGAACTGGCGCGGATCACAGGAATGCATTATGCGTTTTACCGTCATTTTGAATACGATGGAGGCGCCTATGGTCTGGGCATCCTGTCGAAGTTTCCCATCAAACAACAATGGAACCAGCGCATCAGTTCAGTCAAAAAAGGCAAGCGGGGATCGCTGGCATTTCTTTCGGTCCAGGTGCAGCTGGGTGAAAGAAAGCTTCGTTTTGCGACAGTGCATCTGGCGCTTGATCAACCGACACGAATGGTGCAGACCGGGGAGGTCATGGATTATCTGAAAGGGGCTGGGCCGGTCATCATCACCGGAGACTTCAATGCCCTGCCGGACACACCCGAATTAGAGTTGATCAAAGCGAAGTTGCCTTCCGCAGATACCGCCGATCTGTTGACATTTCCAGCGGGTGGACCCGTCAAGACCATCGACTATATTCTGGGTTCGCCCGAAATAATGGAAAGCCGGAAACAGGCTTATACCTGGAAAGAAGCACTGTATTCCGATCACCTGCCATTGGGCACCACCCTGTATTGGCAATGAGCCGCACCAGCTTCAGGAATGGCAGTACCGGCAGCCTTCAACAATCATAAATATAGACGCGATAAATAGCAGCGAATGAAATTTGTAAAACTTTTCGGATTTTTATTAGTACTCGTCTTCATGGCACAATGCAGCACCGGTGACGCTGTTGACAAGCAACCCGAAGATACAGATCAGACGGATAGTTCCAAAAATAACCTGCTGGTCATGACCTACAATGTGCACCACTGCAGTCCACCGGACAATCCCGCACTCATTGACGTAGCGGCCATTGCCGGGGTTATTAAAAATTCAGGCGCCGATCTGGTAGGCCTGCAGGAAATTGACGTGAACAACAGCCGGTCGGGGATGAATCTGGATCAGGCAGCCCGTCTCGGGGAGCTGACCGATATGTATTTTTATTTTTCGAAAGGGATCGATTATGGTGGTGGGGCCTACGGCACCGCGCTTTTATCCAGGTATCCGATTTCGGAAAAGCAAACGATTGCCCTGCCCAAGGCCGAAGGAACGGAACAGCGGACCCTCTCCCTGGTGCAGGTTACCCTGCCGGAGGGTCCCAAAATATGGTTTGCCAATACCCACCTGGACTATAGTTCGGATGCCAATGCACTGGCGCAGGCAGAACTGATTGTGGCCAGGTTAAAGGACAAAAAAGAACCTGTATTTATTACCGGAGATTTTAATGTTGTGTCCAACAGTGCCACTTTCGGCTATCTGAATCAGCATTTTACCAGTACTTGCCAGGGAACCTGCCCGTCGAGTTTCCCGGCCAAGGCACCGACAAAAGCCATTGATTTTATTTTCTATTCGAAAGACAAGGACATACAAGTGCGGCGGCATGAAGTGGTCAATGAACCGGAAGCCTCGGATCATCGTCCTGTTATTGCAGAACTGGCCTGGTAGCACACTAAAACTTAAAAGAATATTTATGAAACCTGTGTATTTTCTATCGTTTTTCCTGGTGTTTTCTACAGGGTTTTGCTGGGGGCAGCATGAAGCCGATTCAATGGCCGTTGTACAAAAGGAATGGAAAACGACCCGGATCGCCAAAGGGCTGATATGGAAGCAGGGTCATTTTGACCAGTTATTTGGCAGTGTCCAGGAAATAAATTTTGTAGAAGTCAACCTGAGAAAATACCGTAAAAGGCTGCGGCTGGCGGCTGATGCCCGCGTGCTTAAAAAAACGTCCGATTTTGCCCGGTCAAATCAGGCCCTTGTAGCAGTTAACGGAGGATTTTTTGATATCAAAAACGGCGGTGCCGTAGACTTTATCCAGGTGAACGGCGCAGTAATAAATGAACAGCGAGAGAAGACCAGTCGGGCCAACGCACTGCTATTGTTTTCACGTAAATCAGTGAAAATTAAGGGTGTTGAGCAGCTGGAACGCCGGCAGGCGCAACGGGACTACCCCAATATCCTGTGCTCCGGACCACTGTTGGTTCAGTCAGGCGCCGATATGATTGCCGGAAAAAAGAATGCATTTAATGAAAACCGACACCCAAGGACAGCAGTCGCGCTCAAAGGAAAGCATACACTGATCCTGCTGGTTGTGGACGGCAGAAATGCCCAGGCCCAGGGGATGTCACTCCCTGAGCTTTCGCGGGTTTTCCGCTGGCTGGGAGCGACAGACGCCATGAATTTAGACGGCGGCGGCAGCAGTACCTTGTATATCAGGGATATGACACCTAACGGCGTCGTAAATTATCCTTCGGATAATAAAAAGTTTGACCATAATGGGCAACGCCGGGTAGCCAATATCCTGCTGGTGCGGTAGAAAAATCGGCTACCGGCTGACCGGTGTTTCAACACCGGAATCCGGGACCGGAATGGGGTTATTCAGATCCAAAAATTCCAGATGGGTGGTGATCAATTCTTGAATTCTTAAAGTATATTCGTATAAAATCAGTAGCCGAGAGGATTATGTACGAAGTATATTTTCAGGAATTTAATAAGAAAGTGCCATTGACTCCTGAGGACCAGGAGCTGATAAAAAAATATCTAAAGCCCAAGAAACTCAGAAAGAAACAGTATTTGTTACAGGAAGGGGATGTTTGCCGATTTATCGCTTTTGTAGAGAAGGGGGCGCTACGCCAATATTCGGTTGATCTTAACGGTAATGAACGTATTGTCCAGTTTGCACTAGAAGGCTGGATGATTTCCGATTTATACAGCTTCCTGACCGGCGAAACCGCTACCTATAATATTGAGGCACTCGAAGATTGTGAACTTGTGCTGATCAGCAAATCCTCCCACGAAGAATTGTTACAGCTGCTTCCTAAATATGAGACCCATACGAGGCTGCAGGTAACCGGTGCCTATATCGCCATGCAAAGAAGGCTGAATGCAATTATCGGCAGTAGTGTAGAAGATCAATACACGCAATTTATCAATCGATATCCCAATATTGTACAAAGGGTTCCCCAGCATATGATTGCTTCTTATCTGGGACTCCAACCGGAAACCCTGAGCCGGGTACGCCGCCGGATGTCTTCCCGCTAGCTTTTATTTGTGACGATTTAGGAAATTTAGCTAGGGATTCGGGTTCGCCATCAATGATCGCTTATAAATATTATAACCAAAAAAACTTCGCTACCCACAATTATTTCATTGACAATCAGCTAATTTGCAGTTAAATAGATTATATTATCAGTAATTTTTACGTAATACGGGTATTGGTGTTATTTCACGAAGTACTATACCCCTATGTCGTTAAAAAACATTTTACCACCGATAATAAAAACAGACAATTAAATAATGAATATGGAATTCGGGTTGAATGGGTAAAAGTTGTAGAAAGACCAGATGCTTTTTGGAAAAAAAATTTGGATTGTATGCGTCTCGTCGGACGCAATGTTCATTAGAAAACCAACCTACTACAATTGAATTTATAGAAGACAGTTTTAACGTAAAGTTTCAATTGATTAAATAAGCCATCGTCCAACAAAAGGTGTGACAATAGGCCGTCGGAAGGAATAACAATCGGCTGTAGTTCACTATCAGCAATAGTTCCAGCAGAAGAACAAATATCGGCTTTTGTATTTACCTTCGGCTGTAGTTTTTCAATCGGCTGATGTCCGGGCGAGGCGTTCATAGAATACCAGCCCATCGCCAAGCCCTGCTTGTTACTCAGGTTGAGACAAGCCACGGTTTTAAATGAATGACACTCTAAGAATAGTATTTCAAATTGTTGCTTCCATTGGTTCATTGACAATCTTTGGTGCATTTGTATTTCTTTTTCGTCGTGACAAAGACAAGCAAGCTCAAATAGACAGCCTTACGGGTATCGCCACAAATTTGAAAGCTCAAAATGACACTATAAAAAAGCAAAACGATTTGTTTGCTCAATAAGTTGACATTTTCAGAAATACATCATTATTAAAAGACGATGACCAAGAAGCAATACGGCATCTTCAAGAAATCGAAGCGAAAAAGCTTCGATTTAGTGTTGAACCAAATTTGTGGACAAAGGGCGGTGGCTATAATGGTTCGACAGGAGTATTTAATTTTGACTTAAGTAATAATGGCGAGATTGCATACATGGTTCGGGGCTCGACGAATAAAGCCCAGCTTTAGTTCTTAATATGTAACTTTTCAAAAAAGCCGGGCACCGATTTCGGGCGGACGGATATAAAATTCCCCACCATCGGCAATACCTGCTCGTTGGGCGATATACTAACCGACACATCCTGACAGACATTCTTGACGGAATATGCACTTTGGTAGATAACAATTCGAAACAGGTAAGTTTGTATGCGCGTTCGAAGCCCCGGATGGCGGTCAAGATATTTTGTAATCGAGCATCAGATTACAGTTGGTGTCTCTATCCACTAGAGAAAAAGGTTTGCTGTGAAAAATTGCCCCAGTTGAAACAACGTCAGGTGTTTATCGCCATGATATATTTAAACCCGCTATCCAGTTTTATATCACGGCATTTGCCAGGATCCATTGATCAAAGTCAATGCTTTTTCCTGCGTTAAGACAATGGTGGCCGGTTGATGGTGGGCTAGCTTTGCATTTATAAAGACAATAAGTTATGAAGACAAAGCAAACAATAACCTTGATTAGTGAAGCCGATCATAAAACCCGAAATATTGCCAGGGGGATTATCAAGGGCAATTACCGGTTACTGCTTTGTGATCGTAATCCGCAGCAGGCGGCTGATATTGCGACAGAGATCAAAGCAGAACACCCGGACGCTGATATCGAAGCCATAGGATGCCGGGTGCAGTCCAGTTGGGAGGGGGACATAGTCCTGCTGGTAATGCCGGAAGATGCCAAAAAGGCAATTGCAGAAGAGATTCGGGACTGGGTCAATCAGAAAATTGTCGTCAGTTTTTCAGAAATCACAACGGAGCAGGGATACGAACAATTGAGGATTCCGGAGAGTCCGGAGGTTCTGGAATTGCAGGATGTATTGCCCAATTCAAAACTGATCAAGGTATATAATACCGAGTTTGCCGATGAAGTATCTGCTTTCCTGATGGCCGGGCAGAAAGCAACGGCCTATCTCAAGGGCAGCGATGATGAGGCATTGCAGGAAGTAGTGGATTTAATCGAAACCGTTGGATTCAGGCCGGTATTGCCATTGCGCTCAGCAATATAGGATGATGACGGGGTGTGGTCCGCCGACAAAGAACACTACCCCATATAAAACATAGCAAATACAGGTAATACCTGTGATAACCACAGCAAGTAGCACATAATTAAACTTTTAAAATAAAAAATTACACACATGAAAAAATTAGCAATTTTAGTTTCAGCATTTTTTGTATTGACGGCTTTTACAACAGCCATCAGTAACTGGAAGAATGACAAGGCGCATTCCCAGCTGGCATTTTCGGTCACCCACCTGGGGATCTCAGATGTGTCCGGTACGTTCAATAATTTCGACGTAAACGTAAAAGGTGCCAATAAAGATTTCAGCGACGCAGTTTTTGAACTGACGGCGGATGTCGCTTCCATAGACACCAGGATACAACAAAGAAACGATCACCTGAAAAGTGCTGATTTTTTCGAGGTAGAAAAATATCCAACACTGCATTTTAAAAGTACCTCGATCAAGAAAGCTGGTAAAAACAAATACAAGTTGTCAGGTGATCTGACGATCCGTGATATTACCCGCCCCGTAACCATGGATTTACTGTATCGGGGTACCATCGACCAACCGCAGGCGAAAGTACCAACCGCAGGTTTCCAACTGACAGGCACCATTAAGCGTTCTGACTTTAATGTCGGCCCGAAATTTCCTGCAGCCATGATCAGTGATGAAGTACGGATCAAGGCCGATGGCGAATTTCATTTAGAAAAATAAGCATGTAATTAGAAAAGAAAAACTCAAGAACATGAAAATAGCATTAATAGGAGCTTCCGGATTTGTGGGAACCGCCGTATTGCGGGAACTATTGGACCGGGGCCACGAAGTAACGGCGATTGTCCGGCATCCGGAGAAAATTCAGTCAGCGTCAAATCTCAAGGTCGTGGCCTGTGATGTAACGGATCAGGCCGCCCTGGTGCCGGCACTCAGCGGGCAGGATGCAGTGATCAGCGCTTACAATGCGGGTTGGACCCATCCCGATCTCTATCAGGAATTTATCCGGGGTTCCCGGGCCATTCAGGAAGCGGTAAAGCAGGCCGGACTGAAACGACTGATCGTCATCGGAGGGGCCGGGAGCCTGTATATCGCGCCGGAGCTTCAGTTGGTGGATAGCGAAAATTTTCCTGCAGAATGGAGAGCCGGTGCCAGCGCCGCAAGGGATTATCTCAGCATCTTACAAGAGGAGCAGTCGCTGGACTGGACTTTTCTGTCACCGGCAATAGAAATGCATCAGGGAACCTCGGGTACCCGGAAAGGCGCCTACCGGACGGGCGGCGATCAACCAGTATTTGATGCGGCGCATAAAAGCATCATTTCTGTCGAGGATCTGGCGATGGCAATCGTGGATGAACTGGAACAGCCCCAACATATCCGCCAACGGTTTACCGTGGCGTATTAGGCGCCACCAATTTCGGGCCCGGAACCGGGACTGGAAAAAAGGAGGAGTTATGTCAGAATTATCAGGATTTAAAAAATTTACAGCAGCATTAAAGGAACAGGAGCAGCTGATGCCGGTGCTTTTTATCGGGCATGGTTCTCCTATGAATGGTATTGAAGACAATGCATTCAGCCGGCGCTGGACGGCCATGGCCCGGGAGATTCCCCGGCCGGCGGCAGTGCTGGTGGTGTCTGCCCACTGGATGAGTGCAGGTACCCGCATTACGGCAATGGATTTTCCCAAAACCATTCATGATTTCGGTGGGTTCCCCGATGCGCTGTACGGTGTTCAGTATCCGGCACCCGGAAATCCGGCCCTTGCGGAAGAAACGGCCAGGCTGATCAAGATGACCCAAGTGGAGCCGGACCATGACTGGGGCCTGGATCATGGTGCCTGGACGGTCGTCAGGCATATGTATCCGGACGCCGATATTCCGGTCCTGCAACTCAGCATCGATTATACAAAAGGCCCCGCCTACCATTATGAACTGGCCCGCGAATTATTTCACCTGCGAAAAAAAGGCGTGCTGATTATTGGCAGTGGCAATATGGTGCATAACCTGGGCATGGTGGCCTGGGATAAAATGGACGAGCCGGGTTATGGCTATGACTGGGCCCTGGAGATGAACGACCGTTTCAAAGATCTAATCAGCAGGGGAGACAAGGACGCGCTAATACATTATGAACGGTTGGGTTCGGAAGCAAGACTGGCCATACCCACGCCCGAACATTACCTGCCCTTATTATATACGATGGGTGTAAGGGGCGCTCGGGATGAAGTATCGTTTTTCAACGACAAGGCAGTGGCAGGTTCACTGACAATGACCTCGGTAAAATTCGAGACAAATTAGTTTGGAGGATGAAGATAGCAGGCGATTAAAGAAAATTCGGAACGCAAGATTTTTGTGGCAGCGAGGATGGTGTTTCGAATCAGGACGGCAACGGTTTACCGCGGCCGTCCTTTTTTTATCCACGCGGCCCAGGTGCCATTTTTCGATGCGAAGGCTTCATTGCGCCAATAGGTAATAATTTAGCGTGAAGGCCGAATAATTTCGTGGATATGAATATCTTTGGGTATACACCTACCGTGCCCGTGGAAGGATGCGGCAGTTTCAAAAACCTCTAAAATTTTATCTATGCTTGCAACGATCGTTTCTGTAATCTCAAGGTTCCGCTTAAATGGCCTGTCGGCACTTATCTGTTTGTTGTTGCTAAGTGGCGGGATTGCTGCCCAATCCGGTGCCGGAAAGCAAAGCTCGGTTATTGCCGGGGTTCCGGTCGGTGTGATCACTTACTCGTACCGGTCCATGCCCGCCCAGGACCTGCCCGCTATTCTGGAATATGTGCAACGCAGTGGCATCAGTGAGATTGAGCTTATGGGTGATGCGGTCGAAGCCTATCTGGGTTGTCCCAAAGAGAAGTCACAGGTGGCGGCATGGCGGGCAGGGCTGTCGATGAAAGCTTATAAGAAGGTCAGAAAAATGTTTGATCAGGCAGGTATTCATATTTATGCCTTTAAACCCAATGCCTTGGGAGAACGCAATAGCGATGCGGAGATCGCCTATGCCTTAAAAGCGGGTAAAATCCTGGGCGCCCGGGCAGTCACCGTGGAACTGCCGAAAGACCCGGAACAGACCGCCAGGCTGGGCCGGCTGGCAGCCCAATACAAAATGGCTATTGGCTACCATAACCACCTGCAGGGTAATGATCAGGCCTGGACGACGGCACTCAGCCAGTCTTCCTACAATACAATCAATCTGGACTGCGGTCATTATATTGCTGCCGGCGGCAATAATACCAGGGAAAGCCTTCTGGCGTTTATTGAAGCGCACCATGACCGGATTACTTCGATGCATCTCAAAGACCGTAAAAACAAGGAAAATGGTCAGGCCAATCTGCCTTGGGGGCAGGGAGACACACCGATCGGAGATATTCTGCGATTGATTCGCGACAGGCACTATGCCATCCCGGTCAGCATTGAGCTCGAATATCCGGTACCTGAAGGTTCTGATGCCGTGCAGGAAGTACGTAAATCCTTGGACTATGCGCGTCGGGAGCTGGAAAAATAGGCGGTTGCCAGGAACTTATACCGGTTGGTCCAATGTGGCAATATTTTCCAGGATGGAGATAATGGCTGCCATCAGATCGGGATCGATCTGGCTGGTATGACCATCGCTGACGACCCGGTATTTCCCCTCATCATCTTTTTCGAAGACGAGTTCCCGGCCGCTGACGACGATGTAAAACTTGTAGCTGTAAGCAAAGGTTACCAGCCTTCCTTTCAGTTGTAATAGTTCACCCTTGTAGGTGACAGGTAGTTCGAAATAATGTTCCATTTGATATTGGACGCAAAGATACAACGGCTGGTTGTAGTCCCTTGAGAATTAACAGAATTCTTGCAGGAAATTTCCAGGAGGGACATCTGAATAAGGGGCGGGAGCGGGTCCGCCCAGGGCTCCCGACAGAAAAATTTGGCAAAGCCGATTTTTTTTACCAAGATTTGCTAATAAATTTAGTAATTTTTATGGAAGTGACAGCGATCATCGGTTCCGGAGTTCGGGCGGGCTTTCCTTCGCCGGCACTGGATTATATGGAGGAACGAATCGATATTGGCAAAGTGCTAATTAGTAATCCGTTATCGACCTTTATCATCGAAACAGAAGGCGATAGTATGACCGGTGCCTTTATCCCACAGAAAGCACGGCTGCTGGTGGACCGCGCGGTGCAGGCGACCAGTGGCATGATCGTGCTGGCTGTGCTCGACGGAGAGTTTACGGTCAAATACCTGAAGTCCACCGGGCAGCAGTGCTGGTTGCTCCCAGCCAATCCCCGCTACCGCCCAATTGAGATCCTGCCGGGTATGGATTTCCGGATCTGGGGCGTGGTCACCGCTATTATTATTCAACCTGACCCTTTACCTTCATGTATGCCTTAGTCGACTGTAACAATTTTTACTGTTCCTGCGAACGGGTGTTTAATCCGCGGCTGCAGCAGCGGCCGGTTATTGTTCTTTCCAATAACGATGGCTGTGCGATCGCCCGCAGTGAGGAAGCCAAGGCCCTGGGCATTGATATGGCGCAACCGGTGTTTATGATTGAGGCGCAGCTGAAAGCCGCCCGGGTTGCTGTATTTAGTTCCAACTACACTTTATACGGCGATATGAGCGACCGTGTGATGAATACCCTGGCCAGCTTTGTCCCGCAGATGGAAATCTATAGTATCGACGAGGCCTTCCTGGATCTGTCACAACTGGCCTACGAGGACCTGAATGGGCTCGGACAGCGCCTGCGGGATACTGTGCTGCAGCATACCGGTATCCCCGTCAGTGTGGGTATTGCACCGACAAAGACCCTGGCTAAGATGGCCAATCGGTTCAGTAAGAAAAATGTGGCAGCGCCCGGGCTCTTTCGGGCTACAGCGCCCTCCGAAATCCGGCAGCTGTTGATCCAGACTGCGGTGGAGGATATCTGGGGTATCGGCCGGCAGCAGGCCTTATTGCTCCACCGGAATGGTTTTCATACCGCGGCGGATTTTACGGCCGCACCGGTCGACTGGGTGCGGCGCCAAATGAGCGTCGTCGGCCTGCGCCTGCTGCACGAACTACAGGGCCAACCGGCCATTGCCTGGACGCCGGAAGCACCTGCGAAAAAAAATATCTGTACCTCCCGTTCCTTTGGCCGACGGATCACCCGCTTTGAAGATCTGGAAACCGCCGTCGCCAATTTCGCGGCGGCCTGCGCGCTCAAACTCCGGCGGCAGCATAGCGTTTGCGAAGAATTGGAGGTATTATTGCAGACCAATCCGCATAAGACCGAGGAGCGACAGTACCGCAGGTCCATCCATCTTGACCTGCCCCATGCCTCCAACGATACGGGCCTGCTTATTGCGCATGCTTTAAAGGGATTGCGGCTGATTTATCGGGACGGCTACCGGTATATGAAGGCGGGCGTTCGTGTCGGCCGCATCAGACCGGCCGGTGAAGTCCAAGCCAGTCTTTTTGAAGCGGTCGACCCTGAGCGCAACCACCGGGTGATGAAGGCGATGGACGAGATCAACCGGAGTTTCGGTAAAAACCGCGTCCGGATGGCCATCCAGGGTTTCGATCAGCGGTATCACCTGAAAGCTGCACATTTATCGCCTCAGTACACCACCAATATTCATCAGGTATTAAAAGTTAAAATATGAGTTTACAGCCTTTTGAAATATTTAAGGCCGGTTATATCCGGCGACTGTTGCAGTTGAAAAAATATTACCTGGTTGCCCAAAGCTACCGGCGGGGCACTGCCCAGGCAGCGGGACAGGGGCGGACAGCCCTCCTGCTCACCGATTACGAGGACGCCGGCCAGGCGAAATTGCATTATAATGCAGTCCGGCAGGACCCCTATGCGGCGATCATCGACCTCAGAAATGACCGACATCTGGCCAGACTGCAGGCTTTGCTCAGCCCCGACTCAAAATACCTCCTGTTCTGGGCGGTGGTACGCAGTGCTGCGGCCTTTAAAAGACAGATCGACCGGGATTATAAGGAACCCATGCGGCAATATATCGCAACGCATACGGATTGGGATATCCGCGGCAGCACAGTGTTGCGACCGGGAGTCGATGTGAGTTTCGGCGAGTTATTCATTACGCTCAAGAAGGGGCGTGAGCAAATACGTCTTAAATTTGAGGAACTGGAAAAGCCTTGATATGTGTTATGATATTTCCTTTGAGATAAAGATGCGGCAACTCTCGGATTATTTCCCCGAGCTGATTTTTGATGGTCAGATAGATCTGGATTTCCAGGCTTTTGATCATGTGCAGGGCGTCAGTGTTTTTGCCCCGCATCCGATTCTATATGTCAACCGCGATGACCTGCAGCTCCATTGCAGGGCGATGCAGTGGGGCGTCGTCGAGTTTTATCGCAAAGAATTGCCCGACTGGCGCCGTCGCAACGGGATGTTGAATATCCGTGCTGAAAGGGTCCTGGCCGATCCCCAGAGTTACTGGCATAGGATCCGCAACCGACGCTGTCTGATTCCGGTATCCGGTATTTACGAACACCGCGGTATTAGAGGATGGAAAAAGAAAGTTCCCTATTGGGTAAAACCGCGAGAGCAGGAAGTCTTTTTCCTGCCAGGACTTTATTCCAGGGTGGAGCTGGCGGACCGGGAGACCGGCGAGCTGGTAGATCTCTGGAGCTTTGGTATGATCACCCGAAGCGCCAATGCGCTGATGCGGGATATACATAACAGTGGCGAGAATACCCATCGGATGCCGCTTTTTCTGCCGCTGGAAGAGGCCCGGGAATTTCTGGATGAATCGCTAAGTACTGAGCGTTATGCTGCACTGTTGAATTACGAAATGCCGGCAACCTCGCTGGAGGCTCACCCGGTCTATACCATCCGGACCGCTAAAATGCGGCCTGACGGCCGATCCAAATCAGCGTATTTTGAATGGCCCAAACTACCCGAATTGGGCCAGATGAACCCCGAGGCATAGGGGCCACGGGGAATGGGTAGATGTATTTTCGATCTTAGGTAACGATGTCATCGAGTGGGGCAGGAGCTTATTTATTAAATAGGCTCAAATTTATTTCCTTATAAGCTCAACTAACCGACTCTTTGAGCTGAGGACTTCGCCAACCGGATACTTTTAACCATCGCTCTGCCAGCGAACCTTACATGATACAACTGGACAATGATTATTACTGAAACCTTCAAGACAAAACATTACCAATAAATCAAATAGAACCATCTATTAATTATGAGCCCGAGAGTCTGGATGAAAGGAAGGCAATGGATTTTAGTTGTACTTCTATTCTGTAAATGGCATGAACCCGAGGAATGTGGACTACTTGAGTATAAGAATATCCAAGAAGAATTTATAGTATTTATCAGGATCAAAACAGAGAACACGCTAACTGATCCTTAAGCTATTACTGTGCATATCGATGAAGATATGCGTCGGATCTGGATTATTGATAAATGGGGAAATGAGGACCAGACAAAAATTCTGACAATTATATATTTCCCATTATTGAGTCTAGGCTGGTTCTGATACAGGAGTAAGATTTAGATCCTGCTTTTATTCATTTTGTTAATGACAATATGGCTGAAATTGGAAAGTGTCCAAGGTTAGAAAGGGGAGTATCCCGAAAAGTGTATAAGTTAAAATCGAGGTAAAAATACCGTAGATTATAATTTCAATCGATCACCAAAAATAATCAAGAACTGGTTAAGGACAATGCCCCAATTTCTGATTGGCATTGTCCATTTTTTTGACGCTTCTCTGAGTGCCAGGTAAACGGACTTCAGAACAGCATCATCGTTGGGAAAAGAAAGCTTATTTTTTGTGTATTTCCTGATTTTACCGTTGAGATTCTCAATCAGATTGGTGGTGTAAATGATCTGGCGGATATCAATAGGGAAGTCAAAAAACACCGTTAGTTCTTCCCAGTTTTCCCTCCAACTGCGGATGGCATAAGCATATTTGCCAGCCCATTTTTGTTCAAAACCGTTCAGTGCTGCGGCGGCAGCTTCACGGGTTGGGGCACCATAGATATCCTTCATATCCCGGGTAAATTCTTTACGGTCCTTCCATACCACATAGCGCATACTGTTGCGGATCTGGTGTACTACGCAGATCTGCGTGGAGGACTCAGGGAATACGGTTCTGATCGTGGTGGTAAAGCCATTGAGGTTGTCGGTGGCAGTGATCAGGATATCCTGCAGGCCACGAGATTTTAAATCAGTGAGCACACTCAGCCAATAAGCGGAGGTCTCATTCTTGCCCAGCCACATGCCCAATACCTCCTTATAACCGTCTGTACGCAGCCCTACGGCGATATAAACGGTCTTGTTGACCACTTTACTGTTCTCCCTGACTTTGAAGACAATACCATCCATCCACACGATCAGGTATACTGTTTCCAAAGGACGGTTTTGCCAGGCGATGATATCTTCTGCCACACGGGAAGTAATCCGGCTGATGGTACTGGTAGAAACATCAAATTTATAGACATCTTTCACGTGCTCCTGGATGTCTGACACACTCATTCCTTTGGCATACATAGATACCATAACTTCTTCCAACCCTTCAACCATGCTCTCCCGTTTGGGTACCAGTATGGGGTTAAAACTGGCCTCCCGGTCGCGAGGCACTTCGATCTCCATTGGCCCATAACCGGTTTTTATTTTCTTTTTACCGTGGCCATTGCGGGCATTGGGGTTATCACTTTGCTGATGCTTGTCGTAACCCAGGTGATCATCCAGTTCGCCCTCAAGCATTTTTTCGATAGCCCGTTTTTGAATGCTGGCTAAAAAATCATTGAGCTGTTCGCCTGTTTTGAACTGCTTCAAAAAGTCGTCCGATAAAAAATCTTCTGTTTCCATTTGTTCATATTGTTTTTAAAGTTAAAAAATCGAATCTGTTAAGACCCGATTTTAACTTACACACTTTATGAAACAGTGTCGGGTTATGGGTTCCCGGATTTAAAAGAGCTACAAACTCCATATCCAGGGCCACCCAGTGAATGTTTTCGATATACGGATGTCTGCCGGTAGGGCTTTCCCGAAAGATGGCCCAGGGCAGCTGCTTCTTATAGGTTGCCAGATGACTGACCGGTATGATCTCGTCATCTGTACTATGGTAAAAGAACAAAGCCTGTTTCTTTGAAATTTTCGCGGCAAAATCCTCTCTTAGCCGTAAAGGCTTTTTCCAGTCTTCATCGCCCGACCAGAAAGGCGTAGCGATCAGAAATATACCGCAAATGGGTTGCGCAATGGTATGTTCTGTGTAGTATTTAAGTAACAGGGAAGCCCCTAAGGAATGTCCGGCAAGTATAATGGGGGCGGGGAGTTGCCGAACCTCCCTGTCGATCTGGTCCAGCCATTGCTGTACATAATCCGGATTATCTTCAATCTCCGGCATTTTGGGAAAACGGATTTCGTATTCGATTTGTAAATGGGATTCCAGTGCGGCTACCAGTTGTTGGCCCTCTTCATAACCCGATGCACCGGCGCCATGAATAAACAGAATATGGGTACACATATCTATAGGTTTAAAATGATGGGCCTGGTAGTAAATTCCTGGTGATTTCGATTACGGTGGATATTGCGCAAATTAATCCGTTTCTATGAAGGGCGTCCAGCTGAAACAGGCCACAATGCTGCCCGAATACCTTTCCAAAAATAAAGCTTTTGTTTCAAAAAAGCAGGTCCGTTGGGGGATGATACCTGATCCTGTCTATAATAATTACCCGGCTTTAAAATGCAGAATATCTTTATCTTTCCGGAGATTTATGCCTTCCAAGCAGGTTCAGTCAGCAGTTTGTCTTTCGATGGTGGATCAACAATAAGCGACCACCTGAGATTTGCAGTCTTGCTATGATTGATCCAGCCCTTTAAAAACCGGCAACACACAAATCAAAAAATACACGTATGAAATGGATTAAAACCATCCTGTTTAGCTTATTCGGACTCCTGCTGATAAACGGAGGCCTGAGTAAATTTTTGCATTATATGCCCATCCCGGAAGACCTTCCGGCCGAAGTAGTAAAAGATAGTCAGGCTTTGGCGGAGATTGGTTGGCTGATCCCGCTGATCGGAATTGCGGAGATTCTGGGCGGGTTATTGATCCTGATCCCCAAAACCCGGGCCCTGGGCGCCCTGATCGTTTTTCCTGTCATGGCTGGGGTACTCTTACACCACAGTACCGTTGCCACAGATGGGCTGCCCATGGCACTGTTGATCTGGGTACTGCTGATATGGATCATACTGGATAATAAGAAAAAGTACCTGCCCCTGGTGCAACAGCAGCCCAAGTTCTGACAATCAGATGGGTCAGGGATTGCAGCGGGCTTTCGCTTTGCTAATTTATTTATTTTATAATGCTAAATAAATTAGTATTATATTTGAGGCGTGAATCGCAAGCAAACCGATACGCTAGGCACCCTGCGTCAGGAAATACTCCGGATGCAGGGCCAGGTACCCGCCCGTTCCTGCCAGGACAATCTGGTGCGGCTGGGCCCCGTGCTGGAAGCTTTTCCCCAGCAGGTTTTTCCCACCAGGGCCCTGCATGAATGGGTGACCGGATCGGCAACTACCCAGGCGGCTACTACCGGTTTTGTTGCGGGGATTCTGCAAGACCTGATGCAGGATCAGGGAATCTGTATCTGGATCAGCCCTGAACCCCAATTATTTCCTCCGGGATTCCGAAACTTCGGATTGGACCCCGAACGTATCATATTCCTACAGTTGCAGCAAGAAAAAGAAATCTGCTGGGCCATGGAAACCTGTTTGCAACAGGAAGGACTTTCGGCCGTAATCGGAGAGCTCAGGGATCTGGATTTTTATGTTTCCAGACGGCTGCAACTGGCTGTGGAGAAAAGCGGGGTACCGGGTTTTGTACTGCGCAGTAACCGCCAGCTCCATCCCACTGCAGCCGTCTGCCGCTGGCATATTCAACCGATACCCGGTGACACTGAATCGGGTATACCCGGACTGGGGTTTCCGGGATGGGAAGTGGCCCTCCTGAAAATGCGGGGTGGGTATACCGGCAGCTGGAAACTCAGTTGGAAAGAGGGCCGTTTTGAACCCCTGCACCCGGAAGCAATCCGGACTCCGGTCCCCTTGCGTAAAATCAGTTGATATGGGCCAGAGATTTGTAGCCGTATATTTTCCGCAATTACTGGCGGAAGGGAAAATGCGCCGTCAGCCCCGGCTGAAAACGCAACCATTTGTGATGACGGTTGCCGATCATGGCCGGTTGCGTATCAGTGCCATGAGTCCGGGACTTTCGGCTGCCGGCATTTACAGGGGTATGGTACTGGCAGATGCCCGGGCTTTGGTGGCCGGACTGGAATCGTTCGAACAACCTCCGACGATGGCCCTGCAACTGCTCCGGGGTTTGGGGAACTGGGCGCATTTATTTACGCCCCTGGTCGCATTGGATCATCCCGATGGACTGATCCTGGATGCCAGCGGATGTGCCCATCTCTGGGGAGGTGAATCGGATTATCTGCAGGCCATTTACCGGAAACTGGAAAATTTTGGATATACGGCCCGGCTGGCCATGGCAGATACCATGAGCGCTGCCTGGGCCATGGCCAGATACGATAGCCCCAATTTAAAAATCACCGATCCTGGAATGCACCGGACCGGTTTACAACATTTACGACCGGCAGCTTTAGGTTTGTCGGGATCACTTACGGCGCGTTTGGAGAAACTGGGATTAAAGACCCTGGGTGATTTTATGTTTATGCAACGCAGTGTCCTGCGCCGGCGTTTCGGTCCCGAAATCCTGGAGAAACTGGATCAGTTTCTGGGACTTGCTGTTACGCCGTTTGTACCCCTGCAACCGGTAGTTCCCTATCTGATTCAATTGCCCTGTCCCGAACCTGTAACAACCAGAAAGGGGATTGAAATGGCCCTGAAACAATTACTCGAAGGAATGAACCGGCGACTTTCCTCAGAGGATCGGGGTGCCCGCCAGTTACTGTTCCGGGCCCGGCGGATCGATAACGACCTGCAGGAAATCAAAATTGGCACCCACTGGCCTTCCCGGGACCCGCAGCATTTATTTAAACTTTTTGAAACCCATATCGGTCGTCTGCAGCCAGGACTGGGTTTTGAACTTTTTATACTAAGCGCGCAGGTGACGGAAAAACTGCAATCCGGACAGGAAAAGCTCTGGCATCAGGGACGTATTAGCCGGCAGCAGCTGGCTGGTCTCCTGGACCGGCTGACGACAAAACTGGGTGAGGGGAAAGTACATCGTTATCTGCCGGCAGCGCATTACCTGCCTGAGCTTTCCTACCGAAAAGCCACCGGTTTGGAAGAAGTTCCTGCTGTAGCCTGGGTGCAAAGACCAAGGCCGGTCCGGCTGCTGCTCAGACCTGAACCCATTCAGGTAACGGCGCCCATCCCGGATTATCCGCCCATGCAGTTTCGTTATAAGGGACAACTATATGATATCAGAAATGCAGAAGGCCCCGAACGTATAGAAGCTGCCTGGTGGCTGGCACCGGGTCCGCATCGGGATTATTATATCGTGGAGGACCAGACCGGGGCCCGATACTGGTTGTACCGGTTGGGGCATTATAATCGCCCCCGGGCAAGGCAATGGTTCCTGCATGGATTTTTTGCATAATTATGGAACAGTACACAGAATTACAGGTAACCACAAATTTCAGTTTTTTAAGGGGCGGTTCCCATCCTGAAGAGCTGGTCACCCAGGCGGCTGCCCTGGGCTATCCGGCTATTGCCATTACCGATCATAATACCCTGGCCGGCGTGGTCCGGGCCCATACGGCGGCCCGGGCTGCCGGCATCCGCATAGTTGTAGGCTGCTGTCTGGATCTCCAGGATGGACCTTCTTTGTTGGCTTATCCTACTGATCTCCCCGCTTATGGGCGGCTTTCGGGTTTACTGACCCTGGGGAACCGACGTGCTGAGAAGGGGCAGTGCCTGCTGTACAGAAAAGATGTATATGCGCATAAGGAAGGCCTTTTATTCGCGGTGATCCCGCCACCCGCACTCAACAGTGTTTTTGAATATGAGTGCGCATTTGAACAGGCATTAGCCGATTATCAGCAACATTTGAAAGGCCAGGTTTATCTTTCGGCCGTCCGCAGTTACCAGGGTGATGATTTTAAAAAATTGCATCAGTTGGCCCTGCTCGCCGGCCGTTTTAAGATGCCACTGGTGGCGACCAATGATGTGCATTACCATGAACCGGAACGCCGGCCCCTGCAGGATATCCTTACCTGCATAAGGGAAAAGAAAACGATTGATACGGCAGGCTACCTGCTTTGTCAGAACGCCGAGCGTTACCTGAAAACAGCCAGGGAAATGCAAAGGCTGTTCCGGCAGTATCCGGATGCCCTCAAAAGAACCGGGGAAATCCTGTCCCGCTGTAATTTCTCACTGGATGAACTCAAATATGAATACCCCAGGGAAATTACCACAGCAGGTCGGAGTCCGGATGACCAGCTGGCATATGATGTCTGGCAGGGTGCCCTGACCAGATTCGGCGACCCCATACCGGATAAGATTGCTGCTTCCATCAAGTATGAACTTGCTTTTATACAGCGGAAAAATTATGCGGCTTATTTTCTTACGGTTTATGATTTTGTACAGTTCGCCCGAAACAGGCATATACTGTGTCAGGGAAGGGGATCTGCGGCCAACTCCGTGGTTTGTTATTGTCTGGGCATTACTTCCGTGGATCCTTCAAAATTTAAATTATTGTTTGCCCGTTTTATGTCAGATGCCCGGGATGAACCACCGGATATTGATGTGGATTTTGAACATGAACGAAGGGAGGAAGTGATGCAGTATATCTACAATAAATATGGCCGGGACCGTTCGGGTATCGTGGCGACCGTCACTCAGGTACATTATAAGGGGGCCGTAAGGGATGTGGCCAAAGCCATGGGTATGAGTACCGATATGATCGATCAATTGGCCGGATGCAGTGGCACCCATGGAGAAGGGGTGCATTGGGACCGGTTGCAGGCAATCGGTCTGGATCCCCGGGATCCAGCCTTACGTCAACTGATGGAACTAACACAGCAGTATATGGGTTTTCCGCGGCAGCTGGGTCAGCATACCGGTGGCTTTGTGATTTCCCAACAGCCGCTGTCTGCCATTTGTCCGATACTCAATGCCCGGATGAAAGATCGTACCAATATCGAATGGAACAAGGATGATATTGATGCCTTGGGACTCCTGAAAATAGACGTACTGGCACTGGGTATGCTGACCTGTATCCGTAAATGTTTTGATCTTGTACGGCAACATTATGGCCGGGAACTGACCCTGGCAAATATCCCACAGGACGATGCGGAAGTCTATAAGATGATCAGCCAGGCGGATACCATTGGGGTGTTTCAGATCGAGAGCCGGGCGCAGATGTCGATGCTGCCCCGATTGCAGCCGAATTGTTTTTATGATCTGGTCATTGAAGTCGCTATTGTCCGGCCCGGTCCGATTCAGGGCAATATGGTGCATCCCTATCTGCGGCGGCGTAAGGAAAAAAAGCCCATAACCTATCCTTCCAAAGCCCTGGAGAAAATCCTGAGCCGGACACTCGGTGTGCCTTTATTTCAGGAGCAGGCAATGGAAATTGCAATTGAAGCTGCTGGTTTTACGCCCACAGAAGCGGATGCACTCCGAAGAAGTATGGCGACTTTCAAGGCCAAGGGAATGGTGAGTAAGTTTAAGGAAAAGCTGATCGGAGGGATGGTGCAGAACGGTTATGAGCGCTCCTTTGCCGAACAGGTATTCAGACAGCTGGAGGGTTTTGGCAGTTATGGATTCCCTGAAAGCCATGCCGTCAGTTTTGCGTTGCTGGTGTATATTTCCAGCTGGTTGAAATACTATTATCCGGATGTTTTCGCCGCCGGTCTGCTGAACAGTCAGCCCATGGGTTTTTATGCGCCGGCCCAGATTGTAAAAGATGCCGAAAGACATGGTGTAAACGTGTTGCCGGCGGATATCAATTATTCCGACTGGGACCACCGGCTGGAGCAGCAGGAAGGGGGCGGTTTTGCCCTGCGGCTGGGCTTCAGGCAAATTAAAACTGTGGCAGAAGGGGAGATGCGGGCCCTGGTAGCCGCAAGAAGCAGTCATTTTCAATCGCTGAATGCCCTGCTGGATATACCGGTCTCGGTAGCTGTGTTGGAGAAACTGGCGGATGCTGATGTGTTTCGATCTATGGGATGGGACAGGCGTAAAGCACTCTGGCAGATCAGCGCCCTTAAGGACCATCCCCGGGGGATCTTTAAGGGGCAGCCTTCGGCATCTGCATTTGAATCCCCGGTAGCCCTTCCTGAAATGCATTTATCAGAACATGTATTACAGGATTACAGTAGTACTTCCCTGTCGCTAAAAGCGCATCCCCTGCATTTTTTCAGAAAAAGACTCCAGGCGAAACAGGTCCTGTCAGCCGTTGCCCTCAAGGAGCTACCGGATGGCGCTCCGGTAAAAGTAGCCGGCCTGGTATTGGTGAAACAGCGACCGGGTACCGCCTCGGGTATTTGTTTTATAACCCTGGAAGATGAGACAGGAACCGTGAACATCGTGGTCTTTGCGCAGAAATATGAAATTTTCAGAAATGAAATCCTTTCCTCCAGACTGCTGGTCGTATCAGGCAGATTACAGAAGGAGGGGGCCGTAATTCATGTGATTGCGGAAATCTGCTATAATGGCAATCAATTGTTGAGTACCCTGAATCAGTCCCGTCAACCTTCCGGTCAAAAGATCGAAATTCCTTTTCCCGAAGGAAGAAGTTTTAAGTAGATAGATATTTTAAAGTTTTCGGGAAATAGCTGTATCTGTTGAATTCTAAGCTTTTATAGGGATAATCATAAAAGACGGGTAATGATTCGGGAACGGTGCTTTTATCTAGCTCGAACGGAAAATCCTTTTTCGAGTTGCAATATTTTCAGGTATTGGAAGTTAACTATCAGCGTTCGTTGATTTAGTGAATTGTCCTAGCTCCTTAAAAGCCAGGACAAAAATTTAAAATCAGTTATGTCACAGTAAGTTTAATATTATGGCAAAAATGAGAAGTCTATTCAGGGAAAGCTACATTTCACAGAACTGCAGCAAACTATTGATGTCTATTGCTCATTCATTAATTTCCTTTTTATAAAATGAATATTATACTTAAAGCATCAAATCAGAAAAATGGCCGTCGTCGATGCTAGTATACGGACGACTGCACGAAAATCTGCCTGATAAAATTGATATGAGGTGCCATAAATAGTAGATTGCCTGATTCCTAAAGTAAATTAGAATTAGCAAGTAATTGCGGGGTATTAGCTATTTTCCAGGCTTATATCAGTTATTTATCTTGAAATTAGTTCCCCAAAACCGCAATCTTACCGAGAAAATGCATATAATATTGAGCCATAGTTATAAAATTAGTTAGCAGGGCAAAGTCGATCGAACAGCCACCGAAGATTGCATCTGAATATTATTTTACCTTGTAAATCGAGTATTATGTGCTATATTTGCAAGGATGATAATACGTGAATCTGAAGCCGCAGTCAGACAATTACTGGATGAATTTCCAGCCGTAGCTGTTTTGGGCCCGCGTCAAGTAGGTAAAACTACTTTGGCTGAAGCCATATCAGCATCTTTTCAGCCTCCGCCTGTTTATTTAGACTTGGAGACTCCTTCAGATCAAGCGAGGCTAAAAGACCCGGAAGCCTACTTTGAATTACAGAAAGATAGTTTAATCATTCTGGATGAAATTCAAAGGGTTCCTGAACTGTTTCAGGTGCTTCGCGGTGTTATTGACCGTCGCCGCAGGGAAGGCCGCAAGACGGCACAATTCCTTATTTTGGGATCTGCTTCTCTTGATTTACTGAAGCAATCTTCAGAAAGTTTGGCTGGCCGCATTGCTTCTAAAGAATTGCCAGGCCTTACGGTTTCCGAAATCAGCCAAATAGAAGGTGCCAAACAGGATCAGTTATGGCTCCGGGGAGGCTTCCCCGATAGCTTTTTAGCAAAGAGCGATGAAGCCAGCCTCCGATGGCGGGTAAATTTCATAAGTACTTATCTTGAGCGTGATGTACCACAATTTGGTACACGTATCCCGGCAAACAGTTTACGGCGACTTTGGACAATGTTGGCGCACAATCAGGGTGGGCTCGTAAACGTTGCGCAACTGGGTGCCAATCTTGGCGTGTATGCTACCACTGCTAAACGATACATCGAATTGCTGGAAGATTTGTTACTGATCCGGTCATTACGCCCCTGGTCCGGTAATGTTGGAAAACGTCTGGTTCGAACACCGAAAATATATATCCGTGACAGTGGCTTAACGCACGCTTTGTTGAGCCTGACTACACTGGATGACCTGTTAGGCCATCCAGTGATAGGTGCCAGTTGGGAAGGTTTTGTGGTGGAGAACCTTCTTTCCTGTTTGCCTGTCGGCGTAACACCATGGTTTTATCGTACATCGGCAGGTGCTGAAATAGACCTGGTACTAGAGCTAAGCCCCAAAGAAAGATATGCCATTGAGATTAAACGCTCTCTAGCCCCTTCCGTATCAAAAGGATTTCATTTGGGATGTGAAGATATTGCCGCAACCAGACGATTCCTTGTTTATCCCGGTAAAGAGCGCTTTCCTACCACTCATGATATTACCGTTCTGCCTTTGGCTGATTTGATGGATGAATTGCGTAACACCAAATAACGGGAGGAATTCCAAATCACGAAGTTTCTTCTATCACATACTATACATCATTCATTAGCATATTCTGTACATTTTTAATTACGTGTAACAGCTTGTGGCTCTGAAGGGGATTATTTAAAGCTTTTGATGATTCTGATATGTGAATGATCCAGCTGCCGGAACGCATAATCATAACAGAAAAAATAAGTGTCACCCCGGGACTTCGTGATCCAGTGATGGGTATGATAGTCAAACTCAAATCCTTCACGGATCAGTTTTTCACGGTGAACGATATTCTCCTCTTTTCTGGGATCGTAAAGCCGCTTTAAAATACGACGGTTCCTCTTCAGCAGGGTATCAATCCTGCCGATTTCTTTTTGCTCTTCACTCTTCAGCGCATTATAATAATTATCCTTACAACCCGAATCGCAAAACTTTTTATCCGTACGCCCTTTGGTGATAGGTTTCTTGCAAGACAAGCATATTGCAATTGCAGAAGGCATAACCAAAGATACAAAAAACAGCCACATAGCCGTGTTTACACGGGTATCCCCCGCAAATACCCGGGTATTATTCTTTTAAGGCTGCTTCACCACTGCATCTTCGTGTCGGCTTTTTCCTTAACGCTAAAATTAAATGACATGAAAGACAGGCAGATTATTTTGGAAGGATTTGTAGGTCAGGATCCACAGTTCAATGATTTTTTACGTACACAGAAAACGCTGGTAACAGTAGCGATTCACCATTCCTGCCGGACCAGGGATGGTTCCCTGGAACGAAAAACTACCTGGTATAATGTCGTCGCCTGGGATGAAATGGCCCACTACGCTTACCGGCATTTTGTAAAAGGCAGCCGCATCCGGGTAGAGGGAACCCTGCGCCGGTACTATTATACCGATCAAAAAGGTTTGTCCCGTTCCTATAGCCAGATTATTGCCCGGCGCCTGAGTTGTCCCGGTAGCATGAAACCGGGACTTCAATAACAATGCATCATTTTTCCTAATTATAAAACATATCAATTATGCAAACGATTATCGGACGCATCACCACAGATGCACAAGTGAAGACAGTAGCGGATGACCGTGAAATTATTGAGTTTACCGTTGCGCAAAACGATTATTACAAACCCAGAAACAGCACCGAAGCCAGAAAGCTGACCAATTTTTTCAATTGCAGTTACTGGATGGGTTCGGGTCTCGCCCCCTTCCTCACAAAAGGGACATTGGTAGAAGTCATCGGCAGACTGGGCATGGAAGTATGGAATAACAAGGAAGGTGAAGCCCGGGCGGCACTGACCCTGCATGTACAGCATATCCAGTTGCTTTCCAGGGGCACCCCATCCGAAGAGACTGCTGAAATGGAGGAAGAGGAAAGCGATACCGAAAAGGAACAATTGCCTTTTTAAGGATCGGCTCCTTTCGCCCCGGGAGCTAAAACAAAGGGGCGATTTTTGTATTTTTTATTGGAATGTAACCGGTGATCTGTTGCAGGTTGATCCCGGTATTAAACAGACAGGCTATGAATCTAAAACAAAATTTACTGCCGGGCGAAGTGGCCGAAATCGCCCTGGTATATAAAACAAAAGTCAGGGCCGAGGATCGGCTGCAGGTAAGGAATGCCTGTCAGATGGCCCATATTTTCAGAAATGTATGGAGCGAGGATCTTATTGAACTGCTGGAGGAAAGTAAGATTCTGTATCTGAACCGGGCCAATAAAGTACTGGGCGTCTTTCCGCTTTCCACCGGCGGTGCCAGTGGTACCATTATCGATATCCGGCTGGTACTGATTGCCGCCCTGCGGCTGCATGCCTCCAATATTTGCATATGTCATAATCATCCTTCGGGCAACCTGCAACCCAGTCAGGCTGACCTGTTGGTAACGGAAAAAATAAGAAAGGGCGCTGCCTGCCTGAATCTTAATTTACTCGATCATATTATACTCACCCGGAACGGGTATTATTCGATGGCGGAACAGGGTACCTTCTGAACAGGTGCCCGCCAGCCCGTTGTAATCACCCTGCCATTATTTGGCAGGGTGTTCTGTTGCTGGCGCTTCCTGCTACTATATTCGCTATTGCAAGGACAAGCCAGGAGGCTGAACTGGCAACAAATCATATGAAACAACAGAAGACCATTTACCGGGAAGTTCGGATCTGTTTAACGCCTGAAAAATACGAAAAAGTGCAGCAGCTAATGGCCGCTTCGACCTGTCGCAGAATAAATCAATACATTCGCCAGGTTGCATTGCAGGAACCGGTGACGATAAAATATCAGGACGAAAATACCGGCCAGATATTGTCGGCGATAAATTCAGTTTCTCGCAGCATATCGGCCATTGCCTTTGAACTGCATGAACTGCAGCTCCGGACCCTCCGGTCGGTAAACCTGCGCCCTGCCGACCTACAGGAAGTGGCACTGGCCACCGGACAGGGAAAGGACAGCCTGCATGAACTAAGTCAACAATTACATCAAATCCGAGCAGCATGCTTGCTAATATACGATTCCCCCTCCGGCTGATTCCGGTGGTGGACTACCATGAAAATAAATGCAGACGGGGAGTGGCGCAGTTGATACATGCGCATGGCTTCTGCCAGCTACCGCAGCAATTGAACAGGTTGGATAAGATGGAACCCTTTCAAAGGCTGATGCAATTGAATCATACGGCAAAATACCAGGTGATCCATATATCCTTGAATTTTTACCCCCGGGACCAACCAAAATTACATCCATATTTCCTGACCCATCTCGCGGATGAATTTATGTTCCGTATCGGATTTGGCGATCAACCCTATCTCGTCTATGAACACCGGGACGCGCTTCATCCCCATATACATATACTGTCCACCCTGATCCTGCAGGATGGCATGAGGCTCTTCGTCGATTTTGGACAGGGGCGGGATACCAAACGGATATGCAGGGACCTGGTACAGCGGTATCAGCTGGCTACAGATAATGAACCGGAGCCTGGACCCAGGCAACCAGAAGGAAAGGAAGCGGAAATTGTACCATCGGCGCAGATCGGAACCACCCAAAGCATTTCCCGGGCCCTGGATCAGGTCCTGGATCACTACAGATACAGTAATCTGGAAGAGCTGAATGCCGTGTTAAAACGCTTCAATGTACTGGCCAGCCGGGGGAGGGAGAACAGCCGTATGTACCAATATCGAGGCCTGGTTTATTTTATCACGAATGAGAAAGGGGAGCGGCGAACCCTGCCGGTTAAAGCCAGTAAGCTGAAAGCAAAACCCACACTGAACTATATAGAAGAGAAGATCCGGCAATACCAGCAATTCAGGGCAGGTGACCGCCTGCAATTGCAGGCAACACTGCAATGGACGCTCCAGCGCCAACCCCGGCTGCTGTCGGATTATGCCGCCAGTTTGAAAAGAGAGGGTATTGACCTGCTGGTGCAGCGAACTGCGGACGGTGGTATCGCCGGCTTCACTTATATAGATCATCGTCATAAAACCGTATTCATGGATCGGGACCTGGAGGCATCCTACCGGTCTGCCTGTCTCCTGGAACGTTTTTCCGACCAGCGCGATAGAGAATCTGATCGCCAAATCAATCCGGCTCAAAATAGAAGGCCTGGGCTGCAGCGGGTGCCCCTGCCAGATAAGGCGCAGGCGCTGACCTTGAGGGGGGAGCGGCCGGATGAAATGCAGCTGGCAGCTGAACCTTAGTTTTTACAACAACCCCGGAGGCATGAGCACCAATGAGCATGAAGCCGCGTTGCGGAATATTATAAATATGACACGCTGGATCAGCGTCGCATTATTAGTCCTGCATCTCTATGACAGCTGCTATATTTTTTACCAGGCGCAGGGGTGGCGCCTGAGTGCCACCGATCGTTTGCTCGCGCAATTGCACCGGACCGGTCTGTTCCGGAACTTTCATCTGGCCAAAATTCTGGCCCTGGTATTTCTGTTACTATCGGTACTGGGTGTGAAAGCCCGAAAGGGGCCGGACTATAATTACCGAACCAGTATCAGTCTGACGGCGAGTGGACTGCTCCTGTATTTTGCCAGTGCTGCCCTGCTGTTACTGCCTTTGGACTACAGGCAGCTGAGCCTGCTGTATACCGGCGGCACGCTGTCGGGCTATCTGCTGGTGATGAGCGGTATAACGATCTTGTTTCGTATGATAAAAGACCGGCTGAGCGGTGATCTGTTTAATAAGGATAATGAAACCTTTCCACAGGAAGAGCGGCTGTTGACCAATCCCTATTCCATCAACCTGCCGACCCGTTACCGGCTCCGGGACCAGATCAGAAAGGGCTGGATCAATATCATCAACGCGTTCCGGGGCGGGATCCTGTTGATGGGGCTGCCCGGCAGTGGAAAAACCCTGATCGCTAAAGAAATCCTGCGGCAGCAAATCGCCCGGGGCTATGGGCTCTTCATACATGATTTCAAATACCCGGACCTGACCCTGGTGGCCTATAATGAAATGCGCCGGTATCGGGACCGTTTCAAAGGACAGGTGGAATTTCATGTCATCAATTTCGAAGAAATGGGGGAGCGGGCCAATCCGCTGGCACCAGATACGCTGCATTCCATTACCGATGCGGCCGCTGCCGCCCGGTCCATCCTGTTGGGGTTGAACCAGGACTGGATGCGCCGCCAGGGCGATTTCTGGGTAGAGAGCAGTATTAATTTTACGACGGCGCTGATCTGGTACCTGCGGCTGTATCAGGACGGACGTTACTGCAGCCTGCCGCATGTGATTGAACTGGCGCAGACATCGCTGGATAAGCTCTTTACGCTGCTGGCTGCCGAGCCCAGCCTGGAAGTACTGGTGATGCCCTTTGTCCGGGCCTATGAACAGGATGCCGCGCGGCAGTTGATCGGACAGATTTCAGGGGCAGCGATCAGTCTGGGCACCCTGGCCAGCGCGCATCTGTATTATGTGCTTTCCGGTAATGAGTTTGACCTGCGCATCAATGACACCGGGCGACCCAAAATTATCTGTATTGCCAACAATCCAAGGGTCGCCCATATTTATAGTCCTGTGATCTCTTTGTATTTAAATACCCTGCAGCAATTGCTGCAACCCCAGCAGGAGCAGCCCTGCGGTATCCTGTTGGAAGAGTTTGCCAGTATTTCCTGGCATAATGCAGATAAATTTTTATCCGTCTGCCGGAGTTTTCTGGTCAATGTTACCCTGATCATACAGGATGCCAGCCAGTTGATCCTCCACTACGGGGAAAAACAGGCCCGGGTAATTCTTTCGATGGCTGGTAATATTATTTCCGGTCAGGTAACCGGCGATGCGGCCCGTCAATTGTCGGAAAGGTTCGGTAAGATACTGCAGGAACGCCGGAGCCTGACGGTCAACAGTTCCGACAGTTCCGTGAGTACTTCCCGTCAGCTGGAATATGCCATTCCGCAATCAGCGATTGCCAGTCTTTCGGCCGGTGAAGTGGTAGGCGTAGTGGCCGATAATCCCGACCAGCCCATCGAACGGAAAATGTTTCATGGGCAACTATTGCACGATTTTAAGAAAATCAAAGCCCGGGAAGCGGCCTATCAGCCCCTGCCCGTGCGGGAAGTGGACCGCCGGAAAATCCAGGAAACCTTTCTGCAAATCAAAACAGAAGTGCGGCAATTGGTCGACGAACAGTTACAGCTGATCCTCCAGACGCCAGGTGCCCGGATTATTGGCCAGGCGGCGGATAGGAGCCGGGTTCCGGAAACCGGCATCGGTCCGGATCAGGAATGAATAATACCGGGACGTTGTTGCTGCAGGCTGTACTTTTTAGGGGTAGTGCCATACTGCTTCTGGAAGATCCTGCTGAAGCTGGTCGAATCGGCATATCCCACCATATAAGCGATTTCGGTGACTGAAAGCTGTCCCTCCGCCAGCAGGCCGGCCGCTTTATGCAACCGGATGGTGGTAATGAATTCATGTACAGACTGATCGGTCAGCGCTTTTAATTTCCTGTAGAGCTGGGTTCTGCTCATGAAAAGTTTGGAAGCCAGCCATTCAACATTGACTTCGGTCTCCGCCATATGGGAACTGACCAGATCCGTCAGTTTCTGCAGAAAGGATTGGTCGGCAGCATTCAGACCCACCGGATGGCTCAGGGATTGCGGATGCTGACTGAAATATTCCCTGAGTTTGCGGCGGTTGTCCAGTATACTCTGAATCCGCGCGGATAGGACCGTCATACTGAAGGGTTTGCTCACATAAGCATCGGCACCCGTCTGATAACCTTCCAGTTCGTACTGTTCCGATTGACGGGCCGTGAGGATGATCACCGGAATATGACTGGTCTTTTCATCTGTCTTCAGCATTTCACAGAGTTTGAGACCGCTGATTTCCGGCATCATGACATCGGTGACAATCAGGTCCGGAATTTCGGTGACGGCCCGTTCCCATCCCTGCCTGCCATTAACGGCTTCTATGATGGTATATGTTGCGCTGAGCTGTTGGTGAATATAGGTTCTGATATCATCATTGTCCTCAATCACCAGCAGGATGGGCTGGGTCGGGCGCGTTTTTACCGCAGCAGGCGCCAGGGCTTCTTCAGGAACCGGGGGGCAGTCCGTCACCGGATGCTGCGCGCCGACGGATGGCTGATCCAGGTTTTTCAGGGTGAAACTGAAAACGGTTTCCTGCTCAGGTACACTCTGCACTTCAATGATGCCCTGGTGCAACTGCACCAGTTCCCGGGTCAGGGACAGGCCTACGCCGGTGCCGGGTTCCTGCTGGTTTTTCCCTGACTGAAAAAACGGATCAAAAATATGCGGCAGGTCTTTTTGCGGAATGCCGACCCCATTGTCCCTCACGGTGATCCTTACCTGATCCGGCAGGGCGCTATCGGCCTGAACCGATATGGTAATCCGTCCGTCTTTTCGTGTATATTTAAAGGCATTGGAAACCAGGTTGTACATGATTTTGCCCACCAGGTCCGCATCGAAGTCCATCTGGATTTCCTCGGGACTGGTTTCAACGTTAAATTGAATCTGCTGCTGGGTGGCTTTAAAATCAAAAGCCGCCGCCGTATTTTTAATAAAGGCGGCAATGTCCTGTCGCTGGGGATGCAGCGGCATTTTTCCGGCTTCTATTTTCCGGAAGTCCAGGAACTGGTTGATCAGTGCCAGCAGCCGCTGGGCATTGCGGTGCATGATATCAAAATGAAACCGTTGTTTTTCGCTGTTGCCCTTCATGGACAACAGGGACCGGAGCGGATCAATGATCAGGGTCAGCGGGGTCCTGAATTCATGTGAAATATTGGTAAAGAAATTGGATTTCAGCTGATCCATTTCCAGTGCTTTTTCGGCCTTCAGTCTTTCGATCAGTATCTGCCGGTGATAACGTTGTCTCAGATGCACCGCCCGGATGATCAACCCCAGCAGCAGTAAGCCCGTCAGTATATAGATCAGGTAGGCCCACCAGGTCAGCCACCAGGGTGGCAGTACCCTGATTTCCAGGATCGAGGGTTTTGGATTCCAGGAGCCGTTACTGTTCGAGGCCTTTACTTTCAGATAGTATTTTCCCGCAGGCAGGTTGGAATAACTGGCGAAACGTCTGGAGGCATTGGTATAAGTCCAGTCCTTATCCTGTCCTTCCAGTATATAGGCGAATTGATTTTTCTGGGGATCTGAAAAATGCAGGGCCGCGAACTCGACGGAAAAACTCCGGTCCTGGTGGGTCAGGGTGATCGATTGCGTCATGTACAGCGGATGCTCGAGGATCCGCCGGCCGTTAATCGTATCTCCGATATTGACCGATTTATTCAGTACCTGCAGTGAAGTGAATACCACTTTAGGCAGGTAGGGATTATTGACGATCTCAAGGGGTTTGAAATTGACAAAACCCTTGGTCGTTCCCAGATAGATGGTGGCGGCGTAGGGGTCGTAAAAACCCGAACCATTGATAAATTCGTATTCTTCATCCGAACTGCCGACAGAATAATTCTGTATCGCCCCGGTTTTGATATCCAGTTTGGACAGGCCGCTTTTATGGGCCAGCCAGATACAGCCCCTGAAATCCGGCAACACTTTGGTGATATAATGATCTGCCAGTCCGTCGTTGATGGTATAGACGGTAATACTGTCGGTGCGCGGATTGATGCGGTACAGCCCATTGGCCGATCCTACCCAGATGGTACCCTCATGATCTTCGGCAATGGAGTAAATCCGTTCATCTCCTGTCTGGGATTTGGAACCCAGGGCCGCATAGACCACAGTATCCGTCCAGTGATGATCCACCGGATCCCTTTTCAGTTGAATGAGACCGGAGTATTCTGTTCCCAGCCAGAGATTGTTCCTGGAATCAAAAAACAGGTCACCGGCGCCGGAAATCGTATAAGGCTTAATGTACTGATCCTCCATCCGGTCTTCGGAGGGCAGGTATTTTAATATGCCCTTATAATAAGCAATCCAGATTTCGCCGGTGAGCGGGTCTTCGGCAATGGCATGGAACCGGGTATAATTGGCCGGGCTCTGTGCGGTATAGTAAGATCGCAGGGCTCCGGTCGCAGGATTGAATTTATCCAGCCCATATCTTTTTCCTACCCAGATATTACCCCGGCTGTCCCTGAAAAGGGCTTTGATATTTTCTCCCTTCGAAGCGACCAGCCGCTGGTCGCCCGTGCTGCGGTCCCGGAAGAACAGACCGTCTTCTTCCGTGCCCAGCCAGATACCTTTGGGACCGGTACATACAGACATAACGGCCATCGCCATTTCGGGTTTCTGGGCGGAATGCAGGGGCACGGAATTGAATTTCCCCGAGCTGAAATCCAGCTTATTGACGCCGCCGAATCCGGTGCCAAACCAGAGTATCCCCATATTGTCCTGATAAAAACAATTGATGTTGATATCATTCAGGCCTCCCTTATGCAGGGCCGTATTGCCAAAAACAAAATGTTCTTTGGTGGAGGAAAGATGATAGGGGCCGAATAAGGATTGCAGCAGGCCGGAAGCATGCTGCATCTGTTCAAAATCCCGGACCCGGTTCACGGAATCCCTTAATGCCGGACTGAGCTCGGCCAGTGCAAAGCGGGTGAAATTATCTGATTCATAATTGTAACGGCAGACAATTTTATTGAAGGTCGTGACCCAGATAATGCCTTTTTCATCTTTGAACAAGTGATGCACCCGGCTGCTGGATAAGGAAGTGGTATCACCGGGTATACTGCGATAGACTTTAAATTTATAGCCGTCATAACGACAGAGCCCGTTCATGGTACCGAACCACATGAATCCGTATTTATCCTTGACGATCCCCCTTACAGTATTCTGAGAAAGTCCGTCTTTGGTGGTCAGGTATTCAATATTACCCTGTTGCGCGCTGACGCTGGTACAGACCCCGGCAAGACCCGCCATTAATAAAAACCATATTCTCAGATAAACAGTCATGTATAAGCAAACTTATCTCTTACAAATATAGAATTCCTGTCAGGAATAGGCTGATTTTCTGAGCGACCGAACCGAAACAGCAGGCGCCGGCCTGGATTTTACCCGTCATCAGTTTTGCCGCCGGGTATCCGGATACCGGATCCGGGGCACTGGCAAAGTTTTTATACCCGCTCCCAGAAAGAAACTAGTATGTGCCGGCTGGTTATAGGCCACATTCTGCCAGACGATACCCAATCGATACTGGGGGTCATGCATCAGGGTATATATTTTATGGGTATCGGGCAGGGGACTGGTGAATATCCGAAGCTCCCGGTTGTCCCGGCTGCGGTAAATCAGTTCTTCCCGCCAGTCACCCCAGATATCGGCCGCCAGGACCGGGTTCGCCTTACTGCCATTATTGGACAGGCAGCCATAGGCCGCGGTATTCAGCAGGGGTGTACTGCGGCTGTTCTGATAGTCCCATTTATCCACCCGGGTGCCGTTCAGGACTTCACGCAACAGGTCGCCATCCCAGTAAATACCCATATTACAGGCGGGCGTCCGGTCGGCAATCTGATGTCCTTTGGCATCAAAAAGACCGGTGATACCGGCACCGGCCACCCAGTTCTCATTTCCCGGGTACCGGGGATCGATATCGAGTGACAAGCCCCGACCCGGCCCCTCACCGTCGGCCCCGGCCTTTACGGAAGGTTTTTTCCAGTAGATTTTTCCGGTTGCGGCACTGCGAAAACTGGCCCCGGCGTCGTCAAAACGTTCCTGTATGGCAAATACTTCCAGTCCCGGGATCGAAGGATCCAGATCTGAGACATGCATGGCGTCTCCATGACCCAGTCCCGTACTGTAAAGCCCCCGGCCATTATCGTCGATACACATCGAACCATAAACGATCTCATCCCTGCCATCCTGATCCACATCGGCGATGCTCAGGTTGTGGTTGCCCTGCCCCGCGTAAGCAGCATTGCCGGGTTGGTCACTGTCAAAAACCCACCGGGACCGGAGTTTTTTTCCTTTGAAATCCCAGGCTGCAATCACCGTACGGGTATAATATCCCCGGCACATGATCAGACTGGGGTGGATACCATCCAGATAGGCGACTGCCGCCAGGTAGCGGTCAGAGCGGTTGCCCCGGCCATCGCCCCAGATTTTTTTCAATTCGGCGGCGTCGGGTTCCAGTGAGCTGGTGGAGCGGGGCGGTATATAATTTACGGTATGCAGGGCGGCGCCGCTGCGACCGTCAAAAATGGTCAGGTATTCGGGACCGGCAAGAATATGACCCAGGGGGTTGCGCCAATGCCGGCTGCTGTCGCCGATAACCCTGCCGTTGCCGTCCCGGGTACCGTCTGCCGTTTTCAGGGCCAGTTCTGCCCGGCCATCGCTGTCCAGGTCGTAAACGATAAACTGGGTATAATGTGCGCCCTCCCGGATATTCTCACCCAGATTGATGGTCCATAGCAGGGTGCCGTCCAGCTTATAGGCCTGGATCAGGGGCGGATCGGTAAATCCTGAATGGCTGTTATCATGTCCCTTGCCGGCCACGTGCAGGATGATTTCATACTGGCCGTCACCGTCCAGATCACCGACAGACCCGTCATTGGCGGTATAACCTTCCGGTATTTGCAATGCGATGCGGTGGTAGGGCGTCTTTTGCTGTTGCAGGGTATAGCTGTTTGCGGCAGTCTGTTCCGGTTTTTCTCCGGCGCCGGTAACGATATAGGTGGGCAGGACCGTCGTATCAGCAGGGCGGTCCAGAAAACAGGTCGCTGAACGGATGGGTTCCTGATTGAGTTTTCGAACCTGGCCCCTGACCTTTTTATAGAGGTCGAAGGCTTTCCCGGCAGGTTCGGTACCCAGGAGGCGCCAGCTCACCAGGATATTACCCCGGGTATCCGGTACCGCCACCACACCGCGGTCCAGTCTTTCCATAAATCTTTGGGCGGTAAGGGCCACCGCCATATGGAGGCCGATCAGTAATAAAATGTATTTTGACATGACAACATCGTTTGCCGTAAATCTAGTAAAGACCCCCGCAATACAGAGGTTCCCCTGTTCCAAAAATCTGACAATTTGATACATGCCCCTGGAAACATAAAGTTAAGTAATTGATATTCAGTTATAAATGAATTTATATGGCCAGGTGTTTTTCTGAAACAGGTCCGCGCGCCCATTGCCATACCTGCGGCCCGCTATGCGATATATTTAACCATTATTGCACAGAAAATCAATCTGATATGTCAGGTAATCTGTCTGAAAAAATGAGGTAGGGCGGGGAAGGTAGGTGCGGTCTTTTCAGTCGTCACCAAGGCCCGGAAAGGGTATGCTAAGACCGGAAATACCGGATTTTGAATCAATCAGCGGGTTTTTTGGTACGATTTGCCGGTCCTGAAAAATTATACGGGGGGAGATTTGTAGTGCTTCTGGAGGCTGCATCGTCAGTTTCGTCCAGGTCTTCCGAAGCGATTGCGAACATAAACCAAATAGGAGCGGGAACTGAGAATACCTGTGACTATTTATAAACCATCATCGTGCTGAAAAGAAAGTGGGAATGAAAAAGGAACAACCGGTAGCTTGTTGAAATTGTACTTCTGAAATCAAAGCGATCTGCCCGTACGCCTTCCGCTTCTTAAGCCGGATCATATTAAACTCTATTTGCCGGGAAACGATTGGAATTTTCGCCAGCCGGTAATGGAACCTGTAAATCTATATTTATTCATGAAGCGACAAATCCTATTTGGCTTGCCGGTCATCCTGGCGTTTTGGGTCATCGGTTGCAGCAAAAAATCCTTTGACGAATATTATGCAAGGCCGGACTGGCTGGCACAGCCTATTTATCAGCAGCTGGATTCGATGGGTGATTTTACTGGTTTTCTGGCCTGTATCGACCTGTCTGGTTATAAGAATACCCTGGGATCCGCGAGTTCCTGGACCGTATTTGCACCTACTGATGCTGCCTTTGCGCAATATTTTCAGGAGCAGGGTCTTTCCGGTATTGCAGATATTGACAAGGAGACGGCTGAAAAAATAGTAAGGGCGTCGATGGTATATGATGGCGAACGACTGGAAAAACTCAACGACAATTTTTCCTCCAAAGGATGGATTGAGGGATTTGCCTTCCGGAGAAGGAGCGTGTACTACGATTTTGTGGAAACTGAAACCAATGCCGGCAGGACAAGAAAGATTATCAGTACCAACCGGGGCGCTGATCAGAACTATGTCGCCACCGAGAACAATAATAAGCACCTCAGTTATTTCTTCGACAGCTATATGCAGCCCAGAAGTCTGGGGGCTGCAGATTATAATGCCTTTTATCCCAATGCCACTTATACAGGGCTCAATATCGGGCCGGCCGCTATCGACCCGTCCAGAAGCAATATCGTGGCAGAGAACGGTTATATCCATGTGGTGGACCGGGTATTGCTCCCTGCAAAGAGTATAGATCAGTATTTGGGTACGGCCAATGCTTACAGCGCCTTTAAGGATATCCTGGACCTGTTTGCCACCTATACCTATAATGCAGATGTCTCACATCGCTATCAGGTACTATCCGGCACGGCTGACAGTGTTTTCACGAAAGGTTATACGGGTATTGCACTCGCCCTGAATAATGAAAATTATACCAAGGAAGACGCCAATGATGCCCAGGTAAATAATTTCTCCGTCACCATACCCGAGAACGCCGCCGTCAACAGCTACGTAAAAAGGGTGCTCCTTCAATATTATCCTGCCGGAACGACGGTGAGGGACCTGTTTTACAGTAACAGCAATATTCTTTCAGAATTCCTGAACGCCCATTTTTACAATACCCAGCTCTGGCCTTCCCGGTTTGAAAACGAACAGAATATTTCGGGAGAAAAAACCAAAATATCCAAAGCCAATATCCGCGAGACAAAACTGCTGAGTAATGGTGCATTCTACGGCGTAGATGCCTGTCAGAATGCAGATGTATTCCAGTCGGTATACGGGAATGTCCTCCTGGATCCGAAATACCGGCTGATGGATATCGCCCTGCAGCGGATCGGCATGAACCTGACCCTTAAAATTCCGACACTGCGGTACCTGCTGGTACTGGTATCAGATGCAGAACTCAACCGGATGGGATTTGAATATGATGCTTATAATACCACCGATCCGATCCGGTTCCGGGGCGGCAATGGCAGTCCTGCCATGCGGGAAATCCTGCTGTATCATATTGTACCCCTGGGAAGCGACGCCCTTCCGGATCTCAGCGGGTCCGGCGTACTGGAATCCTATGCGGGCGAATATATCAGGTTTGATCACAATAAATTGTATTCCAGCGGTACGATGGATTCCCTGGTTCAGCATGTACAGGTGGATTCAATTAGTATCGGTGATGCGCAGTCGGGTCCGCTGAATGGCATGGCGGCATACAGCAGCGGTGCACTCACTTCTTCCAAAATAAATATTGCAGACTATTTTAAGAATGCAGGTGCAGAATCGCCCGATTCACCTTTTTATCTTTTCTACCAGTACCTGATTCACACCGATCTCTATTCCGCATCTGACGGTAAAATCAATGGTGTGGAACTGGGGGCCAATTATACCATGCTGGTGCCCAATAATGCCGCCATGGCGCAGGCCATTGCGAACGGCGATCTGCCAGCTTCAGACAGTCCGGGAGGACAGGGAGAAAAAGACCAGGTGAAATTGTTTATCCTCTACCATATCCTGAAAAATTCCTTTGCAGTCGATGGAAAAAAAACAGGGGTATTTGAATCCCTGTGTAAGGATATCGATGGAAATGCACAACCGGTAACGGTAGTGGCAAATACGACGGATCAGTTACAGGTGCAGGACAATCTGGGCAATACGATCAGTGCGGATGTTGCCAACAGCAATCATCTGGCACAAAGGGTTTTGGTGCATTCTATGAACGGTTACTTAAAAAACGGGCTTTAATCTGACGCAATTATGAGAAACTTATTAGTAATACTGAATTTGGTGGTAACCGTTTGTATGGCCATGACCGCTCAGGCGCAGGATCAGGAATCGACCGTATTGAGAGGACGGGTGACAGATAAGGCGACCAGGGAACCGATTGCCGGCGCTACCGTTACCCTTATCGACAGCGAAGACAGAACCCTGTCTTCTGCGGTCAGCGATGTCGAGGGTAGTTATATTCTGCGCTATACCGGTAGCGGGCTCCGGCTGACGGTGACGCATACCAGTTTTAAGGAAATCAAACCGATTCCGGTGCGGTCGCAGACGACGATCAATGTGGCACTTGAATCCAGTCAGAACACAATGGAAGAAGTGATCGTGATAGGTGAAAAAAGAATCGATGACGGTACCGGAATGGGCCTTTCCAAGGTACGCAATACTTCTGCGATCGCTTCCATCAGTATGAAGGAAATGGAAGAAATGCAATCAGCCTCCATCGACCAGGCCCTGCAGGGACGTCTGGCAGGGGTAGATATCAGCACGGTATCAGGGGATCCTGGTGCCGGCATGTCCATTCGTATTCGTGGTACCTCTTCCTTAAACGGTGCTTCCGATCCGTTGATTGTGGTGGATGGGATGCCCTATGATATCACCATTCCCGATGATTTTAACTTTGCCACTTCTGATGACAATGCCTATGGGCAGCTGTTGAATATTGCGCCTTCCGATATTCAGGATATCACGGTGCTGAAAGATGCGGCTGCTACGGCCGTCTGGGGCTCCAGGGCGGCCAATGGGGTACTGGTGATCAATACCAAACGCGGTACCGTCAGCCGCCCCACCTTAAGTTATAATTTTAAGGGATCCCTGTCCCGGCAGCCCAAGCCGATTCCGATGCTGAACGGGAATCAGTACACGACCCTGTTGCTGGAGGAATATTATAATGCCGGAAGACTGTTTTCTACTTCAGAAAATGCCCAGCAGTTCCAGTACGATTCGAATAATACCTATACCTATTATAATTTCAGCAATAATACCGACTGGATCGAAGCGATTACCCAGACCGGTTATTTTCAGGACCATAATCTTCAAATCCGCGGTGGTGGGGAGAAGGCAAGGTATGTGGCCTCACTGGGATATTTTAACCAGCAGGGGGTTACCCGGGGCACCGGTACCGACCGCCTGTCTGCCAGGGTCAATCTGGATTATATTGTTTCGCAGCGGATCAGTTTTCAATCCGATGTGTCCTATACCCATGTGGCCAACGACATGCTGTATTCCCGGAGCGTCCGCGATGTGGCTTACCGGAAAATGCCCAACCAGGCGGTCTGGGAATATGATGAATACGGAAATCTGACTGGTAACCTGTTTACGCCGGTCAGTACGGCACAGGGGACTTACTCGGGTACCTATAACCCGCTATCGATGGTCACCAATGCCATCAATAAACAATTGGGGGACGTCGTGGTCAGCCGGTTCAGCCTGCGGTACAACCTGATTCCCCGGGTCCTGTTGCTGCGATCCGATATGGCACTCAATATCAATAATAATAAAACCAAAAACTTCCTCCCGCAGATTGCGACGGGCCGTCCCTTTACGGAATCTCAGGTAAACAGGGCATCGGATGCGGACTATGACCGCTTTACCATGAGTACCAAAACCAACCTGCTGTTTACACCCCGACTGGGGCCGGATCATTTGTTTACGGCAAACCTGTCCTTTCAGACAGATGAAACCCGGTATACCATTCAGGGGCTGGTAGCTACCAATACCGCATCTTCCTACCTGCAGGATCCCAGTGTGCCTGCCCGGACCTTGACAGGGTCTGCCAGTTCATCGACGACCCAGTCCCGTGCTGTCGGCGCACTGATTCAGGGTAACTATATGCTGAAGAACCGATACATATTTGCCGCCAGTCTCAGAGCGGATGGCAGTTCCCGTTTCGGACCGGAAAACCGGTATGGCATGTTCCCTTCCATATCCGGCGCCTGGCGGCTGGGTCAGGAAAAATTCCTGCGGGATATCGAAGCCATCGATGATATAAAACTGCGGGCCAGCTGGGGCCGGAGCGGTAATACACCCCGGAACGATTACAGTTATATTAATATATACCGGACTTATGACTATGCCTACCTGGGAGAAAACGGGGTCTATGCTTCGAATATCGAGCTCTCGGATCTGAAATGGGAAACGGTCACCCAGCAAAACTTTGGTCTGGACGTAGAACTGTTCCGGGGACTGCTGATTTTTGGCGGTGAGATCTATAAACGCCGGACGACGGATTTGATGATGAGCGGCATCCAGATTGCGAGTTATAACGGCTTCAGCTCTCTGACGATGAATGTCGGTACCATGGATAATAACGGCTGGGAGGCCAGTCTCAGCGTGAACCCGATAAGAACCAAGAAATGGAATGTCCAGTTCAATTTTAATATTGCCCATAATGAGAACCTGATTCGGGAGATTTCACCACTGTATCCCAGAGAGAATGCCCGGAGTTCCCTTAAGAACAAATCCTTCTTTACCTATTTTCAGGAGGACAATCCTTTTGGTTCCTTCTACGGGTTCCGGTACATGGGTGTCTATTCCGACAAGGCGGCTACCGTGGCCCGGGATGATCAGGGACAACCCATCATTGGCCCGGATGGGGAGACCATCTACATGCGATTCAATTATCCGTCGGTTGATTATGTGTTCCAGCCCGGGGATGCCATCTATGATGATATCAACCATGACGGGGTCATTGATCAGAAGGATATCGTCTACCTGGGCAACAGCAACCCCAGTCTGACCGGTGGTTTCGGGTTTTCCGTACGTTATAAAAACCGGTTGAAATTAAGCACTTTCTTTAACTACCGTCAGGGACTGGATGTGATCAACGGCACCAAAATGAATACGACCGATATGCTCGGCTATAACAACCAGAGCACGGCTGTTTTGAGAAGGTGGCGGAACGAAGGCGACCTGACCGATATCCCGAGAGCGATTTACGGATCCGGCTTCAATTCCCTGGGATCCAGTCGCTATGTTGAGGATGCCTCCTTTTTAAGATTACGGACCCTTACCCTGAAATATGATTTCAGCAAATCCCTGGTGCAACGGATCGGCATCGCTGACCTGAGTACCTATGTGACCGTGGAAAACCTGCTGACTTTTACCAGGTACACCGGGCAGGATCCCGATGTAAGTGTGCGGATCAAAGATGCTTTTTCAACCACCATAGATTATTCCATGACGCCACCGCTGAAGACCGTGACGCTGGGACTTTCGATCAGATTTTAAAAACAATGTATTATGAAAAGGATTTTCAGATATATATGGATTATTGCGCTGCTGCCGGGTCTGGCGGCCTGCAATAAATGGCTGGACCTGCAGCCCCAGGACGGGATTACCAAAGCGGAGTTCTGGAAGACCAAGGAAGACGTAAAAGCCGCCCTGACGGGAATTTATTCTTCGCTGAACAACGGTGGGGTGGAAGAACATATTTTCCTTTGGGGTGAATTACGGGGTGATATGATCCTGCCGACATCCTATGCAGACGATGATTTCCGGTTTGTGAAGAATATGAATATTCTCAGCACCAATATTATGGCAGACTGGAGTGATTTGTATGGCACCATCAATGATTGCAACCTGCTCCTTGATTTTGCGGGCAATGCCAAATCACAGGATCCGACTTTTTCTGATTCACTGTACAATGCGTATATGGGTGAAGCATTGACGGTCCGGAGTCTGCTTTATTTTTACCTGGTCCGGACCTTCCGTGATGTTCCGTTAAAACTTACCGGCTCCTACAGGGATACCGATATTCAGCCCACGCCCAAATCCGGCGCCGATCAGGTACTGCAGCAACTGATTACCGATCTGACAGCTGCCCAGCAGATGGTGCCCGACTATCATGAAGCACCGCAGCAACCCAATGAAACCGAGTCTGTCATCAACAAGGGTCGGATCACGCGTCCTGCGGTAACGGCCCTGCTGGCCGATGTATATCTCTGGAATGAACAATACGACCGTGCAGCGGCGGAAGCCGACAAGATTCTGAACTCCGGACGCTACCGGCTGATCGGCCGGGCCGATCTTAATATTTTCAATGGCGGCAGTTCCGAAACCATCTTTGAAATCAGTCATAAGAATTCGGCGGTCAATCCCCTTTTTGTAATGGCTGCTGATACCCGGAAGGCATTTGTGGTGGATAATATGTTTGTCAATACCGACATTTTCAGACCCAATCTGGAAGGCGATCTGGAAGCCCGGGACAGTCGGGGCGAGGGATATTTATTCAATAGCGGCGGCGGCATTGAAAAATTTGGTACCGAGAATCCCAGTTATTATAATTTTCAGATCTACCGCATTTCAGACATCATGCTGATCAAAGCCGAGGCGGCCAATGAACAGGGGCGGGGCGCGGAGGCACTGGCCCTGCTGAATACCCTGCGAACGGAACGGGGCGCGCTGCAGGCAACCCATAAAGAGCTTGACCCCGGTGACAGCGAAGGCATTACCCAGTTTATCATGGAGGAAAGGGCGCGGGAACTGGCTTTTGAGGGAAAACGCTGGTTCGACCTGCTCAGACTGGCAAAGAAAGAAAATTATTCCAACCTGGATGTTTTGACGGACCTGGTCTCCAAGACGGCGGATGTCACCGTTCAGCAATCAGCCATCAATAAGATCCAGGATCCGGATAGTCACTATCTGCCGATTCTGGAGACAGAAATATTTAAAGATCCTTCACTGACCCAGAATCCCTTTTACCTGCAGTAATCATGTAACGGGTACGGTATAAAAGGAAACGGTTCAGGAATTAAACTGTTAACATGTCATCTGACCCAACCATAAATTAAAAACGGATGAAAAAGAATTACCATTTAGCCATCGGGATTGCCATTTTTTCAGGACTGATCTGCTGGAGCATCATTGCCTGCAAAAAACAAACCTACAGACAGACGACCAGTGATGAAGTCAATATTACCGGGTACCTGGAACAACACCCGGATCGTTATTCCTTATTTCTGGAAGCCCTGCAAAGCGTTCAGGCTTCCGGCTTTCTGGGCGCTTATGGTACCTATACCCTGTTCGCACCGGCCAATGATGCCATGACCCGCTGGATGCAGGAAAACGGCAAAACGGCCATCAGTGATTTTCAGGTCGAAGAACTGAATACCCTGGTTCGCTACCATATTATCAGGGATACAGTGGGTACCCTGCGGTTTACAGACGGTAAAATTATCACACCTACCTTATTTGGGGAGTACCTGTATACCGATGTAAGCAGCGGCAGTTTCCGCATCAATAAGTCCGCCGAGGTCACCGCGGCAAATATCCTTTGTGGCAACGGGATCGTACATGAAATCAACCAGGTGCTGATACCGCCGTCAAAAAGTCTGGCAGAATTAATCGCGGGCAACAGCCGGTATTCAATTTTTGCCCAGGCACTGCAGGAGACCGGATTTTACGATACCCTGTATTACGAGCGGGGTACCGAGATCGATGCCCAGAAAAGGTTTCAGACGGTAATCGTGGAGTCTGATTCCGTTTTGCATGCGGCGGGAATCGACAGTTATACTACACTGAAGCAACGTTATTCCCAGACAGGGGATCCCCAAAATCACAGCGACAGCCTCTGGCTCTATATTGCCTATCATATCAGCAATGGTGGCAGCTACCTGCAGGATATCGGTACGGCATCTTCCATCTATACCCTGGCACCCAAGGAAATCATCAGCACCAAACTGGTGGACGGCAAGGTATTACTGAATGATGATGAGTTCAACGGTGTATATGAACCGGGTGCGGAATTGAACCGGCCCACCAGTGATGTGACTGCGATCAATGGCGTATTACATGAAAGCCTGAACAATTTCCGGATCAAGGTACGGGTTCAGGTACCGGTATACTTCGATGTGGCTACTTCACCTGAACTGCAACTGTCGCTGGGTGCGGCTTTCAGAAATGCAGAAAAACCTCTGGTGGCCAACGGATCTCCGATTGCCAGCTCCATAGGCTTTGAGAAGAATGATGTCATCACCATTGAAAGTAATAAGTATGCCTACTATTCCGGATTATCGACCAAAAGGCCTTATGCCAATGGCGACCTGCTGACGCTGTCCATCTGTGCCAATAATGCGAACCGTGTAAAGTATATCGATCTGAAAACACCTTACCTGGTAAAGGGCCGCTATAAAGTGTGGATCTGTTATGCCCAGAACGGCAACGCACCTTCCATGCAGGCTATTTTCAATCCGGGCGCTGCAGACGAGCAGGTATTGCCCAATGTGATTTTCTTCAATCAGACACTCAGTGGCTCTGGTGTCTCGGATCTTGAAGACCCGAGCGCGGATAACCTGATGCTGGCCCGGGGATACAAACGCTATTTTGCTACTGAAGGGGATTATAATGCCAACGGTGTCAGTGGCGGCATATTAGAAAAAAGCGGCAATGGAAGACTGAATGTGGGAAGACTGGCAGGTATTATCAATGTGGAGACCACCGATCGCCATACCATTCGGCTGCAGGCAGTCAAGGACGTCAAATGCCAGAGTAATTCCGTGTACCTGGATATGATTCAGTTTATACCTGCCGATGACCTGGAACAGATTTACCCGCGGTTCCACCAGATACCGGGTGAATTGTTCTACCGGCCGCAATAGGGCAGGTAGGGGTGAGGCCGGCAGCTGCGGGTCTGTGTTTTCTATCTTTTCAAAAAGTCATTAAAATTAGTAAATGAGAAACTCTGTTAGTTGTTTATTGCTTTTTATCCTGTTATGGGGGACTGCCTGTACCCGGAAATGGGACGACCATATCGGTCTTTCCGATGCTGGCGCGCAAAAGACTTTATATGAGATACTGTCAGCGAATAGCGAATTCAGCAGTTTTGCCGATATGGTGGATAAGGCCGGGTATGGGGATGCGTTGCAGTCTTCAAAAAACTTTACCCTGATTGTGCCTACCAACGAAGCCCTCGCCGCTGCAAAAGCGCAGTTTGATTTCAGTGACTCTGCCGTGCTCCGCAGTTTTGTAGGCTATCATATTATCAACTCCGTTTACAATGTGAATGAAGGCGCTGATACTATCTGGGCCAGGAACCTGCGCAACAAATATGTGGAATTTACCCATGGTGAATTCGACGGCATACCCGCCGTACAGAAAAATCAGGTGGCAGGAAACGGGATCTATCATGTGGTACAAACGGCACTGACACCGCTGCAGCATATTTACGCATTGGTGACCAGCCGCTACCCGGAAACCCTGCAGGCGCAGACCCTGCTTCAATACGATACAACGACCATCAGCAGCTGGCTCAGTGAAGTACGCCGGCCGATGATAACCGAAAGAAGCCGGTATACTTATTTTGTCGTGGATGATGCCTATTTTGAATCAGAATATGAGCTCCTGTCCCCATTGTTCTTCACCCATTATGATGAAAGTACCCGGGATAGTACGACCGAATATTTTACGAGAAAAGCACTATTGAAAGATATGGCCGTAGCCGGAGATCTGCAGCTCGGTTCAGGAACCGCTACGCTGACTTCGGTGTCCGGGACGGTATTTTCGGTGGCTGCGGAAGATATCCTTTCCCGCCAGAAAGCCAGTAATGGTATGGTATACCGGGTCCGCAAACTGGATTGTCCCCTGAACAGCAGAATCAAGGAGGTTAAAGTGCTGGGCACCATGCCCCGGGGTTATAAACAGGATGACAAGCGGGGCAATATTTATTTCAGGGACAAAAGGGATACCCTCGGCAACCTGTATAGTGATATCGAAATAAGAGATCACGGCGTAAGAGCCTTCTACGTCAAGTACAACGCTGAGAACATGAATGCCCTTACCTATAATGTATACGGCAGGGCGATCATGGGCCTGACAGGCGATCCCCAGACGACTGCCTTTACCCAGTATGTACATTATTTTAATCCTGCTACCATTGCCGCCAATGAACCTGATCTGTACAATCTTCCGGTAACGGATTCTTCGGGTGCCAGTATGACCCGCATGCCTTATGATGTCCAGCCACTGAATCATGATGAAGTATTCCTGGGGCAGGTGCATATGGATGAATTTGGTCGGCTTCGATTGCTGGTAATGGCCAATGGCACCGGCCCGATCATATTAGAATATCTGCGTTTTGTTCCCCAAATTCCTTAATCCCCAGAATAATAATGATGAAGTTCTATAAAAATTATTGGTTTATCGCTCTGGTCTGCAGCCTGCTGCTCTTCGTTGAAAATGATGCCCGGGGTCAGTCAGATACTTCCGGTTCCCGGATCAATGATCCGGCCAGCGGCTTTGCCCTGGAGGTAAAAGGCCGGGTATTCGACAGCAGGACGGGGCGGCCTGTAAATGGCGCAAGAGTCAGTTACCGGAACCTCGTGGCCCGCATCACGGACAGCACGGGCTTTTTTACACTGAAGCTTCCCGGTGCGGATGCCGTACTCGACGTTTCACTGGAGGGTTATACGACTAAAACGGTGCCGGTAAGTCCCGGAAAGGTTTTGAAAGTACGACTGTATCCGGCCGATTATCACTCCCATTATGAAACCACTGCCACGGTATTCGGGGATAATGGTGTTTTACATACCACCGGTGCGGTGGTCAAGCAGGATATCGATGCCTGGGAGCAGAATTCTGAAACCCTGGATAATTATCTGCAGGGTCGGTTTTCGGGTGTCGCTGTGATCCGGAAATCCGGCACCCCGGCCATCGGGGCCAATGTACAGATCCGTAATTTTAATTCCCTGTACACCAATAATCAACCCCTGTATATTGTAGACGGTGTGGTGTACAATGCGGAGATTTTGAGTCCTTCCATCACCAGCGGACATGAGAACAACCCGCTGCAAAATATTGATATCCGTGATATTCAGGATATAACCATTCTCAAAGATGCGGTTGCTACATCGATTTATGGGGCTCGTGCTGCCAACGGCGTGGTGGTCATCAATACCAATCATGCACAGCAGCTGGCGACACGCATCGATCTGGAACTGTCCTCCGGATACAATCAGCCGCCCCAAAGCCTGCCGTTACTGGACGGCTATGCTTACCGCAGTTACCTGAATGATGTACTGGCCACCAGTCCCTATACCGGTGAAGAAATTGCTGCCATGCCGTTTAACAATGACAACCCTTCATCGGCCCAGTATGGCAAGTACCATAATAATACCAACTGGCAGCAGCAGGTATTTAAACCCTCGGTAGACAAGAACATGTTTCTGCGGGTAACCGGAGGGGACAATATTGCCAAATACGCCTTATCAGTAGGCTATAATAGTGAAAAAGGGATAATTGATAATTCCGGTCTGGACAAATATACCGCCCGTTTTAACGGCGATATGCAACTTTCCCGCCGTATGTCGGCCCAGACCAATATTTCGATCGGGTATGGCCAGCAGCACCTGAAAGACCAGGGACTGTCGGCATTGACCAACCCTGTATTCCTGGGGCTGATCAAGTCACCCTTACTGCATACCCATGAAGTGGCTGCGGATGGTACCCTCTCTCCGAATTATGCGGATGCCGATTATTTCGGGTATTCCAACCCGGCGCAGTTGCTGTACAACGGAATCAATAATAAGAAAGCCTATCGCTTTCTCGGTTCCGTATTGCTGAACTATGAACTCAATAGTCATATCGATATCAGCAACCTGCTGGCGGTGACCTATGATAAATCGCAGGAAGACTTTTTTATTCCCAAGAAAGGGGTAGCCAGGGATACCATCAACAATATGGAAGTCTTCAGCCGACTGGGCGCCCAGGTAGCGCGGTATTATGCGATTTCCAATGACCTGCGCCTCCGGTACCGCAAGGATTTCGGGCAGGAAAACCAGCTGGAAGCCATTGCCGGATTGCGTTATCAGCACAATGACGCTGAACAGGATTATGCACTGGGTTATAATGCGGCAACGGATGAACTGGTCAGCATCGGAAATTCTACGCCTGAATCAAGGGTATATGGTGGCCAGATCGGCAAATGGGTCAACCTGACAGGCTATGGGCTGGTCAACCTGACGCTCCGGAACCGGTACCTGATTAATGCCTCACTGGGTATCGACGGTTCCAGCCGGTTTGGTACAGAGGCGGATGGAGGGGTTAATCTCGGTGGCCATCCCTACGGCGTCTTTCCTGCCCTGGGACTGGGCTGGGTCCTGTCCAATGAACCTTTCCTGAAAGGGAATCCTACGATTGATCTGCTAAAACTCCGGCTCAGTTACGGGCTGGTGGGTAATGATGATATCGGTAATTATAATGCCCGTAAAAACTATATCTCGCAGAACCTGCTCGGGGTTCAGGGACTTGTCCGGGAAGGTGCCGCCAATCCTTACCTGCAGTGGGAAACAGTCGCCAAACTGAATGCGGGTATCGACCTGGCGCTGTTTCAGGAGCGATTGAATTTCAGCATCGATTTATACCAGCATACGACCCGCAACATGCTGGTCTATAACCGCGGAAGTTCCCTGTCAGGGATCAGCAGCTATTTATTCAATAACGGCTCAATGAAGAACACGGGTATCGATCTGAGTGTCTTCGGCCGCCTGATCAATGGCGCCGTAAAATGGGACGCCGGTCTGACCGTAGGGAAATTTAAGAATGAGATGCTGTCGATTCCCGAGACGGTTTATACCAGTTATGCTGACGCTACTTATATTACCCGAAAAGGTGAAGTCGCCAATGCCTTCTATGGATACCGGTTTGAAGGCGTATACCAGACCCAGGCCGAAGCGGATGCGGCAGGTCTGGGCATCAGGGATATTGCAGGCAACAGGATCGCTTTCGCTGCAGGTGATGCTAAATTTGCCGACCGCAACGGCGATAAGATTATTGACGAAAACGACCGGTTTATCCTGGGAAGCCCGCAACCGGATCTTTTCGGTAGTATGAACCATTCTCTGACCTACAAGCGTTGGAAACTATCGGCCCTATTGACCTTCAGTCAGGGTAATGAAATCTATAATTACACCAGGGCGCAGCTGGAATCCGGAAAGAACTTTTATAATCAGACGGAACTACTGCTGGGTCGCTGGCGGGCAGAAGGCCAGACCACCCAGGTGCCCAGGGTAAGTTACGGTGACCCCATGGGGAATGCCCGTTTTTCTGATCGCTGGATTGAAGATGGATCCTATCTGCGACTGCGGCAGCTGGCCCTGGAACATGATTTTGATATTAACGGAAAGCTGGTAAAGTATATCCGGGTTTACGGTACGGCAAATAATCTCATAACCATTAGCCCTTATCTGGGTTATGATCCCGAGTTTGCCGTTTCCAATAATGTGTTCCAACAGGGTGCCGATGTGACTTTGGAGCCGGTGTTCAGATCTTATCAACTCGGGCTTCGTATCGGCCTTTAAAACGGTCGCCAGGGGTTCAGGAAATAATTTTAACAGGGAGTGACCAGCTGGAGCTCCCGGATGTAAATAAGAAAAAATGAGAACAAGTATGTTGAATAAAATACATCTCTTACTGAGTGCCGGACTGGTGGGGCTGATGTTCAGTGCCATTTCCTGCAAGAAAGTGCTGGAGACACTGCCCGAAGACAAGCTCGATCAGCAGATGGTTTATAATACCCTGGCCGATGCAGACGCGGTGGTACTGGGGATCTATGGACAGGTTGCGGCACTGGGTGACCGCTATATCCTGCTGAACGAACTCCGGGCCGACCTGGTTGATGTTACGGTGAATGCCGACCCATGGCTGCAGCAGCTGTCCAATCACGAAGTGGCTGCGGACAATCCCTATGCGGATCCGACACCATTTTACCGTATTATTCTGAACTGTAATGACGCATTGAAGAATTTTCAGCTTATGGCGGAGGAGAGCAAACTGAGCCAGGAAGAATTTGCGCAGCGATTCTCGGATATTGCCGTACTCAGGACCTGGCTTTACCTGCAACTGGGTATCCATTATGGTGCCGTACCCTATATTACCGATCCTGTTGAGACCGTTAAGGATATCGCCCGTCTGAATGATTTGCCCCGCCTGAATTTTGACGGGCTGATTGATCAGCTGATCGCAGATGTAAAAGACCTGCCCTATACAGAATACCTTTCTTATCCTACCGGAAGCTCGCTGGTCTTTACGGTCGATGGCAGTAATACCCAGCGAATATTTATCAATAAACAGCAGGTACTGGGCGAACTGTATTTGTGGAAGGGTGATTATAATCAGGCGGCCTATTGGTACAAGAAACTGCTTTCCGGTATGGATGTAGGCGCCCCCAGGATTGAATACCAGGTGAATGAAAACCGCATCAGCTCTTTTAATTTCAGGGTGAGTTTTGAACGTTCCCAGGAAGGAAGCTCGCTGATAAATTCACTTACAGATGATGAAAGTTCCTGGCGGAGCATTTTTGCCCTGCCCAATACCACGATGTCCTGGTCCTATGTATGGAACTGGTCCATACCTTACAGCAATAACTTTGCACCCGGGAACCCTTTTGTGGAACTGATTTCCAAAGCTGGCTATTACAAGATACGCCCATCCCAGAGAATTATGGATCTTTGGAATGCCCAGACGCTGACCAACGGTGTACCCTGGGATGCCCGGGGCAAGCTGTCTTATGAAATTGCGGCCGATGGCGACCCTGTCATTACCAAATTAACGGACAACGCTGCCGGCCCGCTGGACCTGCTGAATAAAGGAGGTCAGTGGAATATTTACCGTGCGGCGGGTGCCCATCTTCGTTTTGCAGAAGCTGCAAACAGGGCGGGCAAGGGCCGGCTGGCCTATGCACTGCTGAATAACGGGCTGATCAGTACTTATTATTACGGTTCATTTTCATCGGGAGGTACGATGACGCCTGCTAACTTCTTTGAATTGGAGTCGATGATTACTTATGAAGGGTTTGGGGAGTCCCGTCAGACCTTTCCCGAAAACTCCACCTACTATTTTGACGCCCAGAACAATGATAAACTGACCCGCGGACCCTGGTACCGGAATGCGGGCATCCGCGGCAGGGCCATGATGCCCCGGCTGGAACTACCGGGTATAGAATACGGACCGGGAACCAATGGGAACGGTTCGGTGATGACCGCATTTAATGTGGATCCGGTACTGCTGGAAGATAAGATTATCGAGGAAGATGCATTGGAACTGGCCTTTGAGGGTGAACGCTGGAGTGACCTGACCCGGATCGCCCGAAGACGTAATGATAATGCATTTCTGGCGGATAAAATTTACGATAAATTGCAAAAAGCGGGCAATCCCAAAGCCGGGGCCGTGCGGGCGAAGCTGATGGACCGTGCCAACTGGTACCTGCCCTTTAGTTTATAAATACCGGCAAGCTGAAGTTTGCAGTTATTTTTAAAGATCGATGTAATATGTTTCTTAATCTACGAAACCTGAAAAGCCTCCCACTTATGCTGGGACTGTTATTGGTCTTCAGCGCCGTACAGTCCGCCAGGCCGCCTGCAGCGCAACGTAAGTATAATTTTAATCAGCAATGGCTCCTGCATACCGGTGATCTACCGGAGGCGCAAGAACCTGATTTTAAAGACAGCGAATGGAAGCCGGTTACACTGCCTGCAGCCTGGAATGAAGACGAAGCTTTTCTAAAGGATATTGTTGATCTCTCAACGGGGATCGTCTGGTATCGTAAGCATTTCAAATTGCCGGCAGGCGCCCGGGGCAAGAAAGTGATTATTGAATTCGAAGGGATCCGTCAGGCCGGAGATTTTTATGTGAATGGTCATAAAGCAGGGTTTCATGAAGATGGTGTTACCGCATTCGGCTTTGATATTACCGACTATCTGTATGATGATGGCCGGGAGAATGTGATTGCTGCCCGTATTGACAATAGCTGGGACTACCGGGAAAGGGCGACCCAAACCAAATACCAGTGGGAAGACCGGAATTTTAATGCGAATTACGGGGGCATCATCAGAAATGTGTACCTGCATCTACTGCCCCGCTTATACCAGACCCTGCCACTGTATGCAGACTTGCAGACGACAGGGGTTTATATTTATGCGGACCATTTCGATATCGCGGCCCGAACCGCCCATATTCATGCCCGTTCTGAGGTCAGAAATGAAACGACAAAACCACAGCAAATAACTTACCAGGTGGATATCGTCCAACCGGACGGAAAGCTGCTGCAATCCTTTCAGGGAAAACCGGTATGGATCCGGCCAGGTGAAACGGCCTATTGCAAAGCGGATAACCCGGTACAGGGGCTGCAATTCTGGAGCTGGGGATACGGCTATTTATACGATGTAAAAACATCACTGCTGGTGGACGGTGTCTGTGTAGATCAGGTGGTCACAAGAACCGGATTCCGGAAAACCGAATTTAAGAAAGGCATGATCTGGTTAAACGATCGGGTCATCATGATTCATGGCTATGCCCAACGCAGTTCTAATGAATGGCCGGCCCTGGGTACTTCAGTACCCGCCTGGATGAGCGATTACAGTAATGGACTGATGGTGAAAAGCGGTGGAAACCTGGTACGCTGGATGCATATCACGCCTTCCAAACAGGATGTGGAAAGCTGCGACCGGGTCGGCCTGATGCAGGCAATGCCTGCGGGAGATGCAGAAAAAGATGTGGAAGGGACGCGCTGGGAACAGCGGGTCAAAGTGATGCGCGCTGCCATCATATACAACCGGAATAATCCCAGTATTATTTTCTATGAATGCGGCAATGAAAGTATCAGTGAAGCACATATGCGTGAAATGAAGGCCATCCGGGATCAATATGATCCTTCAGGAGGCAGGGCGATCGGCAGCCGGGAGATGCTCGATAGCAAAGAAGCCGAATACGGGGGCGAGATGTTGTATACCAACAAGAGTGCACATATTCCCATGTGGGCCATGGAGTATTCCCGGGATGAAGGGTCCAGAAAATACTGGGATGAATGGACACCCCCATTTCATAAAGACGGGGATGGGCCCCTGCATAAGGGACAGAGCGCTGCCAGTTATAACCGTAATATGGAAAGCCATGCACTCGAGAATGTTCGTCGCTGGTATGAGTTCTGGCGGGAACGACCGGGAACTGGTGAGCGGGTCAGTAGCGGTGGCGTAAATATTGTCTGGTCTGAAACCAATACCCATCACCGGGGCGAGGAAAACTACCGGCGGAGCGGTGAAGTAGATGCTTTAAGAATTAAGAAACAGAACTATTATGCGCATAAAGTGATGTGGGATGGATGGGTCGTACCCGAACGCTTTCATGCCCATATCCTGGGTCACTGGAATTATCAGCCAGGTACCGTAAAGGATATCTATGTCATTGCCGCTGCAGATAGCGTGGTGCTGCAGGTTAACGGCCGGTTTTCCGGCGCTGCCCGGCCAACGGATGGTTTTATATTCCGGTTCAGGGATATTGCCTGGCAGGCGGGAACAATAGCTGCCATCGGGTTTGATAAAAATGGAAAGCAAATCTGTCAGGATCAGATCGAAACGGTGGGTGCGCCGGTAGCCCTTCGCTTACGGCAGGTACCCCGGCCGGAACCCTTCCGGGCGGACGGTCATGATATTTCGCTGGTCGAAATAGAAGTAGTAGATGCACAGGGGCGTCGTTGCCCGACAGCCTTGGATATGATCGACTACCAATTGGAGGGACCGGGAGAATGGCGCGGTGGTATGGCAATGGGCCCGCAGAATTATATTGGCGCCAAAAGATTTCCGGTGGAAGGCGGTGTCAATCGTTTTATGATCCGATCCGGCCTGCAACCAGGTATCATTACCGTTCGGGCGAAGGCGCCCGGTCTGCAACCTGCGACAATTCGACTGGAAACGACAGCTTTTCCGGTGCAGGACGGACTGGCTTTACAGCTACCTGGCCAGTCGCTGCCGGTACAGCTCGATCGTGGACCGACACCCGACAGCGTTTCATTCCGGCCTACCCGCAGGGCGATTCATGTAAGATCGGCGAAGGCGGGTGCCCATCAGGAGCAGGTGAAAGCCAGTTATGATGATAACGAATTGTCGGACTGGGCCAATGACGGGCAGTTGCGTACTGCCTGGGTGGAATACGAATTCGGAGCGGAGACCCAGGTAGATGAAATCGTATTGAAGCTGAACAATTTCCGTTCGCGGTCTTATCCGCTGCGGATCACGATGGACGGCCGGCTGCTGTTTGAGGGCAGTACTGCTACCAGCCTCGGCTATTGTACCATTCCGTGTCAACCCGGGAAGGGGCGACGGTTACGCATTCAGCTAACGGGTGCCCCTCATTCGGGGAACGCTTCCCGGGAACGGGAAGTGAATGGTCAGCAACTGGCTGAGGGGGTTACCCGCAGGGATCCCAATGCCAGGGGGCAGCTTAGCATCATCGAGGCCGAGTTTTATTATTTGCTATAAATTATTGATAAATAACAAAATAGGGTGGGTATATAAAGTTGATGGGCAGATTGTGTAATGAACAACAACTGTCGCCTGGGTATCCACCGACACCGATGAAAATAAATATGCTGATGAAAACGACACAGTGTAATCGATGGCTGTTAACGGTCCTGTTTATGTGGGGCTGCAGTTGTGCGGCGCAGGAACTCAAATTTGACTTTGGCAAAGGGCAGGCCCCGGAAGGTTTTGTCAAAGTGCTGCCCCAAACCATTTATCAGCCGGACAGGGGATATGGTATTGATCTGGGCAGTTTTGCGATCGCCAATACCCTGACGGGTGCAGCGCCGGTAACCGACGGCTTTTTAACCAATAACCGCCCCTTCTATTTTTCGGTGGATCTGCCACAGGGTAATTATGATGTGGATATCTGGGTGGGAGATGATTATGGCAACAGTGATGTATCCGTGCGGGCAGAATGTCGCAGGATGTTTGTCAACCGGGTGCAAACCAGGGACGGGCAGCATCAGCAGCTGAGTTTTACCGTAAATATCCGGGACAGCCTGCTGGACGGCGGAAAGACCAGTGTGGCCCTGAAGGACAAGGAGTATAAGTATCTTCACTGGGATCATAAGCTTACACTGGAATTTAACGGTCCGGCACCCAAGGTGAATGCGATCCGGATCCGGCCCAACCGGGAAGCCGTGTCTGTTTTTCTGGCGGGTAACTCCACCGTGGTCGATGGCGCTTATGAGCCTTATTCTGCCTGGGGACAGATGTTTCCCTATTTTTTTCAGCCTGGAAAAGTGTCCATCGTCAACCTGGCCGAGTCCGGCCTCACATTAAGTGGCTTTATCTATGCAAAGCGTTTGAGAAAATTATTGACGATGATGCGGCCGGGGGACTATGCTTTTATCGAATTCGGGCATAACGACCAGAAACAACACGGGCCGGGGATCGGCGCCTTTACGTCCTTTTCAAAAAACCTGAAGTATTTCGTGGATGTGGTACGTAAGAAAGGAGGTATCCCGGTACTGGTGACTTCGGTGCAACGGCGGCGCTTCGACGACCAGGGAAGGATTGAGGAATCCCTGGGGGATTATCCTGCGGCGGTCAGAAAAGCAGCGCATGACCTGAAAGTGGCCCTCATTGATCTGAATGCGCTGAGTAAAACCATGCTGGAAGCCATGGGACCTGAAAATTCCCTGCTGGTATACGCACATTTTCCTGCCGGAAGTTTTCCGGGAAAAGATCAGCCGATAGCCGATAATACGCATTTCAGGCCATTCGGAGCTTACGAAATCGCCCAATTGGTGCTCACCGGATTACGCAGGACACATTTGGAGCTCAATCAATTCATTAAGCCGGACGCACCTATCTTTGATCCGGAAAAGCCGGATGCCTACGAAGGTTTTTACTGGCCGGAAAGCCCTGGTAAAGATGCCACAAAGCCTGACGGGCAGTAAGCATTACCAATATCTGTAAACTTCATGGATTTGATATGAAAGAAAAAAAAGCGATACACTACTCTTATCTGATCACCTTTTTGATACTGCAATTATTGACCATCGGATTTGCGGGCCGTATCGGGAATTTGCAGGCGCAGACCTTCCCTGACGGCAGCCCCATTACAGACTGGTTTAAAGATACCAGCCTGCCGGATCCGGGCCAACTGGGAAAAATATACCGGATCACGGAGCATGGTGTGCGCCAGGATAGCAATAAAGTTCAGACAGCAAGCATACAGGCGGTAATTGATCAGGCAGCCGAACGCGGTGGAGGTGTGATTGTGGTTCCCCCGGGTGTATACCTTAGCGGATCACTGTTTTTCAAACCCGGTACCCATTTGCAGTTGGAGAAAGGCGCGGTATTAAAAGGCAGTGATGATATTTCGGATTTTAAAGTGGTGGAAACCAGAATCGAGGGCCAGACCCTTAAATATTTTGCCGCCCTGATTAATGCAGACAGCCTGGATGGATTCACGATTACCGGTTCAGGAACCATCAACGGCAATGGATTGCGGTATTGGAAAGCCTTCTGGCTGCGGCGCCAGTGGAATCCCAAATGCACCAATATGGACGAGCAGCGGCCGCGCCTCTTATTCATTTCCAACAGTAAAAACGTATTGGTTTCCGGCGTGCAGCTGCTGAATTCACCTTTCTGGACATCACACTATTATAAATGCCAGAATCTGAAGATACTCGGCGTTACCATTCGGGCGGGTTCCAATAACGGTAGTGCCGTGAAGGCGCCCAGTTCTGATGGGATTGATCTGGATGTCTGTCAGAATGTGCTGATCAGGGGATGTTATATTTCGGTCAATGATGACGGCGTCTGTTTGAAAGGTGGAAAAGGCCCCCTGGCAGACAAGGATCCCAACAACGGACCGAATAAGAATATTATAATTGAAGACAATATTTTCGAGAACTGTCCTTCCCTTACATTAGGCAGTGAGTCGGTATTTACTTACAATGTGATCATGCGGCGATGCCAGGTCCGGAATACTTCCTATGTATTGCGCTTGAAAATGCGGCCCGATACACCGCAGCAACACAATTATATCCTGGTCGAGGATATTAAGGGAACGGCCAGAAATTTTCTATCGATCGGCCCCTGGAAACAGTTTTTCGATTTAAAGGGGCAGCCGGCGCCGCATTCTACGGTCCGGAATATCCGCATCCGAAATGCTGCCGTCGACTGTGAACATTTTCTGAGTATCCATCCTTCCCCGCAATATGCATTGGCTGATATCCACCTGGAGCATTTAAATATCAGGACCAGGGACAGTAGCGCCGCCTCCTATGATTTTATTAAGAATTTTACCCGTACCAATGTACAGGTCACTCGAACAAAATAGAAGGAAGGTTCAGGCTGATCCTGCGCAGCACTATAGGTGAAGCCATCGGAAATTTGAATGAATCATTAAATATTTAATAAGGAAAACTGGAATAAATGGTTAGAAAAATTGTTTTCATACTGACCTTCGGATTAATATTTTCGGGTGCCGTTAGCGCACAAACCGACAGTGCCGGCCGGATCAGTAAGTTGTTCAATTTTGGATGGAAGTTTTATTTGGGCGATCCGCAGCAGGCGGAGCAACCTGGATTTGATGATGGGCAGTGGTTGCCGGTCGATCTGCCCCATGACTATCAGATCAACCTGCCCTGGGTCAAATCAGCGGGCGGGGCCCGGGGGTTTAAGGAAAATAAAGTGGGCTGGTACCGTAAGACCTTTAATGCGGACAAGAACTGGCAATCCCGTAGGGTACTGATCGATTTCGAAGGCATTATGCTGCATGGAGATGCCTGGCTGAACGGCCATAAAATCGGAGGAACCGACTACGGGTATCTGGGTTTTGAAGCTGATATTTCTAAATGGCTTCGCTATGAGGGCGAGAATGTGCTGGCCGTGCGTGCCGCTACCGATGGTAACTCCAGGTGGTATACGGGCGGCGGTTTATTTCGAGATGTACATCTGGTCGTTAAGAATGAAGTGGCTGTGGCCAGAGACGGCGTCTATATAACCACGCCCGAGATAACAGATCAATTGGCCCATGTGGCCGTACAGGTCGAACTGGAAGGCATTCGCAACAAGAATGACTCCGTTGAGATTCTGGTAGCCATTCAGTCGCCCGACGGACAGCTGGTAGCAGGTACCCGGACCTTGGCGCCCCGGCGAAGCAGGACCGGAACGGCTGAAGTGCTGCTGCCCCTGATGAAGCTGCAGGCCCCTCGTTTATGGTCCTGCGAATCCCCTGAATTGTATCAGGCAATCGTTACCGTAAGGAAGAACGACAGGGTAGTAGATCAGGTAAATGAAAAATTCGGAATCCGCCGCATCGAATTTTCCAAAGCCTTTGGCTTTAAATTGAATGGCAAAAAAGTATTTTTAAAGGGCATTTCCAATCACCATGATCTGGGCGCCGTAGGTGTTGCAGCTTATGAACGTTCCATTGCCCGTCAAATGGATCAGTTAAAAGCCTTCGGATACAATCATATCCGAACATCCCATAATCCCTATTCCAGAGCCTTCCTGCGGCTGGCTGATGAAAAAGGTATTTTGATTGTTGATGAACTCTATGACAAATGGAGCAATAAGAGTTACTGGGTGGGCCGTAAGCCATGGACAGAAAGCTGGCCACAGAATCTGAAAGACTGGATCAAAAGAGACCGCAACCATCCCTCGGTAATTCTCTGGTCTTTTGGCAATGAATTACAGATGCGTGAAGATCTGGCCGGCTATCCGACAGGGGACTGGGGTGTGACCACTTACCGGATCCTACAGGTTATGGCCCGTCGGTACGATTCAACCCGCAAGACCACGGTGGCCATGTTTCCCGCCCGTGCCGGCGGCATGGGCAAGAATGACCCGGACTTTAACAGGTTTATCGTTCCGCCCGAACTGGCAACCGTGACCGATGTGGCCAGTTTTAACTATCGCTGGTACAATTATGCGGACTATCTGAAGCATGCACCGGATATGAATATCTACCAGAGTGAAGCTTCTACCAACGAGCTGGCACAGCCTTATTTTGGCATGAACCGCGAGAAGATGGTGGGTCTGGCTTACTGGGGCGCCATTGAATATTGGGGCGAATCGAATGGCTGGCCGAAAAAGGGATGGAATTATTCCTTTTTTAATAATGCCCTGGAACCTTTTCCTCAGGCCTACCTGATCAAAAGTATTTTTAGTGACAGTCCGCTGGTTCATATCGGTATCATAGACCGGGACGCGGAGTCGCAGGACTGGAATGACCAGACCATCGGGACCATGAATATTTCAGATCACTGGAACCGGGAGCCGGGTAAGAAATACAACCTGTATACATTTACGAACGCCGACGAAGTGGAGTTATTAATTAACGGAAAATCCTTCGGTATCCAGTCGAATCCGGTGGATGATATCAAAACGCGCAATATGATACTATGGCGCAATGTTCCGTATCAGGAAGGGCGGATCGTAGCGATCGCCCGAAATAAGGGTAGGGAAGTTGCCCGTCATCAATTGGAGACTACCGGAAAAGCGGTTGCCTTAGAACTGGAGGCAGAGAATAAGCATTGGAAGGCCGATGGCCTGGACCTCAATTATGTAAAGGTTTATGCCGTCGACCGGAAGGGTAGAAGGGTCTTTACAGCAGATTCAGTAGACGTACACTTCGAGTTGACCGGAGCCGGGCAGCTGATTGCGGTGGACAATGCAGATCATTACAGTGATGCACTGTTCAATGGAAACAGTAGAAAACTGCATCGCGGCTTTGCCATGGCCATTCTCCGTTCAGGCCTCAGCAAGGGTTCCCAGACATTACGGGTATCCGCCAGCGGATTGAAACCGGCGTCGCTGACCCTGCATACGGAATAATTTGTTCAGAAATCGCTTCCGGCTTTGTCCGGGACTGCCAGACTGCCTCATTAGTGCGCCGGGGTTAGTCTGCCCGGGAACCCATACAACCTGCGGATGAAAATCATTTTTATTTCACCAAAGAATACCAGAACGAACGGAATGGAATAAAGTGAAATCGCTAATAGCAGCCGTGAAGGAAAAATGAGATAGAGCGCCAGTAAAAGGATGTATACCCTTGCAATTTCCAGGTACGTAATCCACCGCCGCTGATCCAGAATCGCACCGCTGTTGACGATACTTAAAAGTATAAAGCAGGACCCGAGAACAACCTGTGTAACCGGCAGATGATGAATGAATAACAGGATCAGGAACAAAAGCACCAGGGAAACGGTGGTCTGAATCGTCACATAGATCCTCATGAATCGCGTCGGTGGTGATTTGGGCATTCTGTGTTTTAATAACTTTCTTTCCAGCAGCGCCCGGTATCGGGGATCCAGGTCGTCCGGTTTTCCGAATAGTACCCGCCATTTGGCTTTCCAGCCCCTTGCATGATAAAAATTAATCAGTATCTCCAGTCCAAAATGGAAATGCTGCCATAGGAAGCTGTGACTTTCCAGGGGCTTTGTCAGCCCGTAAGTGATTTTGATATCCTTATTTTCTGCAGCAAAACTGCCAAATATTTTATCCCATATGATCAACACGTCACCATAGTTTTTGTCCAGATATTCCGGATTTGACGCATGGTGTATGCCATGATGCGTAGGCGTTACCAGTATTTTCTCCAGCCAGCCCCATTTGCCAAGCGTTTGCGTATGAATGAAAAAAGGATACATACCGTGAATCAGCAACAAACTGGTGATCATCAGTGGTGGAAAACCCAGTAAAGGCAGGATGCCCCAAAATCCGCTTCGGATGATGGCCTGGAAGACAGTGATCCGGGCGGAAACGGTATAATTAAAATCCTCACTTTGGTGGTGTACTACATGTGCTGCCCAGAAAGCATTGATTTCATGCGCCAGACGGTGGTACCAGTACCATACCAGATCCGTAAGCAAAAAAAGCAGGATCCAGGTTGCGACATTGCTTTGTATGGAGAAGAGGGCATAGTGGGTATAAATATAGTCGAAGAAGAAATAAAAGAGCCCGGTGGCAAATACATCCAGTAATCTTTCCGCTATGCCAACATTCAGATTAGCGGTGGATTCGGCGAAATGAAAGAAATTCTTGCCCGTACTTTTGGAATAGAAATATTCTCCCGCCATGAAAATCAAAAAAAGGGGTATGGCAAATGCCAGCAGGTTATAATGCATACTCAGAAGTTTAAAGTCTAGTAATTGGGTAGGATAAACAAAACTATAGGATTTAATAAAAATAGTTTCTTAAAATTTTAAGTTAGTTCAATAACGCTTGTATAGATTAACACAATAGCGGCGATCATGGACGGGAAAAAAATATTTTTTCATTTTGCGGAATTTAAATAAAGTTATATATATTTGTCTACTAATTAAGTAGACTAGTGTTGTCAACCACCGGCGACACGATTAATACGATCAAAATGAGACATACAGAAAATGCAGGTGTCCTGCAGTTATATGCCTCCAGGCACCAGGTGGAATTCTTTAGGTTACCGGTTTGCGGTAATTCTCTTTCCCGTTGTTGTACAGTCATCTAATTTATTTTTTGCCCCGATACCAGGTTTCATCCATTCGGCTACGGTATTGATGTTAGTCAAAGGCATTTTCGAATCCCGATGGCAATAATCGGTGGTTGGTTATTACATGGGTAGAAATGCCTTTACTACATCATTTTTCAGCTGGTCGGTACTGTTTCCACCGGCAATAATACTTACAGTTAATCATGCTGCCTCGCGCAGGTAGCCTCAATTTTGTTATTTAATGCAAAACAAGTTTTACAAAATAACTGCTGTTACTTTGGTTTATGTATTGGCCCAGTTATTTTCCTTAGGCGCATATAGTACAAAATCCTGCCGTGATCAATTCTGTACGGGAGGGGATGGTTACTGACGCACAGACCGGGTAGCCATAGCGTGGGGCCAATATTATCATTGAGTGTGTTATTTACCTAGGAGCCAGAATAAAAATAATTAAAAAGTTTTAAAACTAAAACTCTATTAATTTGGTAGAGTAAATAACCGGGCCTATATTTGTAGCAGTTCTTTTCCTTGCTTATCAAGAAAGACGGAGGGTAATGGCCCGATGAAGTCTTGGCAACCTCTCATTGACCACAATGAAAAAGGTGCCAATTCCATCTCCCTGAAAGGGGAGGCAGATAAGTCAGCACACTTGTAACAGTATCCTTATATATAGTTATTAACTCGTTCAAGCTCGTCTGATTTTTCGGACGAGCTTTTTTTTAGCTGTTCCGGCCGTGTTTTATTGATAAGGAAGCATTTTTTAATCCTTAAAAATTTACAGACATGAGCAGCGACATCACGAAATTAATCCACAGTATCCCCGCAGACCCTTTAACAGGTGCTATTTCCGTTCCCATTTATCAGACTTCGACTTTTGTCCAGGAAGCACCTGGCGTTCATGCAGGATTTGACTATTCACGAAGCAATAACCCCACCCGGGCCGCCCTCGAATCCATTATCGCGCAATTGGAAAATGGTGTCAGTGCCGCTGCATTCTCCAGTGGATTGGCAGCTATTGATGCGGTTGTGAAACTCCTGCAGTCCGGCGATGAAATTCTGGCTGTAGACGATATCTACGGTGGCGCCTATCGGTTGTTCAGTCAGGTCTATCAAAAATTTGGCATTCATGTACGCTATGCAGACAGTTCGAACTTACAGGAATTTGCCAGTGCCATTTCTCAAAAAACTAAATTGATCTGGCTGGAATCGCCTACCAATCCAACACTGAAAGTTTCCGATATAAAAGCTATCGCTACGCTGGCGTCCACCCACAATTGTCTGCTTGTGTCGATAATACTTTTGCCAGTCCGGCCCTGCAGCAGCCCGTGGCGCTGGGTGCCGACATCGTTGTCCATTCTGCAACAAAATATCTTGGCGGACACGCTGATCTGATCGCAGGACTGGTCGTTGCGAAAGATCCGGAACTGGGCTCCCAAATCCGGTTTATTCAGAATGCGAGTGGCGCTGTACTCGGGCCATTCGACAGCTGGCTGGTCATCCGGGGGATAGAAACCTTACATCTCAGGATCGCGCAACACGGCAAAAATGCGGCCGCCATCGCGACCTTTCTTAACTATCACCCCCGGGTGAAACGGGTCTTTTATCCCGGCCTTACCGATCATCCGAACCACGATGTGGCCTGCAGACAAGCCAGCGGATTTGGTGGTATCGTTACATTTTCGCTTTGGGAAGACACTGAAGCCGCCGCTACGGAACTGGTAACCCGAACCCATTATTTCAAACTTGCCGAAAGTCTGGGTGGTCCTAAAAGTCTGATCAGCCATCCTGCTTCAATGACCCACAAATCGATTCCGTCTGAACTGCGACGGCAGGCAGGAATTTCGGATAGCCTGATCAGGCTTTCAGCGGGGCTGGAAGATGCAGCTGACCTGATAGCGGACCTGGAACAGGCCCTGGATATTACCCAAGGCGGTAAGGAGCAACAGCAACTGGTAGCAGCAGAAAATTTATTTTAAAATTATAGTCTATTTATTTGGTAGACTAATGGACTTAATTTATTTTTGATATTACAATGATGAAAACATCTCCATATCACCTTTTTCTTCAAACACTGTTTGTGGATTACGGACTGGTTGATTGTTGTTGTTGCTGCTAACATCATTGTACTTTCCCTTTTACTTCATCTATTTTATTTATCCTTCCGGACACCGGAACCTTACATTAATCTTACAATTATGCCGCTATTTATCGTAGAGGTTTTACTGAATGCTACAGCAGGAAGTGATTTTCACCGACTCCACCACGAACTTCAATCGCGCTTTTACAGGCCGGCGACTTCGTTCTTCTCAAATAACGGAAAGGGGAGCCTGATTCCCTTGTCCCCGAGTCGGATACAATATTACCGGAAATCAAACCTTTCGCTGGCTGAGATTACCAGTGAGCTCAGTAAATCTTTTTCAAATACAAACCTGGGAATCAGTTTTAAGGTGCAAAAGCAGAAACGGAACAGCATCAGTTTTTCCTGAATGAAAACCGCCCCAATGTATACATGGCTGTATACGATTATTCAAGTTTAAACCGAAAGTTATGGCAATAATGAACAACGCGATTCAACAGTTTAATTTCAATCATGAGATTACCGCCTTACACAAATATTATTTCGATATCTATGGCCTGCTGCATTTCAAGCAGTTCGTAGGTTCCCATACGGTGCAACAGCTCTTGTATGAAACCCAATTGGTGCGCGACTATTTAACCGGAGCTGGAATCACGCGCGCTAAGGGTATTCCCCTGGGATTTGACAACCAGATCGGATCACCGGGGACGGTATCTGAACCATCTGAAGCCCAGGCAACCACAGATATTCTTCAGCGATTTCTTTCTACGGAGCGGGTGCAGTTGCTGGCAGGATTGCTGGGGCCTGGGCAGCCGGAGGATAATGATTTACTAAAGGATCAATTACGCATTTACCTGCATTGGAATAATTCGGCCGAAGATTCCAGCCGGCAGACAGGGTACCGGCAGCACCCCGGCGCTTACCAGACGGAGACGGGATACCGGACACTCCTGACCCTGGGACTGCATCTGGAAGAGGCTAAAGAGGAAGATCAGCTACAGGTATTTACCGGCTCCCACCTGCAGCATCCGTTTCGCCTGTGGCTGCGTAAAAAATTTTCGAATGGTCGATCGCCAAGAGGTATACGGCAATTAAAACCTCAGGCGGGAGATCTTACCATACATGATCCCAGACTATGGCACAAACTGGTTGCATCAAAAGCGGCCTCCGCGCAACCGGGACATCAAGTGCTGTATTTTCAGTTGGCCTTACCGGAAGAACTGGCAGTGCGAACAAGATCCGTCAATGATCTTTTGCAGAAACTGCTTGGCTGGATACCGGCTACGCGCAGGCGTATTGAAGCACCCGCACCTCTTCAGGGCTATCACCCGAGTTTGTAGATAACAGGATGTAGCTGACCGAATTTTTTAATCCTTTTAAACCCTGTTTAAATGTCTTATGTGTTGATAACCGGCGGAGCGAAGGGCATCGGAGCCGCCATTGCTATTGAATTTGCCAAAGAAAGGAAGGGATTGATACTCGTTGACAAGGATGAAAGAAACCTCAGGGAACTGGGTGATTATATACAGAAAAAATTCTTTGTGGATGTGGTCCGGATCGTACAGGATCTTGCCGAGCCTGAAGCGGTAGGCAGGGTATTTCAACTCACCAAATGGTATCACAGTTATATCGATACGGTTATTAATAATGCGGGTTATGGTCTAAATTGTTCCTTTGATGACCTGGATATTGACCGGCAGCTTCAAATTATAGATGTAAATATTAAAGCCCAGGTCGAGATAGCACATGCATTCATTCCCGTGCTGGAAAGATCCTCCAGGTCTTTTCTATTAAATGTGGCCGGGTTAACCAGTTTTTTCCCTGTGCCTTATCTGGCAGTATATGCTGCTTCTAATTCGTTCATACATTCATTTAGCAGAAGTTTGCAATATGAACTGCGGGACCGATCCATACACGTGAGCTGTCTTATCCCCGGCGCCACGAATACAGCGCTGGATGTCGGGTTGGACCGCAGTGAGCATTCCTGGAAATGGATCGAAAGATTTACGATGTCGCCTCATGTTATCGCCCGGGCGGCTGTCGCAGGTCTCAGAAAAAATAAAACTACCATCATACCAGGCTGGCATAATAAGGGATTAAGCCTCTTGTCGAATATTATGCCTACACCCTGGGCCATCAGAATAGCTGCCTTTCTGTATGCGCCTCGTCGGTACAAAGCAGTTATCCGCCAAATGGGCGCATTCTCACCCTGATAAGTTTGCTTCTGATACAGCCACGTGGCCGAGGGGTTAGGCTATGGTCTGCAAAACCTACTACGAAGGTTCGAATCCTTCCGTGGCGTCTACCAACGGACATCCGAAACCAGCAGCTGCTGCATGAATAGGGATACGCCCCATTTTTTAAACCTGGCACCTGAAGGAAGCATATTACCTGTATGCTTCCTTATGTCGTATAGACTTGTCTGCAAAGGCATATGAAAATCCGATGTCGCCCAAGGCGCATGGCAGGGTGGTATTAATAATTGTAAATCATACTATTATAATACTATTTTTCATTTTATCCACCGGCCAAAATACTGCTTTGTAAATGGATCAGGTTGCTGACAGTAAAACCTGAACAGCGAGACTGGATGGAATCCTGAATGATTCACGCAATCGTTTGCGTATTTTTTGCGTTTATTTCAGGATGGCGCAGGATGGTCATACGCTGTTGGCATGGTTACATTTGTCCTGTCGGGAAAAACAATGATTGCGTGCGGGGCTTGTAAGATACTTCATTAAGGAATTAAATAGGGCAGAAACCATCAGTACTTTCTAAACAGTAAACAATAAGGGGCTACATCACTTGATTGAGCGCCCTACATATAATTTGCTTGTCTTCATTTGCCTGCTATATTCTGAGATCCTGAATCTACTTCTAAGCTACAAGGCCGTTTCACACATTGGCTCCTTCGTAAGGGGAACATTTTTTAACAAATAAATCAGACATGTTTTTATGAGCAAGAAAAACCGCTTATTAAAAGTGCTGCTGCTATTGATGACAGCACTCTGTTTTCAGATTCCGGGGCAATTGTATGCTCAGGATGGCAAAACCGTTACCATTGAAGGTAAAGTGTCCGATGAAGAAGGGACAGCTTTATCCGGTGCGTCTGTACAATTGAAAGATGGCACGGAAACGGTAGCGACCGGCCCGGACGGGGGCTTTCAGATCAAGGCAGCCCTGGGCGCAGTACTGGTGGTGTCAAATGTTGGATATACGACACAGGAAGTAACCGCATCCACCGCCCGTGTAAATGTCGTTCTGATCCGGGAGGACGGTGAACTGGATCAGGTGGTAGTGATTGGTTATGGTACCGTGAAGAAAAAGGACCTGACCGGAGCGGTAACGGGCATCGGGGTGAAGGAAATTCAGGCCCGGCCCGTTCAGAATGCACTGGAAGCCATGCAGGGTAAAGTAGCCGGGGTGGATATCTCGAGTACCCAGCGGCCGGGTACCGTAGCGAGTATTAACATTCGTGGCGTGCGCTCACTGACCGCATCTAATTCCCCGCTATATGTGGTAGACGGAATTCCATTGATGACCGGCGGTATCGAATATATAAATCCCAATGATATCGAAGCGATCGATGTACTCAAGGATGCATCTGCTACGGCTATCTATGGTTCCAGAGGTGCCAATGGTGTGGTCATTGTCACTACGAAATCCGGCAAGGCTGGAAGGGTCAGCCTGAACCTGAATATGGCGACTACTTTTGAGAAGCTGAAGGATCAAAGGACCATGTTCAATGCAGGCGAGTATATCGACTTCCGGCGCTGGGCCTATTATTACAGAAATCCCGAACTATATCCACGGGGCGACCAACCAACCATTGAAAACGATAAAGCCATCTTTCTGGCAACCGGGGATCCTACCGCCTGGTCCAATATAGAAAAAGGCTGGGCTTCGGGCAGCTGGGATGGCTCCAAAGTAGCCACTACCGATTGGTACGGTATGGTGACCCAACCCGGTCTGACGCAGAACCTGAACCTGAGCGTCACAGGCGGATCGGATAAAGTAAAAGCCTATGGATCATTCGGCTATCTGAACAATAAGGGTACCCAGAAAGGCCAAGAGTATATTCGTTATTCTGCCAATGCCAATGTAAGCGTCGATGCGACCAAATGGTTTACACTGGGTAGTAATTTACAGGTTTCCTATAGTGTACAGGAATATGGACAGTCCACTGCAGGCGGCAACCCGCTCTCAGGTCAGGGCTCGATTTATGAACAAGCCAGAACACAGTTTCCATATGCGATGCCCTATGATGCAGACGGAAACCGTATTGAAACACCCGGCGGGGATATCGGCATTAAGAATGTAGCAGATGAGTGGTTATTCAATCAGGACCAACGTACGACACTGCGGGCATTTGGAAGTATTTACGGTCAGGTTGATTTTGGAAATATTCTGGGTGTTTTGGACGGCCTTAAATACCGACTGAATTTTGGTCCGGATATCGCCAGTTACCGCGGAGGCAACTATATTGATGAGAAGTCTGTAAGGAGCGGGGGGACCAATTACGCCTCCCTGACGAAGAACCAGACCGTATCCTATACCCTGGACCATCTGGTCTACTATAACAAAACGATAGATAAACATGACCTCGGTCTTACTTTGTTGAGCAGCCAGACGCAGTATTCCCGGGAAAGCAGTGCCATTGCAGCGAACGGCGTGGCTTTTGCCAGTCAGAAATGGAATGCACTGTCCAAGAATTTTATACCGGCAGAAAATTTAAGTTCCTATTCTTCAGATTGGGAAAAAAGCCAGCTCCAGTCTTATATGGCCCGTGTGAACTATGGATTTGATGACCGCTATTTGCTGACCGCATCCATACGTAGGGACGGGGCTTCCCAACTGGCAGCAGGTCACAAATATGCCTGGTTCCCTTCGGCCGCAATTGCCTGGAAAATCAACAGCGAGAATTTCATGCGGAATGCCACCTGGATCAATGATTTGAAACTGAGACTGGGTCTGGGTGTAACCGGTAATTCTGCGATTGATATATATGCGACCCAGGGGGCGATTACTTCGGTGTTCTACCCTTACAGCAGTACCCTGGGAGCAGGTACCATACCTTCTACTATTATGGCCAACCAGGAGCTGGGCTGGGAGAAAACCACCCAGTATAATATCGGTTTGGATTTTTCCCTGTGGAAGGGCCGTGTCGAAGGTAGCCTGGACGTATACAAAAGCCGCACTACGGATTTGTTGATGGAAATGTCGATTCCGACCGTAACCGGCTATACGACCACATTTGCCAATGTGGGTGAAACTGCCAATAAGGGGCTGGATCTGAGTCTGACCACCCATAATATCAGTACACCCGATTTTAACTGGACGACCACGGCCAGTGTTTCCTGGCAGAAGGATCGCATCGTGAAACTGGCGGCGGGAAGCGATGATATCAATAACGGCTGGTTTATCGGGGAACCGATCAGTGTGATTTACGGCTATAAAAGCCTGGGACTCTGGCAGGCCTCAGACGCCGCAGTCTATGAACAGTATAATGCAAATGGCAACAGCTTTTCTGCCGGAAATGTCCATCCTTATGATTTGAATGGCGATACGGCTATTGATGCCAATAACGACAGGATGATTCTCGGTTATACCCGGCCGCGCTGGATTGTAGGTATGACCAATACATTTTCCTATAAAGGACTTGAACTTTCCGTATTTCTTTATGGAAGACTGAAATACCTGTATAATACAGGTGGAGAGTCTCAGACAGGAAGGGGTACCCAGCGCGCCATTGATTATTATACGGAAGTGAATACGGGTGCCGAATACCAGAAACCTATATATACGGAAGGAACAGGTGATCCGTTTTATACCGCCCTGGGTTATAAGAGCGGTTCATTTCTTAAGATCCGAACCATTTCCCTGGGATACACACTGGATAACAGGATACTGAAAACGGATGCAGTTAAGAATATCAAAGTTTATGCGCAATTGCTGAATCCGGGTATGGTGTTTTCGAAAATCAAATGGATCGACATGGATTTGCTCAGTGCGCCCTTCAACAGAGGCGTAACCATCGGCCTGAATGCGACATTCTAAACATCCACTGTTAATTAAAAATCTATCATGATGAATACGATAAAAATATTTAGCTCCCTGTTTCTTATTGGAGGGCTCCTGTTGCAGTCATCCTGCAAAAAAGCTTTTCTGGATGAAACACTGGAAACAGAAAGAGGTATGGAATACTATAAGACGGATGAAGGGATTATGTCCCTGTCTACCGGCAACTATTATCAGGTATTTTGCGTGCCATTTGGCGGTGAACAGGCTTTCTGTACCGAAAGTTATGGTGTCGATGAATTCAGCGTCGGAGGCGATGCTTCCAACAGCGCCTGGAACAACTATGACGGAAGTCTGAAGTCCATCGTTACCGTGGTGAACTCCAATACGACCAGCGCAGAAGCGCAATGGAATTACCTGTATATAGGTATCGGTAATGCCAACCTGATTATTGAAAATGCGACTGCCAGCACATCCAGCGCTGATGAAGTGAAGAAGACCGCTTTGGGCGAAGGCTATTTTTTCCGGGCCTTTTGCTACCTGAAGCTGGTATCTCAATATGGAGGTGTGCCGCTTAAAATAAAATCCAGCAGTACGGTGGAACTGGAGTTTACCCGTGCAACACCACAGGAAGTGTATGCGCAGATTGTGGATGATTTTAAAAAGGCCTATGAACTCCTGCCTACAGCAGGGGCTCCTGCGAAAATTACCCGTTACGCAGCAGCGCATTTTCTGGCTAAAACTTATCTGTTCCGTGCCAGTGAAATCAATGATTCCTGGAATCAGGAAACCAAGGCGGCCGATCTGGCAGCGATTACACCCCTTTGTGACGAAGTGATCGCGCAGCATCCGTTGACGGCAAATTTTTCAGGTCTGTGGAATTATACCGCCCCTGATGGTGCCAATGAGCAATTGTCCGAACTGATACTGTCCGCCCAGTTTACAGCTGATGTTTCCACCAATGGTGCGAACCGCCAGCATATGTATTATGCCGGGCGTTATGATGATTTACCCTTTATGCAAAGGGATCTTACCGGTGACCGGCCCTATAGCCGGCTGCGTCCGAATTACTATATGTTCCGGATCTTTGATCTGGTGAACGACTCCAGGTTCTGGAAAAGTTTCCGGACCAAGTACCGGCTGAACAAAGCTTCAGGCGGTTATTATGCCAATGGTGATCTGGGCATCATCTATATCGTGAATCAACCCGGTGACAACAGATTCCCAGGAACCGTACTTAACGATGTGGTTACCTACAGCGCGACCGGAAAAACGATTCCCAGTGCCTATATTGCCTATCCTGCCGGCAGAACGACCGATGGGGCACTGGATGGCGGCGTGCGTTTTCCTTCACTGAGCAAACATACGGATGGCTCCCGTGCAGCGGGGCTGAACGATACCCGTGGGCTGCGGGACATGCCCCTGGCCCGGTCAGCGGAGACCTACCTGATTGCTGCAGAAGCGAAGATCAGGCAGGCCAAACTGGGTACCGGTTCCTATGCCGGAGCACTTCCTTATATCAATGCCGTCAGGGAACGTGCCCAGTATATAAGTGGGGAAAACCGGTCCTTATATTATGATGGGGGTGGTTCCTATAAGGTATCCGCTCCTTATGCGGCGAACCCCACCGGTATTGAAAATATCCGTTCTTTTATGCCCGAAAATTCCTATTACGAGTCCAATAATATCGGAGAGACAACTGCGGCTTCTGCCAGCCTGGCGATCAACAATATCAATGCATTGCCTTCCGGTGATGAGTATGTGATCAGCAAACTGGGATTGAGCGGTGACTATAGCCGGATGCTGGCCCTGGTGCTGGATGAACGTTCCAGGGAACTGGTAGGCGAGTACCGCCGTTGGGAGGATCTGTCCAGGACCAAGACCCTGATTCCGCGGGTACGGGCGTTTAATCCACAGGCGACTTCCTATATTCAGGAATACCACCAGTTGAGAGCCATTCCGCAAACCTATCTGGATGGAATACAGATGAACGGTGCCGCTTTGACACCGGAGCAAAAACAGGCCCAGCAGAACCCGGGTTATTAATAGTAGTAATATATTTGACACCCTGCGCTTCGAATCTTTTCAAGCGCAGGGTGTCATTTCATAAAAATCACTTTCAATTTGGAATTTTTGAATCTGCGAAATCCTAATCGGGATGGAGCAACAATCGATTCGCTGATGAATATTCGTTTATTTGCCATTACCCTGCTTTTCTGTCTGTTTGCTTCAGTTGCTGTACAGGCACAACAGAAAGGGGTCACCACTGATGCCAATACACCGCTGCATTTATTAACACCGGACTACCCGGTGCCTTACAAAGAATGGCAGGCCACCGAGATTAAGGAATTGATGGATCGGATTTTGGCCTACCTGGACAGGGTTACCCCTTACCGCCTCATCGATGGGGCTTCCGGACAACCGATTACCGATTTTACGAAAATCAACCAGGACGCGCGATTGGCGCAGGGCGATTTCAGGCTTACCAGTTATGAATGGGGCGTAACTTATTCAGGAATGCTGGCGGCTGCCCGGGTAAGTGGCGATGGCCGTTACCTTGATTACGTGGGCCGGCGTCTGGGTCTGCTTACCGATATCGCACCCTATTTTACCCGCCTGTCCCGCCAGGGCCACAAGCCGGAGGGGCCGATACGTCAACTGATACGGCCAGCTGCATTGGACGACGCAGGTGCCGTCTGTGCAGCCATGATTAAAGCCAGCCAGTCAATACCAGCACTGAAGGCAGAAAACTGTATACGTAACTATATGGAATTTATCCTGCATCAGGAATACCGGCTTTCTGACGGTACATTTGCCCGGATGCGACCCCAGGCCAATACCGTCTGGCTGGATGATATGTATATGGCCATACCGGCCATCGCCCAGATGGGCCTTTATACGGATTCCAGTTTCTATTTTGACACCGCAATTCAGCAGGTGAATCTTTTTGCAGAAAAAATGTTTGTGAAGGAAAAAGGACTGTTCCGGCATGGCTGGGTAGCAGCTGCCACTGATCATCCTGCCTTTTTCTGGGCGCGGGCCAATGGCTGGGCCCTGCTGACCCTAACTGAATTATTGGATGTTTTACCCGAAGGCTATCAGGGGCGGAAGGAACTGCTCGGGCTTTACCAGGCACAGGTCAGCGGCATAGCTTCCCGACAATCCGGATCGGGGTTCTGGCACCAGCTCCTGGACCGGAACGACAGTTTTCTGGAAACTTCAGCCACCGCAATTTTTACCTACTGTATTGCCCGTGGTATCAATAAAGGCTGGCTGGATGCCATTTCCTATGGCCCGGTTGCGCAATTGGGCTGGTCTGCACTGTCCACAAAAATCAATAAACAGGGGCAGGTCGAAGGCACTTGTGTCGGTACCGGAATGGCATTTGATCCGGCCTATTATTATCATCGCCCGGTAAATAATTTTGCCGCTCATGGTTATGGGCCGGTATTGCTTGCTGGTGCGGAAATGATGGCGCTGCTCAAGCAGCTCTACCCCCGGATGAACGACAGTGCCATTCAGTACTATTTGCAGGAGCAAAAAAGCCCGAAACCTATTTTCGGTGTAGATGGTAAGACCTATTAATAGAAACATCTAAGTTGTGAAATATTCTAGCCTTCTTTAAAAAGAACCCGATGAAAAGAAGATGCTGAAAAAGTTACTTATTTTTTAAACAACAAATTACATACATGAACAGGTACAGATTTTTCAAATGGTTTCCTTTATTATTGCTCCTGGGTGTGCTTTATGCCTTTAGCTTAAAGCCGGAACCCCGTCCCGTACTTTACATTATTGGTGATTCGACTGTAAAGAACGGTAGTGGCCGGGGCGCTGATCAGTTATGGGGCTGGGGCAGTTGCTTCGCCGCATTCTTTGACACCAATCGTATTGAAATACAGAACCACGCAATTGGCGGCCGCAGCAGCCGGACTTTTATTACAGACGGACGTTGGGATCGGATCATGGCGGAACTCCGGAAAGGTGATTATGTGATCATGCAATTTGGGCATAACGACGGTAGCCCGCTGGATGATACCGCCAGAGCCCGGGGCACCATTCGCGGAATTGGCGAAGATTCCGCAGTTATTTATAATCCCATCTGCAAAGTCAGGGAGACAGTGTACAGTTATGGACATTATATGCGCCGCTATATAAAGGACGTACAGTCGGTAGGGGCGGTTCCCATTATTTGTTCACCGGTACCCCGGAATAATTTTAAGGACGGAAAGACCCGTCGTGCCACCGGCGACTACGGCGGTTGGGCCCGCAAGGTTGCTGAACAAACAGGGGCTTATTTTATCGATCTGAACAGCCTGATTGCCGATGCCTATGATGAGATGGGACCCCAGCAGGTCAGTGAATTTTTTCCCAAGGACCATACCCATACCAACCTTCAGGGTGCCACCCTGAATGCAGCAAAGGTCGCTGAAGGACTGGTATCGCTGTCCTCCTGTGACCTGAAGTCTTATCTTCAAACTAATGTAAAAAGAAATGAAGCAGAATAACTTTCGATGGTTGCTATGCCTCTTGACGACCGTAATGCTGACTTATTCATTAAAGGGCGCCGTTCCGATTGAACAGGTGCAGGTGTCCACGCCCTTTGGAACGGTCACCATCAGCAAACCGGTGTTTGAAGCTTGTCCGCGCTTTGATATCCGTGATTTTGGTGCCCGTCCCAATGACAAGGAAAAGACTACCGCGGCAATACAGCAGGCCATCCAGGCTGCTCATGAAAAAGGGGGCGGTATTGTAGTGATCCCCCGGGGCACCTGGCTGACCAAGGGCATCCGACTCGCATCTCAGGTCAATCTGGAACTGCAGGAGGGATCGGTTTTGCTTTTTTCTGAAAATCCGGCCGATTATCTCCCGGCCGTACATACCAGTTGGGAAGGTCTGGAATGCTATAATTATGCACCGCTGATTTACGCCTACGAATGCCAGGACATTGCTATAACAGGATCCGGAAAGATCCAGGCGAAAATGGATGTCTGGAAACAATGGTTCAGTCGTCCGCCTGCGCATATGAACAGTATTAAATGGTTGTACAACCAGGCCCAGGACAGGGTACCTGCAGATCAGCGATATATGGTAAACGACACGGCTCATTTACGCCCGCAACTGATCCAGTTCAACCGCTCTTCGAGGATCCGGCTGGAAAATTTTCAGATCGAGAACAGTCCCTTCTGGACGGTGCATCTGTACCTGAGCCGTGATATTATTGTCCGTGGATTGAATATTTATGCACATGGTCATAATAACGACGGAATCGATCCTGAAATGAGTCAACAGGTGCTGATTGAAGACTGCAGGTTTGATCAGGGCGACGACGCCATTGCCATCAAATCCGGTCGTAATCCGGAAGGCTGGCGGCTCAAGACGCCTTCCCGGAATATTATTATCCGGAATTGTTTTGTAAAGAACGGTCATCAGCTGGTAGCCATTGGCAGCGAATTGTCGGGTGGTATCGAAAATGTCTATGTGGAAAATTGTAAAGTAGCCAGAGACAACCGGGAACTGATGCACCTGCTATTTATCAAAACAAATGAAAGGATGGGGGGCTATGTTAAAAATATATTTTTCAAAAATGTGGAGGCGGGCCATCTGAAAGAGGGTATTCTGGGCATCGATATGGATGTACTGTATCAATGGCGCTACCTGGTGCCGACCCGGATTAAAAAACTGACGCCCATATCCGATATCTATCTGGAGCAGGTGCAAGCAGAAACGGGGCAGTTTGTTTCCCGCATCAAAGGGAATCCCGATCAATGGGTGGAGCATGTCAGTTTGAAGAATACGGGACTGGATACCGCCCTGGCAAGTCCGCATCAGCATCAGTACCTGAAAGGATTTTCGCTGATACCTGCTGGTACCGGCATGTAAACCAGATGGGGTAATCCCTATCTTTGGCGGTCGCAGGTTGTCTTAGGAATTAAGGAAGCAGGCTAAGTTTGGTAAAAAGATAAATGATAAAGTGCTATGACGAGATTGCCGATTATAGATATAGGTGTTATTCTGGTATACCTGGGGGCCATGATATATGTAGGGTATTATTTTTCTTCCAGGAATAAGAATGCCGAACAGTTTACCAAGGCATCGGGTAAAATCCCCGGATGGGCGATCGGCCTGTCGATATATGCCACTTTTCTCAGCAGCAATACTTTTCTGGGGGTACCTGGAAAAGCATTTGGCAGCAACTGGAACGCATTTGCTTTCAGTTTGTCCATGCCGCTGGCAGCCATTATTGCCGCCCGGTATTTTGTGCCGTTTTACCGTCGAACCGGTGAAATCTCTGCGTATACCAATCTGGAGCGCCGTTTCGGTCCCTGGGCCAGAACCTATGCCGTGATTTGCTTTATTCTTACCCAGATTGCGCGGATGGGATCGATTTTCTTTGGGCTGTCACTGACCTTACAGGCTCTTACCGGTTATGATATGCAGGTGATCATGCTGGTGACCGGGATTTGCATCGTACTGTATACGGTAATGGGAGGTATTGAAGCCGTTATCTGGACGGAAGTGGTCCAGGGAATCCTCAAAACCGTGGGTGCCATTCTGATCCTCTATCTGGTGGTCCGGCATATTGATGGCGGTTTTTCCGGAATCCTGGCTATTGGCCAGGCAGATCAGAAATTCAGCCTGGGGAGTCTGAAGCCTGATTTTACTTCTTCGACATTCTGGGTCGTATTGCTGTACGGTTTTTTTATCAATCTGAATAATTTCGGGATGGACCAGAATTATGTGCAACGGTACCATACGGCCCGTACACCCCGACAGGCAGCGAAATCGATCTGGTTATGTGTTTGGATTTATATTCCAGCCTCCTTTCTTTTTTTTATCATCGGTTCCAGCCTGTATGCCTATTATCAACAGAATCCGGTCTTGCTGGAGCCTGTCAGATTACAGGCAGCGGCCGAGCAATTGGGCAGCGGCGCCACTGCGGCACAGATCCGTCAGCTGGCGGGCGCGCTCCGGCCGGAAGACTTCGGTGATAAGGTAATGCCGCATTTTATGGTCACGATGATACCTACGGGATTACTCGGGCTTATTATCTCTGCGATCCTGTCTGCGGGAATGAGTACCATTAGCTCCGGTATGAATGCTTCGGCAACTGTTTTTGCAGAGGATATCTACAAGCGGTATATCAGAACCGACTTGAGTAATAAGGCCGGACTACGGCTGCTACATATTGGAACGGTGGTCTTTGGATTATTGGGGATGTTTGCCGGTGTCTTAATGATTGGTATCAAAAGTGTACTGGATATCTGGTGGCAATTATCCGGAATATTTGCGGGGGGGATGCTGGGTCTGTTTTTACTGGGCATTATTTCCAGGAAAGCCGGCAACAGTGCAGCGATCACGGGTACCATTCTGGGCATCCTGGTGATACTCTGGATGAGTTTTTCCTATCTGATTCCTGATCAATACAGTTTCCTGAGAAATCCACTACATGCCAATATGATAATTGTTGTCGGTACATTGGTCATATTTCTGGCTGGATTGCTGTTTTCCCGTAAATCTTCGCAGCTGCCTCCATCTGCAGGTCAGGAAACGGCTTAACGCACCGGAGCGCTGTCCAACGATTTAAGGAAAGCAATAACAGCGGTTATTTCTTCCGGCGTGAGTTGGAGAGGGTCAGCAGGCAATGTCTGATTGGGCAATAAAATTTTTAATCCCACGGCTCCTGCATTATTGTAGAATTCCATTACTTGTTCCAGATTATTATACACGCCATTGTGCATATAGGGAGCTGTTTTGCTGATATTGCGCACTGTAGGAATTTTGAAGGCATGTTGATAGGAATCGATTCCGATGATATCAAAATATCCGGCGTCCGGATCCAACGTAGAATCCGAGCGGGAGACCGGGACGCCAAGCACTTCAGATTCACTTCTTACATATTTGGGAGGTGTCACGCCATTGAAAAGCGGCATAAAATGACAGGTAGCACATTTGGCCTTGCCCATGAACAAATTGAAACCCCGGATTTCCTGTTGCGTTAAAGATGCAGTACTACCACGCATATAATCGTCAAACCGGCTGTCGAGCCGGGTCAGGCTACGTACATAAGAAGCCAGGGCATTGGTGAGTTGGGAGGAACTGAAACCCTGTTGTGTGTCCTCCGGAAATGCCCGGGTTACCAGGGTTCGGTAGCCGGGATTACCGTTTATATAGTCGATGATATTTTCCATCGAGCCGTTCATCTCTTCGGGATTACAGATTACATCCAAGGCCTGGTCTTCCAATGTCAGTGCCCTCAAATCGTAAAAATAATTCGACTGCAGGGCAGCATTCAGGAGCGTAGGTGCATTTCTCGTCAGGTGGCGGCTGCTGTCCAGGAGATCCCTGGGCGTGAGCAGACCATCGGTAAAGGCGAGCTCCGGTCGGTGGCAGGACGCACAGCTTCGGGTACCGGTTCCAGAAAGAGCAGGATCATAGAAAAGCTTTCTGCCCAATGATACTTTGGCGGCCGTCATATGAAAAGCCGGACCGGGGGTAAAAGCATTTACGTTAAAAGCGTCCTCGTCGAAAAGGGTGCGGACATCCTGACGCAACATCCTGTTATAGCGGATCTTTGGCCCGGGCAAGATTTCTGTCAGCTGCGCAATGTTGCTACTGATTTCGTTTGCGTATCGGGTAATGAAGGCGGCTCTGTCGAATAGATCAAAATTCCGGTGCATCATCAGATAGTCAATGGCCCCGTCGATTTTTTGTAATAAGGAGGCGCTGGAGCGGTGGGGAAGATAATAGACAAGTAGCTCCCGCAGACTGCCCAGGGCGACGGCTGCTTCCTGCATACTGTTGCGTGCCATCGGGTTGTCAAATCCTGTAATCCCCAGGGTGATGATTCTGAAAATTTCCAGCTTGGCGGCGTCCAAAATCCGCCAGTCAGCGAGTTCAAGATCCGTAAAATAAGCCCTGAGGTAATCTGTATTCTGTTGTAAACGGCCGATTTCTTCTCTCAGGGAAGCAGCATTCTCTGTTTCAAATGATGGATAGAGGTAAGCTTCAATTACCTGAAGCCCAGTCGGGTCAATGCCCCGCGCCATTACAGGATCCAGCAGATCCTGGTTTTCAATTTCTTCAACAGGAGGTCCATTTAGCCGTTGTGTCAGATCGGCAGCGAAATAGGCTGCGGCCCATTCAAATTTTTTGAATTTCAAGCGGGCCTCCAGAAACATCCTCCGTAAGGCTACCGTATCGCTGGCGGTTTCTTCGCCGGTTTTTCCAAGACTGTCCTGGACATAACGATGAAAGGACTGCAGATCCCGAAGGACCTGTTGGCGGATCTTTTTTTCTCTGAACCCCGCATCATTTCCCTGCAACGGATCTGACCTGAAAGTGGTAAATCCGGCAATTAGCATTCCTGCCAATACCCATGCCAGCACGATAATTTTTCTTTGCATCATTGCAGCGCCCTGCAGTATCCTGTTTTCACCAGATAAATGATGTCCGGCTGCCTGCGGATACTGTATAACCTGGGCTTTTACTTAAACACCAGCGCATTTCTGAATGGATTGGCTTTCCGGTCCCTTTCGGCCAGGGGTTCAATGCCCCAGCGATGTTCAATAAAGGAAAGGATACTCACCGTTTCATACTGGCTATGATCGACATGACCTTTTTTAGCAAAAGGGCCAATGACAATTGCCGGAATCCGGCTGCCGGGTCCCCATCGGTCGATTACCGGTGGTTTTACATGATCGAAATAACCCCCAAATTCGTCATAGGTAAGGATCACCAATGCATCTTTTGCCTGGGGTCCTTCCAGAACAGCATTGATCAGTTCGACCGCCAGCTGTTCCGAAGAATATACATCTGAACTTCCGGGGTGTTCGTCATTTCCTCCTCCGGGTTTGACAAAAGAAACTGCCGGCAGATTGCCCGCCCTGGCTGCCTGTAAAAAATCGTTCTGATCCTTCATATGAGCCCGGCCTGGCTTACCTTCCTGATAATTGTCGAAATACAGAAATGGTTCATGGTTATAGGCAAAATTATTTTTCTTTCCGGCCACCGCATTGTCCCAGCCTTCAGAATACCAGGCCCAGGAAACACCTTTTTCGGTGAGCTTGTCACCAATCGTCGGCATATTTTGGGAAGGTAGTAACTTGCTGGTATCAGATTTGGACGGGTAGGGGCTGTTCCGGGAAAGCACATGATTCACTGCATATCCATCCGGAGACACGATGCCGTCTTTTTTCATTTTTCCATTGGCGTCCAGGCGGGCGATCAGTTTTTTGGGTGCATCGGGCCATACTGGTATGGCAGCCGAAATCATATAGATGTGGTTGAGGTAGGAGCCGCCATACACACTCTGGAAGAATTGATCGCAAAGGGTATATTTTTTGGCAAAAGTATACAGCGGCAGCTTTTGCGTGGTATAGTATCCCATGGCCAGACCTTTGGAATCATTATAGGCCGCGAACTGATCCATTTTACCGCCGTTGATCTGTACCTGATTGTGGTAGAAACGATGGGTGACATCCGGCGTTTTCTTATCCGATGGTACGTACTGGTCGATATTGAATAAGGCGTTGGGCAAGTTGGTCGGAAAGGAATTATTACGTGGGATTTCCGGCAAATAGGTATAGGGCTTACCGTTCTCGTCTATCTGGATAAAATGACCCTTTTGGGCATTTTTAATTCCGTCGGCTCCCTTGAATTCCCCGTACAAGTTATCAAAACTGTGATTCTCCATATATACCACCACCAGGTGGTTGATCTGATGAATGCCCTGTTCGAAGGACAGCTCCTGTTTTTGGGCTTTTTTACTGGTAGCGCAACTGCTGATTACTAGCAGAAACAACAGGGAAAAGCCCATTTGATTCCAACGCATAGAAGTTTTTTGGGCTTAAAATTAGTTTAAAAAAACTTTAAAAATCAATCAAAATCATAGAAAAGCATTTCCAGGATGCCGAAAGTGGCAGAAATTTTATGAATTTTCAGCTAAAAACGCCATCTGGTCCTGGGTTAGACTGTTTCGGTAAGAATCGTAATGTTATGACCTGATGGCTGCGAAAGCAGCCCGGTTCAAACTTCCTTTCCTTAACCGCCAAGAAGCCCAATAGAATTATTTCTATTGTTCAGCAAAAACAATGAATAATGGAAACATATATTATGATCTGTTAGCTATACTTGATTCGATATACCTGCCTCGGATAGCAATAAGGGGCAGGCTTTTACATAGACTTTTCCCTTTTTTAACCCAAAAATCTGAACTTTTTTACTTTTACATTAAATTTACCAAAAGCCCCACTGCTTTGGAAACTGCGCCCAGTTGCATATTAAATGTAAAGCGAATCTCTTCAAATGATGACAGATAGACCAAATTTGCTTGTGGTTTGCGGACGTAATAAAAAACGTAGCAGGACAGCTGAATATCTTTTTAAGAACGATAGCCGGTTTAAAATTCGTTCTGTGGGACTAAGTCCAAAAAGCGAAAGAAAAATTACTGAACAAGATTTGAATTGGGCGAACTTAATTTTTGTTATGGAAGTTGGACACAGGGCAAGAATTCGTGGAACTTATAGGCATTTAAACCTTCCCAAAATTGAAGTCCTACATATTAAAGACCAATATGAATTCATGGACGAAGAACTTGTGCATTTGTTGACGGACAGAATCAATGACTTATTAAAAAGTATTTTCAAATTTTAGAAGGGCGATTTTGAATGACCAAGAAACTACTGTCAACATTGAGTTTTATGCAAGTGTTTGTCTTAACCCCCTATAAACTGGACTGATTTTTCAAAATGGTTTACTACTGGTTGATCGATATACCGGCTTCTTTTCAAGGTGAAAAATGCAGGCTCGCTGGTCCGGTCAAAGCTATATGAAGCAGATGTAACGCCGAACCATCATAGTGGGCACTTTGTCCTATTGAATTGTGATTAAGTTAATCGGTCGATTTCAGGGAAGCCATATCGATCACGAATCGGTATTTCACATCTCCATTTAACAGGCGCTCATAGGCCGTATTAATATCCTGGATCTGGATTAATTCGATATCAGCTGTGATTTGATGCGTCCCGCAAAAATCCAACATTTCCTGGGTTTCCTGAATACTACCTATTGTGGACCCTGCAAAACTTTTACGGGCAGGTATCAGGCTGAAGGCTGCGACAGGTAGCGGATGTTCAGGTGCACCTACCAGCACCAGTGTGCCATCTGTTTTAAGGAGCTTCAGGTAGGCATTGATATCATGACTGGCCGATACACAGTCCAGTATAAAATGCAGGCTGTTTGCTGCTGCCTTCATCTGAGCGGGGTCAGTGGACAGAATGACTTCATCGGCACCCAGCCTTTTGGCATCTTCAATCTTGGAGTCTGAAGTCGTTAATACAATGACTTCCGCGCCCATTGCCCTGGCAAATTTAACGCCCATATGGCCCAGACCACCAATGCCCACAATGCCGACCCGCATGCCGGGGCCAATCTGCCAGTGTCGCAAGGGAGACCAGGTGGTTACGCCAGCACATAGGAGGGGAGCAGTGGCTGCCAGGTCCAGGTTTTTTGGTACTTTCAATACAAAATCTTCATCGACAACAACACGTTCCGAATACCCTCCGAAAGTCTGTTGGGGCAAGTGCTTGTCCGGACTGTTATAGGTGAGGGTGCTGCCCTGTTCACAGTACTGTTCATTACCGGACTTGCAGGACGGACATTCCCGACAACTATCCACCATACAACCGACAGCAGCCAGATCTCCAACTTTGAACTTTGATACGCCGGAACCGGTTTTGGAAATCCGGCCAACAATTTCATGTCCGGGCACATTCGGATAGACGGTGCCATGCCATTCATTGCGGGCAGTATGAAGATCCGAATGACAGACGCCACAATACAGAATTTCTATTTCAACGTCTTTTTCCTGCACCTCGCGACGTGTGATTTGCATGGGCTGCAGGTCGGCTTCCGGACCTTCGGTTCCAAAAGCATTTACTTGTATTGTTTGCATATTGATTTTCTTTAATGGCTGAAATAAGTTCAAACTATTATCGGTCACATCGGGAAATGGAGCGCCGTATTCTGGCCGGCAGCGGTTCCCAGGACCTGACAGGGGCGGCAATTTAATGAATTTTAGTGGTTATATCACTGCTAACAGATTGGTATTGCGGGAGCTTAGAGCACCAGATTGTCAATTAACCGGATCTCGCCGAGAAATGCAGCAACAAGTGCCACCAGGGGCTGCTGTCCGTCCCAGAGATTTACCGGTTCCAGGGTTTGGGCATCGGCCATCGAAATGTATTCCGGTCGAAAACCCCGGGAGCGCAGTTGTTGTTCGGCCGCCTCCATCAGGGGCAGGAGATTACCGGGCCGAATCTCGGTTTTTATCCATTGCAGCGTCTGGTAAATTGCCGGAGCCTGCTGTCTTTCAGCAGGGCTGAGTCGCAAGTTACGGCTGCTCATGGCCAGGCCGTCGGCTTCCCGACGGGTGGGTATGATCTGCATTTGTATGGAATGAAACGCCGGTCTGGCGGTTAACAGCTTTGCAATGACCATGCATTGCTGGTAGTCTTTCTGTCCGAAAAATACCCTGTTTGGCCGGACGATTTCAAAAAGCCGGTCCACGACCTGGCAAACGCCCTGAAAATGGCCGGGCCGGAATGCGCCTTCGAAAAGGGATTCCAGGGATCCCAGTTCATAGTGGGGAGACCGATAGCCAGCAGGGTAGATTTCGGAGACTTCCGGCAAAAAAAGCAGGTCCGTACTGCTGGCTTCCAATGCCCGGATATCAGCGCCGATGGTTCGGGGGTATTTTTCCAGATCTGCAGGGTTGTTGAACTGGGTCGGGTTCACAAAGATGCTGGCCACGGTGTAAGCGCACTGTTCCCGGCTCTTACGGATCAGGTCCAGATGCCCCTGATGCAGGGCCCCCATGGTGGGTACAAAACCGACATTCTCTACGGCCTGATCGGTCAAAAACCGTTGAATATCTGCAGTTTTTTTAAAGAGTCTCATTCGTTAAAACTATAATATTTAGCATTGCATTCGGCCATTTGCTGATAAATTCGTAATTTTGCACCCTTTATAAAACAGCCGCGCATGTCAACAAAGAAAAGAATTTTATTTATAGCCAATGAAATGTCCCCTTATTTAGAGTTGACCGAATTTTCTGAGATTGTAAATAAACTGGCTATAAAGGCAAATGATAATGGTTTTGAAGTTCGTTGTATTATGCCCCGATTCGGTGTCATTAACGAACGCCGGCACCGTTTGCATGAAGTGGTCCGTTTATCGGGCATCAATGTTACAGTGGATAACGATGATATGCCGCTGCAAATTAAGGTGGCCTCGCTGCCCAGTGCCCGCCTGCAGGTATATTTTCTGGAAAATGAGGAACTGTTCAAGCGCAAAACCCTGTTTCACGACGAAGACAACAACTGGTTTCCAGATAATGATCTGAGAACTGTATTTTATTGCAAGGGAGCGCTGGAAACCGTAAAGAAATTTGGCTGGAGTCCGGATGTAATTCATTGCAGCGGCTGGATGACCGGTCTGATCCCTGCCTACCTGAAGACAGTGTATAAAAAAGAACCGGTTTTTGCCCATAGCAAAATCGTATTTACCATCGGTGAAACTACTTTCAAAGAGAAGCTGGGTAAAGGATTTATCCAAAAGGCATTAATCCATAACTCCCTTAAGGAAAAAGACCTGGAGCCTTTCAAAGATGGTTCCAATGTGGCGATGATGCGGGGTGGTGCTACTTATGCAGATGCCATTACTTTCGGCGCTTCGAAGATCGACAAGAAACTGTCTACTGAATTTTCTAAAGTTCGAGGCAAGAAAACCCTGCAATTCAAGGAAGATTCCGATTTAACAGAGTATTTACAACTGTATAACGATCTTGCAGAATAATTTAACCGGACCCTGACCGGTATCTCAAACATTCATTTGTGAAAAAATATTTTGTATTAGGTTTTGGCGTCTGCCTGGTCATTGCTGTAACTTATTTTTCTTCCTGTACCAAGATCAATCTGCCTACGGAACTGGGTCAGGATTTGATTCCTGATATTGATAATATCAATACTTTTGATACTACGCTGGAAGTCGAGACCTATAATGGCATATTTCCTGCCGCTCTTGATTCTTTCAGAACCGCATATTCCTATGCCCATATTCTGGGCAATATCAACGACCCGCTTTTTGGCACCACGGACAGCCGGATTTTTTTCCAGGTAGCGCCTGGTGGAACGACACCTTTCAAAAACAAGCCTGGTTCCCTGTATCTGGATTCGGTGGTGCTGGTAATTGATCATGCCAGTGGCTTCTATTATGGCGATACCCTGAGCCCGATGACGGTACAGGTGGAAGAAATTGATCCCGCTGCTGATTTTACTTATGATAGTTCCTATAAACTTCAAAGTTTACTACCGACGACTACTTTGTTGGGATCGAAAACTTTTATCCCCAGGAGCCTGGCCGATTCCATCGAAGTAATCGCCGTTGAAGACACAAGCAAAGTGGCCAATCAGCTGCGAATCCGGCTGGATGACAGTTTCGGCGACCGCCTGCTGGCCTATGATACCATTGGTGCCAATGATGCATATAGTTCAGATTCCCTGTTCCGCCTGAAATTTAAGGGGCTGGCTTTGAAGGCCACCAGTGGTAATTGTTTGCTGGGTATGTACCTGACTTCGAGCACTGCCAGTGCTAAACTGGCTGTATATTACCGGTATAATAATACAGATACTCCTTCCGATATTGATACCGCAGTAGCGGAGTTTAATTTTGCGAATAGCGCCAATGCGAATGCCAACTATATTGCCCGTGATTATAATGGCACGCAGGTGACGCTGGGCGCAGATGATAATATTCCGGACGAAGTGGTTTACCTGCAGAATACACCGGGTACTTTTGCCAATATTAAAATACCGGGACTCAGTGGTCTGAGCAATAGTATTATACACCTGGCAGAACTGCAGATGGAAAATATCTATGATCCCTCGGATTCGGCGTTCTATGTTCCCGGAAATGTATTTCTGGATGTGTATGACTCAACTGCCGGCGCCTATAAACTCGTGCCTTATGCTTTTGGAGTCACCACCGGATCTTCCAGTTATATTCTTTCCAATTACGAGGCTTTTTATAGTGTGCAGAACAGCTCTTATCCCTACACCTATTATTTCAAGAATGACCCGCTGGGGAACCGGGTGAAACAATGGCGCTTTAATATCACCAAGTATACCCAGCATATTGTTTCTGACGACATGCCGGTATACGGTATGCGACTCTATGCGCCGGCGGCAGTATTGTTGCCACTGGGTGATCTTAACCCTTATTATACTTCCCGACTGTCCATACCACAGAACAGCTTTTTCGGTGTAGCAGGTGTCGGCAGGGTGCGTATTGGTGGCGGCAACCATCCGACGCAGAAAATGAAATTAAGGGTCGTGTATTCCAGGTTGCAGTAGAAAAAAAGGCCTGGATCGGCCGTTCTAATTCAATGGATTTTACATTATTATAATAATTTCGTAGCAACGGGTGCAGGTCTTATCTTTGCACCCGTTTTTAATATTACAAATAAATCAAGTATAACTATGCCTTACCTGTTTACATCCGAGAGTGTCTCTGAAGGCCATCCTGATAAAGTAGCCGATCAGATATCTGATGCACTGATAGATAATTTCCTGGCTTTTGATCCTCAGTCCAAAGTCGCCTGTGAAACCCTGGTGACCACGGGACAGGTGGTGCTTGCCGGTGAAGTCAGATCCAATGCATATCTGGATGTACAGGATATCGCCAGAAAAGTAATATCCAAAATTGGATACACGAAGAGCGCCTATATGTTTGAAGCCAATTCCTGCGGCGTTTTATCCGCTATCCATGAACAGTCCGCTGATATCAATCAGGGCGTGGACCGGAAGAAAAAGGAAGACCAGGGTGCGGGCGATCAGGGCATGATGTTTGGCTATGCGACCAACGAGACAGAAAATTATATGCCATTGGCACTGGATCTGGCGCATACCCTGCTCATCGAACTGGCAGCACTCAGAAGAGAGGATAAAAAGATTAAATACCTGCGGCCGGATTCCAAAAGTCAGGTGACCCTGGAATATGATGATAATAACAAGCCGATCCGTATCGATGCGATTGTTATATCTACCCAGCATGATGATTTTGACACCGAGCCCAAAATGTTGTCCAGGATCAGTGAAGATGTGAAGAAGATTTTGATTCCCCGTGTGATCAAGAAATATCCGCAGTATCGCAAACTGTTTAATGATAAGATCAAATATCATATCAATCCCACCGGAAAATTTGTGATCGGTGGCCCACATGGCGATACCGGTCTGACGGGACGCAAGATTATTGTCGATACCTATGGCGGTAAAGGAGCCCATGGCGGTGGCGCATTTAGTGGTAAGGATCCCAGCAAAGTGGATCGGAGTGCCGCCTATGCAACCCGTCATATTGCCAAAAATCTGGTAGCCGCCGGATTGGCGGATGAAGTGCTGGTACAGGTGTCCTATGCTATCGGTGTGGCGAAACCAACCAGTATCAACGTGAATAGTTTTGGGACGGCTAAAGTCAATCTGACCGATGGTCAAATCAGCAAAATTGTCGAGGAAATTTTTGATATGCGACCTTACTTTATTGAAAAAAGGCTCAAGTTACGTAACCCGATTTACAGCGAAACGGCGGCTTACGGTCATATGGGACGTAATCCCGAGACAGTATCAAAGACCTTTGTTTCTCCTGACGGGAAAAAAGTCACCAAATCAGTAGAACTCTTCACCTGGGAAAAACTGGATTATGTGACCAAAGTCAGGAAAGCGTTCGGATTAAAATAATCGACCATACCTTATCTTTTGTAAAACGTCGCCGTTCTGTCAGATCGGGGCGTTTTTTTGTTATAGCAACCGGTCCGCAGGCGCCCGCAGCAGGCTGTTTTGATCAAGGCCGCAGGCCGCTTATTGCGCGCCTGAATTTGGTGCCCGTATGGGGTGTATAATCTGTGAAAAACAGGCCTTTTTGTGCATGGTTTTCAGGCGGGAAATGATTAAATTTGCCAGAGTTCAATACTATCGTTTTAATCCATAATTTAAGCAGATAATTTTTAGATGGAAGAGAATCAGGAGCCACAGGAAACACAGGATAATAACAGGATCATTCCCGTCAATATAGAAGAGCAAATGAAAACCGCTTATATCGATTACTCCATGAGTGTAATCGTAGGGCGGGCCCTGCCTGATGTCAGGGACGGACTTAAACCGGTACACCGGCGGATACTGTATGCAATGAACGATTTGGGCCTGCGGGCCAATCGTCCTTACCGCAAATCGGCACTGGTCGTCGGGGAAGTGTTGGGTAAGTATCACCCACATGGAGACAGCTCGGTATACGACGCGATGGTGCGGATGGCGCAACCCTGGAGCATGCGGTACCTGCTGGTTGATGGGCAGGGTAATTTTGGTAATCAGGATGGAGACGGACCGGCTGCCATGAGGTATACCGAAGTCCGGTTGCAACAGATCGCTGAACATACCTTACTGGATATCGAGAAGGACACCGTAGATTTTCAGCCCAACTATGACGATTCCAGAGAGGAGCCGGTGGTGCTGCCCACCCGGATTCCTCAACTGCTGGTCAATGGCTCGAGCGGTATCGCCGTGGGTATGGCCACCAGTATCATGCCGCATAACCTGAGTGAAGTCATTGATGGCTGTGTCGCTTATATCGATAATAACGAGATTACGGTGGACGAACTGATGGAGTTTGTAAAAGCACCGGATTTCCCTACCGGAGGGATCATCTACGGTATGGAAGGCATCAAGGCCGGCATGCATACCGGCCGGGGTCGGGTTGTTATCAGGGGCCGGGTACGGGTAGATACCAAGCCCAGTGGGAGAGAGCAGATAGTGATTTCGGAAGTGCCTTATCAGGTGAACCGGGATGCGCTGACCAATCGGATCGGTGAACTGGTAAATAACCGTGTGATTGAAGGCATTGCCCATGTCAATAACGAATCCAATAATAAGGAGGGCACCCGGGTAGTTATCGACCTGAAACGAGACGCCATTGCCAATGTGGTGATCAACCAGCTGTACAAGCATACCGATCTGCAGACTTCTTTTGGTATCAACAATGTCGCCATCGTTAAGGGAAGGCCCAGAATCCTGAACCTGAAAGACATGATTGCCGAATTTGTGGAATTCCGTCATGAAGTCGTGGTTCGAAGGACCCGTTTTGAACTAAGAGAAGCCGAGAAAAGGGCCCATATCCTCCAGGGATATCTGATTGCACTGGATCATCTGGATGAAGTCATTCGTTTGATCCGGAATTCCGCGACGCCTGATATCGCCAAGGAAAACCTGATACAGGCTGGCTGGGGATTGGATGAAGTGCAGGCCAAAGCCATTCTGGAGCTGAGATTACAGCGCCTGACCGGCATGGAACGGGATAAGATTAAGGAAGAATATGATGAGCTGGTCAAACTGATTGCCCACCTCAATGAGATATTAAATAATTCCGAACTCCGCTATGGTATTATCAAGGACGAACTGACGGAGATCAAAGATAAATTCGGCAATGACCGCCGTACAGAGATTACCTACCTGAATGATGAAGTCAGTATCAAGGATCTGATCAAGGATGAGGACGTTGTGATTACTATTTCTCAGTTGGGCTATATCAAACGCACGCCGGCTGATGAATTCCGCGCCCAGAGAAGGGGCGGTCGTGGCGTTCGTGGCGGCAAGACAAGGGACGAGGACTATATCGAACATCTTTTCGTGGCCTCGACCCATCATACCCTGCTGTTCTTCACGGAAAAAGGCCGGTGTTACTGGTTGAATGTGTATGAAATCCCCGAAGGAGAGAAAACCGGCAAGGGACGCGCCATCCAGAATCTGATGCAATTACCGCCCGATGATAAGATCCGGGCCATCATTGATATCAAAGACCTCAAGGACCAGGAATTTGTAGAGAACCACAGCATTCTGCTCTGTACCAAGAAAGGGGTGATCAAGAAAACCCATCTGGCAGATTTCAGCCGGCCACGTCAGACCGGAGTGAATGCCATTACGATTGTCGAAGGTGATCAGTTGCTGGAGGCGAAGCTTACCGATGGTAATTCCGAAGTGATGCTGGCGGTGAAAAGTGGCCGCGCCATCCGTTTCCCTGAAGCAAAAGTCCGGGCCACGGGTCGGGGTGCCATAGGCGTCTCCGGAATTGAAGTAGATGGCCAGCATGACGAGGTAATAGGCATGATTTGTGTAAGTACAACGGATACTGCATCTACAGTATTGGTGGTGAGTGAAAAAGGCTATGGTAAAAGGACGGCTGTAGATGATTACCGGATCACCAACCGGGGTGGAAAGGGGGTTAAAACCCTGAATATCACGGATAAAACCGGAAATCTGGTTGGATTACTGGATGTAAGGGAAACTGAGGACCTGATGATTACCTGTAAAAGCGGTATCATCATCCGGATGCCGGTTAGCGGCATCAGTGAGTTGGGTCGGGCGACACAGGGCGTGAAACTGATTCGGGTAGATGAAGGCGATGAAATTGCCGCCATCACCAAAGTTGACGAACAGGAAATCCAGGAGGAAGAATCGGAAATTGACCCGCAGGCAGATAACGGAACTGGAACCACCGGCGATGCTTCGGATGCTTCCGGTGAAGTCACGGAACTTCCCCCGACTTCCGAAAATTAAACGATCTTTACAGTAGTGATCAATGCGTTGGGCAGCTATTACGAATGAATGTTTCCGGCAGGGAATAAGATCCTTGCACAGGAACTTTCAGGGTTCGGAGCATAATAAAATCAAGTATTTACGCCACTAAAAATCAAAAAGAAAAAGGATGAAAAAAAGTATTTTACTAGCGTCTTTTGCAGTTTTATTCACCATTACGGGTTTTGCACAGAAATATGATGAGATCACCGGTCTGCTGACCCTCAATCAACTGGATAAAGCCAAGGAATCTTTTGACAAGCATTCTTCCAATGAGAAATTCTTTTCAAAACCGGAAGGATATCTGGTTAAGGCGGCCTTATTTTCTGCGATGGCCATTGATAGCAGCAGAGCGGCAACTGCTGACCAGAACAGGACTGAAGCTGATGCTGCTTTTCTGAAATACAAGGAGCTGGATCCGGAAATGAAATTGCTGGAAAATCCTATTTACAAGAATACCCCTTTCCAGTTATATGCCGGTTATTATAATTCTGCGATCAACGATATTAACGCGAAAAACTACGATCCGGCTTTTGAAAAATTCCAAAAGACGGTAAACTATTCGGATTTGCTGATCGAAAAGAAGATCCTGGATAAGCCCTTCGATACTGCAGCCGTGTATTATACCGGTGTATTGGCGGAGCAAACCAAGCATCCCGAAGAAGCTTTGAAATATTATACCCGTATTGCTGATAAGAACATCAAAGAGTTCCAGGGAACGGGTTATCAGGATGTGTACAAAGGACTGGTTAGGTATTATGCAGCTAAAAATGATACCGAGAATTTTGAAAAGTTCAAGGCCATGGGTAAACAACTGTATCCCGATGACGAGTTTTTTACTTATAGCCTGTTGGATTTTGCCGCCGGTTCGAGCACTGATTTCAATGAAAGACTGGCCAGTCTGGAAAAATTGCTGGCAGCCAAACCCGACGATTACAAAAGCCAGCTGACATATGCTGAAGTGATATTCGATACGCTGAACTCCCGTAAAGAGGGCGCAGTACTTCCCGAAAATGCCCCTGAACTGGAGACTAAAATGCTGGCTGCGCTGGACAAAGCCCATAGCCTGAAACCTGATGAACTGCAGCCCATTTTATTGTTAAGTGATCATTATTCTAATAAAGCACAGGGATTGGGCGATGATCTGCGGCCGATCGAAACAGAATTGACCAAGAAAGGTTCCAAGGCTACGGCTGCTGACAAGCAGAAATTAACCGATGCCAAGGCAAAGTATAATGCGGTATATGATAAGGCCAAAGAAAATTTTGAAAAAGCAGCCGCCATGTTTGCCAAGATTTCGAGCCTGGATGCCAGCCAGAAACGTGCTTACCGCACCATTGCCGGTAATCTGGCAGAGTATTATTCTTATCAGATCCAGGAATCTAAAACCAATGCGGATCGGGATAAATTCGCTGCCCTGGAAAAGAAATGGGATACCTTATTTACCCAGTTAAGATAATCTAGGACTTTCAAGTCACGACATAAAGAAGCCCGCAAATTAAACGTTTGCGGGCTTCTTGTTGTGTGCCGTGCATGTCGGGTTACTAGGAGGTGAAAGTCCTCTGTGGGGGTTTGTAATCGCCAACCACTAGCTAAGAGCAAGGGTGTCCATCGTGAGGTGGAATCTGAAGGAAGCTTACGGCA